>NZ_JAODNM010000114.1 GCF_025464955.1 Amycolatopsis sp. | reverse complement strand
AGGAGTTCACGGCCTTACCCCGGATCACGATCCGCTTCGCCGCCGCCGGGCCGATCTGAGTGACATCATCCAACCACAGTGCCGTGTTCAGATACTGGTAGACAACCTTCACACCCTCGGTCTCCACTTTCGCCGCCAGCACACCAAACAGCGCGTCGCACTCGTTGTAGATCCGCGCCAGTCGGCGGGCGATCTCAGCAGCTTCCACCGGATTCGCACGCCGAATCTCGGCAAGCGAGGGAAACCGGATCACCGAGCTGGACACCCCTTTATTCTACCGTGAGTCGAACTACTATTCGATACCCTTTCAGGTGATCCGCCTTATCGCTGTACGTGATCTCGGATTGGACGTGAAGGCCACCTTCACGGCGCATTACGTCGTGAAGGTGGCCTTCACGTCCAACTGCATATCGCGGGTGTCACTCACTGATGCACCACGCCCGCGACGGTGGTTGCCTAACGTAATCGTGCCGGACAGCCGAGGGGAATTCGTTGCAGGGGAGCATCTTCGACGTGTGGCGTGGCCGGTGAGGCAGTCGCTGCGGTTCCGTTTTTTCCCTGTGCACCAAGGGAACCCCGGCCGCCTCGGTCCTTGCTGCGGTTAACCGGACCCTGCAACACCCGCCGCCTCAGCACCAGAAGCCACTACGCCGCTGAACGCCGAACGGACGCCATCCAGGACCTGCGGACCCGTAGCCGCGATGACCCAGTAGCTGCGTCC
Source organism: Amycolatopsis sp. (assembly GCF_025464955.1). GTDB lineage: Bacteria > Actinomycetota > Actinomycetes > Mycobacteriales > Pseudonocardiaceae > Amycolatopsis. Next base: position 72,819 of record NZ_JAODNM010000114.1, on the reverse strand, counting down.
ATCTCCCTACGGTGGCACAGTCCATCAGTATTCCGAGGGGCGGTTGAAGATGACAACGAGACTGATGATCCGGTTGTCGCGGACGCTGAAGTAGTTCGACATGACGAGTTCGTCCGGCAGGTTGGTCTTGTCGTACATACCGTCGTAGGCCGCCCGCACGATGATGTCGCCGTGGTGGTCGACGACCTCACGGACATCCATGGTGACCTTGTCCCCGACCATCTCCTTCTCCACCCACTTGCGGACGGCGACGATGCCGGAGATCTCGCGCTTGTTGTCGTTGACGTAGGCGTCCTCGGCGAAGGTCGCGACGATCGCGTCGGTGTCGAAGGCGTTGACAGCGGCGATGTGGTCGGCGATCACGCCGGTGAGTTCGGTGGTCATGGGCCTGTTCCTCTCGGTTCTGCTCGGCGTGCTGCCGAGAAACCAGGTTCGGCGCTCCCACGACGGGAGTGTCAACATCTCCCCTGTCAGCTGACTCTCCCCTTGGGGGAGCCTGCACACTGGAGGCATGCGGCTCTCCTTCGCGATCGGCGACTTCGCTCGCGCCACCCACATGAGCGTCAAAACGCTGCGCCACTACCACCGGATCGGCCTGCTCGAGCCCGCCGACATCGACCCGGACAGCGGCTACCGGTACTACACGACGGACCAGATCCCGACCGCACAGGTCATCCGCCGGTTCCGGCAGCTCGACATGCCGCTGGAGGATATCCAGGCAGTGCTGGCGGCCCCGGACCTCGGGACGCGCAACACGCTGATCGCGGCTCACCTGAACAGGCTGGAAGACGCCCTTTCACGGACCCAGAGTGCCGTCTCGTCCCTACGTGAGCTGCTTGAGCCGAGTGCCCCGATCGACATCGAGCACCGCAGCGTCGAAGCGACACCCGCGGCCGCGATCAGCGAGATCGTCGACGTCGGGGACTCCCTGTCGTGGTACCAGGGCGCGCTCGGCGAGCTGTACGCCACACTGGACGCCCAGAGCGTGCCGGTCTCCGGAACCAGTGGCGGCATCTTCGCCAACGACCTGTTCACTCACGAGCGCGGCCAGGCCACGGTCTTCGTCCCGTGCGACGGTCCGGTGCGGCCGATGGGCCGCGTCACTTCGCTGGTCGTCCCGGCCACCGAGCTCGCGACCACTGTCCACGCGGGATCCCATGTCGGCATCGACCGCGCCTATGGCGCAGTGGGCACGTACGTGACGGAACACGCACTCGCCGTCGACGGCCCCATCCGCGAGTACTACCCCGTCGGCAGGCACGAAACGGCCGACGAATCCCAGTGGCGCACCGAGATCGGGTGGCCCATCTTCCAGACCAGCGCGAAAGCCTAACGCCGAAGCACCGGTTCTCCGGTACGGGCGAGTTCTTCGAGCAGCTCGACAGCCTCGGCCGCGGCATCATGGCGGCCGAGGTCCGTTGCGATCCGCGCGGCGGCCTTCGCGTAACGGCCGTCGTTCAGGACTTGTCGGACCGCCGCGCGAAGGACATCGCTGCTCGGGGCATCGGTCGGCAGCCGGACGCCGGCACCGGACCAGGCGATCCGCGCGGCGATATCGGGTTTCTCCTCGGTCACCCCGGCGACCACCATCGGGACCCCGTGCGACAGCGCCACCTGGACGCCGCCGTACCCGCCATTGGTGACGAATACGTCGACGTGCGGCATCACCGAAGCGTGTGGCACGAACGGCTCCACGTGGACGTTGTCGGGCAACGTCTCGGGCACGGTGAACTCGCCGCTACCGGTGGTGATGATCACCGTCAGGTCCTCGCCCGCGAACGCCTCGACGGCTGGGCCGATCAGATTGGCTCGAGCGTTGGCGACCGTGCTCAGCGTGACGAGGACAACCGGCCGATCGGCGTGGAGTTCGGGCCACCACACGGGCCGGTCGAAGTCCGCCGGTTCCGGTACCAGCGCACCGATGAAGTGCACCTGCGGAGGCAGATCGCGGCGCGGGTACTCGAAGGCTTCGGCCGTATCCTGCAGGAACAACCACGGCGACAGGAACTGGTCGAACGCCGAACGGCGCCGCCGCGGCAGGCCCATCGCGTGCCGGACGTCGTCGAGGTGCAGGGTGGTCCGGCGGAACAGGACGTGCCGGTGCAGGACGGTCAGTGCCCGGTCACGCAGCCGTCCACGCAGACCGGCGCCGGGCGAGCGCCCGAGGCCGGGAGGCGGGGTGTCGCGGCTGTAGATCCCGAGCCGGGTGGTGGCGATCCGGGCGAACGGCGGCCCGCCGCGCTCGGACACCATCGGCGCGGCGACCACGAGCGGGTCCGCGACCAGGACATCGGCCGGGAACTCGGCGAGCACGCGTTCAAGGTCGGTGATCGTGGCGGGCGCGGCGTCGATGAAACATCGTTCGAAGTACAACCGGGCCCTGGCCACGCCGCTGGACGCCGTACGCAGCTCGGGAACCAGTTCTACCGGGCTGATCCTGGTGAAGTCGATCTCGTGCGTGATCGGATGGAACCGCGCGCCGCTGGCTTCGACATCGGCGCGCAGGCCGGCGCCGGTGTACCACTGCACTTCGTGCCCGCGCTCGATCAGGCGTCGAACCACGATCGCCATCGGCGTGATGTGCCCAGGCGCGGATGTCGAAGCCAGTAGAAATTTCGCCATGATGTGCCCTCTCCCCGGACACACTTTAAATCCTGTCACCCCGGTCGGCGGGAAACCGTGCACAAGGCCGCCCGAAAGGGCAACGGCCTTGATGATCCACTTAGGACAGTATGGCCGGAGATACCGCTACGGTGAAGGTATGCACGTCTACCAGTGGGGCCACGGTCCGCGCGTAGTGCTCGTCCACGGCGGAGTACTGGGCGGGCGCGAAACCTGGCGGGCGCAGCGCCCCCTCACCGAGCGCTGGACACTGCTGGCGCCGGATCGTCCCGGCCATGGCAGGTCCGCGCCCGCGCGGCAGGACTTCGAAACCGAGGCAGCTCAGCTCGCGGAGCAACTGCTCGACGAGCCGAGCCATCTCGTCGGCCTGTCCTACGGCGCGATCGTGGCCATGTTCGCGGCCGTGCGTCGGCCCGAGAAGGTGCGGTCGCTGACCGTCGTCGAACCGCCGGCCTCGGCCGTCGCCCGTGGTGTCCCGGCCGTGGACGAGTTCGGCGCCGAAGTCAGGGCGGTGATCGAAGCGACCGATCTGACTCCGCAAGAAGGGCTGCGGCGGTTCTTCCCGGTAGCCGGTGTCCCCTACGACGTCCCCGACGAGCTGCCGGAATCTCTCTCGACCGGCATGCGCCAGCTCCAGGGCGCGCGGCCGCCGGACGAGGCCGAGCTTCCGTTGGCCGAACTGCGAGACGCACCTTTCGAGATCCTGGTCGTCTCGGGCGGTCACAAGAAGGCGTACGAGGTCATCTGCGACACCATCGCTCGCGAAACCGGCGCCGAACGGGTCGTCTGCCCGGGCGCCGACCACGTCGTCCCCGACATGGGAGCACCCTTCAACGCCTTGCTCGAACGCTTTTTCACCGTCGGCAAGCGCGCGAAGTAGCTCGAGGGCGGCTATTCGGGCAGGCCGATCAGCAGTGCGAGCCGGTCCAGCTGATGGTCGAAATATGCGTCGAGGTGTTCGACGGCGTTCTTGAACTGGCCGAAGAGTTCGAAGCTGATCAGGCCGAAAAGTGACGACCACGCCAGGAACCCGCGAGCCAGCCGGTCATCACTGATCCGCAAACCCAAAGCCTGCCGCAAAGCCTCGAAATCGGTGCCGAGCAAAGGCGGGACTTCGACTTCGGGCGAGCCGTCGCCCGGCGGGTCCACCCGCTCGCTTTCCACCAGGATCGCCAGCAGCAGCAAGGAAACCCGGCTGCCGGGATCGCCGGTCCGGTCGACCGGCGCGGTATATCCGGGCACCGGGCTGCCGTAGATGAGCGCGTACTCGGACGGCTGCTCGACGGCCCACGTCCGCACCGCGTGGCCGATGGCTCGCCACCGGCCACGCAGGTCCGGCCGCGCGCAGGCACCGTCGGCGGCTTCGGCCACCTCGCCGAGCGAGTTGTACGCGTCTTCGATGAGCATCGTCAGCAGCTCGTCGCGACTGGGCACATAGCGGTACACCGCGGACGAGACGATGCCGAGCTCGCGCGCGATCCCCCGCAGCGAGAGCGCCGAGCTCCCCTCGCTCGCCAGCTGCTCCCGCGCGATGCGCTTGATGTCCAGCATGGCCTGGGCACGGGCTCGCTGCCTCGGGGTCTGGATGGCGTCCACGGTCATACCCCGATGATGGCCGACCAGCAGAGCGACAGCAACTAAAGAGAGCACCGCTCTTGACAACACGACACCGAAGGGTGAGTCTTTGAGTTGAGAGCAGCGCTCTCTAAAACGACTAGCGCTCACGGAGTGGTCATGGACATGCACAGCCCTGTCACCAACACAGTTACGCCGACACTCGAGACCCCTCGCCCGGCGTCGCTCCGCCTGGGGGCGGCAGCACTCGCACTCGCCGGCCTCTGCTTCCTGCTCTACCCGGTCATCCGGCCGTACTCGGACGAGAAGTCCCTGGCCGGAGCTGCGGCGATCGGCTCGAACGCTTGGATCGCCGCCCACCTCTTCGCCGTGTCGGGCTTCATCCTGGTCGTCCTCGGCCTGATGGCAGTCCAAGCCGCACTGAGGACGAAGCTCATGGCCAGGGCACTCGTCGTGTCCTGGGTCGGCATCGGCCTGACCCTGCCGTACTACGGCGCGGAGGTCTTCGGGCTGCACGCGATCGCCCAGCGTGCGCTCGCCGAGCACAACCCCGCCCTGCTCGAACTCACCGACACCGTCCGCTACAACCCCGCCGCGGCCACGATGTTCGCGTCAGGCTTGATCCTGCTGGCCATCGGCGCGATCATGGCCGCTGTCGCGATCTGGCGCTCCGGCATCCTGCCCAAGCAGAGCGGGGTCGTCTTCGGTGTCGCCTTCGCGCTCTTCCTGCCGCAGTTCTACCTGTCCCCGTCGCTCCGGATGGCCCACGGCGCCCTGGTCCTCATCGGCTGCGCCTGGATCACCGTCGCCCTCTGGCGCCACCCGCGCGTCTGACCGGACTGGATCGGAGGCCCACGTCCGTGAGGCTGGTGGTGTCGGTGTGACTGCTGGGGTTAGCCGGTCCGTCACCCTTGTGTACGAAACGTCCCTCGTGGCGTTCAACGCCACTGGTGTGGCCCTGAGGGCTTGACACTGTGACTCGCGTTGCGAAGAGGACGCTCATCGCATCCAGCGCAACTACGCAAGAGGCCCGCACTACGCACGACACACCTCCCCCGGCCGCGTCCTTGCTGCTTTGAACGGCCACATCCCCACCCTGCCACACGGCCTGACCTGCAGGTTTGCCAACTTCAATGCCACGCGGTGCCAGATGGCATCACATTTGAGCCAATTTGGCTTGCAAGCTGAGCCAAGCGTGTGCCATAGTAATGCCATGGAACTGACCTCGTATGTAAGCAACCTCGGACGCGAGTTCGCCACGCTTGCCGAAGCCGGCGGCGACGAGGCGCGTGCGTTGGTCGAGCGCCTGGCCGGGTCGCTCGAATCGGCGATCCGGATGACCCTGCTGGACACGTTGTCGGCCGCCACGAGCGAGATCACCCGGGACCTGGCCCCGGGTTCGGTCGAGCTCCGCCTGCGTGGACGCGATCCTGAGTTCGTCGTCAACTCGCCGTCGGCCGGGCCGCGCCAGGACGCCGTCGAAGATCGCCCGGCAACGGTGGACACCGGTCCGCTGATCGCCGAGGACGGCCCCACGGCACGGATCAACGTGCGGCTCCCGGAGCAGCTCAAGGCCGCCGTCGACGAAGCGGCCGCGCAAGAAGGACGTTCGGTCAACGCCTGGCTGGTCCGAGCGGCCGCCGCCGCGCTGCAGCAGCCCGGCCGCGAAGAGCGTCCCGAGCAGCCTGGCGGAAAACGGACCAAGCAGCGCTTCACCGGCTGGGTGCACTGACCGCCTAGCCGAACCGCGTCTCACTTCACCTCGCTCCACCACACCATTCCCCGACCTGCGGGGATGTCTCACCGACCCAAGATGAGGGAACAACCATGTCAAAATTCGAGACCCCCGACCCGATTTCCGTCACGCTCGAACTCGGCGTCACCGGCGAAATCCGGATCACCGCGAGCGACCGGACCGACACGGTCGTCGAGGTGCGCCCCAGCGATGAAGCCGACGAATCCGATGTGAAGGCCGCGCAGCAGGTCCGCGTCGAGTACGCGGACGGCGTGCTGCAGATCAAGGGGCCGAAGGCGGGCGCCTTCGACTTCTCCCGCAAGACCAAGTCGGTCGACGTGTCCGTCGAGTTGCCCAGTGGTTCGCGGGTGTCCGGTCAGGTGCAGCTGGGGAACTTCCGCAGCACGGGGCAGCTCGGGGAGTGCCGGTTCAAAACCCCCATCGGACACTGCCGGGTCGAGCGCACCGGCCCGCTCCACCTGGACACCTCGACCGGAAACATCACCGTGGGCCACGTCGCGGGCAACGCCGATATCCGCACCGGGTCCGGGAAAGTCATCCTCGGCCGGGTCGACGGCACGGCGGTCGTCAAGGACTCCAACGGCAATATCGAAATCGACGCGGTCAGCGGCGACGCGCGGATCCGTTCGGCAAACGGTGACATCTCCGTCGAGCGGGCGGGCGCGGGAGTCGACGCGAAGACGGCCAACGGCAGCATCCGCGTCGGCGAGGTGGCGCGCGGTTCGGTCACGCTCGAAACCTCGATGGGCGAACTCGAGGTCGGCATCGCCGAGGGCACGGCCGCCTGGCTCGACGCGCACACCGGGTTCGGAAAGCTGCACAACCAGCTCGACAACACCACCCGGCCGGGAGAGTCCGACGAGACCGTCGAGGTACGGGCGAACACCTCCTACGGCGACATCACCATCCGCCGCGCCTGATCCGCTTTTCCTACCTTGAAAGGGAATCACATGCCTACCCAGCAATCGGCGATCGCGGCGACCGGGCTGCGCAAGTCGTTCGGCGACCACGTCGTGCTCGACGGTCTCGACCTGAACGTCCCGCCGGGAACGGTCTTCTCCCTGCTCGGCGCGAACGGCGCCGGCAAGACCACCGCGGTGAAGATTCTGTCCACTTTGATCACTGCCGACGGTGGCAGCGCACAGGTCGGCGGGCACGACGTCGCGACCGAACCCGACGCGGTGCGCGCCGCGATCGGGGTCACCGGCCAGTTCTCGGCGGTGGACAACCTGCTCACCGGCGAGGAGAACCTGCTCCTGATGGCGGACCTGCACCACCTCGCCCGACCCGAGGGCCGACGACGCGCCGCGGAGCTGCTAGACCAGTTCGATTTGGTCGAGGCAGCCAAGAAACCGGGCTCGACCTACTCCGGCGGGATGAGGCGTCGGCTCGACCTCGCGATGACCCTCGTCGGCAGCCCGCGGGTCATCTTCCTCGACGAGCCGACCACCGGGCTGGACCCGCGCGGCCGCCGCGGTATGTGGCAGATCGTCCGCGAACTCGTAGCCGACGGGGTCACCATCTTCCTGACCACGCAGTACCTGGACGAGGCCGACGAACTCGCCGACCGGATCGCGGTCCTCGACCACGGGCGGCTGATCGCCGAAGGTACCGCGGACGAGCTGAAGCGCCGCATTCCCGGTGGCCATGTCCGCCTGCGGTTCGCCGACGCCGATGGCCTCGAATCGGCGGTCAATGTCCTCGGCGTCCTCGGCGTCCCGGGCGAGGTGTCGCGCGACAACGACGCGCTCACGATGCGGGTGCCCAGCGACGGCAGCCTCAGGTCGCTGAAGACCCTGATCGACCGGCTCGACGACCGGGCCATCGAGGTCGACGAACTGTCCGTGCACACCCCCGATCTCGACGACGTTTTCCTCGCCCTCACCGGCAACCCCGACAACGAGAAGGTGACGACCCGATGACTACCACTGCGCACGCCGTCAACCGCGCGGCCCCGGCGGTCCCCCGGTTCCATCCACTGCGCGACTCGGCGACGATGTTGCGCCGCAATCTCAAGCACATGCTGCGCTACCCGTCGATGACCGTGACGCTCGTCGGGATGCCGATCATCTTCCTGCTGCTGTTCGTCTACGTGTTCGGCGGCACGCTGGGCGCCGGCCTGGGCGGGCTGTCCGGTGGGCGCGCCCAGTACGTCAACTATGTCGCTCCCGCGATCATCGTGATGACCGTGACAGCCACGGTCCAGGGAACGGCGATCTCGATGGCCATGGACCTGACCGAAGGCATCATCGCCCGGTTCCGCACCATGCACATCGCCCGTGCCTCGGTCTTGACCGGGCACGTCATCGGCAGTGTGCTCCAGGCGGTGTTCAGCCTGACCGTCGTGATCGGTGTCGCGCTGCTCGTCGGGTTCCGGCCCGCCGCGGGACCGGGGGCGTGGCTTGCCACCGCCGGTTTCCTGCTGGCGGTCACGTTCGCCCTCGTGTGGCTGGCCGTCGCGCTCGGTCAGGTGAGCAAGAGTGTCGAGACCGCGAGCAACATCCTCATGCCGCTGATTCTGCTGCCCTTCCTCGGCAGCGGGTTCGTCCCCACCGATTCCATGCCGGCGGGGCTGCGCTGGTTCGCCGAATACCAGCCGTTCACCTCGATCATCGAGACCCTGCGCGGGCTGCTGATGGACAAGCCGATCGGGAACAACGCCTGGATCGCGCTGGGCTGGTGCGCCGTGGTCACGCTGGGCAGCTACCTCTGGTCGAAAAAGCTGTTCAACCGTGAGGACGCGCGATAGCCGCCCAGGCACTGGGAGGAACGCTGCGAGGAACAAGGAAGCTCAAGGGCGGGGATCCGGCGGATCCCCGCCCTTGAGCTTTTGGCGGCACAAGCACGCTCCGTGTAGTGCACGTCACACGCCGTCTCCGAGTGCGCAATTCGGACATCCAACAGGTTGTGGGCCACAAAACGAGGCCCGGTTCACCCGTTGGTGCTGATTCACAGCTCACGTACAACCTTCGCCAACGTTTCTCACACACTCAACCGCCATACCTATCGGGTGGCTCCGCCCCGGATCCCGAGGTCCGTTCTCCCGTAGGTGGTCGAAATTGCCCCGTGTGATCTCTGCCAGGAAAACCGAACACGTCCCCGAGCCCCGCGACGAAAGCAAACTCGGCAAGCAGCAGCGCCAGACGACCGTGGATGTCGTGATCCCGGTCTACAACGAGGAGAGATCGCTCCCCGGGTGCATCCGGGTGCTGCACGAGTACCTCACCCGTGAGTTCCCGTTCGAGTGGACCATCACCGTGGTCGACAACGCGAGCACCGACGGCACCCAGCGCGTCGCGAACGAACTCGCCGAGACCACGGACAACGTCCGGGTGCTGCGCCTGGAACGCAAGGGACGGGGGCTGGCCCTGCGCACGGCGTGGGGGTTCAGCGACGCCGACATCGTGGTCTACATGGACGTCGACCTGTCGACCGGCCTCGACGCGCTGCTGCCACTCGTGGCACCGCTGAGCAACGGGCATTCCGACATCGCCATCGGGTCCCGGCTGGCGCCCGGCGCGCGCACGGTCCGCGGACCCAAGCGCGAGGTGATCTCCCGCTGCTACAACGCGCTCATCCGGCTTTCGCACGGCGCGAAGTTCTCCGACGCGCAATGCGGGTTCAAGGCGGCGCGGACCGAGATCATCCGCCCGCTGCTGCAGCACATCGAGGACGACTCCTGGTTCTTCGACACCGAACTGCTGCTACTGGCCGAGCACAACGGCCTGCGGGTCCACGAGGTCCCGGTCGACTGGGTCGAAGACACCGACACCCGGGTCAACGTGACGTCGACCGCGCTCGACGACATCCGCGGGCTGATCCGCGTGGCGCGCAACAAGGCCAGCGGATCGGCGAAGGTCGGCAACCTGCCGCGCCGTCCCGATCCCGCGCCGATCCACCCGGACGCCGTGGTGGCGCAACGCCGGGAAACCGGGTTGCTGTGGCAGGTGCTGTGCTTCGGCGTGATCGGCGTCGCCTCCACGGTGGCGACCCTGTTGCTCTACGCGGGGTTCCGCACGTGGTGGCCGTACTGGGTGGCGAACTTCGTCGCGCTGACGATCACCACCCTGCTCAACACCGAGGCGAATCGCAGGCTGACGTTCATCGGGTTCAGCCGCCCGAGCGGCCGCGTGCACCTGCAGGGGCTGGTCGTGTTCGCGCTCTACTACGCGTTCACGTCAGGCGCGTTGTTCCTGCTGGACACGCTGAAACCGCACCACACCGCCGCGCTCGAACTCGTGGTGCTGCTGGCGTCTTCGCTCGTCGGCACCGCCGGCCGGTTCGTCCTGCTCCGCATCTGGGTCTTCCGCCAACCCAAACAACCGGCCAAGCAGGCCGACGACCAGCCCCAAGAGAAGGTGACCGCATGACGGCAACGGCCGTCCGGCCCCGCGCACTACCCGTAGTCCGCGTTCGTTGGCAACCCATGACGCTCGGCGCGATCGTGGTGCTGGCGCTCGTCCTCTACGGCTGGGGTCTGGGCTCCGCAGGCTGGTCGAACACGTTCTACTCGGCCGCGATCAAGTCGATGTCGGAGAACGCGACGAACTTCCTGTTCGGCTCGTTCGACCCGGTCGGTGTGGTCACCGTCGACAAACCGCCGATGGCGTTCTGGCCGCCGGTGGTGTCGACTTGGATCTTCGGCTACCACGGCTGGGCGTTGCTGCTGCCGCAGGTTCTCGAGGGCGCCGGGGCGGTCTTCCTGCTGCACCGCACGGTCCGCCGCTGGGCCGGGGAGAACGTCGCCCTGCTCGCCGCGCTGATCCTCGCGGTCACACCGGTCACTGTCGCGATCGACCGCAGCACCAACCCCGACGCGATGTTGACGCTGCTGTGCGTCGCGGCGGCCTACGCGCTGACCCGCTCGGTGGAATCCGGGATTTCGAGCCGCAGCGCGACGAAGTGGTTGCTGCAGGCCGCTTTCTGGGTCGGCTGCGGGTTCGTCACGAAGATGCTGGCCGGCTGGATGATTCTCCCGGCCCTCGTGCTCGCCTACCTCGTCGGACGCGACGCCTCCTGGGGACGTCGCCTGCTCGATCTGCTCGGCGCCGCGGTCGTCCTGCTCGTGTCCTCCCTGTGGTGGGTCGCGCTCACCGCGTGGTGGCCGGGGCAGAAGCCCTACATCGGCGGCAGCACGGACGGCTCCGCGTGGAACCTGATCATCGGCTACAACGGACTGGGCCGCGTCTTCGGCGAAGGCTCAGGACCGGGCAGCGGAGCACCGGCCGGCGGGGGCGGCAGTTTCGGTGGCGGAGCGACGACGTTCGGCGGGTCTTCGGGGCTGTTCCGGATGTTCGGCGACTCCGCCGGCGGCCAGATCAGCTGGCTGCTGCCGCTGTGCCTGCTCGTGTTGGTCGTCGTGGCCGTGACGGGGTTCCGCAAGTGGCGGTCGAAGGCGCCGGCCGAGCACTTCGCCCGCGCGGGCTGGGTGCTGTGGGGCTCCTGGCTGGTGATCCTGGCGCTGGTGTTCAGCTTCCAGGACGGCACCTTCCACCCGTATTACACGACACAGCTCGCCCCCGCTGTCGCCGCGCTGGCCGCGGGCGGACTCGCGGTGCTGTGGCGCTACCGCCGCGATCCCGGTTACGCCTGGACGCTCTTGCCGGCGGCCATCGCACTCACCGCTGTCTGGGCGTGGGTGCTGATCTCCCGGGACACGTCGTGGAACGGCTGGCTGCGGTACGCCGTGGTCGTCGCCGCCCTGCTCGCCATCGGTGGCCTGGTCATCGCGCGGTTCTCCGGCAGCCTGCCGGGCACCGGTGTGCGGGCGATCGGTGTGGTCGGGCTCGTGGCGGTGCTGCTGACCCCGGCCGTGTGGTCGGCCGGGACCGCGTTCGCCAGCGGCGGCGGCGGGATCAGCGCGTCCATCCCGACGGCGGGTCCGCCGAGCTCCGGGTTCGGCGGACGGGGCGGCGGCTTCCCTGGTGGGGGGCCAGGCGGTGCGCCCGGTGGCGCGCGTGGCGGCGTCCCCGGCGCGACCGGTGCGCCCGGCGGTACCGGGACACCCGACGCCGGCGAAATGATGGCGGCGATGTCCGCCCTGCGTGGGAACCCGGACGGTGGCCTCACCTCCGCGCAGCAGAAGATCCTGGACTACGTCGTGAAGAACGCGAGCGGGGCTCAGATCGTGATGGCAGTCGAGGGCGGCTCGAAGGCGGCTTCCGGATACATCATCAACAGCGACGCCACGGTCATCGGGATGGGCGGTTTCCTCGGCAGTGACAATGCCCCGAGCGTCGACCTGCTGGCCAGTTGGAAGGCCTCCGGCAAGCTGGGCTTCGTGCTCGACTCCGGTATGTCACGCGGCTTCGGCGGTGGCTCCGGCCAGGCAGGCCCGTCGGCGCAACGGACGACGTGGGTCAAGCAGAACTGCAAGGTGGTCCCCGCGAGCGCCTACGGCGGTACCAGTACACAGACGCTCTACAACTGCGTCAGCAAGTGAAGGAGTGCAAGCTCTCGGTATGAAAAGTTCCCCGGCGGCGCGGCCGTCCACGATTCTGGTCGTCGACGACGAGGTCGACATCCTGGAACTGTTGACGGCCGCGCTGGAACTGAGCGGGTTCACCGTGTTCTCGGCGGCCACCGGGGCCGGCGCGCTCGCCATGGCGGCCAAGGTGTCGCCCGACATCCTGGTGCTCGACGTGATGCTGCCGGACTACGACGGCTTCACCGTCGCGCAGCTGCTGCGGGCGGAGGGGAACGACGTGCCGGTGCTCTTCCTGTCCGCGCGGGACGCGCTGGAAGACCGGCTCGCCGGGCTCACCGCCGGTGGTGACGACTACGTCAGCAAGCCGTTCAGCCTCGACGAGGTGGTGATGCGGATCCGGGCCATCCTGCGCCGGACCGCGTCCCACGACGAGGACGACGAACTGCTGCGGTACGCCGACCTCGAACTGGACGAAGCCGCCCGCGAAGCACGTCGAGGCGGCCGGACGATCTCGTTGTCGCCCACCGAGTTCAACCTGCTGCGTTATCTGCTGGTCAACTCGGGGAGCGTGGTGAGCAAGTCGCAGATCTTCGACCGGGTGTGGAACGCGGACTTCGTCGGAGATACGCGGGTCATCGAGTCCTACATCAGCTACCTGCGGCGGAAGATCGATTCCACCGGACCGCCGCTGATCCACACGATCCGCGGCGTCGGCTACAGCCTGCGGTTGCCGAGGACCGGCGACGAGCAGCGATCGGCACAGTGAGCACCACAGCGGGCGACAAACCCAGTGCCAAACCTCGCGGCCGTCGGCCGTGGACGCTGCGAGCGCGCCTGACGCTGGCGTTGCTGGTGCTCCTGATCGCCGGGCTGACCACGTTCGGGGTCACCACCCTCGCGGCATTGAAACAGTCACTGACCGAACGCGTCGACAACCAGCTGGACGGAGTGGTGAGCATGATGTCCGCGCCCGACCGGCCGCCGCCGCGCCCGCCACAGCAGATCAACGTCCGGGACCGGCTGCCGACCGACTACCGCGTCCTGTTCTACGACAGCACCGGTCAGCTCACCGAACGGATCGGGCAGGCACGCGGGGAGACCAGCCTGCCCGCGTTGCCGCCGATGGATGTCGCGTCGGTGCGGCAACACGGCGACGCGCCGTTCACGGTGATCGACCAGAACGGCCAGGACGTCTGGCGGGTCCGGATCGCGGTCCAGGCCCCGACGCCGTCGCAACCGGTCAGCGGGACCGTGGCGGTGGCGGAATCGGCGAACTCGGCCATCGCCACGGCGAACCGGCTCAAGACGATCGAATACGCCTTCGGCTCGGTGCTGGTGGTGCTGCTCGGGCTCATCGCGACCTGGCTGATCCGGCTCGGTCTCCGACCGCTGACCCGGATCGAGCACACCGCAGAGGCGATCGCCGGCGGCGACTTCGACCGCCGGGTGCCCGACCTCGACCCGCGGACCGAGACCGGCAGGCTCGGCGCGGCGTTCAACGTGATGCTCGGCCAAGTCGCTTCGGCGCTGAAGAAACGCGAACAGTCGGAGGATCGGTTGCGCCGGTTCGTCGCCGACGCCTCCCACGAACTGCGTACCCCGCTGACCTCGATCCGCGGTTTCGCCGAGCTGTACCGGAAAAGCGGCGAATCGTCCGAAGTGGACGTACCCCGGATCATGAACCGAATCGAGAGCGGCGCGATCCAGATGGGCCTGCTGGTCGACGATCTGCTGCTGCTGGCCAAACTCGACCAGGAACGCATGCTCGACCTCACCGAGGTCGACGTGGCCGCCCTGGCCTCGGACGCCGTGCACGACGCACAGGCCCACGAACCTACGCGGACGATCGGCTTCGCCGGGCCGCGCACACGGACCGTGCCGTCAGTGCCCGTCCGGGTCCTCGGCGACGTCCACCGACTGCGCCAGGTCGTCGCCAACCTCGTCACCAACGCGCTCGTGCACACCCCTTCGGACGCCAAAATCAAGGTCTCGGTGCGGTTCGAGGCCGTGGACATCGATTCATGGCCCGTCATCGTCAAAGCGGGCGACCCGCCCACTGACGGACGAACCTGTGTCGTGCTCGAGGTGAGCGACAACGGCCCAGGTGTCGCGCCGGACAACGCTTCGCGCATCTTCGACCGCTTCTACCGCGCCGGCCAAGCGCGGGCCAAACCCGGCGGCGCCGGGCTCGGGCTCGCCATCGTGGCGGCCATCCTCGCCGCCCACGACGGTTCCGTCCTGTTGCTGACCACCCCCGGCGGTGGGGCGACTTTCCGCGTCCTGCTCGCCCCCGCCTAACGCTAGGAGTCCGATGATCGAGACCGAGGTGGCGGCGCGGCCGAAAATCCGCCGTGCCTATCTGATGACCGCCGCGGCGATCCTCGTGCTCGGCGGGCTAGCCGTGCGCACGGAGTTCTTCTCGTACGTGTCCGGGGACTATCGCGCGTTCGTCAGCCTGTGGTACCAGTTCATCAAGGACAACGGGCACTTCAGGGCGCTCAAGTACAACTTCTCGAACTACAACCAGCCGTACCTGTATCTGCTGGCGATCCTGAGTTACCTCCCGGTGCCCATGATGGCCGGGATCAAGTCGATTTCGATTCTGTTCGATCTGGTGCTGGCCTTCTTCACCTATCGGATCGTCGCGCTGCGGCACCCGAACACGTGGTGGCCGCTGCTCGCCGGGGCGATCGTGCTGTACCTGCCCACGGTGGTGCTGAACAGCGCCGCGTGGGGGCAGGTGGATTCCGCCTATTCCGCGTTCGGCCTCGGCGGTGTCTACTTCGTACTCCGCAAACGGCCATGGCTGGCGTGCGTGTTCTTCGGACTCGCGTTCGCCTTCAAGCTGCAGGCGGTTTTCTTCTTCCCCGCGTTGCTGCTTTTCGTGCTGCGTAAGAAGATTCCCTGGCAAGGGCTGCTGCTGATCCCGGGCGTCTACCTGCTGCTGGAGGTGCCCGCGTTGCTGGCAGGCGCGAACGTCGGCGACCTGATCAAGGTCTACGTCACCCAGTCGGGCACCTACGACCAGCTCACCCTGAACGCTCCGAACATCTACCAGTACCTCGGCTCGGGCACGACGTCGTCAGTGCTGCAGATCGTCGGGATCATGGTGACCGGCCTGATCCTGGTCGCCCTGATGGCGCCGGTCGTGGTGTACCGGTCCGAGCTGACGCCCGCCCGGATCGTCCTGGTCGCCGCCATTTCGGTGACGCTGGTGCCGTACTTCCTGCCCGGGATGCACGAACGCTACTTCTACCCCGCCGACGCGCTGAGCGTGATCGCCGCGTTCTACCTGCCCAGACGCCTCTGGGCATTCCCGATCCTGGAACAGTTCGCTTCACTCGGCGCCTATGCGCCCTACCTGCTGAACTCGAGGCAAGGCGGAGCCGGCGGTTTCCCCGGCGGCCGGTTCCCCGGCGGCGCGCGCGGTGGCCTGCCAGGCGGATTCCCCGGGGGCACGAACCAAAGCGGCGCTACAGAACCGCCCGGCGTGGTCGATCCGGGGCGCCTGCTCCAGCGCAACAGTGACACCGGCCAACCGTTCGGGCAGGGCGGGCAGGGCGGGCAGGGCGGGCAGCAGCTCCGGCCGCCCGGGGGCGGCGGCTTCGGTGGGACGACGTCGGGCACCGTGGTGGTCGACTTCTGGATCCTGTCCACGGCCATGCTCGCCGGCTTGGTACTGGCCCTGTGGGCCGCGATCCAGGACTTCCGCCGAGGTGGCACGGCCTAGGACTCGTGAGTCCTGGACGCTCAGCTGCCGTAGCGGGCCTTGACCACTGACGGCGTCTCCAGGTTCTGGCCGGCGTCGATGTTCTGTGCCAGCCGCAGGTACTGGCCCTCGGCCCACATCAGCGGCGCCGCGCTGCCGGTCGGTTTGCCGAGGCCGAAGCACGCGATGCCCGAGCGATCCCAGACCTGCTCAGGCACGAAGTAGCCGTCGTTCGTCGAGTCGGCCATGGACTTGAGGTAGACCGCGGCCGGACGGCCGTTCGCGAGTTCGTACTCGCCGCGCTCACCGGAAAGCACCGGCCAGAGCCGCCCGGATCGCTGACCCGCGTTGGCGGGCCAACCGCTGCAGTCGGCGTTGCTCTCGCCGTAGCTGTCGTGCACGTAGCGGTGGAAGTAGATGTCGCCGTTGGGCAGCGTCACCTGCATCGGCGAGTTGGCGTCGAAGGCGGCAGCCGTGGGGCCCACCGACGCGGCGATCGTCGGGTCCGACGCGGACCGGACACCCAGCCGGACCAGGTCGAGGAAACCGGCGTCGACGACGTCGTGTTCGTAGTAGCAGCCGTCGTCGAAGCAGATCTGACCGGTGTCGTTGGGGTTGGTGCCCTTGTCGAGCCGCTCGTAATACGTGTGCCCGCCCCAATAACCGGAGGTCGTTACCGTCCAGCCGTTCAGCGAGTTACGCCAGGAGTCCGCCGTGGACTCCCATGTCGTGGCACTCGCGGTATCGCCGTTGGAGCGGGCGATCGCGCCCGCGGCGACCAGACCCGCGATCTCTGCCGCGATCGACGACGGCGACTTGCCGTACTGCTCTTCCCAGCGTTCGGTGGTGTCCGGCCCCGCGCTGACGATGTGGTTCGCGGTCTGTTTCACCTTGGCGTACGTGCCGGCGTCGGTGAGTCCGGTCTGCCAGGCGAGCATGATCGCGTCGGCGTCCTGGTCGAGCTGCTCGCAGCAACCGAGCAACTGGGCACTGGCTCCGGCGACACCGCTCACCGGGCTGTACCGCGGGAACGATCCGGCGGGATAGGTCGTGCCGTCGCCGGCGGTGGGGGTGCCGATCCACTGCGAGTTCCAGAGGAACTGCGCCATCCGCTTCGGCTGCGCGGTGTCGCCCGCGGCGAGCAGGCCGGTCGCCTGCTGGTAGAGGTCGCGGCCCCACACGCGGTGGTAGCCGTCGTTGAGGCTGTCCCCGTTGGTGAAGTTGCCCCAAGGCGTGGCGAAGCCCGCGACGCTCGCGCCGGGGTGTGTCTTGTCCTCCGCCGAGTGCAGCGCCATCGCCGCGACGTAGTAAGCGCGACGGCGCTGCGTGTCGCTCGCGACGCTGGCGGGCGCGGGCTTCAACCCGCCAAGGTAGCTGTTCCAACCGGTGCGATAGGTCGTCTCCGCACCGGCGAAGCCTGCCGACAGAGAACCGCTCGCGGCCGAAGACGCGGCGGCCGCCGTAGCGCCATAACCGAGTGCGACGGTGAACGTCGTGTCCACACCGACCGCGATCTGTCCACATTGGACAACGTTGCCGGTGCCGGCGATCGTGTCGAACTGGTTGGTCAGCACCTTGTCCGCCCGCAGGTCGACCAGGCAGTCACTGTTCGCGCCGCTGTAACCGTTGTCGTGCGCGGTGAACCCGCTCGACACGCGCAGCGCCGAGTCGACGGTCGTGTTCGTGCCGAAGAGATTCTCCGTGCCGCCGGCCATGAGCGCGCCGGAACCGCTGTCCCACCACGCGTTGTCGTTGCCACCACCACCGGCCATGGACGGGTTGGCCAGCAGGTACAACTTGTACGTGCCGCCGTCGAGCGACTGGAAGCGCGTGCTGGTGAGCAGCGCGGCCCGGCTCGGGTCGGTGACGTAGCTGGTGGTGATCCGGTACTTCCCGCTCTTGGCGGTGTTGGTGACCGTGTATTCGAGCGCCTTCTCGTCCGGCATCGACACCACGTGGTTCGTGGCGTCGCGCTCGAGGTCGACGAAGGTCGAGCCGTCGGTGACGACGTACTGCATGTCCTGCAGTTCGGGGGTGTCCGCGCGCGGGTAGAACACCTCGGAGGTGACGCCGTCCGCGACGGTGAACCACACCGTGCTGGCCGTGGTCGCCGAAGTGCCCACTGCGCTCTTGTCGCCCGTCGCCCACGAGGCCGCGCCGCCGCAGCAGTCCGACGCCGTGCCGCTCGCGGAGGCCACCCCGGAGGTCACGCCGGCCACCATCAGCAGCGCACCCACCACCGCGAGCACCGACCTGCGGACTCGCCTGACCGAATTGCGTGTGCGCACCGAACCCCCTGAAGACGTCCTTGTCAACAGGTCATTGTCGACGCCGAACCCGGGGCCCGCAAGCGACCAACGTAGCTAGTGTCGCGTGGCGGCTAATCGGCGGTTTCGGTGAGGAACCGGTCGATAACGGCGGCCGCGCGGACGGGGTCCTGCAGCATCCACCAGTGCCCGAGGCCGTCCAGGACCTCGGTCTTGGCGCCCGCGCGGGAAGCGGACCGGTGACGGATGTCGTCACTGCCGACGAAGTGGTCTTCGGTCGCGAGGATGCTCAACCCGGGCCGCGCCGCGGCCGACTCCAAGCCGCGGCCGAGCTCCGCCAACACGGGCTGCGCAGCCGACCGATACAGCGCGAGGATGGAGCGGCCCATCCGCTCCCCCTGTTCGGCCGCTACCGCGGCGGCGACAGCCGGCGGAAAGCCCAACCCGACCATCCGCTCGGCGCGGTCCGCCGAGGAGCCGCCCATCATCGCCGCGGTCTGCGTCTCGCCCTCCCCCGGCGTCTGCCACACCTGGGCGAGGTCGTGCCAGACGTACTCCGGGTCGAACAGGCCGATCACGTCGGTCGCCCAGCCGAGCAACAGGTCAGGACGGCTCATCGCGACGTTGACCACGTGCCCGCCGCCCCAGTCGTGCCCGAGCAGGTGCACCGGCTCGTCGAACGACTCCAGCTCGCCGACCAGCCAGTCGCGGTATTCGGTGACCGTCGCGCCGAACCCGTCCGGAACGGGCGCGCCGAACCCCGGCGGGGACAGGCAGACGACGTCGTCACGCCCCAGCTCGGTGATCAGCGGACGCCAGATCGCGTCGGTTTCGGGATTGCCGTGCACCAATACCAGAGTCATGCAGCCACTCCTGAGAAGAACGCGTCGTCAGTGGTCATGCAGCCACTCCTGATTCCTGCCGAACGCTTTCCTTACAGGTACGCCGCTCGTCACCCTCTGTCCAGGGAGATCATCCGAGAGTGCGACACGTCACCGGCTTCGCCGGGATAAGGCGCGATGGGTGAGCAGGGCGACGCACTTCTACGACTGGACTCCGCGCGCGGTCGTCTTCGACTGCGACGGGCTGATGGACACCGAGCCGTGCTGCTCACTGCTGGACCCGAGCCTCGTCGACTGGGTGCGAAGCTGGCGTGGCTGAGCGGATCCTGATCTACGGGGTGACGGGTTCGGTCAAGACGACGCTGGCCGCTCACATCGCCGAGCGAACGGGCCTGCCGTGGCACTCCGTCGACGACCTGACCTGGGAGCCCGGCTGGATCCAGGTCGACGTCGACGAGTAGCGACGCCGCATCGGCTCGTGAGCGTTCCGGCCGCTTAGAACCGGCGGGAACGCTCACGAGCTCTCGCCGCGCACGGAGCTGAGCAGGCCGTCCAGGGCGGCCGAAGACAAGGTGTCGGCCTCGGCCTCGGTCAGCGGTGCGTGCCCGGTCAGGAGCCGGAAGATCAGCGGTCCGAAAAGGACATCCATCGCCGTGCCCGCGCCGACGCCCGCGTCGACCTCGCCGCGGTCCTGGGCACGCTGCCACAGTTCCGCGATGCCTTCCCATCTGGTGGCAAGGAAGAACTGGCGGAAGTACGGCGCGCCCGCAGGGTCGGTCACACACGCGGCGAGCAGCTGGGCGAAGACCTTGCCGCTGTCGCCGCCGTAGAACGCGCTGACCCGCCGGACCTGCTCGGCCAGGTCACCTCGTGCGCTTCCGGTGTCGGGCAACGGGATCGCGTCCGCCATCCGCCGGCCGAACGCCTCCGCCGCCACCGCGGCCCGGCAGGGCCAGTGCTTGTAGATGGTCGCCTTGCTGACCCCGGACCGCGCGCTGATCGCGTCGACGGACGCCGCGGGCAACCCGCCTTCGTCGAGAAGCTCACGCGTCGCGCACAGCACCGAGTCCTTCGCCCGGACACTGCGCGGATGCGTGGGCTCCTCGGCCAACGGCGACACCTACTCGGTGGCCTTGCTCAGGGCGGCGAACTCGTCGTCGGAGAGCTCCAGCTTCCCTGCCGCGATGTTGTCCTCCACATGTGAGACGGTCGACGTCCCGGGAATCGGCAGCATCGACGGTGAGCGCTTGAGCAGCCACGCCAGCGCCAGCTGGGACGGCGTCGCGCCGTGCTCGCGGGCGATCGCGTCGAGCGGGCCGCCCGCCTTGGCCAGCGCGCCGGTGGCGAGCGGGAACCACGGGATGAACCCGAGTCCGTTGGCCTCCGCGTAGTCGAGCAGCGGCTCGGCATCGCGCTTCGCGAGGTTGAACAGGTTCTGCACCGACACGATCGTGGCCGTCTTGGCTGCCTCTTCGACTTCGTCGATGGAGACCTCACTGAGCCCGATGTGGCGGATCTTGCCTTCGGACTGCAGCGCGGCGAGCTCGCCCAATTGCTCGGCGACCGGGACCTTCGGGTCGATGCGGTGCAGCTGCAGGAGGTCGATGCGCTCGAGGCCGAGGTGGCGCAGACTGAGCTCGACCTGCTGGCGGAGGTACTCCGGCCGGCCGATCGGGACCCACTGGCCGGGGCCGGTGCGGGAGAAGCCGGCCTTCGTCGCGATGACGAGGTCGTCGGTGTACGGGTGCAGCGCCTTCTTGAGCAGGAGATCCGCGGTGAACGGGCCATAGGCGTCCGCGGTGTCGATGAAGTTGACCCCGAGCTCCACCGCGCGCCGCAGCACGCGAACAGCCTCCTCCGGGTCGCGAGGGTCGCCCCACACGCCGTCGCCGGTGAGCTGCATGGTGCCGTAGCCCAGGCGGTTGACGGTCAGGTCGCCGCCGAGGGTGAACGTGCCCGAAGCCGCGGCCACCCGATCGGTCGAAGTCATTTCTGATCCTCCGTGCTTATCTGAACTGAACGTACAGTTCACGGTACGACGCGGTCCGGTTTCCCCGCAACGTCGCGTCCCTCACCCCTGGAAAACCCCCTGGTCAGCGCCATGTCCGTCAGCCGCCGGCCGCCGGGCGTACCAAGGGGCAGGATCGTGGATCACGACTCGAGTCCCCGTGGATCAAATCCGGTAGACTCGCTATCCAGGTCGAGAGGCGCTGCAACGGGCCGAGGTCCGCCACGCTCGGCCGGAGCTACTTCCGAAGGGCGCCTCCCAGACACAATTTGGGAGGCGACTTGAACGGCAAAAGCACCACTCAAGCCCTGCGAGACCTGATGGACCAGCGGGTTGTGGTGCTCGACGGCGCCTGGGGCACGATGCTGCAGGGCGCCGGGCTCACCCCGGAGGACTACCGCTCCGAGCGGTTCGCCGACCACAGCCACGACGTCACGGGCGACCCGGACCTGCTGAACCTCACTCGCCCGGACGTCATCCTCGACGTCCACCGCCAGTACCTGGCCGCGGGCGCGGACATCACCACCACGAACACGTTCACCGCGACCAGCATCGGCCAGGCCGACTACGGCCTGCAGTCGCTCGCACGGGAGATGAACCTGCGCGGCGCCGAGCTGGCGCGCCAGGCCGCGGACGAGGCGGGCGGGCGTTTTGTCGCCGGTTCGATCGGGCCGCTCAACGTCACCCTTTCGCTGTCCCCTCGCGTCGAAGACCCCGCGTACCGGGCGGTGCTGTTCGACCAGGTCCGGGACGCCTACGCCGAGCAGATCAAGGCGCTCGCCGACGGCGGCGTCGACCTGCTGCTGATCGAGACGATCTTCGACACGCTCAACTGCAAGGCCGCGATCGCCGCCGCGCGCGAGGTCGCGCCGCAGCTGCCGCTGTGGATCTCGGTGACCATCGTCGACCTGAGCGGGCGCACGCTGTCGGGCCAGACCGTGGAGGCGTTCTGGAGCTCGGTCGAACACGCGCGTCCGCTGATCGTCGGGGTGAACTGCGCGCTGGGCGCGGAGCAGGTGCGCCCGCACATCGCCGAGCTGTCGAAGTTCGCCGACACCTACACCGCGTGCCATCCCAACGCCGGCTTGCCCAACGCGTTCGGTGGCTACGACGAGACCCCGGACGAAACCGGCCGGCTGCTCGGCGAGTTCGCCACCGCGGGCATGGTCAACATCGTCGGCGGCTGCTGCGGTACGACCCCGGCGCACATCGCGAAGATCACCGAAGCGGTGAAGGGGCTTCCGCCGCGCGCGGTGCCCGCTCCGCCGACGCAGACCCGGTTCAGCGGTCTCGAGCCGTTCAAGATCGGCGAGGACACCGGGTTCGTCATGATCGGCGAGCGCACCAACGTCACCGGCTCGAAGCGGTTCCGGCGCCTGATCGAAGGCAACGACCATCAGGCCGCTGTCGACGTCGCGCTGGAACAGGTCCGCGGCGGGGCCAACCTGCTCGACGTCAACATGGACGCCGACCTGCTCGACAGCGTCGAGGCGATGACGACGTTCCTGAACCTCATCGCGACCGAGCCGGAGGTCGCCCGCCTCCCGATCATGATCGACAGCTCGCGGTGGAGCGTGCTGGAAG
This sequence comes from Amycolatopsis sp., assembly GCF_025464955.1. Classification (GTDB taxonomy): domain Bacteria; phylum Actinomycetota; class Actinomycetes; order Mycobacteriales; family Pseudonocardiaceae; genus Amycolatopsis. Next base: position 50,029 of record NZ_JAODNM010000114.1, on the reverse strand, counting down.
CCGGGCTGAAATGCGTGCAGGGCAAGGGCGTGGTCAACTCGATCAGCCTCAAGGAGGGCGAGGAGCCGTTCCTCGTCCAGGCCCGGCGCATCCGGGACTACGGCGCCGGCGTGGTCGTCATGGCGTTCGACGAGCAGGGTCAGGCGGACACCGCCGAGCGGAAGGTGTCGATCTGCGGCCGTGCCTACGACCTGCTCACCACGAAGGCCGGGTTCGTCGCCGAGGACATCGTGTTCGACCCCAACGTCCTCGCCGTCGCGACCGGCATCTCCGAGCACAACGGCTACGCGAAGGCGTTCCTCGACGCGCTGCCGCTGATCAAGGAGCGCTGTCCGGGCGTGCACATCAGCGGTGGTATCTCCAACCTCTCGTTCTCCTTCCGCGGCAACGACATCGTGCGTGAAGCGATGCACTCGGCGTTCCTGTTCTACGCGGTGAAGGCCGGGCTGGACATGGGCATTGTCAACGCCGGTCAGCTAGCGGTCTACGAGGACATCCCCGCCGACCTGCTCGAGCTCGTCGAGGACGTGCTGTTCGACCGGCGCGAGGACTCCACCGACCGGCTCGTCTCGTTCGCCGAGAACGTCAAGGGGTCCGGCACCCAACGCGTCGTCGACCTGGCCTGGCGCGATGCGCCGGTGAACAAGCGGCTGGAGCACGCGCTCGTGCACGGCATCGTCGACTTCATCGAGGACGACACCGAGGAGGCCAGGAAGGTCGCGAAGCGGCCGCTGGAGGTGATCGAAGGCCCGCTGATGGACGGGATGAAGGTCGTCGGCGACCTGTTCGGTTCCGGGAAGATGTTCCTGCCGCAGGTGGTCAAGAGCGCGCGCGTGATGAAGCGTTCGGTGGCGTACCTCGAACCGTTCATGGAGGCCGAGAAGGAGCTCGCCCGACTGGAGGGCCGGGTCGAAGCCACCCGCGGGCAGGGCAAGGTGGTCATGGCCACGGTCAAGGGCGACGTGCACGACATCGGCAAGAACATCGTCGGGGTCGTACTGGGCTGCAACAACTACGAGGTCATCGACCTCGGCGTGATGGTGCCGGCCGCGGTCATCCTCGACACCGCGGTCACCGAAGGCGCCGACGCGATCGGCCTGTCCGGCCTGATCACGCCGTCGCTGGACGAGATGGTCACGGTCGCCGCGGAAATGCAGCGCCGCGGGTTGAAGCTGCCGCTGCTGATCGGCGGCGCCACAACGTCGCGCCAGCACACCGCGGTCCGCATCGCGCCCGCCTACGAGAACACCACGGTCCACGTGCTCGACGCGTCGCGAGTGGTCGGTGTCGTCTCGGACCTGCTCGACAACGAGCGCGCCGAAACGCTGGCCGTGAGCAACCGCGCCGACCAGGAACTCCTGCGCGAGCAGCACGCGAACAAGCAGCGGAAGCCACTGCTGACGCTCGAACAGGCTCGGGCGAACCGTGAGATCGTCTCGTTCGACGACCTGCCCACGCCGGCGTTCACCGGAGTCCGCGTGGTCACGCCGGAGCTGAGCGAGCTGCGCGCGATGGTCGACTGGCAGTTCCTGTTCCTGGCCTGGCAGCTCAAGGGCAAGTACCCGGCGATCCTCGACCAGCCGGTCGCGCGCGAGCTGTTCGACGACGCGAACACGCTGCTCGACCAGATCATCGCCGACGGCAGTTTCCAGGCCAAAGGTGCTTACGGCTACTGGCCCGCCCACGCCGAGGGCGACGACATCCTGCTCGAAGACGGTCCGAGCTTCCCGATGCTGCGTCAGCAGACGGCCAAGCCCGAGGGGCGGCCGAACCGCAGCCTCGCGGACTACATCGCGCCGTCCGGCGACCACCTCGGCGGGTTCGCCGTGGCCATCCACGGTGCCGAAGAGCTCGCCGCCAGCTACGAAAAGCAGGACGACGACTACCGGGCGATCATGGTCAAGGCGCTGGCCGACCGGCTCGCCGAGGCGTTCGCCGAGTACATCCACCTCCAGGCTCGGCGGAACTGGTTCGAACCGGACGCCGACCCGAAGCTGGAAGACCTGCACGCCGAGCGCTTCCGCGGGATCCGCCCCGCGCTCGGTTACCCGGCCAGCCCCGATCACAGCGAGAAGAAGGAGCTGTTCGACCTGCTCGACGCGGGCTCGCTCGGGCTCGCGCTGACGGACTCCTTCGCGATGACCCCGGCCGCGAGCGTCAGCGGGCTGATCTTCGCGCATCCGGCGTCGCGGTACTTCACCGTCGGCCGGGTCGGCAAGGACCAGATCGACGATTACGTGCCCCGGCGGGGCCTGTCGCTCGACGAGGTCGAGCGCTGGCTGCGCCCGAATCTCGCCTACGAAACGAAGTAAGGGCCCCCTTCTACGCTGAGGTGAGGACGGTGCCGGCGGCTCCGAGTTTGGCGTCGCGCACCCGGATCCAGCCGTCCACTGTGGCCAGGACGAGGTGATGGAGTTCGTTCGGACCAGAGGTTTCGTGAACCGCGGCGGCTGTCCTATCCGGACGGTCTGTCCAGGCGGTCGTAGAGCGTCACCACGCCTGCGCCTCTCGGTCGGCGGCGGTCAGCTCGAGTTCCGCGGCGGTGGCGTCGCCGGGGCTGGCACGCAACAGGAGCACCCGCGCGTGGCGGCGGCGGGCGAACACCACGGCGGGCCAATGCGCGATGGCCAGGTTCTGCTGTACGGCGGCGCGCAGGTGGCGCACGGCGCCGTCCAGATCGCCGAGCGCGATCGACGCGGTACCCAGGGGATAGTGGGTGGAACCGAAACAGGCGACGGCCAGGCTCGCCATCACGGGCAGGTGGGCGAACGGGCGGAGCAGGTCGTACACGCGAGCCGCCGTTTCCCGATCGCCGAGCAGGTAAGCGGTCTCGGCGACGCCGCACATCGAGAGCAGCCAGGTACTCGACCGGGGCAACGCCGCCAGGTCGTTGCCGCACAGCCTGGCCAGCGCGCCGGCGGCCGTTCTCCGGTCTCCGGCGGCCGCGGCCGCGGCCGCGAGCGCGGCGTAGTAGGAGTTGTCGATCGGGCTGAGCGTCGGCGAGTGCATCAGGTTGTCGAGGACGGGCACGAGTTCCCCCAGCCGACCCTGGAACCACCGGATCGCCACCAGTTGGGCGCCGTACCAGCCCAGCGCGTCGAGGTCGCCGGCCGCGTTGCCGAGCTCGGCGCAGGATTGCGCGGTCGCCTCGGCCTGGTCCAGGCGGCCGCCCCGGATGTCCAGCATGACCTCGATCGCCGCCACGACGAACCCGGCCGCGAGGTGCTTCCGCGCGGACAGGAGATCCTTGAGCTCGCTGAGGCACCGTTCGGCGTGCGGGTCCGCCGCGAGGAAGAGATCGACGGTGTGCCACAGCAAACCCATGACCTGGTCGAGTCGCCGCCCTGTGCGGCCGCCCACGACGATCAGCTCAAGGGCAAGCGCGTCACGCAGCTCGACGTGGTCAGGGCCGAGCAGGCAGTGGTGGGCCAGGCTGAGCGCCTCCGCCTGAGCCAACGGTCCGCCGGCGCGGCGGGTTTCGCTGACCAGCGCGAGAATCCGGCCGTGCTCACCGGCTTCGTAGTCGCTCTCTCCGACCAGCCTGGCGCGCAGCCGCAAAGCGAGCGGAGACGTCGCGGCGACCGCCGCGAGCGCATGCCGCAGCTGGCTCGTCAGCAGTGCCGAGCCGGTGGAAGTGCGGTTTTCGTGCACCCACAGGCCGCCGAGACCGACCGCTGCCGCCGCCCGAGCACGGGCGTCGCCGTCCAGGTCCGCGAGCCGGTAGGCGGTGGTGAAGTGTTCCCGGCTGGTCAGCAGGTCACCGTCCTCGGACAGTGCCTGCTGCCCGGCGCGGAGGACTTCCGCGAGCGAAACACCCAGGTCAGCGGGTGACCGACCGTCGCTCGCGCGCGAAGGCGCCTCCGGGCGCGGGACGAGCAGGCTCGCGTCGTGCGCGAGGATCCGGCGCTGGATGTCGGTCAGGAGCGGTGACGGTTCCATCCCGGAGCCGTCGATCTGGACCTGCCTGGCCGTGCGGAAGGCATCGAGCGCGTCGCTCTGGCGGCCCGCGCGGTAGAGGGCGGTCATCAGCTGCACCCACAGCCGCTCGTGCCCGGGAAACGAGCTGGTCAGTGACTCGAGCTCGGCGATCAGCTCCGCGGCCTTCCCGGACGCGAGATCGGCGTCGATCCGGTCCTGCACAGCGTTGTTGCGCACGCGTTCCAGCCGCATCCCCTCGGCCCGCAACGCCTCGACACTACCGAACTCGGCGTAAGCGACTCCGCGCCACAGACCCAGCGCTGCGACGAGGTGCTCCGAGGCCGCACTCGTCCGCCCCGCCGCGAGAGCCTGACGGCCCGTGGTGGCCAGGCGTTCGAACCGGGCCGCGTCCAGCGCGTCGGGATCCAGCCGCAGTACGTAGCCCGGCGGCTTGGTCGTGATCAGCTCGGGCCTCGTGTTCGTGCGGTGCGGCGGCGTCAAGGTCTTGCGCAGCCGGGACATGTAGGTCCGCACGGTCCGGTCCGCGTTCTCCGGCGCCTCATCGCCCCACAGGTCCCGCACGAACGCGCTGACGCTCACCACCCTGGCCGCGTCGGCGGTGAGCATGGCCAGCATGGTGCGCAGGCGTGGGCCGCCGACGTCCAGCGTTTCGCCGTCGATCGTGACCTCGAACGGCCCCAGCACCCCGAAACCGACCTCGCCCGTCGTGTCCCCCACCCCGCTCCTCCGCCCGCCGCGCTGAAGTCCGCGCCCTGCTGCACAGGAGCCGTCCGCGCGACGCCGGATACATCCTGGCCGGGCACAGTCTGGTCCTCGTCGTCGACGAACTGTCGATGGATTGTCGACGGCGGCTGCCAAGGTCCACCCGGTCGGCAGGTGCTGACGCAGCCTTTGTGAAGGGGACACGATGAAACTGAAAGTTCGGTCACTCAAACCGGCGCTGGCCATCGCGGCGATCGGAACCGCGCTGCTGGCGGCCGCTCCGGCGGCCCAGGCCGCCCCGCAGAACGCCGTCCGCACGCTCGAGGTGAGAAGCGCGACCTGGGGGCAGTTGCACTCGGGGGACTGTCAGCAGGACAACGGCACCATCGTGCTGCACTCGGACGGGACCGGCGACTGGAGCGCGGACACGCTCACCCGCCACACGCATTCGGGTGACGTCTGGCACACCAACCTCGACTTCTACACCACGGCGGGCTTCCACCTGTTCTCGGCCGGAGAGTTCAACAGCCCGCGGATGAACGACGGCAACCCGCCGCCGCGTTACCATTGGGCCGCGCACTTCGTCTTCGACCCGGCGGAGTTCAACGGCGTCGACATCTTCAGGACCCTGCAGCGCTACAGCTGCTGACACGGGTGACCACCGTCCGGCAGACAGTCCTTAATGGACTGCCTGCCGGACGGTGGTCCCTCAGCTCACAGGATGCACAACAGTGAGCAGGCTCTCGCCGACGAGAAGTCGACGACACGAGTTGAACTTTCTTGCCGAGGACCGATGAGTTCCGGCCGGGGCGCCGGTATACCCCTTCGACCAAGCAGCAAGCGCTTCGTGCCGGAAGGACCTTTCCCATGACTACCATCGACGCCACTCAGACCGACTCCGCGGCAGTACTCGACGTGCTGAGCCAGATGTACGCGGCTTGGACTGACAACGACGCTGACGCCTTCGCCGCGCTCTACGTCGAAGACGCCACCGTCGTACGGCCGGGGGTGTTCCATCCTGACCGGGCCGCGCTGCGCGACAGCATGGCCGGCGGGTTCGCCGGGCCGTTGAAGGGCTCCCGTCCGGTCGACGAACCGCTGAGCGTCCGCGTGTTCGGGGGAAACGCCGCGATCGTGGTCAGCAAGTCGGGCATCGTCATGGCCGGGGAGGACAGCTGCCCCGCCGAGCGCGAGGTGCTCGCCACCTGGGTCTTGGCCAAGCAGGACGGCCGCTGGCTGATCGCCGCCTACGCGAACGCCCCCGCGAACTGAGCGGGCGCTCCGGACGGGTGCGGCCGTAGGTCGGCGTTTCGTGAAGGCCACCTTCACCGCGCATTACGCTGTGATGGTGGCCTTCACGAAACATTGGCCGTCCGGATCGTGAGGGGAACCCGCGTGCAGATCGCGATCGACGAGGACTTCGCCGCGCAGACCGCGCAGTACCGCCACGAGCTCGTCGTGCACTGCTACCGGATGCTCGGCTCGGTCCACGAAGCGGAGGATCTGGTCCAGGAGACGATGCTGCGGGCCTGGCGCGCGAAGGACCGGTACGACGAGAATCTGGCTTCAGTGCGTACCTGGCTCTACAAGATCGCGACGAACGCGTGCCTGACCGCTCTTGAGGGCAAGGCACGGCGTCCTCTGCCGTCCGGGCTCGGCGGCCCGAGCGACGACCCGCACATGCCGCTGGTGCCTTCGTTCGAGGTGCCGTGGCTACAGCCGTTCCCGGACGCGCGGTTTGCCGAGGCCTACGCCGATCCAGCAACGCGCCTGGTTCGGCGGGGCAGCCTGCGTCTCGCGCTGATCGCCGCGATGCAACTGCTCCCGCCGAAACAGCGGGCCGTCCTCGTCCTTCGCGACGTCCTGGAGTTCAGCGCAGCCGAGGTCGCGGGCTTACTGGATACGTCGACGGCGTCGGTGAACAGCGCGCTGCAACGGGCCAGGGCCGGGTTGTCCGGCGCCACCGTCACCGAGGACGAGGTCGCCGAACCGGACGACGCCGCCGTCCGCGACACCGTGGATCGCTACATCCGGGCGTTCGAAGCTGCCGACGTCGACGCGCTCGTGTCGCTGTTGACCGACGACGCCGTCCTCGAAATGCCGCCCGTCCCGCTCTGGTATCTCGGGAAGGCCGACTACGAACGCTTCATGGCACGCATCTTCGCCATCCGCGGCAATGACTGGAAGCAGGTTCGGACTTCCGCAAACGCCCAACCGGCCGTCGCGGCCTACTGCCGGAGCGACGACGGCACCTATCGGCTGCACACCCTGCAGGTGCTCACCGTGACCCCGGCCGGGATCGCGGGCAACGTCGTGTTCCAGGATCCCCAGGTCTTCGCGGCCTTCGAACTGCCCGCAACCATCGAGTAGTCCCTGGTCAGGACTCGTGAGTGTTCCGGCCGGTTAGAACCAGGTTAGAACCGGCTGGAACACTCACGAGTCCTCCGCGGCGGGTTCGGCGGGTCGGGGGCCGACGCCGGAGGCGAGCACGGCGCTGTTGGGGAGTCTGAGCACCCCGTCGTCCGTGTCGACCACGACGTAGACCAGGCCCATCTCCAGCACCATGCCGCTGTGCGGACCGCCGAGCGCACCGGAATGCACGATGACCTGGTCGCCGATGGTGAACGGCCGCGACACGAGCAGGACGAGCCCGGCGAACAGGTTCCCCAGCGCCTGCTGGCACGCGATCCCGACCACCACCCCGGTCAACGCGCCGCCGACGAGGAGCTGCCCGATGCCCACCCCGAGCATCCCCAGCCCGGTGAACAGCGCCAGCAGGGCGCCCACCAGCGAGATCCCCACGCGCACGAGGCCGGCGTGGCTCATCCCGATATGACTCTGGGTGTGCCGGACGACGACATTGCCGAGGTTACGGATCGCGACGCCCGCGAGCGCCAGGAACAGCAGCGTCCCGGCGACCGTGACGGCTTTCTGCCAGGCCATGGCCTCGGCGCCGAACCTGCCGTAAAGCCGGGTCACCACGACGCTGGCGATCGCCAGCACGGTGGCGGCGATGCAGCGTCGGGTGTCGCCGGCCCAGTGGCGGCGGGTCATCGGTGCTCCTGGTGGTTACGCGGAGGTGCTGGTCTTGTAGAGCGCCGCGATGTCGGTGTCGAAGTAGCTGCTGTACGAGACATCATTGTCCCCGCCGGACTCGTAGCCGCCGATGACCCCGATGACCTTGCCGAGATGGGTGGTGGGGTCGGCATCGACGATCCACGGCCCGCCGCTGGTGCCCTGTGGGAAGCCGGTACAGGCCATCTGAAGCTGGTAGAAGTCCTGCTGCGTGGTGGTGTTCTCGCAGGTCACGGGCACCTCCCCGTCATCGGGGTAACCAGTCAGCGTGACGTCGTTGGTGAAGCCGAAGTCGAGCCCGAGCTCCTCCGCGCCGGTGAGGCTTTCGAGGGAGTCGGGGTTGCCGTCCTGGTGCACGGTGAGGAAGGCGAAGTCGAGGTCCGGGTCGGAGGTGGCGGCCCAGCCCGGGGCGACGAAGGACTGCGTGACGGCCCATTTACCGAACGGCGCGACGCCGTCGTGGTAGCCGGGCTCGAAGACCATGTCCGTGTAGTAGCCGCCACCGGCGCCGTCGTGGACGCAGTGGGCCGCGGTGAGCACGAGGTCGCCGGCGGGGCTGTGGACGACGCTTGCCGAGCAGTAGTGCTCGGCACCGGAGAAGAGGGCACCGACGGCGAAGTGGCTCGACGGGACGGGCGCTTGGGCGGTGTCGGTTTCCGGCGAGACCTTGTTGTCCGGACCAGGCCCGGGCAGCGGAACGGCCGACGCGGACGGCGCCGGAGCGCTGGTGGACAGCACACTCGTACCGCCGTCGTGGCGCTCTTGCTGGGTGTCCGGACGGTTCGCACTCGGCTGGCCGTAGTCGGGGATCACCGCCGCGGACGGCGACGCCACGGTCGACACGGCCGAGTCGACACCGACGACCGACCCGCTGGCGGCCACGACGAGCAATGCGCCCACCGCCAGCAGCGCCCACAGCCGAGCCCACGTCATGGCGTCCCCTCCAGCGTCCGTACGTCCTCACCAGCAGGACAGCCCAAGATCGTCCGAATGCCATCGTCTCACACAAACCGGCGCCGCCCGCCGCCCGGAGGTCCTCCTCCGCTGGTCAGCCGGAGTACCCGGCGCCGGGTATTCTGGGCTGGTGCGTCTTTCCGGGGTGATCGAAGCGGCCCGGGGCTTCGAGCCCCGTCGGTCTCCGTGCTGGGCGCAGGGGTGAGAACGGGCGCCGCCAGGGGTCATCGCGGCTACTTCCACGAGGCGGCGTTCTACCGATCCGACGAAGAACTGCTGGACATCGTCGTGCCGTTCCTCGAAGACGGTGTCCAGGGCGGCGAACCGACGCTGGTCGCCTTCGACGCGCCGAACCAGCGGCTGGTCCGCTCCGTGCTGACGGACACGGCCGGCATCACCTTCCTGAACGGTTCCACCCAGTACGCGCGTCCCGCGGCCGCCATCAAGCTGTACCGCGACCTGCTGGCTTCGCACGTCGCGGGCGGCGCCCGTCAGATCCGCGTCGTCGGCGATGTCCCACACCCGGGCACAGGCAGCCCGTGGGATTGGTGGGCCCGTTATGAAGCGACCGTCAACCACGCCTACGAAGACTTCCCGCTCTGGGGCCTGTGCCCCTACGACACCCGCACCACGCCGGCCGGCGCGCTCTGCGACGTCGCCCGCACACACCCGTGGATCGCGTCGGCCGACGGCGAACACCGCGAGAACGACGCTTACGAAGACCCGACAGCCTTTCTCGCGCAGCTCGACACCGGGCAGCGCGACCCGCTGGAGTCGGCGCCGCCGTCGGTGGAACTGCTCAATCCCAGTCCGTCGTCCGCGCGCAAGGCCGTCGTCAGTGCCGCCCGAGACAGCCGGGTCCCCGCCGCCGAAATCGAAGATCTGACCATCGCGGTGAGCGAAATCGTCGCCAACGCGTTCCGCCACGGCCTGCCCCCCGTGCTGTTCCGGCTGTGGACCGGCGAAGACCGGCTCGTGGTGGCCGTGACCGATCGCGGACCCGGAGTGTCGGATCCCTTCGCGGGCCTTGTCCCCGTACGCCCCGGTTCGCCGGGAGGGCGCGGTCTCTGGATCGCGCACCAGCTCTGCGAGCACGTCACCATGAGTCACGACGGCGAAGGCTTCACGATCCGGCTGGCAGCCGGCGCGGCCGGGGTTGCCGGTTGACCAACTGCGGTGGCCGTTTTCCTTCCCTACCACCGATCCCGTTCATCGGTGACGCTCAGCAATAGCGTCGCGCCCTCGGCTCACCGTCCGTTAGGCGTAACCGCGGGCGGCGATCGGACGCGAGAAGTCGCCGAGAAGCGTAGCGCTAGCCCATTCGGCCCATCGACCTGCGGAAATACGTTACCCCGGGTACCTCGATTCGACAATTGTGGTTAATAACCAACCTTTGTCGGTATCGCTCCCGCTGCCGGGAACGCATCCTGGTGCCGTTCCCCACAAAGCGCGGCCTGGCCGCGCACGGTTCCCACCCCTGGCCACTCAGGAGGATCTGCATGACTCCCCGTAACTCCCTCACAGGTCTCGCGGTCTTCGCGTCGGTGACGCTCGCGATGGGCCTGTCCGCCACCGCCACCGCCGCCAACGCAAGCCAGCCCGCCACGGCGGATATGGCCCAGGTGCAGCACGCCGCGATCGCCCAGGCGACCCAGGTCACGAACACCCTCGGCGACGCGTCCGGTGGTTACTACCTCGACCACGGCAAGGTCGTGGTCAACGTGCTCGACGCCGCTTCGGCGCAGAAGGTCGAGGCGGCCGGGATGACCGCGAAGACGGTCACGCGCAGCTTCGCGGCGTTGACGAACACCAAGAACGCCCTCGATGCCGTGCGCAATGTCCCGCAGACCACTTGGGGCATCGACACTTCCACCAACCAGGTCGTCGTGACGATCTATTCGGCGGCGACCCCGGCGACCGCGGCCAAGGTGACCAGCGCGGCTCAGAAGCTCGGCGCCGGCGTGCGCATCGAGCAGAAGACCGGCAGGCTCGACCTCCACATCGCCGACGGCGACGCGATCCAGAACGACCAGGGCCGCTGCTCGCTGGGCTTCAACGTCACCCGCGACGGTTCGCCGTTCCTGCTGACCGCCGGCCACTGCACGAACCTGGGCGGCACCTGGTCCGGCGGTGACGTCAGCGGCGCGCAGGTCGTCCAGAGCGACTGCCCCGGAGCCGACTCCGGCCTGTTGACCCGCCCCAACGGCAGCGGGCCCGGCGCGATCAACACCGGCCAGGCGATCACCAGCGCGGGCACCCCGACCGTCGGTGAGCAGATGGAAAAGCAGGGTTCGACCACCGGCGGCGGCAGTGGCCAGGTCACCTCTGTCGACCAGTCGGTGAACTTCGACGTCGGCGTGCTCGACCACGAGTTCGGCACCACCGCGCACACCGACCACGGCGACTCGGGCGGACCGGCATACGACGGCTCGACCGGCCTCGGCACCCTGTCCGGTGGCGACACGGTGACGAGTTACTTCTACCCGCTCACTCTCGAATTGCAGTCCTACGGTCTTTCGCTGGCCTGATTGATCCGCGTTTGACGAACGCCCCCTCGGCGCGCCGAGGGGGCGTTCACAATATCGGCACTCCTGTCCTCAACCAAAAAGAGCAATGAATTCACCAACAGACCATTTATCGAAGAATTCCCGACACCGGCCGTGATCGCCAGTCGCCTCACCAGCACGTACGCAGACAAAGGCTGACACATCCGGGCAAGAAGGACATTTCGTGACAATTCAGGATGGATCACTCGGCATATAGCACAGGAAACATGCCGGAAACAAAAATGGGATATCGGAAAGGCCAGCCAAAAGTAGGTATCTCCGCATGATCCCGCCTTCTTAAACTCAGCGCGAGCCTGCGGCAGTCAATGCTCCCGGGCGACGGTCCCCCACCGCTGAGAGGAATCAGCATGCGCTTGCGCACGCTCGCCGCAGCTATCGTCCCACTGCCGGCTCTGCTGGGTATGTCCCTGATCGGCACCGCCTCCGCGGCGCCCAATCCTTTGGTCACGCTGTCCGGCAACACCGCCCCACTGGCACAGAGCGCCAGAACGGGCGACGTCGCGACCGGCGAGCAGATCACCGCCGCGTTGTCGCTGAAGCTGCACAACCAGGCGGCGCTCGACAAGTTCCTCACCGACGTCCAGAACCCGAAGTCGGCCGAGTACCACCACTTCCTGACCGCGCCGCAGTTCAACGCGGCCTTCGGCCCGACGCAGGCGGACGTGGACCAGGCGCTGCCGTTCCTCAAGCAGAGCGGCGTGTCGAACATCGAGGTCTCGGCCAACCGGCAGGTCATCACCTTCAGTGGTAGCGCCGCGCAGCTCGAGTCGGCCTTCCACACCAGCATCGGCAACTACACCGACGCGGCGACCGGCCGCCACTTCTACGCCAACGACGCCGCGCCGGCCTTGCCCGCCAACGTTTCCTCGGTAGTAGCGAACGTCGTCGGCCTGGACAACCACTCCCTCAAGCAGCACCCCGCCACCCCGAAGGCGAGCCCCAAGGTCGTCAAGGCGGTCACCCCGGCGATCCTGAAGTCGGCCTACGGCACGGGAAGCCTTTCGGCCACCGGCGCCGGCGTCACCGTCGGTTTCGTGGAGTTCGACGGCTACCAGAAGAGCAACCTCAGCACGTTCGACTCCACCAACGGGCTCTCCACCGGCACCGTGACCACGGTGCCGGTCAGCGGCCAGAACTACGACTCTAACCCCGGTAGCGGCCAGACCGAGGTCGAGCTCGACGTCGAGGTCGTCCAGGGCATCGCCCCGAAGGCCAACGCCCTGGTCTACGAGGCACCGAACTCCAACGCAGGCGAGCTGGCGATGTACCAGAAGATCGCCTCGGACAACAAGGCCAAGGTCGTCTCGATCTCGTGGGGCTCTTGTGAATCGTCAGAAGGGTCCAGCGCGGCCAACAGTGTGAACTCGGCACTGGCGACGGGCACCGCTGAGGGCATCTCCTACTTCGCCGCCGCGGGCGACGACGGTACGACCGACTGTGTCCGCTCGACCGGCAGCACCAGCAAGGCCGTGGACTTCCCCGCGTCCAGCCCGAACATCACCGGCGTCGGCGGCACCCAGCTCACGGTGACCTCGTCCAACGGTTACAGCAGCGAGAAGACCTGGAACGACGGCGCGTCCGGCGGCTCCACCGGCGGCGGCATCTCGACCCTGTTCACCGCCCCGTCCTGGCAGTCCTCGCAGTCCACGACCAAGCGCAAGGTCCCGGACGTCGCGGCCGACGCCGCTGAAGGCTCCGCCTACACCATCTTCTCCGCCGGTTCGTGGGGGAACGTGTGGGGCACCTCTGGCGCCACCCCGCTGTGGGCAGGCTTCGCCGTACTGCAGAACCAGATCCACGGCGGTTCGCTCGGAAACCTGAACCCGACGCTTTACAGCATCGGTAACGGCTCTTCGCGCACCACCGGCTTCAACGACGTCACCACCGGCAACAACACCCTGAACGGCACGACCGGCTTCACCGCCGGCACCGGCTACGACCAGGTCACCGGTTGGGGCTCCTTCAAGGGCGTCGGCCTCTCGGGCCTGATCGGCTAGTCGCCACCCAGCAAGGAGAAGCCCGCCAACGGATCCCCCGTTGGCGGGCTTCCCTTTTGCCGCCGATTGGCCGAAGTCGATAACCGCAACTCGACGGCGAGTTGCGGTAGTTGCGCACGCTAAGCATCGCAACTCGACGGCGAGTTGCGATGGATCTCGGCCGTCGCAAACACGGTCGAGTGGATCGGGCAGCGCCTCCGGCCGGTTTCCCCGAGCCGGGTCTCCGGACCTGCCATCATCAAGATCAACTCAGCAGGCCTGCCGGAGAGAGGAACCACAGCGGTGATCCGCACCAACCGTGGCAAGAACGAGACCGTCAAACTGACCTTCGTCCTGCCAGGCGAAGAGCCTGCCGGACGCATCAGCGTGGTCGGCGATTTCAACGACTGGCGCCCGGGACGACACGAGCTGCGGAAGCGGTCCAACGGCACGCGGTCGGCGTCGGTGGAGGTGCCGTCCGGGACGACGGTGTGCTTCCGGTACCTCGGCCCCGACGGTCACTGGTTCGACGACCCGGACGCCCACCTCAACGACCACCGCGGCGGGCTCTATCGAACCTCTTGACGGCGGTTTGTGGCGCTCCACACATTTCGGGCAAAGCGTGCCGCGCCGGGGATACTCCGTGCAGGGCAAGGGAAATCCTGCTCTCGACGCAACCGCGGAAGCGCTTGCGGCATCCTGGCACGAAATGAGGAACACCTGGTGAAACGTCTCGTTACCGGCGTTGTGCTGTCCGCGGCACTCGCGGCGGCGACACTGACCGGGGTGAGCGGCCCAGCCGCCGCCACCCCGCTCAACCCGATCGTGTGGGGCGCCTGTTCGGACCCGACGCTGGTCCAAGGCGGGGCGCAGTGCGGCACGCTCTCCGTCCCGCTCGATCACGTCCTCCCGTTCGGCACGCAGATCACGCTTGCGCTTTCCCGCGTCAAGCACAAGTCGCCGGACAACGCGTACCAGGGCGTCGCCGTGTCACTGCCGGACGCGCTGAGCGGGACGGGCGTGAACCAGTCACTCACCGGCGGGCGCCTGCCGAACGGCGCCGGCGACACCTACGACTGGGTCGGCTTCGCACCGCGCGGTCTCGCGCCCAGCGTGCCGACGCTTTCCTGCATCCCGGACTACCTGGACTTCAACCGGTCCGACTACGTGACGACCACGCCGGCCGCGGAGCAGGTTTGGCTCGACCGCGTCAAGGGCTACGCCGACGCGTGCGCGAAGAACCAGCCGGCGCTGCTCGACCACCTGAAGACCACCGACAAAGCCGCGGACCTGGAAAACATCCGGGCGGCGCTCGGGGTCAACCAGCTGAACCTGTTCGGCCAGTCCTACGGCACCTATCTCGGCCAGGTGTACGCGACGCTGTTCCCGAGCCACGTCCGGCGGATCGTGCTCGACAGCAACGTGAACCCGAGCCGGGTCTGGTACGGCGCGGCGGCCTTCGACCAGGCCGTCCCCCTCGAGAACAACCTGCGGCTCTGGTTCGACTGGCTGGCGTCCCACGACGACGTCTATCACCTCGGTGCGACGCGTGATGCGGTGACGACGACGTGGAACGCGCAGCTGGCGAAGCTGCGGGTCGCCCCGGCGGACGGCGCGGTCGGGCCGGACGAGTGGGCCGACATGATGCTGTTCACGCCGTACTTCCAGTCGACGTGGCCGATCATGGGCTCGGCGTTCGCGAACTACGTCCGCACCGGGGACGGCGTACCGCTGAAGGCGATGTTCTCCCAGTTCCTCCAGCACGGCAACGACAACGTCCTCGCCAACGAGCTCGCGCAGGTGTGCACCGACGCGCCGTGGCCGGCGAACTGGAGCAAGTGGCACAACGACTCCGTCGCGACCGACCTGAAGGCGCCGGACACGACCTGGGGCAACACCTGGGCCAACGCACCGTGCTTCTTCTGGCACGCCAAGGCCGGAATTCCCGTACGGGTCAACGGTTACGGCGTCAAGAGCGCTCTGCTCGTCGACGAGACACTGGATGCGGCGACGCCGTTCGAAGGCAGCCTGGAGGTGCGTTCACGCTTCCCCGGTGCTTCGCTCGTCAGCGTCACCGGCGGCACGAACAATGCCGGGTCGCTGAGCGGAAACACCTGCGTGGACTCGAAAATCGCCGCGTACTTCGCCACCGGCAGCCTGCCGGCGCGAAAGCCGGGACGCCAGGCGGACGTGCAATGCGCGCCGCTCCCCCTGCCGTCCCCGTCCTGATCATGCCCCGGCGGCGGGTCAGCCGACCTGCCCGCCGGGATCACGCGACGCAAGGAATTCCAGCCGGTTGCCCACGGTGTCGAAGGCATAAAACCGGCGGTAGCCCGGGAAGTATTCGTCCCACTGGACTTCGACGTCCCGCTCGCTGAGACGCGCGGCCAGGCCGTCGAGGTCGTCGACAAGGATTCCCGGATGCGCTTTGCGCGCGGGACGGAAGTCCGGCTCGACACCCAGGTGGATCTCGAGCCGATCGGCCCGCACCCACAGCCCGCCGCGCGCCGCCAGCGCCGGCGGCTTCACCAGCTCGGTCATGCCCAGCGCGTCGACGTAGAACCGCCGGCAGTCGTCCTCACTGCCCGCCGGAATCGCCAGCTGGACATGATGCAGCCCAAACCTCATCGCTCTGTCCTCCCCGGACGCGCAAATAGTACGTCCGTACTGTATAGCTCAGGTGACGGGTTCCAGCAAGGGACGCGGGAGCGACAAGGCGACGGAGATCGGGTCCGCGTCGGGGCCGGTCGCCATACCGGGACCGGGAACCATCACCATCGCCGCGGGCACGACGGTCTCGCCGCAGACGGGGCACCCGCCGAGCGGATCGGGTTCACCGCCGCAGCCGGCGTGGACGAACACCCGGCGCCGGCCGTCGGGCGCGTAATGCGCGTCACCCCACTGGGAAAGCGTGCGCACAACCGGCCACAGCTCCAGCCCCTTGTCCGTCAGCTCGTACTCGAAACGACGTCCGGGCCCCGGAGTCCTGCCTAGGACGCCTTCGCCGACCAGGAACTCCAGCCGTTCTGTCAGCACCGCGCGCGGAATCTGCAGGTGGGCTGAGAAGTCGCTGAACCGACGCAAGCCGAAGAACGCGTCTCGGACGATCAGCAGTGACCATCGCTCACCGACGACCTCGAGCGCTCGCGCTATCGAGCAGGACTGGCCGAGGTATTCACGGGGAAGCGCCATGCGGCCAAGTCTGTCACAGAAGAGTTCATTCAGCGAACCAATCGTGCTAGCCTCCGCTGAGTTCACTGAACGAACCAATCCGAGTGGACCTGCCTGGAGGACCCGCATGGACACGCCCGACACCCGGACCGGCGCGACGCTCGCGATCACGGCCGGCGGGACGCTGCTCGGCCTGGCCGCGTTCTCCACGCCGCTCTCGATCGTGCCGTCGGTCGCCGGCGGCCTCCATGCGGGCACGACCGCGACGTCGTGGGTCCTCAGCTCGATGAGCCTGGGCCTCGCCGTCGCACTGCTCACCGCGGGCGCGGTCGGCGACGACTTCGGCAGACGCCGGGTGTTCACCGGCGGCGCGATCGTCCTGGCCCTCGGCTCGGCGGTCTCCGGGGTCGCGCCGAACGCGCTCACGTTCGTCGTCGGCCGCGTCGCCGAGGGGATCGGCGCGGCGGCGGTGATCGCTTGCGGGCTGGCGATCATCAGTCACACCTTCCCGCCCGGCCCGGCTCGCGCCCACGCGACCGGGATCTGGGGCGCGTGCCTCGGCGCCGGTATCGCGCTGGGCCCGCTCGCCGGATCGCTGCTCGACACGGCCTTCGGCTGGCGCTACACCTATTTGCTGCTCACCGTTCTCTCGCTCGGCCTCGCCGCGCTGGGTCGGTTCCGGCTCAGCGAGTCCCATTCCGGACGCGCTCGGACGATCGACGGCGTTGGCGCCGCGCTGCTCGGAATCGGGCTCGCCAGTCTGCTGGCCGCGCTGACCCAAGGCCGCCAAAGCTGGACGAGCCCACTCGAACTGAGTCTGATCGCCGGCGCGGTGGTGTTCCTGGTCGCGTTCGTCGCTCATCAGGGGCGCGCGAGCGGCGCCATGCTGGACCTGACGCTGTTCCGGCGGCCGGCGCTGAACGCGGCGACGCTGGGCGCGTTCGTCAGCGGCGCCGGGATCACCGCGCTGATGTCGTTCCTGGGCACCCTGCTGGAGCGGGGAATGGCCCGCTCGACGATCGCCGCTTCGGTGCTTCTCCTCGCCTGGTCCGCGACGAGCGTGGTGTCGGCGCTGCTCACCCGCCGCATCCCGGCGAGCGTGTCCGGCGGCGTGAAGCTGAGCGTGGGACTGGTCGTCGTCGCGGTCGGGCTCGTGCCGCTGACGACACTCACCCCGGGTTCGACGACCTGGCACCTCGTCGGCGGCATGCTCGTCGCCGGTGTGGGCACCGGGGTGGTCAACGCGAGCCTCGCCCGCGAAGCCGTCGCGAGCGTCCCCGCGGCGCGTGCCGGTTCGGGCAGCGGGATCAACAACACGAGCCGTTACGTCGGCGCGGCGATCGGCGTCACCGTGGTCACCATCGTCGCCGTGCACCCGTCGACGGACCCGGCAGGCAGCCTTGTCGCAGGCTGGAACACCGCGGTACTCGGCTGCATGGCCTTCACCCTGATCGGCGCGGCGGCCGTGTTCCTGCTCCACCGCGCCGACGCCGCCTGGACCGCGCGCCCGGCAAAGACCCCGACGCAAGCGTTTGCGCGGTAAGGGGTCCGGTTCAGGGGATACGACTCAGTTGTTTCGAAAGCCGGGGCCGGGTTCGGACGAGACGTTGTCCGCGGTGATCGGGCCCCCACAGTGCCCGCAAGCCAGGAACGGCTCGTCGAGGTGGCCGCAGTCGTTGTGGCGCAACACGATCGGCGGCCCTTCCGGCCCCGCCAGGTACGTGTCACCCCAGCGCATCAGCGCCGCGATCGCCGGGAACAGGTCCCGCCCGGCCTGGGTCAGGCGGTACTCGTGCCGGTCCGGGTCGGTGGCGTACCGGACCCGGTCCAGCAGCCCGGCGTCGACGAGCGTCTTGAGCCGCGCGGACAACGTCGGCCGCGGGATGGCCAGGTTGCGCGCGAACTCGCCGTAGCGCCGCACGCCGAAAAACGTCTCGCGGAGGATCAGCAACGTCCACCGCTCACCGACCAGGCCCAGCGCGCGTCCCACCGATTCTCCTTCGAACCGGTGGGTCAGGTCCTGTTCGGAGCGCATCACAAAGCCAGGACGAGTTTGCCGGTGTTCCCGCCGGTGAACAGCTGGAGGAGCGTCTCGGGGAACTTCTCGATCCCGCCTTCGACGACGTGCTCGCGCGACTTGAGCTGCCCGGAGCCGATCCAGCCGCTGAGCTCCGCGATGGCCTCGGGGTAGCGCTTGACGTAGTCGAAGACGACGAACCCGGTCATCGACGCGCGCGCGACGAGCAGCTGCATGTAGTTGGCCGGGCCCTTCGGCCGCTCCGCGGAGTTGTACTGCGAAACAGCACCGCTCAACACGACTCGCGCGCCGCGAGCGAGGCACGCCAGCACCGCTTCGAGGATCTCGCCGCCGACGTTGTCGAGGAAGACGTCGACGCCGTCGGGTGCAAGCGAACGAAGCTGCTTGCGGACGTCACCGGCCTTGTAGTCGATCGCGGCGTCGAAGCCGAGTTCCTCGACGAGCACGCGGCACTTCTCCGCGCCCCCGGCGATCCCGATCGTGCGGCAGCCCTTGATCTTCGCGATCTGCCCGGCGACGTTGCCGACCGAACCGGCGGCCGCCGACACGACGACGGTTTCCCCCTCCTTGATCTTCCCGACGTCCATCAGCCCGAAGTACGCGGTGATCCCGCTGATGCCCAGCACACCGAGCTGCACCGGAGCCGGCGCCAGCGAGGTGTCGATCTGCTGGACGCCCTTGCCGTCGGAGACGGCGTACCGCTGGACGCCGAACGCGCCCGATACGGTGTCGCCGACCTCGAACTTCGGGTGGTTCGAGTCGATGATGTGCCCGATCCCCTGCGCGCGCATCACCTCGCCGATCTCGACCGGCGGCACGTAGGAGCGGCCCGCGTTCATCCACGAGCGCATGGCCGGGTCGAGCGAAAGGTAGTCGAGCTGGACCCGGAACTGGCCCTCGCCCGCCTCCGCGGCGGGCTCTTCCCGGTACTCCCAGTCCGACGGCTTCGGCAGGCCGACCGGGCGAGCCGCGAGCAGGTACTGGGCGTTGGCGAGAGTCATGCGGTGAGCTCCTTTTCCAGGGGTGACAAGGCCGCGAGGACATTGTGTCCCGCGGGGTCTTCAGCAGTGCACGGTACGACGCCGACGTGATCGGCGCCTGCCGCGTGGTAGGCCGCGAGGCGGTCGGAAACCTGCGCGGCCGACCCGATGGCACACACGGACGCGATCAATTCGGCGGGGATTTCCGCGGCGAGCGTGGCCCGTCGCGTGCCGGCACGGGCGCGTTCCACGAGCGCGCCGTGCCCGAGCTCGCTGAACATTTCCCCGTAGCCGGGCGGTTTGAGGTAGACCGCGAGCTGCCCGGCGAGCTGCGCGATCGCCGCGTCACCGGGATCGAGCGCGCCGGTCACCCAGACCGCGATACGGGGCGCGGGCCGTCCGGCGGCACGGGCGTGCGCGTCGACGGCGGCGCGTACCCGGGCGACGTGCTCAGGTGTGACGAGGTTCAGGACGATCTCGTCGGCTTCTTCGGCGGCGACACGCGTCATCGCCGGGCCGAACGCGGCAACCGAGATCGACGCCGACGGCTGCGGGCTGCGGAGCCGGAAACCGTGCGACCGCACGTGTTTTCCGTCGAAGTCGGCACGTTCGCCGTCGAGCAGCGCGCGCACGGCGCGGACCGACTCCCGCATCCTCGGCGCGGGCGAGTCCCACGGCCGGTCGTGCCAGCCGCTGACGATCGCCGGGTTGGCCGCGCCGAGCGCGAGATCCACCGGGCGTCCGATGAGACCGGCCACAGAGGACAGTCCTAACGCGAGCGCCACCGGGCTGCGGACGCCCACGGCAAGCGGCCCGACCCGCAGGCCGATCCGCTCGGTGCGGAGACCGATCGCCGTGGCCAGCGCGAACGCGTCGAAGGTCACCATCTCGCCGACCCAGACCGTCGGGAAGCCCAGCCTGTCCGCCTCGATGGCGATGTCGACGGCTTCTTCGTCGGGCCGGTCGAGCCAGTACGGCATCACCACGCCGAGTTCGGCCTTGCTCACAGCTGCCCGGTGTTGGTGGGCAGGCCGAGCAGGATCCGCCCGGTCAGCTCGAAGCTCGCCGGGTTGACCTGGAAGTGCGCGGTCGCGGTGTGCGCGTCGCGGAAGCGGCGCTGCAGCGGCGACTTCTCGTAGATGGCCGAGCCGCCGCCCAGGTCATACATCGACGCGGTGACCTCGGCGGCGGTTCGGGTGGCGTGCGACGCGGCGAGCCGGAGGCCCATCCGCAGCGACTCGGAGACCGGCTCAGACTCCTGGGCAGCGACCCAGGCGTCGTCGATGGCCTGGTAGTACAGCCCGCGCGCGGCTCGCAACGCCGCTTCCGCCTGGGCGACGGCGGCTTGGGTCTGCGAACGTTCGGCGATGGACCGGCTCGAACCGAGCGTCACCTTGGAAGTGGCCAGCTCGACCAGCTCGTCGATCGCCCCGCGGGCATTGCCCAGCGCGGCGGCCGCGATCGACAGCGCGAAAAATCCGAAGACCGGGAAGCGGTGCAACGGCTCGGCACCCGCCGGCGGGCCGTCCATCACCGAGAACACGCGGTGGTCCGGCACGAACACCTCGTCGGCGACCGAATCGTGGCTGCCGGTGCCACGCAGGCCCGAGGTGTGCCAGGTGTCGAGGACCTGCAGGTCGGACTTGGGAAACGCCGCAGTGCGGATCACCGGCGCCTCACCTTCGGCCCCGGCCAGCATGAAACCGCCGAACATCCAGTCCGCGTGGGTGATGCCGCTGCAGAACGACCACTGACCGGACACCACGACCCCGCCCGGGACCTTGCGTCCCTTCGCGCGGGGCGCCCACACCCCGGCCGCGACCGTGCGCGGATCGCCGAAGATCTCTTGCCCGGCTTCCGGTGACACGTACGCCCCGAGCAGGCTGCTGGTGACGGCGATCGACACGCACCAGCCGGTCGACGCGTCTCCGCGCGCGATCGTCTCCGCGGTTTCGAGGATCACCGCGGGCGGCACGCCGACGCCACCGAGCCCGGTGGGCAGGCCGGCGCGGAAAAGGCCGGAATCCTTGAGCTTCGCGAGCACCTCGGGCGCCAGCGAGCGCTGCTGTTCGGTGGTCGCCGCAAGCTCGCGGGCCAGGTCGGAGCTCTCGGACGCGGCACGACGCAGGTCCTCGAAACCGGATGCCCCGCCGCGAGTCAGGTCCGGCCGGGTGATCACGGAGTCGGTCATTCGAATCCCCTTCGGCTTCCGATTCAACTACATGTGGTTCATTTTTCTTACCGGTTCAGTTTCGTTACCAACACCGCCGCTGTCAAGGCGGGATTTCTGTCCGCAAGCTCACGGAGCCATTGAGGACCAATCGGTTGCGTCCGGCCCGAAGACCAGGTCTGCTGTCCTCTGCACTGGTGGGACACAAACCTTGAACAACTGGGAGCTGCTCGTGACAGGAAGAAAACGCTCGCTGGCCGTCGCCGTCGGCGCGCTGCTCGCGGCGGCGATCGTGCAGGCCTCGCCGGCCGCGGCGATCGCGAACGGACAGGATGTACCCGACGGGGCCTACCGCTTCTCGGTCGCCCTGTCGATGCCGAAGATCACCCAATCCAACGGTGTCGTCCGGGCCAGCGCCTGCTCGGCCGCGCTGATCGATCCACAGTGGATCATCACCGCCGGGCACTGCCTGCACGACGGCGACCGCCACCGGGTCAGCGGCCCGCCGCGGTACCAGGTCATCGCGACCATCGGGCAGGCGACGCTGTCCGGCACCACCGGGACCAAGGTGGACCTCGTCGACGTCGTGCAGAGCCCGACGTCCGATATGGCGATCGCGAAGCTCGCCACCCCGGTCCGCGGGGTGAAGCCGCTCGCGCTGTCGACAAAGGCTCCCGCTGCCGGGGACATCCTCCGGCTCGTCGGCTGGGGTGACGCCGACGCCACCGGCGATCTGACCCATCGACCCGACCGCATGCAGACCGGGCAGTTCAAGGTGACCAGCGCCGACGCCTCGCAGGTCTACGTCGCCGGGTACCGGCCGACCGAGACCACGAGCGCCTGCCCGTTCGACTCAGGTGCCCCGTACTTCGCCGAAACCCCGTACGGGTCGCCGCGCCTGGTCGCCACCGAGGTCAGCGGACCGGACTGCCCGCACGCGGGCGACGAGACCACCGCGCGGATCGACGTCCTGCGCGACTGGATCTGCCAGGAGCTCGCCGACCACAAGTCCTAGTGCTGGGTGATTCCGGTGGCGGGTCTCGGCCCGCCACCGGAAATCCCGGTCAGCGGGCGGTGTGCGCGCCGCCGTTGACGTGGACGACCTGCCCGGTGAGGTGTCCGGCACCCGGGTTCGCCAGGAAGAACAGCAGGTCCGCGACCTCCTCCGGCTTGCCGGCGCGCTTGTTCAGCGCGACAGCGACCCGCTCGGCCACCCACTCCTCGGTCACCGTGCCGTGGAAGAACTCGGTGTCGGCGATGACCCCCGGCGCGACGACGTTGGCCGTGATCCCCTTCGGCGCCAACTGCTTGGCCACATCGACGTTCCACGCCTCGATCGCGGCCTTCGCGGCGCCGTAGGAGCCGGACCCCTGCTTGGCCGCGATCGAGCCGATGGTGACGACGCGCGCGTTGTCGGCGAAGCGCGGCTTCAGCGCCTCGGTCATCAGGACCGCGGTCAGCACGTTGGCTTGGAAATTCGCTTCCCAGTTCGCGGCGATCCCGTCGAGGTCACCGGGGGCGACGGCGTCACGGACCCGGTCGGTGTTGCCGCCGGCGTTGTTGATCAGTACGTCGACCTGTTCGGGTAGCCCGGCCAGCGCGCCGCGGACCGCGACCGGGTCGGCGGCGTCGAACGCCACGTACTTCGCACCCAGCAGAGCGGCCGCTTCGGCGAGCACCTTTTCCCGGCGGCCGGTGATGGTCACCGAATCCCCCGCCTTCACGAACAAGGCCGCGACGGCGTACCCGATTCCTGTGCCACCACCGGTGACGACGACTTCCCTTGTTGGTGTCATGGGTCGATCATGGTGCAGACCACTGGTTTCCCACTAGCGCTATCGCCGGAAAAGTGACCTATCCCGGACGCCTTCCCGCTGCCCGGGACATCGGAACCCGTTCAGCGGCACCGAATACGCGACCGTGTTCCGATCGCCGGGATCAGCCGCCGACCGCGCGGTCGACCGCTTCGACGCTCAGGTCGACGTCGGCCTCGGTGGTGTTCCAGCCGGACACCGAGCTCCGCAGGTCCGTCCGAAGTGGACGGACAGGGCCGCGGGCCCCCGCGACAGGAGCCCGAAAAGTGGCTGGGACTAGCCGAAGGTGAAGTCGTAGGCCTGGACGCCGGGGGTCGCGGACAGGCTCAGCACGGCGTGCTGGGCCGTGGGTCCGCTGACGAGGGTGTAGAACTTGGGCGGCCCGGACACGGTGATCGAGCTGGTCTTTCCGTTGACCTGAACGGCCACGGTGCCCGTCCCGCCGAGGACGAGGTAGACATCGCTGGCCTCATAGTCGAGCTCCAGCTTGGCGTCCGGGCCGGCCGTGATCTGTTCGGGCTGGGCGTTCCACGTTCCGGACAGGGCGAAGGTATCGGCTTCGAGGCCGGGCGGGAAGTCGTACGGCTGCGACTGGCCCTGTTGCGGCGCCTGCCCCGAAGTGTGCAGCGGCGCGTACTGATAGCCCAGATAGGTTTCCGGGGTCTGCTGCTCGGTCGGCGTCGTATCCGGGACTTCGGTCGCCGGGGGCAGTGAGCCGGATGTGGCGGAGTCCGAAAGCAGCTGCCGGATCAGTTCCTCGGTGCCGCCGTAGTCGCCCTCGCCGAAGTTGGTGTGCCGGATCTGGCCAGACTGGTCGATGAGGTACTCGGCGGGCCAGTATTGGTTGGCGTAGGCGTTCCAGGTGCCGTAGTCGTTGTCGATCGCGATCGGGTAGTTCACCCCGAGGCTGTGCGCCTGCTGGGTCACGTTCGCCGTGTCGTGCTCGAACGCGAACTCCGGTGTGTGCACCCCGATCACGACCAGGCCCGCGTTCACATACGCCCGGGACCAGGCCTCGAGATGAGGCAGCGTCCGCTGGCAGTTGATACAGCTGTAGGTCCAGAAGTCGATCAGGACCACCTTGCCGCGCAGCCCGGCGAGCGTGAGCGGCTTGTCCCCCGGGGTGTTCAGCCAGCCGTTGATCCCGGTGAACGCCGGCGCTGTCCCGCAGTCCTGCAAGGTCGGCTCGGTCTCGGTGCAGGTGTTGCCGACGCCGGTGGCAGTCGCGCTGCCGCCGCCGGACGTGAGCTGGTGCAACTGGTTCGTCGCCCCCGGGTCGCCCTCGACCGACTGCTGCAGCGCTGCGGTGTAACCGGGCACGCTGCGCTGCAACCCGTCGGTGAGGTTGAACCCGATCAGGGCCGCCACGACGATCATGACCACCCCGGCGCTGATCCGCAGGGCCGGGGCGCGGCGGCGCAGGAACCCCGTGCGGCGGGCGAGCGCGTTGCCCGCCAACGCCAGGATCAGCAGCGGAACCCCGGTCCCCACGCCGAAAGCGATGGTCAGGACGACAGCGCCGAACCCGACATGGTGACTGGCCCCGACCACCGCGATCGTCGCCAGCACAGGACCCGCGCAGGGGACGAAAAGCAGGCCGAGCCCGAGGCCGACGACCAGACCGTTGCTGTCGGGGTTGACCGGCCGCCCCCGCAACCGCGCGAACGGGCGCTCGAGGAGATCGCCGACCCGGTGGAAAATCAGCCCGAGCCCGATGATCACCAGCACCACGATCCCCGCGTCGCGCAGCAGGGTCTGCGGCAGGTGCAACGCGCTGAGCACGAGCGAACCGAACAGCGTCGACAAGCTGAAGCTCACCACCAGCCCCGCGACCACCCCGTACGGCCGCCACGACCTGGTGCGCACCGGCTCGGCGGCTTCGGTGTCCCCGGTAGCCCCCGCCTCCCCGGTCCCGGCGCCGCGGCGAACCGCGCCACTCGTCAAAACCACGGGAAGCACCGGCAGGACACACGGCGAGATACTCGTGATCACGCCCGCCAGGAACCCGACGATGACCAGGGTGATCATGCACAGCTCCTCGCCATCGGAAAGATTTCGCCTCTGCAGCCTACGTCTCCCCTGACACCGAGCCGGACCGCCGAGCGTTACCGATCCCTTACGGGGCAAGGCCAAATCGTCCATAACAGACGACCGCGCCACACCTGCGCAACTCGCCGCCGACTTGCCGTGACCACCGCTCGGGACGCCGTCACGCGGACACGAGTGCCGGCCGGGACACCAGCTGCGCCAGCACGTCGGCCAGCACGGACCGCGGGTCTTCCGGCACGGCCGAGGTCCGCCACGCGATGATCCCGTCCGGCCGGACCAATGCCGCCCCACCGGGCCGAACCAGTCCAATGTAGACAAATCGGCACCGGGCAGCCAAAGGTGCGGCGCGCGGGTGCCGGACCGGCCGCCCCACTCGCTCGGCCGCCGCGCCTGCGGCAGATCCTCCCCTGCCCCCAGCACCGCCGACGAGCGGTGCAGATGGCCGACTGACATCGCGACGTTGCCGATGATCGCCACGTCTGCGGCGGCAGCACCCTGGGCGTGCCCGTCGTTCCGGGCGAACAGCTGCTCATGACAGAGCCAGGCCACCGGACGCCGCTCGGCGTCGTAGCTGGCCAGGAGGTCGGGGCCGGCAGCGCCCGTCCGCACGGCGGCGAGCTTCCACGCGAGGTTTCGATGGCGCCGTACATGGCCCGGATGATCGCCACCGGCCGCTACCCGATGCTCGGCCGCGCCATGACCGATTCGACCCAGCTCGCCGCGGACATCACCTTCACCCAGGGCCTCGGCTACGTCCTAGACGGCCTGGCCGCGCACCTTCACTGACGGCACTGCTTCACTGACGACACTGCGACGTGCCCGCATCCGAAAGCGCGGATCAGCCCTCGTCGGGGCGGTCGAGGAGGGCGAGATCGGGCGGTACCAACGAGTTCGACAGCATCAGTTCGCGGATCAGGTTGTCGTTCAAGGTGTTGCCCACCGGCTCGCCCACCTCCTCCCGCATCAGGCCGGACACGCCGGCGCGGGAAAGCCGGGCGCGTACGGGCACGACGACGTGCTCGACCCGCTTCACCGTCCACCGCCCGTCCGGCTGGAGCTCGGAGAGCTGGTGGGCGACCTGGCGCCAGGTCAGCGGCTGCGGATACGACTCCTGCAGCAGGTAGCGCTGCGCCAGCGCGACGAGCGCGAGCCGCTCGTCGGGGCTGAGCCGCCAGACCTGCGGCGGATCGGTTTCGTCGTAGGTCCGCAACACCGGACGCTGCCCGTCCGACCCGGCGACGTAGAACTCCAGCAGGTGTTCCCGTTGCCCGGAACCGCGCACGAACACCGCCGTGTAGCCCTCCGCGAGCGGCACCGGCTCGGACTCGGGGTGCAGCTCCATCGAGCCGGGCAGCCGGATCGGGCGTTTCCCGGTGGTGCGCATCCACCAGCGGCCCTCACGCCGGATCACGATGCCGTGCACCCGGCTGACCTTGCGGTCGTCCTCGCCGACACACACGTGCACGTCGGGCCGGTTGCGTCCGAACAGGATGGTCCGGCCCTCCCTCGGCGCCACCACGAAGCCGCCGGCGATACCCAGTACGTAGATCGTGCCGGGCGCCGACGGCGGCACCCCGAAGGCGAGGCTGCCGTGGGACGGCGGAAGGGCACGGCCGCCATCGTCCACTCTGCTCTGCTGCACGCCGTTCCTCCCGGTTCTTCCCGTCACGTCCGCGGCAGCTTGGCCGCCACCACACCGGCCAACTGCGTGGCCGGGCCGCACAACCCGCTGGACGGCCCCTTGCCATAGACGACCACCAGCGCCGTCTCCGCCACCTGGTCGCCGTTGCCGTTGGTGAACGAGCGGTCGACCACCCTGGCCTGGCAGGTGTTCGAGGCGTAGTCGTCGGTCAGCACAAAGGCGCTGTGCCCCGACAGTTTCACCTCCCGGCCGTCGTCTTGGGTCGTCGGCGGCTGCCCCTGGTCGAACACCACGAACACGGAGTTGTCCGAGTCGGTGCTGTCCCATTTGCAGGCCCAGTTCCCGAACCCTGGCGAGACCTTCGGCGAGTCCACTTTGGACATCTTGCTCAGGCTGGGTGTGTCGAGCAGGGCACACGCGTTCATCCTGGCCAGTGAATCAGCGGCGAACGGTGCGGTTCGACGCGGAATGCCCGTAGCGGCCAGCATTTTCGACGCGCCCGCGGTCATCGTATCGGCGATCGGGCACAGGTCGACGGTGTCCTTGGCGTCCACTTTTACGGTGATCGCGAGCTGGTAGTTCTTCGGCAGCAGGAGCGTCCGGTCGCATTGGCGGTCCGCGGCCGGGGCCCGGACGACGTCGAACCCGGACGACTTGACCGGCTGGCCCTGCGGCGGCCCACCCGAAGCCGGCGGCAGCACCCACTCCACCATGGCGTCGACCGTCTGACCGCCGGGCCGCTGGATCACTACGTCGCAGCGGTCGAAGTTGCCGTACGCCGGGTCCACCGCGGAATCTCCGAGCGTCGAGTACGCGGAGGGGTCGACGAGGCCGCAGGGATCGGCCGCGCGGACGTCGGCCGTGCTCAGGTCGGCTTTCGAAGGCACGACGGCCGCCGAGGTCGCCGACTGCGGAGAGGGTGGTGGGGCCGCGGTCTTCGTCGCGGCCCGTTCAGGCACGACGATGACCAGCACCACCGCCACGACGATCACCGCCACCATGACGGTGGCCGCGGCGAGGATCCCGCGGCGTCGACGTCGACGCGGGACCAGCGACGCCACTGGGACGGTGTCCTCGTCCGTACCCGGCATGGCGGCTTCGAGCAGCTCGCGCGCCCCGGCCGCGGTAGGCCGCTCGGCCGGTTCCGGCCGCATCAGCGAAGCGAGCACCGGGGTCAGTTCTTCGGCGCGTTTCGAGCTGGCTATCTCGGCGGCCGCGGCCCGGCGCAACATGACGTACGGGTTGTCGCCGCCGAACGGTGACCCACCCTCGATGCCGGCGAAGAGCGTGGCTCCCAACGAGAAGACGTCGGATGCCGGGGTGGGCTCACCGCCGTTCGCGATCTCCGGCGCCAGGTATCCGGGGGTCCCGCCGGCGCCGACCGTCTCGGTCGCCGTCTCGTCACCGGCCACCGACCGTGAGATACCGAAATCGGTGAGCTTCACCAGGCCGGATTCGGTGATCAGCACGTTGCCCGGTTTGACGTCGCGGTGCATGATTCCCTGCGCGTGCAACGCCTCCAGCGCGCCGGCGAGCTGCCTGCCGATCGCGCGGACCTGCCGCACGGACAGCGTTTGCCCGCCGTCGAGCAGCTCGGACAGGCTGCGTGAGGGCACGTACTCCATCACGAGCCAGAGCTCGCCGCCCTCGCCGTCGACCACACCGAGGAACGTGACGACGTTCGGATGGGTGATCCCGGCCGCGATCCGCGCTTCCCGGCGAAGCCGCCGCTGGGCCGTGGGGCTGTTCAACTGGGCTTGTTTGAGCGCCACCGTCTGGTCGAGCTTCTCGTCATGGGCGCGCCAAACGACGCCCATGCCGCCTGAACCGATCTGCTCGACGAGCCGGTAGCGGCCGGAGATCAGCTGGCCGACGTCCACCCAAGCTCCCCTCGGCGTGACCTGACTACACCCGGACCGTCACCTGAAGTAACGATAGCGGATCACGCCCGGTATCGACCTTCGGTGCGAAGTCGCGCCAGGTCAGCGCCGGTACTCACCCGTCGATCCAACCGCTCAGGTGCAGGTCGGGCCCACCTCCGGAACCCGAGCCTGAACTGCCGCCCATCGGCTGCCCGTCCACGGTCACGTTAGCTGCGGAGGACCCACTGTGCGGGATGTCCAGGTCCCACTTCTGGGTGCCCTGACCTGCGGGAACCAGCACCGTCTTCGTCCATGGCAGTTTGATGTCATGTTCGGTGACCGACTTGCCGTGGTCCAGATACGTCAACTCCGGTACCGGACCGTCACCGGTGATCGTGAAGATGACGACGTGCGGCTTCGGCGAGTCCGCCTTCGACGACGGCGTGGTCGCGACGGTGGGGACCGTGGTGGCCGACGGCGACCCACCCACACTCTCCGTGCACCCGGCGAGCATGCCCGCGGCCACCACCGCGACGACGACCCCGGCAAGACGACGTTCGATCATCGCCCGATCGTAGGACACGAGATTCGGGACCGGTCCCGGATCATCCGGAGAAGGCCGGCACGCAGTTCACGAGGACGACGTAACAGGCGGTGCCGCCGAGGATGCTGAGCACACCACTGCGCCGCCACAGGTGCAAACCGATCGTCACGGTGAGCCCGAGCGCTTCGGGAATCCCGTAGGGCGCACGGAAAACCGTCACCGGCCGCAGCAGGTACACGACCAGGATCACCATGATCCCAGCCGGCATGTGCCGAGCGAGGAACGCCGCCAGCCGAGACGACCGGAGCGGGCCGAGGAGGGCGAACGGCAACGCGCGCAAGGCGAAGGTGATCGACGCGACGAGCACCACCGCGGCGGCGACGTACCCGTTGCTAGGCATCAACGGCTCCGTCGGCTCCGGCGCGGTCGGTGAACCGGTATCGCGCGAGCAGCCCGAGCACGTACAGCGCCATCGCGACGACCAGCGTGGCATCGGGAACGACCAGCCGCGCCACCACCGCGCAGCCGACGGCCAGTACCGGGCCGGGGAGGTCCTGCCCTTTTCGGCAGGTTTCCAGTGCCAGCACGGTGAACAGCGCGATCAGCGCGAAGTCCAGACCCCGGATCGGGCTGGGGAGCCAACCTCCGACCACCGCGCCGGCAAGCCCGCCACCGACCCAGTAGGACTGCAGAAAGGCCTGTGTCCACAGGATGCGCTTGCTGGAAAGGGAATCGGCGGCACGGGCGGCAGTGAGTGCGTAGGCCTCGTCGATGAGCGCGAACATCGCGTACGCCTTGGCGAGCCTGCCGCGAACGCGATGCAACGGGAACGACAGGCCGTAGAACAGATGTCTGGAGTTGACCAGCAGTGTGGTGAGCGCCAGCGACGGCAACGGCGTCACCACGACCACCAAGCCGACGAGCAGGAACTCCAGCGAACCTGCGTAGATCAGGCCGCTGAAGATCGGTGTCCACCACCACGCCAGCCCGGACTGCACCACCAGCAGCCCAAAAGTGATCCCCAGCGGGAACATCCCGACCCCAACCGGGAGGGTCTCCGCCAAGGACACCCTGAAGTCGGTACAGCGGTGAGTACTGGTCATGGACGCAACGCTAGGGCAGAACCCGCGTCACACGATTGCGACTATTGCCCTGGCTGGTCAGGTTTGAGCACTATTAGCCGCATGGATCGAGTAGATCGCGCAATAATCGAGCAGTTACGCCGTGACGCCCGGATCGCCAACACCGAGTTGGCCGATCGGGTCGGCCTCACCCCGGCACCCTGCCTGCGCCGGGTCCGGCGCCTCGAGCAAGACGGCGTGATCACCGGCTACCACGCGAGCGTCGACCCCGAGGCGGACGGCCGGGCGTTCGAAGTGATCGTCAACGTCGACCTCGCTGTCAAGGACCGGGCGACCGTCGAGAGCTTCGAAGCCCACGTGGCGACCTACGACGAGGTGATCGAGTTCCGCCGCATGTTCGGGCTGCCCGACTACTTCCTGCGGATCGCCACCGCGGACCTGACCAGTTTCGAGACCTTCGTGACCACGAAGCTCGAAGACACCCCTGGCCTGGCCCGCGTCGACTCCCACCTGACGATGAAGGTGATCAAGCAGGAACGGTAGCGGCGAGGGTGCGGCGGCCTGCCCAGAGCACCAGCACCAGCTCGATCGCCGCGAACGCCACCAGCACCGCCCAGCTCGGCTCCCAGATCAGGGCGAGCCCGATGAGGACCGCCGGGATCGCGAGCCCGACGTAAGCGGCGAGGAACAGCGCGGCGAGCACTTCACCACGTTGCGGTGCTTCGGCCAGGGACGCGGCCGTCGCGACCGACGCCCGGAAGTTCAGGCCGAGCCCGGCACCGGCGAGGATCCCGCCGACCAGGAAGAACCACAGGCTGCCGGCCAGCGCGGCGGCCGGAATGGCGACCAGCCCGACCGAGATCAGGGTCAACCCGATCCGCAACTGCGACCGCGTCGACTTCGACGCGAACACCAGCTGGGCCAAGGCGCCGGCGGCGAGCAACGAGAACGTCGTGAGCCCGCCGACCAACCGGGACGACTCGTGCAGGAGCTGTCCGAGCAACGTCGGTGCCAGCGCCATGTACAGCCCGCTGAGGGCCATCGCCGCGAACGCGCCGAGGGCAGCGCCCACGAAAGCGGGCCGGGCGGCAGCAGGCAGCGACACGCGCTGCGGCCGGTAGGCCGGACGTTCCTCAAGCCGGACAACGGTTTCCGGGACCAACGTGATGGCGATGGCGCTCACCAGCAGCAGCACCAGGAACACGACGAACGGCGTGGTCAGCGGCCTCCCCACGTACGCCGTCAGCAGACCGCTGACGAGCGGGCCGAGCGAAAGCCCACCGAGGTTGACCACCGTCGCGATCAGCCCGGAATGGGCGACATCCTCGCCGGGCCGGGAAACCAGCCGCAGCTCGGACAGGTGCGCGGTGGCCGTCGCGGTGACAGCGCCGATTCCGATCCCGCTGATCAGCCGGGCGAGCAGCAACCCCGGTAGATCGGGCCAGGTCAGGAACCCGACCGCGGCGAGCGCTTCGGCGAGTAAGGCCAAGAGGATGACCGGGCGGCGTCCGAACCAGTCGCTGACGTGCCCGACGAGGTAGAGGCTGGCGACGACGCCGACGGCGTACGCGGCGAAAACGACCGTGATCACCGGCGTGGGAAAGCCGTCGCGCTGCTGGTAGAGCCCGTAGAGCGGGGTTGGCATGGTCGAAAACGCGAGTGAAATCCCGAACGCGGCAGCGACGACCCAGAAGCCGCCACCGTGGCCGACCCGCAGGCGGTCGGGACGTGCTGAGGGAGCAACGGGACGGAGTGCGGTGGTGTGTGTCATGACTCCACCATCGCCCCGGCTATGCATCAAGTCCAACGAAAGATAATGGTGCTATTTATCGAGATAGGCGATAATTGACCGATGGAGACGCGTCAGCTCGAATACTTCGTCGCGGTGGCCGAGGAGCTGAGCTTCACCCGCGCCGCGCGACGGCTGTTCGCCGTGCAATCCACCGTGTCCGCCGCGGTCAAGTCGCTCGAAGCCGAACTGAAGACGTCGCTGTTCGACCGGTCGACCCGGCGAGTGGCGCTCTCCGCGGCCGGCAGCGCTTTCCTGCCCGAGGCGAAGGCCGCGCTCGAAGCGTTCGACCGCGCGAGATCGGTGGTCCAGGAAGCGTCCGAGGGACTGCGCGGCAGCATCCGCTTCGGCACGATGTCCAGCGTCGGCGTACTCGACCTGCCGGGCCTGCTCGGCGCGTTCCACCAGCGATACCCGCTGGTGGAGATCGCCGTTTCGGTGTCCCCGACCGGGTCGACGGGCCTCGCCGAGGACGTCCGGCACGGCAGGCTCGACGTCGCGCTGGTCGGCGCGTCCGAGCCGGAGCTGTCCGGGTTGCGGTCGCGGCGGCTGGGCACCGTGCCCTACATCGCTGTCGTCCCGCTCGGTCACCGGCTGGCGGACGCCGAAACCGTGACGCTGGCGGACTTGGCCGGGGAACGGTTCGTCGACGCCCCGCCGGGGTTCAGCAACCGCATGGCCATCGACCGCGCGTTCGAGCTGCTCGACGCACCCCGCCGCGTCAGCATCGAGGTGGCTGACCTGAGCACGGTGCCGAACTACGTCGGGGAGGGCCTGGGTGTCGCGGTGATCCCCGACGTCGGCGGCCTGCGGCATCAGGGCGCGGTCACGGTGCCGATCGCCGAGCTGGCGCTGGTCTGGCCGTTCACCATCGTGACGCTCGCGGATCGGCCGCCCAGCCGGGCGTTACGAACGCTGCTCGACCTGATCGACGAGCGAGCCTCGTGAGACGCGCATAGCGGGCGCGACGAAGTAGATCGAGGCCGTGAGCAGCCCGGCGGCGGCCAGGGCCAGATGCAGTCCGACGAGGTTCTTCAGCGCCCCGATGATGACCGGGCCGACCAGGAAGCCCAGGTAACCGCAGGCGGCGACGGCCGCGATGGCCTTGCCAGGCGAGTCCGGCTGCTTGCGCCCGGCCGCGCTCCACGCCAGCGGCACGATGCCCGAGACCCCGAGTCCGATCACGGCGAACGCGGCGATGCCCACGGCCGGGACAGGCACGGCGACCAGCAGCGCGAAACCACCGACGGTGATGACGGTGGCGACCCGCATGAACAGCACGGCCCCGGTGCGGAGCACGATCCGGTCGGCACCCAGGCGAACGACGATCATCGTGATGGAGAAGGCGAAGTAGCCGAGCGAGGCGAACGCGGCGGAAGCCTCGGAGACGTTCGTGAGGTACACCGCGCTCCAGTCGTTCACCGTCCCTTCGGCGAAGAATCCGCAGAAGGCGACCAACCCGAGCGGTAGCAGGACGCGGCTCGGCAGGGCGAACGCGGTTTCGCCCTGACCCTGCTCGGCGCCGGAGAGGAAACGCGTGGTCACCGCCCAGATCCCGGCCAGGAAGAGCACGACAGCCGTCGCCGAGAAGTGCAGTTCCAGCGGGACGCGCCACATGGCCATCAACGCACCCAGGCCCGAGCCGGCGAGCCCGCCGACGTTCCAGAAGGCGTGGAACCCGGCGAAGATCGGGCGACCGTACTCGCTCTCCACCCGTGCGGCGTGGGCGTTCATCGACACGTCGAGCAGGCTGTTGCCGAAGCCGAGGACGACCAGCGCCGCCACGAACCACGGCAACCCTGGGGCGAAGGCGACCAGCGGAAGCCCGGCGCAGAGGACCGTGGCACCCACGACGACACCGACCCGGCTGCCGACCTTGGTGATGAAACCTCCCGCGCCCAGCAGCGCGATCACCGCGCCCGCCGCGAGCCCGAACAGGCCGATCGCGAGCTGTCCCGCGCTCAGTCCGAGCTTCTCCTGCACCGCGGGAATCCGCGCGGCCCAGGTCGCGAACGCGGCGCCGCAGACGGCGAACACGACCGACACGCCGAACCTTGCCTGGCGAGGATCGGTAGTCACGCCCCCACCCTAGCCATCGCAACTCGACGGCGAGTTGCGGTACTTAGGGCTTGCAACGATCGCAAGTCGCCGTCGAGTTGCGGAGGCCTGGGCTCCCACTTTTGCGCTTTTGCGGGGTAGGGCGCGTGCGCAATAATCGGCGCGTGCAACGAGGGCACAAAAGTGGAAAAGTGCCCGCTAGGCGGACGCGAAGCGCATGCGAGTGCGCGCAGGGCGCACGCAGGTGTGCGCCGAGTGCACTCAGGCGGCGGTGGTGGCCGTGATGGCGAGGGCTGCGAAGCCGGCTTCGGTGAGCTCGGCGGGGACACGGCCGGTGGCCACGGTCAGATCCGCGGGGCGGATGTAGCCGGCGGTGGCGAGCTGGTGTGCGGTCATCTGGTCACAGCAGGCGAAGCCGTCGATGAACAGGTCGGGCTCGCAGCTGCACGACATCTGCGCGCGGTGGGAAGCCACCGCCCGAAGCATCGCCATGGCTCGATGGGAAAGCTCGACACTGGAACCGGACACCGGACTACCTCTCGCCAGAAACCCCAAAACACTTACACCGGGTTATCGCCCGCTGCTCCAAAAGTGTTAACGATCTCTCAGATGTTGTCTAGACCCATCAGTATCCGTAGCGGTGAGTGGTCATTTTTCGCCGACGGCCGGTCCGAGGACCTGGATCCACTGCCGAGCGATCTGCTGACGCCGTTTCGTGTCGTCGGTCAGCAGGTTCGCCAGGCCGAGCCCGCGGGCAAGATCCAGCGTGGCCTGAACCATCTCCCGGACGCCCGGGTGCGACTCGTCGACGTCGAGCAGCTCGACCGCGACGCGGTGCGCCTCGCGTCCGACCCGCGCCTCCAGCGGTACCAGCGTCCGCCGCAGCGCCTCGTCGGTCGACGCCGCGACCCACAGGTGCAACGCCGCGCGGAACAGCGGTCCCGCGTACAGGTTGAGCACCATGTCGACCACGCGCTCGGTGCGCGACTCACCCGTGGGTAGCTCCCCCGCCCGCCGACGAAGCTCGACGATCTGCACCTCGCCGACATGTTCCACTGCCGCGGCCACCAGGTCCTCCCTGGTCGGGAAATGGTGCTGCGCGGCGCCGCGAGAAACCCCGGCCCGCTCGGCGATCACCGCGACCGTCGTCCCGTACCAGCCGAGCTCGGCAATGCACTCGACCGCGGCCTCGACCAGACGCCGCCGCGTGGTCCGGCTGCGCTCCTGCTGGGGCTCCCGGATCGCCCCGCTCAGGGCTCCACCCAGAAGTCCAGCTGGAGGTCCTCTTCCGTGCCGCCGATCCGGTACTTGGCGAAGTCGGTGACGCCCTCGGCCGCGAGCACCTCGTCGTCGATGAAGAAGTTCCCCGAGACGGCCCGGCTCGACTTCGTGAGAATCACGTACGCGGCGTCGGCCATGATCTCCGGCGTCCGCGAGCGGTCGGCCAGCTCCGCGCCGACGACGTTGCGGATCGCGGCGGTGTCGATGGTCGTCCGCGGCCACAGCGAGTTCGCCGCGACTCCGTCCTTGCGCAGCTCAGCCGCCAGACCGACGGTCACCAGGCTCATCGAGTACTTCGCGATGCTGTACGCGAGGTGCCCGGCGGCGAACCACTTCGGGTCGAGGCTGATCGGCGGCGACAGCGTCAGCACGTGGCCGTTCGACGACTTTCGGAGGTGCGGGATCGCCGTCTTCGACAGCAGGAACGAACCGCGCGCGTTGATGTCCTGCATGAGGTCGTAACGCTTCATGCTCACCGAGTCGGTCGGGGTGAGATCGATGGCGCTCGCGTTGTTCACCACGATGTCGATCCCGCCGAACTGCTCCACGGTCTGCGCGACGGCCGCCGCGACACCCTCGTCGTCACGGACGTCGCCCACGATCGGCAGCGCGTGGCCGCCGGCGTCCTCGATCGCCTTCGCGGCGGTGTAGAGGGTGCCCGGAAGCTTCGGGTGCGGCTCGGTCGTCTTCGCGAGCAGCGCGATGTTCGCGCCGTCCCTGGCGGCTCGGATCGCGATCGCCTCGCCGATCCCGCGGCTGCCGCCGGACATGATGATCGTCTTCCCTGCAAGATTCGACACGTGCGCTCCTGGTTCGGTGAGGCTTTCAGTAGGACTTGGGCAGGCCGAGGCTGTGCTGGCCGACGAAGTTCAGCACCATCTCCCGGCTCACCGGGGCGATGCGGCCGAGCCGGACGGCCGAAAGCAATGTGCCGAGGCCGTACTCCGACGCCAGCCCGTTGCCGCCATGGACCTGCACGGACTGGTCCACCGCGCGGATCGCCGCCTCCGCGGCCGCGTACTTGGCCATGTTGGCCGCCTCACCCGAGCCGAAGTCGTCCCCGGAGTCGTAGAGCGCGGCGGCCTTTTGGGTCATCAGCTTCGCCAGTTCCAATTCGATCTTGATCTGCGCGAGCGGGTGCGCGAGACCTTGGTGCGCCCCGATCGGCGTGCCCCAGACGTTGCGCTCTTTCGCGTAAGCCACGCCCTTGTCCAGCGCGTATCGGGCGATCCCGCAGGAGAACGACGCGCCCATGATGCGTTCGGGGTTCAGCCCGGCGAACAGCTGCGCGATCGCAGCGTCCTCGGAACCGACAAGCGCCTCGCGCGGCAGCTTGACGTCGTCGAGGAACAGGCCGAACTGCTTGTCGGCCGACACCATGTCCATGTCGATCTGGCGGTACTCGAAGCCCGGGGTGCCGGTCGGGACGATGAACAGCGCCGGCTTGAGCTTGCCCGTCTTCGCGTCCGCCATCCGGCTGACGACAAGAACCGCGTCGGCTTCATCCACTCCGGAGATGTACACCTTGCGTCCGTTGAGGACCCAGCCGTCGCCGTCGTGGGCGGCGGTCGTGGTGATGCGGTGGGAGTTCGAGCCGGCGTCCGGTTCGGTGATGGCGAAGGACATCCGCACCTCGCCTCCGGCGAAGCCCGGCAGCCACTGCTGCTTCTGTTCGCCGGTGCCGAACCGCGCGATGACCGTGGCACAGATGGCCGGGGACACCACCATCAGCAGCAACGGCGTCCCGGCCGCGGCCAGCTCCTCGCACACCGCCGCGAGGTCGCCGATCCCGCCGCCACCGCCGCCGAACTCCTCCGGCACCGAAACACCGAGGTAGCCCAGCCGTCCGGCCTCGTCCCACAGCTCGTTGGTCTTGCCGCCGGACCGCGCCTGCTTGAGGTAGTAATCGTGGCCGTATTTGGCGCCGAGGGCCGCGACCGCCGTGCGCAGATCGGCCCGCTCCTGCGACTCCTGGAAGTTCGTCGTCACTCCTGCTCCTTCACCACAGCCAGAATCGTGCCCAGGTCGACTTGCTTGCCCACGGCCACCAGCTCGGAGACCACTCCGCCTGTCGGCGCCGAGATCTTGTGTTCCATCTTCATCGCTTCCAGCCACAGCAACGGGTCCCCGGCGGCGACGGTGTCCCCATCGGACACCGCGACCCGCACGACCGTGCCCGGCATCGGCGCGACCAGTGAGCCCGCCGCGAGCGCGGCGTCGGGATCGGCGTAGCGAGGTTCGGCGACGAACGCGACCGAGCCCAACGCCGAGTCCACACACGACAGTCCTTCGTACCGGCCGACACCGAACGTCCGCCGGACACCTGCGACGTCGAGTACCACGGTTCCGGGCCGGGCTTCGACAAGGTCCACATCGGAGTGTCCCTCGGCGACCAACCCGGACCTGCCCAGCCGGTAGGCGACTTCGTATTCCACCCCACCCGCCGAGTACCGCTTACGTTGTGGAGCCGACGGTACGTTGCGCCAGCCACTCGGCAAGCGCGACTGCGTCTTCGCCGACTCACGATTGGCTGCCGCATCGGAGAGAGCCGCCGCGAGCGCCGAAAGCCGTGTCGCCTCGTCATTCGCCAACGGCCGCGACAAGGTGTCGAGACCATGCCTGTCAAAAAAGGCGGTGTCCGTCTCGCCAGCCAGGAAAGCGTCGTGCCGCAACACGTTCACCAGGAGGTCCCGGTTGGTGACCACGCCGTGGATCTTCGCGCCCGCCAGCGCGGTGGCGAGACGTCGAGCGGCTTCGGCACGATCCGGCGCCCACGCGATGACCTTCGCCAGCATCGGGTCGTAGTGCACGCCGACAACCGATCCGCTGATCACCCCGGAGTCCAGGCGCAACCCGAACTTCGCCGGAATCTCGAACTCCGCGTCGACTCCGGGGACCTCGAACCGGTGCAACGTCCCGCTCTGCGGCTGCCATCCCGCGGCGGGATCCTCCGCGTAGAGCCGGACCTCGATCGCGTGCGCGGTCGACTCCGGTGGATCGAGCGGGAGCCGTCCGCCGTCGGCGACCCGAAGCTGCAACGCGACCAGATCCAACCCGGTGGTGCACTCCGTCACCGGATGCTCGACCTGCAGGCGCGTGTTCATCTCGAGGAAGTAGAACCGGCCGTCCGGCCCGGCAAGGAACTCGACCGTGCCCGCGCCGACGTAGTCGATCGCCTTGGCCGCTTTACGTGCGGCTTCGAACAGCTCTTCGCGCATCGCCGGATCCACCAGCGGTGACGGTGCCTCTTCGATGACCTTCTGGTGCCTGCGTTGGATGGAGCATTCCCGCTCCCCGAGTGCCCACACCGTCCCGTGCCGGTCGGCCATCACCTGGACCTCGATATGCCGTCCTGTTTCGAGGTACCGCTCGCAGAACACGGTCGGGTCGCCGAAGGCGGACCCGGCTTCGGCACGGGCGCCTTCGATGGCTTCGGCGAGTTCACCGACGTGCCGGACGATCCGCATGCCGCGACCGCCCCCACCCGCGGAAGCCTTGACCAGCAACGGGAGATCGTCCTCGGTGACCTCGGCCGGGTCCAGTTCGGACAGTACCGGTACCCCGGCCGCCGACATCAGCCGTTTCGACTCGACCTTCGACCCCATGGTGTCGATCGCTTCGGGCGGCGGGCCGACCCACACGAGCCCGGCGTCGAGCACGGCACGCGCGAACGCGGCGTTCTCGGACAGGAAGCCGTAACCCGGATGCACGGCGTCCGCTCCGGTCGTAACCGCGGCTTTGACGAGTAGCTCGGTGCGCAGGTAGGTCTCCGAAGGCGCGTTGCCGGGCAGCCGCACGCCGGCGTCGGCCTCGTAGACGTGCGGCGAATCGATGTCGGCGTCGGAGAACACCGCGACCGTGCCGATCCCGGCGTCACGGCACGAGCGGAACACCCGGCGCGCGATTTCGCCCCGGTTGGCGACGAGCAAGTTGGTGATCACTGGTGTCGCCCCTACATCCGGAAGACGCCGAAACCTTCGGCGCCCTTCACTGGTCCGTTGTGGATGGCGGACAGGCTGA
Organism: Amycolatopsis sp.; assembly: GCF_025464955.1. Lineage (GTDB taxonomy): Bacteria > Actinomycetota > Actinomycetes > Mycobacteriales > Pseudonocardiaceae > Amycolatopsis. Next base: position 10,316 of record NZ_JAODNM010000114.1, on the reverse strand, counting down.
GCCCGAGCACGGTGCGGGTGTCGCGGGGATCGATGATCCCGTCGTCGTAGAGCATCCCGGACAGGAACATCGGCATCGACTCCGCTTCGATCTGCGCCTCGACCATCGAGCGCATGGCCGCGTCGTTCTCTTCGCTGTAGTCCTGCCCCCGGCTCGCGGCGGCCTGACGAGCCACAATGGACAGCACACCGGCCAGCTGGGCCGGTCCCATCACCGCGGACTTCGCGCTCGGCCAGGCGAACAGGAACCGCGGGTCGTACGCCCGCCCGCACATGCCGTAGTGCCCGGCGCCGTAGGACGCGCCCATCAGCACCGAGATGTGCGGCACCTTCGAGTTGGACACCGCGTTGATCATCATCGCGCCGTGCTTGATGATGCCGCTCTGCTCGTACTCCTTGCCGACCATGTAGCCGGTGGTGTTGTGGAGGAACAGCAGCGGGGTGTCGGTCTGGTTGGCCAGCTGGATGAATTGCGCGGCCTTCTGCGCTTCCTGTCCGAAGAGGACACCGCGCGCGTTCGCCAGGATGCCGACGGGGTAGCCGTGGATCGACGCCCATCCGGTCGCCAGGCTGGAACCGTAGAGCGGCTTGAACTCGTCGAAGTCCGAGCCGTCGACCACGCGCGCGACGACCTCACGCGGGTCGAACGGGATCTTGAGGTCGCCGGGCACGATGCCCAGTAAGTCCTCTTCGTCGAACACCGGCTCGGCGTAGCCGGCGACGGGCGCGGAGCCGTGTTTGCGCCAGTTCAGCCGCCGGACAATGCTCCGGCCGAGGCGGATCGCGTCCTGCTCGTCGACGGCCAGGTAGTCGGCGAGCCCGGATGTCCGCGCGTGCATCTCCGCGCCGCCAAGCGACTCGTCGTCGGACTCCTCACCGGTGGCCATCTTCACCAGCGGCGGTCCGCCGAGGAACACCTTCGCGCGTTCCTTGACCATGACGACGTAGTCCGACATGCCCGGCAGGTACGCGCCGCCGGCCGTCGAGTTCCCGAACACCAGCGCGACGGTCGGCACCTTGGCCGCGGAAGACCTCGTAAGGTCGCGGAACACGCGCCCGCCCGGGATGAAGATCTCCTTCTGCGTCGGCAGGTCCGCGCCGCCGGACTCGACGAGGTTGATCATCGGCAGCCGGTTCTGCGCGGCGATGTCCGCGGCCCGGAAGGACTTCTTGGTGGTCCACGGGTTGCTCGCGCCACCCTTCACCGTCGGGTCGCTCGCGGCGATCATGCATTCGACGCCTTCGACCACCCCGATCCCGGTGATGACGCTGGCACCGACGTGGTAGGCCGAACCCCAGGCGGCAAGCGGCGAAAGTTCGAGGAACGGCGAATCCTCGTCGATCAGCAGCTCGATGCGTTCCCTGGCCATGAGCTTGCCGCGTTTGCGATGGCGCTCGACGTACTTCTCACCGCCGCCTGCGATCGCCTTGCCGTGCTCGGTTTCCAGCGCGGAGAGCTTCTCTAGCATCGACTCGCGGTTTTCGGCGAAATCCGTGCCTTCGACATCCACTGTGGACCTGATCGTGGTCATGACGTGTATCCCAATCGCTTCGCGGCCAGCCCGGCGAGGATCTCGTTGGTTCCGCCGCCGATGCCCAGGATCCGGACATCGCGGTAGTGGCGTTCCACTTCGGACTCCCGCAGGTAGCCGATCCCGCCGTGCAGCTGCACGGCCTCGTTGACCACCCACTCTGCCGTTTCGACCGCGGTGTTCTTCGCGAAGCAGGCTTCGACGATCACCTCTTCACCGGCGACGTGCCGCAGCGCGATCTGCCTGGTGTAGGTCCTGACGACGTCGATCTTCCTGGCCATCTCGACGAGCTTGTGCTGCACGAGCTGACGCGAGATCAGCGGACGCCCGAACGTCTCCCGCAGCCGGCACCAATCCAGCGTCAGGTCGAGGGCGCGCTGGGCGTGCGCGTAACCCTCTACTGCCATGGAAAGCCGTTCAGTGACGAACTGCGTGGCGATCTGCACGAACCCGCTGTCCTCGGCGCCGACGAGGTTCTCCACCGGCACCCGTACATCCACATACGACAGTTCGGCAGTGTCCGAGCAGAGCCAGCCCATCTTCTCCAGCTTGCGCGTCACCGTGAAACCGGGCGTACCGCGTTCGACGACGATCAGCGAGATCCCGTGGGCGCCCGGACCGCCCGTCCGCACGGCCGTGGTGACGAAGTCGGCGCGGCAGCCCGAAGTAATAAAGGTCTTGGCGCCGTTGATGACGTACTCGTCACCTTCACGGCGGGCCGTGGTGCGGATCCCGGCGACGTCGGAACCGCCGTCCGGCTCGGTGATCGCCAGCGACCCGATCTTGTCGCCGGCCAGCGTCGGCCGCACCCAGCGCTCGATCTGCACCGGATCCCCGGCGCCGACCAGGTGCGGCACGGCGATCCCGCAGGTGAACAACGACGCCGTGAGCCCGCCGGAACCGCCCGCGTAGTGCATTTCCTCGGTGATGGTCAGCGCGTCGACATAGTCACCTCCGCCGCCACCCGCGCTCTCCGGGAACGCGACGCCGAGCAGGCCGAGGTCACCAGCCTTGCGATGCAGTTCGCGAGGCAGTTCTCCGGCGCGCTCCCACTCGTCGAGGTACGGCAGGATCTCGGTTTCGGTGAACCGGCGGACGGTCTTGCGCAGCGCGACCCGTTCCGGCGTGCTGAAGGGATCGGTCACAGGAGCGCCTCCGGGATGTCGATCTCGCGCCCGCGCAACCACTCGCCGAGGGCTTTGGCCTGCGGGTCGAACCGCGCCTGGGACGCGACCCCTTCACCCAGCAGCCCCTCGACCACGAAGTTCATCGCGAGCAGGTTCGGCAGCAGGTAGCGCCGCACCGGCAGGTCCGCGGTTTCGGGCAGCAGCAACCGGAACTCGGCGACCGTCAGCCGGTGGCAGAGCCAGTCCCACGCCTCGCGCGACCGCACCCAGACGCCGAGGTTCGCATTGCCGCCCTTGTCTCCACTGCGGGCACCGACGATCGTGCCCAGCGGCACGCGTCGCGTCGGCCCGGACGTCGGCCGAGGCGGCAGCTCCGGATCGTCCACATCGGACAACTGCAGCGTCTCGACGATCGGCACTATGTCGACACGCGTCCCGTCCGGGCGAACCGCGACGTGCGGAACCTCTTTCGCATCCACAAAGGACGCCGTGTAGACGCCGTACGGTGAAGCGTTCGACGGTGGTGCGGTGACATGGAAGCCGGGATAGCTCGCCAGCGCGAGCTCGATCGCCGCGCCGCTGAAGGCGCGGCCGGCCACGTTCGCGTCGGCGTCCTTGACCGCACAGTGCAGCAGCGCGCTCGCGCGCTGCTGCGTGTTGGCGTCAGGGTGGTCGGTCCTGGCGAGTGTCCACTTGAGTTCCGCGGGCGGGTTCGCCTTCAACGCCAGCTCGAGCTGCGACTGCACGAGTTCGGCCTTCTTCTCGATGTCCAGTCCAGTGAGGACGAACGTCGTCTCGTTGCGGAAACCACCGAGGCTGTTGAGGCACACCTTCAACGTCGGAGGCGGCGGCTCGCCGTGCGCGCCGCTGATCCGGACGCGGTCCGGGCCCTCCGGCGCAAGTTCCATGGTGTCGAAACGGGTAGTCACGTCCGGGCCGGCATACCGGGCGCCGGTGATCTCGTAGAGCAGTTGCGCGGTGACCGTGCCGACGTTGACCACGCCGCCGGTGCCTTCGTGCTTGGTGATCACACTCGACCCGTCGCCGTGAATCTCCGCGATCGGGAAACCGGGCACGCCGAGTTCGTGTTCGGCGAAGAATGCATAGTTGCCGCCGGTGGCCTGCGCGCCGCATTCGATGACGTGCCCGGCAGCGACCGCGCCGGCCAGCGCGTCGTAGTCGTCGCGAGCCCAGCCGAAGTGCGCGGCGGCCGGCCCGACGATGACCGAAGCGTCGGTGACCCGACCCGTGACGACCACGTCCGCACCGGCGTTCAGACAGTCCACAATGCCCCACGCACCGAGATAGGCGTTCGCCGTCAACGGTTTCCCGAGCTTCAGCTCGCCCGCGCGAGCGACCAGATCGTCACCTTCGACATGCGCGACGGCGATGTCCAACCCCAGCTTCGCGGCCAGCTCACGCAACGCCTCGGCCAGCGCCGCCGGGTTGAGCCCACCGGCGTTGCTGACGATCTTGACGCCTTTTTCCTTGGCCAGACCGAGGTTCTCCTCCATCTGGCGGAGGAACGTCTTGGCATAGCCGCGGTTCGGGTCCTTCATCCGGTCGCGGCCGAGGATCAACATGGTCAACTCGGCAAGATAGTCACCGGTCAGCACGTCCAGCGGACCGTCGGTGAGCATCTCGCGGACCGCCGAAAACCGGTCACCGTAGAACCCTGACGCGTTTCCGACGCGCAGCGGACCGGTCACGAGAACTGGCCCGCTTTCCGGCCGGCGCCGGGCATCCCGGCGAACGCCTGGGCGATGCCGAGCCACTCCCGCGCGCCTTCGCCGGTGGCGACGAGGTCCGTGTCGTCCGGATGGCGGCGCTGCGTCACGACGAGGCAGAAGTCCAGTGCGCTGCCGGTGACCCGCTGCTCGGCATCCTCGGGCCCGAACGCCCAGGTGGAGCCGTCCGGCGCGGTCAGTTCGACGCGGAATTCGTCGACGGGCGGGGCCAGCGAGTTGAGTTTGAAGGCGAAGTCCCGGGTGCGGGTACCGAAGCGGGCGATGTGCCAGAGCCGGGCCGTCGGCACACGTTCCTGGCCCAGCGCGTCGAAGATGTCCTGCCCGTGGGCCCAGGTCTCCATCATCCGCGCTGTCGCCATGGACGCCGCGCTCATCGGCGGGCCGTACCAAGGCAGCTTCTGGCCGTCCGGCACGGCGGCCAGCGCGACGACGAGGTCCGTCCTGCCCTCACGCCACTCGGCGAGCAACTCGCGGGGCGCCTTGTCGGCGCCCTCGGCCGCACCCTGGTCGACGAAGTCCGCACCGACGCTGAGCGCCTTCTCGACCTCGCCGGGGAAGTCTTCCGGTCGAGAAGCCGCGACCAGCGACTTCCGGTCTGTCCAGGCCAGGTGCGCGATCTGATGCGCGATCGTCCAGCCCTCCGCCGGCGTCGCGCGAGCCCAGCCCGACGCCGGGAGCGCCGCCACCACGTCGTCGATCACCTGGGTCTCCGTCGCGAGATCCCCCAGGATCGCACCAAGATCAGCCACAGCCCGCCTCCTCGCGTCCCCTCCACCCTCGCACCGCTCCCACTAAAAATCAAGCGCGCATGCTTGTTTTTGGACGTGCGGCTCCAGGACCCCTCGGGGCCACCCTTGTGGCTTCTAACGCCACAAGGGTGGCCCCGAGGGGGCTTCGCCCCACCTGCACTATTGACACCTTGCCAGTAGCGGGTGGGGTGGCTAGCGTGGCGGAGTGGACTACGCCGACATCACCTACGAGGTGGCCGATCGCATCGCGACGATCACCCTGAACCGACCCGCCGCCCGCAACGGCTACACCGTGCGCATGTCGGACGAGCTCGGCGACGCCGTGAACCGGGCGGACCTCGACGAGGACGTCCGCGTCGTGGTCCTCGCCGCGAACGGCAAGGACTTCTGCGTCGGCGCCGACCTGTCCGGCGGCGGGTTCGACTTCGACGTCGAGAACGGCTCACCCGAGGGCTGGCAGGAGCCGGCCGGGCGGGCGTCCAAGCGCATCTTCACGATGGACAAGCCGGTCATCGCGGCGATCCAGGGCGCGGCCGTCGGCGGCGGCATCACCATCACTCTCTCCTGCGACTACCGGCTCGCCTCGGACGACGCGAAGTTCGGGTTCGTGTTCGTCCGCCGCGGCATCTATCCCGAGGGCGCGTCCGCCTGGTTCCTGCCGCGCCTGGTCGGCATGGGCACGGCGACGGACTGGATGATCAGCGGCCGCGTGTTCGGCGCCGAGGAAGCGCTGGCCAAAGGCCTGGTCCACCACCTGTACCCGCGCGAGGACCTGCTCGCCAAGGCCTACGAACTCGCCCGCGAACTCATCGCGAGCACCGCGCCGGTCTCGGTTGCGGTCACCCGCCAGCTGCTCTACCGCATGGCGAGCGCGCCGTCACCGTTCGAGGTCCACGACCTCGACTCCCGCCTGATCGGGAGCTTGCCGATCAACCCGGACGCCGCCGAGGGGGTCATGTCGTTCCTCCAGAAGCGGCCGCCGGAGTTCAAGATGCGCGTCGACACCGACCTGCCGAAGTTCCTGCCCTGGAAAGAACAGTGACCGATTACCCGCCCGAGCCTTGGAACCTCGCCGGCCAGGCGTACGTCTCGACGTGGCGGGTCCCGCTCCCCGATCTGCCCGCGCTGCCCGAGGGTGCCGAGCCGGTCGTCCTCGGCGGCAAAGCCGTGGTCGTCACCGCCTGGATCGACTACCGGAAGCCCGGGCAGCTGACCTACCACGAGCTGCTGTCGACCGTCGCCGTCCGCGGCAGGCGGGCCGCCGCCTCGATCACCGAGATCTGGGTCGACAGCAAGGTCTCGCTCGCCGGCGGACGCGCCCTGTGGGGCATCCCGAAGGACCTCGCGACGCTGCCGTTCCACGAAGGCCGCACGTTCACCGCGTCCGCGAGCACCGAGGACGACTGGAACGCCACCGCCGCGTTCACCCGCCGCGTCGGCGTCCCCCTTGCGGCCCCGGCCGCCTTCGACGTCGTCCAGACTCTGGGCGGCCGGCCCCGACGCAGCCCGGTCCGCGCGAAGGCGCGACCGCATCTCGCGTCGGCGAACTGGAACATCAACCCGGACGGTCCGCTCGGTTATCTGGCCGGCCGCAGGCCGGTGGCGAGCATGATCCTCCGCGACTTCGAGATCAAGTTCGGCGGAGAAACCCACTCCCCGTCGCGCTCTCACCCGTCGGTGCGCCGGGCTGCTATTTAGAGGACGCGTTCCACCTCGTGGACTCCCTCAAGTACGCCTTTAAACCGCCCTCGGCGGGCGCGTTCCGTGACCACCTAACCCGGCTGGGTGAGCCCAGCACATCACAGCGACACGCCACCCATTGGGGCACGTGCAGACTCCGACCCCTACATGTAGTCTCTTGGAACCGGCAGCGCAGGAGCGACGGGAGACCGCTCCTCAGCACGCAATCGGGCCCCAGCCCCAGGCCGGCAGACCTTGAAGGCACCACCTGGAAGTACCGCAGCATCCCGTCCTGATAGACGGTGTGCCGATTCGACGCGCCCTTTTTGGAGACATCTATGTCAGTGGAAACCAGTCAGCGCCCACCCTCCGCGGATTCGGCGGGCGTGTCCGTGAGAGTCATCCGGCGCGACGGCAGCTCCTCGCCCTTCGACTCCGGCAAGATCTCGGTTGCCCTGACGAAGGCGTTCCTCGCGGTCGAGGGCGACGACGCCGCCGCGTCCTCCCGCATCCACCACGTCGTCGCCGAGCTGACCGAACAGGTCGAGGCCTCGCTGCTGCGCCACGCCGGCCCCGAGACCGCGCTGCACATCGAGCAGATCCAGGACATCGTCGAACTGGCGCTCATGCGCGGCGAGCACCACAAGGTCGCCCGCGCGTACGTCCTCTACCGCGAAGAGCGCTCCAAGGCCCGCAAGTCGGCCGAGCCGGTCCACTCCGACGTCGCGATCAAGGTCCGGATCGCCGACGGCACGCTCCAGCCGCTCGACTGGGCCCGCGTGTCGCACGTCGTCGGTGAGGCCGTGGACGGTCTCGAGGACGTCTCCGCCGTACCGGTGCTGGCCGAGGCCAAGCGCAACCTCTACGACGGCATCAGCGCCGACGAGCTGGCGCTGGCCCAGATCATGGCCGCCCGCGTGCTCGTCGAGCAGGAGCCGAACTACTCCTACGTCAGTGCACGGCTGCTGCTGGACAAGCTCCGCGGCGAGGCGCTGACCATGCTCACCGGCAAGCCGACCCTGGCCAGCCAGCAGGAGATGACCGCCGGTTACCCCAAGTACTTCCGCGCCTACCTCAAGCGCGCGATCGAGCTCGAGCTGGTCAACGCCGAACTGAACGCGTTCGACCTGGACAAGATCACCGCCGCGATCAAGCCCGAGCGCGACCAGGACTTCGGCTTCCTCGGCCTGCAGACGCTGTACGACCGGTACTTCCAGCACCACGACGGCGTCCGATTCGAGCTGCCGCAGGCGTTCTTCATGCGCGTCGCGATGGGCCTGGCGATCCGCGAGGACGACAAGGAAGCCCGCGCGATCGAGTTCTACGAACTCCTGTCGAGCTTCCACTTCATGGCGTCCACCCCGACGCTGTTCAACTCGGGCACCACGCGCCCGCAGCTGTCCTCGTGCTTCCTGACCACGGTCGACGACGATCTCGACTCGATCTTCCAGGCGTACAAGAACAACGCGCTGCTGGCGAAGTACTCCGGCGGCCTTGGAAACGACTGGACCCCGGTCCGCGGCCTCGGCGCGCACATCAAGGGCACCAACGGCCAGTCCCAGGGCGTCGTGCCGTTCCTCAAGATCGCCAACGACACCGCCGTCGCCGTCAACCAGGGCGGCAAGCGCAAGGGCGCCGCCTGCGCGTACCTCGAGACCTGGCACGTGGACATCGAGGAGTTCCTCGACCTGCGCAAGAACACCGGCGACGATCGCCGCCGCACGCACGACATGAACACCGCGAACTGGGTGCCCGACGAGTTCCTCCGCCGGGTCGAGGCCGACGCGGACTGGACCCTGTTCTCCCCGAACGAGGCCCCCGACCTGCACGACCTCTACGGCAACGAGTTCTCGGCCCGGTACGCCGAGTACGAAGCGATGGCCGCGCGCGGCGAGATGAAGGTCTTCCGCACGGTCCGCGCCGTCGAGTTGTGGCGCCGCATGCTGACCATGGTGTTCGAGACCGGCCACCCGTGGATCACCTTCAAGGACCCGTGCAACCTGCGCTCGCCGCAGCAGCACATCGGCGTCGTGCACTCGTCCAACCTGTGCACCGAGATCACGCTGAACACCAGCGTCGACGAGGTCGCGGTCTGCAACCTCGGTTCGGTGAACCTGCTCAAGCACGTCACGTCCGAGGGCCTGGACACCGCGCTGCTCGAGAAGACCGTGCGCACCGCGGTCCGCATGCTCGACAACGTGATCGACATCAACTTCTACACGATCCCCGAGGCCCGTCGCTCCAACCTGCGTCACCGTCCGATCGGCCTGGGCATCATGGGCTTCCAGGACGCGCTGTTCGAGATCGGCGTGCCGTTCGCTTCCGCCGACGCCGTCAAGTTCGCCGACGTCAGCATGGAACACGTCAGCTACTACGCGATCTCGGCCTCGACCGACCTCGCCGCCGAGCGCGGGCAGTACCAGACGTTCGAGGGCTCGCTGTGGAGCAAGGGAATCCTGCCGATCGACTCGCTGCAGCTGCTCATCGACGCCCGCCAGGGCGACGGCCTCGACATCGATACCTCGTCCACTTTGGACTGGGCGCCGCTGCGTGAGCGCGTCAAGACCGTGGGGATGCGCAACTCCAACGTGATGGCGATCGCGCCGACGGCGACGATCTCCAACATCAGCGGGGTCGGGCAGTCCATCGAGCCCCTGTTCCAGAACCTGTTCGTGAAGTCGAACATGTCCGGCGACTTCACCGTGATCAACCCGCACCTGGTCGCCAGCCTCAAGGAACGCGGCCTGTGGGACGAGGTCATGGTCTCCGACCTCAAGTACTTCGACGGCAGCCTCGGCCAGATCGACCGGGTCCCCGAGGACCTGAAGGCGTTGTACGCCACGGCTTTCGAGATCGAGAGCAAGTGGATCGTCGACGCGGGCTCGGTCCGGCAGAAGTGGATCGACCAGGCGCAGTCGCTGAACCTGTACATCGCGGCGCCGAGCGGACGCAAGCTCGACGAGCTGTACCGCTACGCGTGGCACAAGGGCCTGAAGACCACGTACTACCTACGGGCCCAGTCCGCGACGCACGTGGAGAAGTCCACCCTGCGCGGCACCGACGGCAAGCTCAACGCCGTCTCGGCCAACACCGCCACGGCCACGTCGGCTGCGTCGGCTCCGGCCCCCGCGATCGCGCCGTCACCGGCCGCCGCCGTGCCCGCGGTTCCGGTGACCCCGCCGGTCGCCGTCGTCCCCGCGACTCCCGCCGTCAAGGCCGAGCCGAAGCCGATGGCGGTGCTCGAGGACATGGACTTCGCCACCGTCGACGGCGCCGCCTGCCGCATCGACGACCCGGACTGCGAAGCCTGCCAGTAACGACCCAGCCCGCCCGCCTCGTGAGTGTTGCGGCCACTTAGAACCGGCTGTCCCAGCCCAGGACATCGTGAACAGTTTATGTCTCAGAACATCGTGAACACTTGCCCGGCCAGCCTGCATGGTCACCGGTCCGAACCCGGTGACCATGCACCATGGCCAGAACA
>NZ_JAODNM010000093.1 GCF_025464955.1 Amycolatopsis sp. | reverse complement strand
ACCCGCGGCAACATCGAGGTTGCCCTTTCCTCCACCGTCTGAGCCCGGCAGGACTCGTGAGCGTTGCGGGCCGGTTAGAACCGGCCGCAACGCTCACGAGTCAGTCCACCTCGGCGACGGCTTGGGCGAACTGCGCGGCGTACAACCGCGCATACGCGCCGCCGCGTTCCAACAGTTCCTCGTGCGTCCCCTGCTCGACGATCGACCCGGACTCCATCACCAGGATGAGGTCCGCGTCGCGGATCGTGGACAGGCGGTGCGCGATGACGAAGCTGGTCCTGCCCTGGCGAAGCGAGTTCATCGCCTTCTGGATCAGGACCTCGGTGCGCGTGTCCACCGAGCTGGTCGCCTCGTCGAGGATGAGGATCGCGGGCTCCGCCAGGAACGCCCTGGCGACCGTGATCAGCTGCTTCTCACCCGCGCTGACGTTGCCGCCCTCTTCATCGACGATCGTGTCGTAGCCGTCCGGCAACGTGCGTACGAGCCTGTCGACGTGGGTGGCTTTCGCCGCCTCGACGATGCGCTCGTGCGTCGCCCCGGCCGAACCGTAGGCGATGTTTTCGGCGATCGTGCCGCCGAACAACCACGCGTCCTGCAGCACCATGCCCGTCTTCGCGCGGAGGTCCTCCCTGGTCATCGACGCGATGTCGACGCCGTCGACGGTGATCCGCCCGCCGGTGATCTCGTAGAACCGCATCAGCAGGTTGACCAGCGTGGTCTTGCCCGCGCCGGTCGGACCGACGATCGCGACGGTCTGGCCGGGCTCCACACACAGCGTCAGGTCCTCGATGAGTGGCGTGTCCGGCAGGTACCGGAACGACACGTGCTCGAAGTCCACCTGCCCGCGCACCTTGTCCTGGCGCACCGGCTCGGCGGGGTCGGGCTCCTGCTCGTCCGCGTCGAGCAGCGCGAAGATCCGCTCGGCCGAGGCGACCCCGGACTGCAGCAGGTTCGCCATGCTCGCCACCTGGGTGATCGGCTGGCTGAACTGCCGCGAGTACTGGATGAACGCCTGGATGTCACCGAGGGACAACGACCCGCTGGCGACACGCAGCGCCCCGACCACCGCGACGAGCACGTAGTTGATGTTGCCGATGAACATCATCGCCGGCTGGATCATGCCGGAGATGAACTGCGCCTTGAAGCTCGCCGTGTACAGCGTGCTGTTCTGGTCGGCGAAGATCGCCTCGGCCTCGTGGCGCCGTCCGAAGACCTTGACCAGCGAGTGCCCGGTGTACATCTCCTCGATGTGCGCGTTGAGCTTGCCGGTGGTCCGCCACTGCTGGACGAACTGCGGCTGCGCGCGCTTGCCGATCTTGGCCGCGATGTAGACGGACACCGGCACGGTCACCAGCGCGATCACCGCCAGCAGCGGGGAGATCACGAACATCAGCACCAGCACACCGATGATGGTGAACACCGACGTGACGATCTGGCTCAACGTCTGCTGCAGTGACTGCTGGAGGTTGTCGATGTCGTTGGTGACCCGGCTCAGCACCTCGCCGTTGGGCTGGCGGTCGAAGTAACGCAGCGGCAGCCGGGCGAACTTGGCCTCGGCCTGCTCGCGAAGCTCGAACACGGCCCGCTGCACCACGGTCGTCGTCAGCCTGCCCTGGAACAGCGAGAACACCGACGAGACGAGGTAGAGCGCCAACACGATCAGCAGCACCTGGCCGACCGCGCCGAAGTCGATGCCGGTGCCCGGCACGATGTTCAACGACGAGAACAGGTCGGCCTGGGTGTTGTTGCCGCGAGCGCGAAGGCCGGCGATCGCCTCCGCCTTCGACAACCCGGCGGGCAGCCCGTGGCTGACCGCGCCGGCGAAGATGAGGTCGGTCGCGTGCCCGAGGATCTTCGGGCCCAGCACGGTCAGCACGACGCTGATGATGCCGAGCACCAGGATCCCGAACACCAGCATCCGCTGCGGACGCAGCTGGCCGAGCAGCCGTTTGCCGGAGCCGCGGAGGTCCAGCGCCTTCTCGGTCGACATGCCGCCCATGAACCGGGCGGGGCCGGGGCCGGGCGCGGGACCGGGGCCGCGTTGCGGGATGGCCTTTTCGCCGGGGACCGCGGACGCGGACGTCGGGGTGCTCATGCCGCCTCCTGCTCGGTGAGCTGGGAGAGCACGATCTCCCGGTAGGTCTGGTTGGCAGCCATCAGATCGCCGTGCGTACCCGAGCCGACGACGTGACCCTCGTCGAGGACGATGATCCGGTCGGCCTGGCGGATCGTGCTGACCCGCTGGGCCACGATGACGACGGTCGCGTCGGCAGTTTCGTGGGCGAGCGCCGCGCGCAGCGCCGCGTCGGTCGCGTAGTCGAGCGCCGAGAACGAGTCGTCGAACAGGTAGATCTCGGGGCGGCGCACCAAGGTGCGGGCGATCGCCAGCCGCTGACGTTGCCCACCGGACACGTTCGTGCCGCCCTGCGCGATCGGCGAGTCGAGGCCCTCGGACATCCCGGACACGAAGTCGTACGCCTGCGCGATGCGCAACGCCTCCCACAACTCTTCGTCGGTGGCTTCCGGCTTGCCGTAGCGCAGGTTCGTCGCCACCGTCCCGGAGAACAGGTACGGCTTCTGCGGAACGAAACCGACGGCGTCCGACAGCGTCGTGTGGTCGAGCTGGCGGACGTCGACGCCGTCGACCAGCACGGTGCCGGCGGTCGCGTCCATCAGCCGCGGAATGAGATTGAGCAGTGTCGTCTTCCCGGCTCCGGTGCTGCCGATCACCGCGGTGATCTCACCGGGCCGCGCCACCAGGTCGATGCCGCGCAGCACGGGCTGTTCGGCACCGGGGTAACGGAACTCGACATCGCGCAGCTCGAGATGGCCGTGGGTGACGACCGCGCGCACCGGGTTCTCCGGCAGGACGACGCTGGACTCGGTGTCGAGCACCTCCTGGATGCGCTCGGCGCACACCTCGGCGCGCGGCACCATCATGAACATGAAGGTGGCCATCATGACCGCCATCAGGATCTGCAGCAGGTAGCTCAGGAACGCCGTCAGTGCGCCGATCTGCATCGACCCGCTTTGGATCAGGTGCCCGCCGAACCACAGCACGGCGACGCTGGACACGTTCATCACCAGCATCACGATCGGGAACATGAACGCTTGCAGCTTGCCGACGCCGAGCGAAACATTCAGCAAATCGGTGTTGGACTTGGTGAAGCGCTCGCGCTCGTGGTTGTCGCGCACGAACGCGCGCACCACGCGGACGCCGGTGATCTGCTCGCGCAGCACGCGGTTGATCCCGTCGATGCGGGTCTGCATCTTGCGGAACAGCGGGCGCATGCGGGAAATCAGGATGGCGAGCGAGATCGCCAGTATCGGGACGATGACCAGCAGCAGCGAGGACAACGGGACGTTCTGGTTGAGCGCCAGCACGATCCCGCCGACACACATGATGGGTGCCGAGACGACCAGGGTGAACGTCATCAACACCAGCATCTGCACCTGCTGGACGTCGTTCGTGGTGCGGGTGATCAGCGACGGGGTGCCGAAATGGCCGACCTCGCGGGCGGAGTAGTCCTGCACCCGGGTGAAGACCGCGGCCCGCACGTCACGGCCCAGTGCCATCGCCGTGCGGGCACCGAAGTAGACGGCACCGATCGCGCAGACGATCTGCACCAGCGTGACGCCGAGCATGACCGCGCCGATGCGCATGATGTAACCGGTGTCGCCCTTGACGACGCCGGAGTCGATGATGTCGGCGTTGAGCGTCGGCAGGTAGAGGGTGGCGAGCGTCTGCACCAGTTGCAGGGCGACGATCACCACCAGGGTTTGGTGATAGGGGCGCAGATAAGCGCGCAGGAGTCGAATCAGCACACGGACTCTCTAGGGATGAGTGGTGGATCGGCCGCCGCCGGGGCGGCCGGGAAGGTGTCCGGGACCGGCAGGCCCGCGGAGGCCTGTCGGAGGGCGTCGGTGAGCATCGGGAGGAACGGCCTCCCAGGCTCGGTGTGGAGCCAGAAGTCGAGCGCGATCCGGGAGGTGGCGCCGACGACGCCGGCCACCAGCCGCGGGTAGAGGTCGACCTCGGCGTCGGCGCCGAGGCGCCGGGCTATCTCGTCGGCGAGCCTGCGCTCGGCCGAAACATTCGATTTCAGGAATTCCCCCATGATCGACGGCGTGCTCATCATCAGCCGGACCCGGCTGACGAACTCCCGGTCAGGCCCGCCGTGCCGGGAGAACTGCTCGGCGACGACGGCGATCAGCGACTCCCACAGTGGTTCGTCGGCGGGCCGGGACCGCAACCCCTCCACAATCCGGGTGTGCCGTTCGTTGCCGAACGAGCAGACCGCCGCTTCTTTGCTGGGGAAGTAGTTGTTGAAGGTCCGGGCGGACACGCCGACCTCGGCGGCTATCTCCTCCACCCGCACGTTCTCAAGCCCGCGTTCGGTCGCGAGACGCACTGCCGCCCAGCTCAGTGCCTCTCGCGCCGCGCGCTTTTTACGCTCCCGAAGGCCCATGCCGGCCACAGGTTGGTTACTCACCGCGTCAGCGTAGGACAAACGCTTCGCGCTGCGCAAATTATTTCGCGCCCCGCATAATTACGTCGCTCCTACCCGAGTGTAGCGCCACTCGACGCGGACCGTCTCCCGCTTTCAGCGGACGCCGATGTCGATCACCGGGTGCTGGGCGGGGTCGAGCCAGGCCATCACGGTGCGCAGGTCCAGCGCGGGGATGGACACGCAGCCCGCAGTCGGCTTACCGCCGGAGACGTGCAGGAAGAACGCGGAGCCGGCGCCCGGCACGGCGGGGTGGCGGTTGTAGTCGATCACCACGGCGTGGTCGTAGACGTGGCCGGCCTTGCCGAGGTCCTCACCGGCGGATTCGTCGAACGGGCAAGAACCCGGCGAGCAGCGCTGGTGGGTGTTGTAGGCGGGCGACTTGACGTCGGAAACCCACCAGTCGGACGTGTCGACCTGGCGGTAGGGCAGCCGGGTGCCGTCGTTGGCGAGGTTGCCGAAACCCTCGGTCAGCGTCCACACCCCCGCCGGCGTGTGCGACGTCGTCTCGCTGGCCTTGCCGATCCCCTGGGTGCCGACGTACGCCTTGACCGGGCCGATCACCTGCCGCCAGCCGCGTGGGGTGCGCTGCCACGCGTCGAGCGTCGCGATCGTGGCGCTCGGGCCGTCCGCGATCACGGTGACCAACTGCCCGGCGTCGCCGTGGTAGCCGAGCGGCGGGACGACGGTCTCGAGCGCGGCGTTGGCGGGCCCGGCCGTGCCGGCGGTGGTGAACAGGGCCGCCGTCGCGAGCGCGAGGGCGGGCAGCAGGCGTCGGCGCTTCATGACCCCATGGTTGCGGAACTCGCCACTGCCGGGCAACTCCCTGGCGGGGTGTCGAAGCGATCGAGCCGTCACGGCCGCACCTTCGGGTAGTTTTTGCGGTGCCGCCAAGAATTTTCCGCCCGGATGTCGAGATCGGGCCGGCGGCGCCGAGTCACCTGTGACAGGCGCCCGAACGGCGGCGCCGAGACGCCAGGAGAGAACCGATGAAGTACATGCTGATCATGCACATGAACCCGGTCGTCTGGGACGGGCTGTCCGAAGCGGACCGCAACGCCATCATGGACGGCCACGGCGGGTTCATGGCCGCGATCAAGGAGTCCGGGGAGATGGTCACCACGCACGCGCTGTCCGCCCCGGAGAACAGCGCCGTGGTCCGGGTGCGCGACGGCGTCCCGGCGGTCACCGACGGCCCGTACGTCGAGGCCAAGGAGTTCTTGGCTGGCTTCTACATCGTCGACTGCGAAAGCAAGGAACGCGCGTACGAGGTCGCCGCGATGATCCCGGACGCCGCCTACGAAGGGTTCGGCATCGAGGTCCGGCCGATCATGTTCTCCGCCGGTTTGGAAATGTGAGCACCGAAACCACCGTCGAGGACCTGCTGCGCCAGTCCGCGCCGCAGGTTCTCGGCACGCTCATCAGGCGTTATGGCCGGTTCGACGCCTGCGAGGACGCCGTGCAGGAGGCGTTGCTCGACGCCGCGCTCCAGTGGCCGAAGCAGGGCATCCCGGACAACCCACGCACCTGGCTGGTCACCGTGGCCGGCCGCCGCATGGCCGACCAGTGGCGCAGCGACCAGGCCCGACGCCGTCGGGAAGAAACCGTCTTCGCCCAGGCCCCGCTCGCCGACCTGGTCGCGCCCGCGCCCGGCGAGGATCGCGCGGCGGACGGTGACGACACACTGACGCTGCTGTTCATGTGCTGCCACCCGGCGCTTTCGCCGCCCTCGCAAGTCGCGCTGACGTTGCGCGCGGTCGGCGGTCTGACGACCGCGGAGATCGCTCGCGCGTTCCTCGTCCCCGAGGCGACGATGGCCCAGCGCATCAGCCGTGCGAAGCAACGGGTCAAAGCGACCGGCGCGTCGTTCGCCCTGCCGCCGAAAACCGAGCGCGCCGAACGGCTGCAAGTCGTCCTCCACGTGCTGTATCTGATCTTCAACGAGGGCTACACCGCCAGCGCCGGTCCCGAGCTGCAGCGCGCGGACCTGACTGCCGAGGCGATCCGCCTCGCCCGCGGGGTACGCGGCCTGCTAACCGAGGACGGCGAAGTCGCCGGACTGCTCGCGCTCATGCTGCTGACCGATTCCCGCCGCCCCGCGCGAACCCGGCCCGACGGCTCGCTGGTCCCGCTCGCCGAACAGGACCGCACCCGGTGGAACTCGGCGTTCATCACCGAAGGCGTCGCGCTGATCACCGAAACGCTCGCGCGGTCACCGGTCGGCCCGTACCAGCTGCAAGCCGCGATCGCGGCCGTCCACGCGGAAGCCGCCCACGTCGAGGAAACTGACTGGCCGCAGATCGTCGCGCTCTACAACGTGTTGGAGCACGTCTCACCGAACCCGATGGCGAGCCTGAACCAAGCCGTCGCGGTCGCGATGGTCGACGGCCCCCAGGCCGGACTCGCGCTGGTCGCGAAGCTCGACACCGAAGACGCTCTGGCCGGCCACCACCGGCTCGACGCCGTCCGCGCACATCTGCACGAGATGGACGGCGACCGCGCCGCGGCCGGCGCCGCCTACCGCCGCGCCGCGCGGCGGACGACGAGTATCCCCGAACAGCGCTACCTTGACGCGCAAGCAGACCGATTGGACGGACAGGACCGATGAAGTTGGCCGAGGCATTGGCGTTGCGCACCGACGTGACCCGCAAGGTCGAGCAGCTGCGCCACTTGGAGCGCGAAGAGCAGCGTAGGGGTTCGATACCCCGTCTTACCGAGCAGCCCAGCACCGCGCACAAGTGATGGTGCACAACGCACAGTTGATCACCACGTGCTGGTTCCGCCGGGCGAGGGTGGGTTCGGGGCACCCCGCGTCACGATTGATCACCGGGACTTATGATCTGTGTGCGGTAAGCCGATAATTCAAGCAGGGTTCGAACTCCCCGCGACCGGAGGCGGCCATGAGCCAGGCATCGACCACCGAAGAGGCGACACTCGCCCATTCGTACCTGTTCCTGAGGCGGGGCATCGGGGTCATCGGCCTCGCGCTGCCGTTCGTGCTCGTGCTGGCCAAGCTGATCGTCGACGGCGGCGGGCTGCTGAACTCGATCAGCGGGTACTACTACACCGATGTCCGGGACGTCTTCGTTGGCAGCATGTGCGCGGTGGGCATCTTCCTGTTGTCCTACCGGGGTTATGACACCCTCGACGACATCGCCGCCGACCTGGCCGCCGTGGCGGCGTTCGGAGTGGCCTTCTTCCCGACGACGCCGGTCAACCCCAGCCAGACCGACCGCGTCATCGGCACCATGCATCTCGTCTTCGCGAGCGTCTTTTTCCTTACCCTGGCGTACTTCTGCCTGTTCGAGTTCACCAAGTCGAACACCGCGAACCCCACCCGGCGCAAGGTGCAACGCAACGGCGTCTACGTCGCGTGCGGGGTGATCATCGTGGCCAGCCTGGTGCTCATCGCGGTGTTCGGCCTGTTCCTCAGCTCGGAAACGGCTTCGTTGCGTCCCGCCCTATGGCTGGAATCGGCGGCGATCCTCGCCTTCGGCGTGGCGTGGCTGACCAAGGGCGAGGCCATCCTCGGCGACCTGACCCCCGCCCCGGCACCCGCCCCCGACCCCACTCCGCAAGCCGCCGCCTAGTCTCGTGAGGCGGCGGGCGTCGCCCTCAGGATGTCGCGGGCCCTGGCCAGCGCGAACCCGAGAAGGTTGAGCCCGCGCCACCGTTCCGGGTTTGTCGCATATGGACTGGCATCGGCCGGACTCGCCTCGACCAGTACGCGCTTGCCGGTGGTAAGCAGAAAGCGGCGCAGCTCGTCATGCTGCCGGAACTTCGCCACGCTGCCGTCGACGACGATCCCGAACCGCTTGCCGTCCCAGACACGCTGGTCGAATCCCCGAATGGATCGGCCGAACTGCTTGGCCTGACGAGGATGCGACGCAGCCAGAATCGCTCGCGCACCCTCGCCGTCATCGAACAGCATTGCCTTGCGCCACATCATGTAGTGCTCAGCCGTCGCGAAACTGAGACCGTCGACGGCAAAGGGCGCCGGCCACGCACACCTCTGCCCGCGCGCGAATTTCCGGCTCATACTTCCGGGGTGATCCGATTCCGTTTCTCGTTGACGCGAATCAGCCCACCTCCAGGCATCAGGCTCGACCTAGCCCGCCTGCGCGCAGAACACCGAGAGCGAGCCGCCTGGATGGAGAAACGGCTCGCCTGCGAGTCGGAGACCGACTGGACCTCCATTCGAGTCGGAGCGCGCCAGCTACTCGGCGACGTCTGACTGAGCTTCCGCCTCGTTGAGCCTCGTCAGGAGTTCATGCAGGGTATCCCGCTCGGCGGAGTCCAGGGGCGCGAACGATTGCGCGAGAACCTCGTCGGCCACCGCTAGCCCTTTCTTCAACATCTCCTCGCCCTCAGAGGTAAGGCGGTGCCGGACCGCCCGCCCGGGCCCGGGCACACGCTCGATCAGCCCCCTGACCACCATCCGGTTCGCGAGCGTGCCGAAGGACTGGTCCGTCTGGAAGGTGACCTGAGCGAGCCGGTGTGACGACGAGTCCGGATAACGTCCGATCGCGCGCAGTGCGTCCCACTGCGCGATCGTCGCCCCGATCTGGTTGAGCTTCGTGTCGAGCGTCCGGTGATGGCGATGCTGCAGCCGCTTCACAGCCAGTCCGAGGTCCTGCAATTCGACAGCCATCCAGGCACTCTACCAAAGCATCCTTATATAAGTATAGTTAGATCACTAACCCTGACTGCAGGTCCAAGCCTAGGGCTCCGTCATCAAGTAGAGCAGGTCACGGAGGGCAGCTCGGATGATTCAGGCCGCATTGAATCTTCAACTGCCGGCGGATCCCGAAATAGCTTGAGAAACTCAGGCAAAGCAAGCTTCTAGCGAAAGGAACCGAGAGCGTCCGCGCAATGTCCTCGGCCAGCAGCAAATAGCTCACGCGAGGAAGCCACTCTAGAAGCGTGGGCACGGCTTCTTTGTAGTTAAGACCACGCGCGCGAAGGTCTCCGACCTCTTCGAGATCCTTAACCCCCCGCTTCAAGATCGACAAGAACTCCTGTCGCTGCGCATCAGATGTTCTCAGCGCTACGCCGAAAAAGCGGTTCGCTCGCTCACGTAAGTTGGCTTCAGCCGCCGTGCTCGATGAGGTCCTCGACCGCCTGCCTCAGCCACCCGTAGAAGTCCGCGAACCGGGCGTGTTGCTCCCAACCGGGGCTCGCGCCCACATGGACGATCGCCACGTCACCCTTCGCCAGGTCCCAACAGGCCACGTCATCCCTGTCCTGACGCTTGGCGAACGGAACCAAGCGACGTCTCGGATACGCAGAAGCCAGCAACTTCATGAAATCTCTCAACAGCTTGCCCTCGATGATCCACCACGGCTCCAGATCCGTGAGACCGAGCCCAACCACTCGGACGAACTCAGGTGGATAGTCAAAACCCGTCGGCAGCTCTTCGATCGTCAGCAAATTCGCCACCTCAGCTGCCACCGCCCCAGGTGGAATACTGGTCCGCGTTGCGCGTCATCGGCACCCCTGGTCCGGCGACGTCCATGCAAGCAGGTCGGACAGCGCCCGATCCAGGTCTGCGCGGGACTCGATCTGCCGGTGCTCATCGCTGTCCGCACCCGAGAGCACGTCTGCGCGCATCAACTCCGCCTCGCCGGTATTCCACACGATCAGCTGGCTAACCAGACGGCGGGTATCGATGGACAGAGAGACTGCCATCGTCGAACGGTCCGCGCGCGGGGGGGTCGACTGCGACAGACAGTCCACGAGCCACCAGCGATGCCACCGATCCGACCGGGCTGGCCCGACGGACTCGCTATCCCCATCCCGCTGCGCCGCCCGGGTATAGGAAGTCCGAGGGCACATCGAACTCCACCTAGCCGGTGCCAGGGACAGCCTGCGGCCCGTAGGCATCAGGCAGCCGGGTTCGGCCAGTCGAACGTCGCCGTCACCGGGGCGTGGTCGGACCAGCGGCCCTCGTAGGTGTCGGCGCGCTCGACGACGACGGACGTGCACTTCTCCGCCAGGCCAGGGGTCGCGATCTGGTAGTCGATGCGCCAGCCGGCGTCGTTGTCGAAGGCCTTCCCACGGTACGACCACCAGGTGTACGGACCAGGGCCTTCCGGAACCAGCTTGCGATGCACGTCGACATAACCGGCCTCGTCGAACACGCGGCTCAGCCACGCCCGCTCCTCGGGCAGGAAGCCGGAGTTCTTCTGGTTCGTCTTCCAGTTCTTGAGGTCGGCCTCGGCGTGCGCGATGTTCCAGTCGCCGACGACCAGGACCTCCTTGCCCGCCGCTTCGGCCTTGCCGCGTAACTCGCCGAGGTAGGGCAGGAAGGCCGCCATGAAGCGTTCCTTCTCCTCCTGCCGGACCGTGCCGACATCACCGCTGGGCAGGTACAGGCTCGCCACGATGACCCCGGGAAGGTGCACCTCGAGATAGCGCCCGCTCAGCTCGAACTCGGGCTCGCCGAAGCCGATGCGCACGAAGTCCGGCTCTGTCCGGCTGTACACCGAGACGCCGTTGCGCCCCTTCACCTCGGACGGCGCGTGGAAGGCGAACCAGTCCTCCGGCGCGGCGACTTCGGCGGGCAGCTGGTCCAGTTCGGCGCGGACCTCCTGACAGGCGACGACGTCGGCACCGCCGGCGGTGAGCCATTCGACGAACCCTTTTTTGGCGGCGGCACGGAGGCCGTTGACATTCACAGTCGACACGGTGAGCACATCGCGCAGATTACCGCCCGGGTACGACAACTTCGTGCACACTGCCCTGATGACCGGACTGACCGTGCTGGGCAGCTGCGGAGCGTGACCGGAGGCCGGGCGCGCGTGCGCAAGATTCTTGTTGGCGCACAACGGTTATCGTGTGCTGCTGGACCTGGGTTACGGCACGCTCCCCCACCTCTTGACGCATCTCCCCGATGCGGACGTCGACGCCGTCATCGTCACCCACGCGCACCCCGACCACTGTGTCGATGTCAGCGCGCTGGGCAGGGTTCGCCAGTACACCGCCGGCGACGCGCCGAGGCTGCCGCTGTACTGCGCGCCGGGCGTGCTGGACGTTCTTGTCGCGCTCGAACCGAGACCTCACCCGGCGACGATCTTCGACATCCACGACCTGGCCGGTGCGCACGATCTCGGCCCGTTTCGGCTGGAGACGTTCGAGCTGCGGAGCTGGGAAAGGACGCCGACCTGCTGATTTCCGACGCGACGTTGCAGGGTCCCGCGCCCGAGAGCGAACCTCGCTACCTCTTGACGGCAGGCGAAGCGGGGCTACTGGGCCGTGCGTGCCAGGGCGAAACGGCTGTTGCTCACGCATTTCTGGCCCGGCAGCGACCGCGACATCTCGGCTTCGGAGGCGCGCGAGGTCTTCGACGGCGAAGTCATCGTCGCCGAAGAAGGCCTCCACGTCGACCTGTCAATCGGCTGAGTCGACCTTGGCCAGGATCCGGTCCAGCGCCGACAGTTCGTCGTCGTCGAGGGCGGTGATACCCGCCGGCGGTTCGCTGAGGATCCGCTCGGCGAGCCGCGCGGCATCGAGACCCGCCGGGGTGGCGGTGACGATCTTGCTGCGCCGGTCGTCGGGGTGGACCGACCGCTCGACCAGCCCGCGGCGCTCCAGGTCGTCGACGATCAGCGTGGTGTACGGCTTGTCGATCGTCAGTTCCGCGGTCAGGTCCCGCATGGTCAACGTCTTGCCCGCGACCTTCCGCAACGCCTTCGCCTTGAGGAAGCTCATGCCGAGCGCCTCGACGACGTCCTTCTTGCGCTCGTTCCGCTCGAGCACGAGCGCCCGCATCCGCGACCAGATCGCGGCTGCGGTTTCCTCGGCGTCCATTACGCGGTCACCACGACTTTCGGGGGTTCAGCGGACATGCCGGCCGTCGCGGCTTCGGCCGTTTCCCTGGCCCACCGGCCGGTGGTGAGCAATCCCAGCGCGAACACGATGACTCCACAACCGGCCATGATCCACCAGCCGAGATGGCTGGCTTCGGGGAACCCGGTTTTGAACGAGCCGACGACGTGGGAGGTAACGACCGCGCCCAGCACCGCGACGCCGAGCGAGGAACCGATCTGCCGGCTGGTCGAGGCGACGGCGGCAGCTACCCCGGCCTGGGAACGGGGCATCCCCGACACGGCGGTGTTGGTGATCGGCGAGTTGAGTGCGCCGAACCCGATGCCGAACACGACGTAGCAGGCGAACAGCCACCAGATCGACGTCGTCGCGGTGAGCTGCGTGAGCATCAACCCGCTCGCGGTGATGCCGACACCCGCAACGAGGAGCGGCAACCGGGGTCCGCGACTCGCCACGATCCGGCCGGAAATCGGCGCGAACAGGGCCGTCATCCCGGCCATCGGCAGGGTCAGGAGACCGGCGTGCAACGCCGTGAACCCTCGTGCTTCCTGCAGGTAAAGCGTGTTGAGGAAGAGGAACCCGGCGAGCGCGGCGAACCCGCTGATCGCGATCACGGTGGCGCCGGAGAACGGCACGCTCGAGAAGAACCTCATGTCCAGCAACGGTTCCACGCGTCGGCGCTCGTAGGCGACAAGACTGATCAGCGCGACGATGGACGCAGCGAAGCACGCGACGATCGCAGGTGAGCCCCAACCCGCGCGGCCGCCTTCGATGATGCCGTAGGTCACCCCCACCAGCAGCACGATGACCAGCAGCTGCCCGACCGGGTCGACCCGACGTGCCCGCGCGGCCTTCGACTCCGGCACGAAGATCGCGGCGAGGACAGCGGCCGCGACACCGACCGGGACGTTGATCCAGAAGATCGACCGCCAGCCGGCGCTGCCGACGAGCGCGCCGCCGACCACCGGCCCCAAAGCCATGCTCAGACCCACGACGCCGCCCCAGACGCCGATCGCCCGCGCCCGTTCCTTGGATTCGGTGAACGTATTGGTGATGATGGACATCGCGACCGGGTTCAGCATTGACCCGCCGACGGCCTGGACCATCCGGAAGACGATCAGCGTCGTCGCGTTCGGAGCCACGCTGCACAACAGCGAACCGGCGCTGAACAACGCCAGCCCGGTCTGGAACGTCCGCCGCCTGCCGAAGCGGTCCCCCATCGACCCCGCGAGCATCAGCAGGCTGGCCAGCACGAGCGTGTAGGCGTCGATGACCCACTGCAGGCTCTGCACCGAGGCGTGCAGGTCCGCCTGGATCGACGGCAGCGCGAGGTTCACGATCGTGGAGTCGAGGCCGACGATGAACAGGCTCAGACAGCAGATCGCGAGCACCAGCTGGCGCCTCCGATGACTCAGTTCAGACATTTAGCCCCCACAACCATTGTAGATTTATAACAGTTGCAAGGTTACAACAAAGCCCCTCAGGGTCACCCCGAGTGCGTTGAACGCCACAAGGGTGGCCCCGAGGGATCCTTAAACGGGAGGGCGCACCTAGCAGTGCGAGCCGGCGGTGGGGGTGAGGAACTGGGTCGACGCCCACTTGTCCTTGGTCAGCTGGCGGAAGCCGTTCTGGACCACCGGCATGGCGTCGACCTGCGCGTCCTTCAGGTATTTGCCGACGATCCCGGCGCCGGGCACCGGCGCGGACCGCGCGTTGAGGACATCGGCGGTCACGGTGACCTTGCAGCCCGTCGGCGAGGCACCCGCGGCGCCCGCGGGCTGCTTGTTGGCGCTCGCGATGTAGATCAGCACCACGACGGCGAGCGCGCCGATGATCAGGATCTTCTTCGGAATGCCCAGGATCACGTCTGCTCCTCAGAACCGGAACCTGTCCTGGACCAGGCTAGACATCCGGCCGCCGCGGCAACAGAGATGGACGGGCGAACCACCCGGAGGCGCCAAAACGGTCACCACCAGGTGACCCTGAGTAAACGAAAGAGGGGCACGTCCACCGGACGCGCCCCTCATTTCGTCAAAACAGTCAAACTGTCGAAACGACTTTCAGCCCTGCGAGATCTTCTTCGCGAGGTTCTCGTCCAGCGAGCCGAGGAACTCCTCGGTGCTCTGGAACGGCTGCTCCTTGCTGATGAGCAGCGCGAGGTCCTTGGTCATGAGGCCGCTTTCGACGGTCTCGATGACGACCTCTTCGAGCTTGTTGGCGAAGCCGATGAGCTCCGAGTTCGAGTCCAACTTGCCGCGGTGCTCGAGGCCCCGGGTCCACGCGTAGATCGACGCGATCGGGTTGGTCGAGGTCGGCTTGCCCTGCTGGTGCTGGCGGTAGTGCCGGGTGACCGTGCCGTGCGCGGCCTCGGCCTCGACGGTCTTGCCGTCCGGGGTGCGCAGCACCGACGTCATCAGGCCCAGCGAGCCGAAGCCCTGGGCGACGGTGTCGGACTGGACGTCGCCGTCGTAGTTCTTGGCGGCCCAGACGTAGCCACCCTCCCACTTCATCGCCGCGGCGACCATGTCGTCGATGAGGCGGTGCTCGTAGGTGATGCCCTTGGCGTCGAAGTCCGCCTTGAACTCGTTCTGGAAGATCTCCTCGAACACGTCCTTGAACATGCCGTCGTAGGCCTTCAGGATCGTGTTCTTGGTGGAGAGGTAGACCGGGTACTCGCGGTCGAGACCGTACTGCAGCGACGCGCGCGCGAAGTCCTCGATGGACTTCTTGAAGTTGTACATACCCATCAGGACGCCACCGCCCTCGGGGAACTTGGCGACCTCGAACTCCATCGGCGCGGAGCCGTCGTCCGGGGTGTAGGTGATCGTCGCGGTGCCGGGGCCGGGGACCTTGAAGTTGGTCGCCTTGTACTGGTCGCCGTGGGCGTGGCGGCCGATGATGATCGGCTTGGTCCAGCCAGGGACCAGGCGCGGGATGTTGGAGATGACGATCGGCTCGCGGAAGATCACCCCGCCGAGGATGTTGCGGATCGTCCCGTTGGGCGAGAGCCACATCTTCTTGAGACCGAACTCTTCGACCCGGGCCTCGTCGGGCGTGATGGTGGCGCACTTGACGCCGACGCCATGCTTGAGGATGGCCTTCGCCGAGTCGACGGTGACCTGGTCGTCGGTCCGGTCGCGCTCCTCGATGCCGAGGTCGTAGTACTCCAGGTCCACGTCCAGGTACGGGTGGATCAGCTTGTCCTTGATGAACTGCCAGATGATGCGGGTCATCTCATCACCGTCGAGCTCGACGACGGTGCCCTGGACCTTGATCTTGGCCATGAGCGGCGGTGCTCCTCTCGCGCGGATCTTCGCGTCACTTCTAAAGTCTTTTGGTAGCGGTACGAGCGTACTGCTAACCGGACCTGAATGCTTCAAGTGGTGACCAGGACCAAGTCTCTCAGCAGGCCCGTGTGCCCGAAGTCACCGGGCGGGTCCGCTCCCTTGTTACTCCGCGAAGCGCCCGGCTGCCAACCGGCACGCTCCGTGCACGGCCGCCGGCGTTCACATCCTCGAACGCCGGCGGCCGCCCCTTACGATGTGCCGATGAGTCTGTTCACCGTCGCCGAGGCGCGCGCCGAACTCACCGCGCTGCTCCCGGTGCTCGACGAACTGGTGGCCCTGCGCGCCGACGCGGCGGAGCTGACGACGTCGCTGGCGCCCGGCGCCACCCCCAGCCCACTCGGCGGCCTGCCGGAGTTCAAGGCCGCGCAGGCCAGGCTCGACGACCTGATGACGACCGTGCAGGAGACCGGAGCCGACCTGAAGGGGTTCGCGCCGCTGCTGCTCGACTTCCCCGCGGAGCTGGACGGCGTCCCGGTGCTGCTGTGCTGGCTGGAGGGCGACCCCGAACTCGGCTGGTACCACCGGCGCGACCTCGGCTTCGCCGGACGGCGACCGCTCGCGCCTTAATCCGGTAGCACCGAGCGCGCCGCCTCACGCACGTCCGCTTCGCGGTGGTCGGCTAGCGCGGGATACCGCTCGCGCAAACCGTCGGTCCAGCCCTTCTGCGACGCAGCGGTGCCGACCAAGGAGAGGGCGATCAGCCCCGCGATCGCGCCGTCGAGCCCGAGCAGATGGTCGACGACCGGCAACACGTCGTCGCTCCTGACCGGGGTGAACTGGTACCCCCAGGCTGAACCGCGGTCACACCACCGGTACGGGCGCTCATCGACGGCCTCGACGAGCTCGGTCCAGCGCTCGAATGCGGGTTCGCCATCCAACGACCGCAATGCCAGCACATACAGCAAAGTTGCGACGGCAGCGTCCATTCCGACCTGACGGCAGCCTTCGATGACGATCCGACACTCCGCCGCGCCGAGGTCTTGGCGCTGAAGCGCCTCCGCCAGATCCTTCAGCCGACACCAGGCATGCTGGTCACCTTCGCCGATCGCCGTGACGAGCGGATCGACCGCAGCGGTCAGCATTTCGACGCCGCCGTGAGCACGCACCGCCTCGAGGAACACCGCGGTGATACCGCCATAGGCGGACCGCTCGGACGAGCTCACGACCAACCTGGCAAGCCGCTCGTCCGCCTCGGGATCGTAAGTCCACCAACGGAAGTACGCCGCGCTGAGCTCCCGCGGCACCGAGCCGACCCGCTCCAACGCAGCGCCGATCACCACGGCCAGCAGCGGCTTCTGGGACGGGCTGAGGACGTCCGGCCGGATGGCCAACACGGCCGAACGAACCGGGTCACCGTTCGCGATGGCCTGAACCGGCACCTCGGCAACACGAGGATCCTCGCCGAGGAAACCGGTCAACGCCACGACGACAGCGGCCCGGACGTCTTGATGCACCTCGGGATTCGCCCACGACCGCAGCAGCACTTCCACCGCGCCCTTCGGTCGCGCACGCCCCAGGAGCCGCGCCGCTTCCTTCGCTCCGCCCACCGATCCGTTCCGAGCAGCCAACACAGCACCGGCCAACGCGGCGAGTTCGTTGTCCGGCAACCTGTCCGCGACGAACCCGAGTCCTCGCACGGCCGCCGCGGCAACCGGGCCGACCGGCTTACCGCCGTGGTGCATCAACACCGGCAGCGCCAGTTCGGCGGACGCCGATTCGGCCAACGCGGTCAGCGCCGCGGCGGCGACACGCTGCGGACCTGTCTCGGCGAGGACCGTCAGCGCGTCGACATCGGTCACGAATCCTGTGGCCGCTTCACGTTCAACCAGGTTCGTCTGCTCATCCGAAGCCACCGAAAGCGCGACGGCTTCGGCGCGCGCCCGCTGCTCCGGTGTCCACCGCCCGTGAACGCTCCTCCCGACAGGCGGCAGCGGACGTCCCGTCGAGAGAAGACGGTCGAGCAGGTCTGTCCGGCGGGTCGCGATCACCGTCCAGACGTCGTCGACGCGGCCGAGATCCGGGTGGTGCGCGACGAGTTCGCCGGCCCGGGCTTCGCGGGTCGAGGGCGCGGCGATCCACAGTCGTGCCGCCGTGGCCGCGTCGTCCGGACCGCTTGCCGTGCAGGCGATCCGGCCGACCAGCACGTCCAACTCGGGTACCGACGCCAGTGCGCCGTCGAGCGCCCAGGCCACCCGCAACGCGAGGTCGAACTTGCCGCTTTCAGCGTCTTCCAGCACCCGTTCCCGTAAGCCTGGCCAGAGTTCCGCGCCGACACCGCCGATCCGTTCCGGCGCGTACGGCTTGGCAGGCGCACGGTGGTCGTCATGCAGACGGGTCAGCAGGCGATGCAGCTCGACGACACGGTCGGCATCGCCGTCGGCCATCGCCGCGGTCACCGTGCGGACCAGCCAGCGGTCGAGGTGGGCGAACGACATCGAGCTGCCATCACTGGAACTCGTCGTCGACAGGACCGCCCGACGCAAGGACTCCAGCGACACCGCCGAAAGCGCCGCCGACGGCACCCTCGACGCGGCCTTCAACGCGCCGATCCGGACCCGGTCCTGATCCGACCAGGCACGTCCGGCATCGGCCACCGCTCGCGCGAAGACGTCCCAGTCCTCCTCGATCGCGGCACACTCGATCAACGCCGACCAGCCCATCCGACGCTGTTGATGGACGTGCTTCCCCGTCGCTTCCCGCAGCACCTCGGCAGCCTGCTCATACGGCAGACCCCTGCTGATTTCCAGCAGTCGCCAGCTGCTGAGCCTCGTGAACGGCTCCCGCAGCAACCGTTTGCCGAGCTCGACGCGATCCGCACGCGAAAGCAGCCTCAACTCCCCCGCGGAGATTTCGTTTCGCATGTCGCCTTCGGCGTAGACGCGGTCGATGACCTCCCTCCGCGACCCTGCCGAGACAGCGGCCAACAACGACGCGCGGACCTCACCCGCTTCACAACTGATGATCAGCGCGGTGGTCTGGTCAAGGTCAAGATCGGCGATGGTCCGACGCGCTCTCGCCGTCAGGTTCAGGGTCTTCTCGTCCGTGTTCCGGATACCGAGGTCGATCACGAGCGGGACGAAGTCCGGAAAGCAGCAATGCCGGGACGACTTCGACCGGCAGCGAGCAAGGGGCACTCCGCGGCAGCTGCCGAATGATCGCGGCCACCCCAACGGGTTCTCGGGCCACGAGCATGACCAGCAGCGGTTGATACTCGCGGAGCCATCGACGGTCACCATGTCGATTCGCCGCGGCGAAGGCGGGCGCCAGGAACTCCGCAACCACGCGCGGCGACACCCGGATGAGCCTCCTGAGCAGGACAGGTCCCGCGCCGATCCTCGGCAGCCACCGGGCGACGACGTCCTCGGAACAGCTCGGCAGCAACTCGGCGACGTCTTGTCGACCGCGGGATTCGTGGACGGTTTCGACGAGTCGGTCGGCCAGTTCCCTGCGCCGCGACAGGCGCAGAACCCCATACGCCGCAACACGATCACGTCGAGGCGCGGTCTCGATGACGGTACTGAGCGCGCTGTCCGACACGGGGAGTCGGACCGCCGCCGAGAGCGCACGTCGGCGTAGGACAGGATCGGCGAGAGCTCGTTCCACGACGTCGAGGTCACGCCGGACGACAGCCAGGTGCAAGGCGAGCACGCGTTCGTCGGGAGTTCCGGCAGCCAACTCGGCGAACCGAGTCGCATATTCGGCGTCGGACAGGCTCAACGCACGCTGCGAGAGAACCCGCATTCGGGCTGGGAAGGGAAATTCGCCGGGCTCGACGGCACTCGGCTCTTGTGACGCGCTCACTGTGGGGAGGCGACGTCATCCTTTCGTTCATTCATCCGTCCACCCTATCGGCGAATAACCGGTCGCACCAGATCCGGGGCGACACTAGGGTCAGGCCAGTGGGTCGGGATGGGGAACCAAAGGTACGCAAACGTTTGCTGGCCGATATCCGGCCGCTCCGGGAGTCGCCGGCACTACGCCGGTACTGGGCAGGCTCGGCGTTGTCGTCGATCGGCAACCAGATGGCGGCCTTCGCCTTGAGCCTGCAGGTTTATCAACTGACGCACTCTTCCGCGGCTGTCGGCGCGCTCGCGCTGACGTCGGCGCTCCCGATCTTCGTCATCGGGCTTGTCGGCGGTTCGCTGACCGACGCCGCCGACCGACGCCGGCTGGTGCTCGTCACGAGCAGTTGCCTCACGGCCGTTTCGGCGCTTGTCGCGCTGCAAGCATTTCTCGACCTTCGCCAGCTCTGGCTGCTGTACCTCCTGTCGACGGCCCGCGCGCTGTTCGGCGCCATCGACATCCCCGCGCGGCGGACCTTCCTCCCGCGGCTCCTGCCCGCCGACCAACTGCCGGCCGCCAACGCGCTGTTCATGCTGGTCTTCACTGTCAGCTTCACCATCGGACCGCCACTCGCGGGCTTGCTGACCGCCGCCGGCGGACTGAAGTTCTGCTATTTCGTCGACGCCCTCAGCTTCGCCGCGACCCTTTACGGCGTTGCCCGGCTGCCGTCGATGCCGCCGCAGGGCCGCGCGGCGCGTCCCGGGTTCAAAGCCGTGGCCGAGGGGCTCCGGTTCATCCGCCACCATCCGATCCTGACCGGCGCGTTCCTCGCCGACATGAACGCGACCGTGCTCGGGATGCCGGCGGCGGTGCTGCCCGCGTTCAACGCCGAGCACTTCGGCGGCGCAGCCCAGTCACTCGGCCTGTTGATGGCGGCGCCGGCGATCGGGGGTCTGCTCGGAACGACGTTGTCGGGCCCGGTCAGCCGCGTCACCCGACAGGGCCGGACCATGCTGATCACGGTGTCGATCTGGGGCGCGGCGATCGCCGTGTTCGGGCTGAGCTCGACCCTCTGGCTGTGTGTCCTGCTGCTCGCCGTGGCCGGCCTCGCCGACTCCGCAAGCGTCATCCTCCGCACGTCAATGGTCCTGACCGTTACCCCGGACAGGCTGCGCGGCCGGATCACAGCTGCCGACTACGTAGTCGGGGGCGGGGCACCGCAAGTGGGCAACCTCGAAGCAGGCGTCGTCGCTTCGCTGACGTCACCGGGTTTCAGCGCGTTCAGCGGCGGCATCGCGACCGTCATCGGCGCCGCCGTGATCAGGCTCGCCGTACCGGCCTTCGCGAAATACGACTCCAGCACCGAACCCGACAAAACCTGGGGTTCGAGGCTTAGCTAGCCAGCCGCACCGGAATGTTGGGCGGGAACTCGGACGTCGTCTCGACGGACAGCGCAGACGTCGGCTCGACGCTCCACGCACGTGCCTCGGCGATGTCGTTGTCCAGCGCGCGGATCAGCGCCTCCGACGAGTCGAACGCGCGCTGTTCGCGCAGGTGGCGGACCAGCCACACGGTCAGCACCTCGTCGTAGAGGTTGCCCGCGAAGTCGAGGAGATGAGCCTCCAGCAGCCGATGCCCGTCAGAGCCGTAGTAGGTCGGACGCCTGCCGACCGACACCGCGGCAGGCAGGCGCGTGCCGTCCGCGCGGTCGACCCAACCTGCCCAGACGCCGTCGCCGACCTCGTCATCCTGGTCGCGCAGCGCGACATTGGCCGTAGGAAAGCCGAGCGTGCGGCCGCGCTGGTCGCCGGTCTCGACCACCCCGCGCACCACGATCACCTCGGTGACCACCGAACTGGCTGTGGATTCCACGCGTCCGCCTTCCTGTCGCTGCACCCTATTGTCCGCCAACGCAGGCGGCCGCCGCAGTAGTCCCACGACACGGGAAACGTGATCTAGAACGGTGATCAAGACGGGTATCGGGGCGCGTATGCAGCCGCGTACACTGATGATTGAATTTTCAACACGAACGCCGGAGGTTCCGATGCGAGTCCTCGAGCTCGGACATGTCGTGCTCTACGTCCACAACGTCGAGCGCTCCACGAGCTTCTACCGCGACGTCCTGGGCTGGAACCAGCTGCCGATCAGCGACCCGGCGGGCCGGATCGCCGTGTTCTCCGCGCCGTCCGGGCGCACCCACCACGAGCTGCTGCTGATCGAGGTCGGCGAAGACGCGGCCAAGGTCCCCGAAGGCCGCCGCGTGGGCATGTACCACTTCGGCCTGAAGGTCGGCGACAGCGACGACGAACTCCGCGAAGCCCGCGACGCCATCCAGAACGCCGGCGCCACCCTCCTCGGCTCGAGCGACCACACCGTCACCCACAGCCTCTACATCGCCGACCCCGACGGCAACGAGATCGAGCTGTACGTCGACGTCCCCGGCGTCGACTGGCGCGACGACCCCACCCTCATCGCCGCCCCCGTCAAGCCCCTGCAGCTCTAAGCCCCTGCAGCTCACGAGACGTGACTGGCCCGCCTACTCCGACTCGATGAGGATCTCGAAGGCGTGACGCCGGTGCCCGGCAAACAGCAGCAGGGCGCGCTCGGTGTCCCGAGTCCGGAGGACTTCCGCGAGTTCCCCATGCTCCGCCGAGATGTGCGCGGCGTAGTCCTCGTCGCTCCGGCGCATCCGCATCAGCAGGAACAGGTGGACCTGGGATCGGATGGCGCGCCAGGCGGCTTCGAGCCGATCGTGATGGGCTGCGGCGTAAACGGCGTCATGGAAGGCGATGTCCAGCCGCACGCTCGCGTGCTTGTCTTCGGCTCGGGCCATCCTGCTCACCACCCGGTCGACGGCCTCGAAGTCCGCTTCGGTGGCGTGCCCGGCCAGGCGTTCGACGGCAAGGCGTTCCAGCGCGCCGCGCAGGCTGTCCAGCTCCGCGGCGTCCGATGTGGACAGAGTGGTGACGGTGGCGCCGCGATGCCACTGGTTCTGGACGAGCCCTTCGCTCTCCAGCCGCAGCAACGCTTCCCGCACGGGTCCACGGCTGACCTCGAGAACACCCGCTAGCTCGACCTCGCGCAGCGAGGCTCCCGGAGGGTAGATCCCGGCGAAGATCGCCTCGCGGATCCGATCGGTGACTTCGTTCGCCATGCCCCGACGGCGGGCAGGGGCCATGCCTGCCGGAGTCGTCACGGTGTCCTGCTCGTCCATTCGGCCCTCTCGCTCGCGCTTGTCCTAATGTTAACATTCAGACATGACTCTCCCGCGCTTCCACCTGGCCGTACCCGTCGACGACCTGGCAGCCGCTCGGCACTTCTACGGCGAGGTGCTCGGTTGTCCGCAGGGACGGAGTTCCGATACCTGGATCGACTGGAACCTGCGCGGGCACCAGTTCGTCACCCACCTGGTCGAGCACGGGGAACGACCGTCCGCCAGCAACCCGGTCGACGGCCACGACGTGCCGGTTCCGCATTTCGGCCTGCTGCTGGCGGTCGAGGACTTCCACGTCCTCTCCGAACGGCTTCGCGCGGCGGGGACGGAGTTCGTCATCGAGCCGTACCTGCGTTTCGCGGGTCTGCCGGGCGAGCAGTGGACGATGTTCCTGCGCGACCCGGCGGGCAACGCGCTGGAGTTCAAAGCGTTCGCCGACGACGCCCAGGTCTTCGCGGTCTGACCGCGAGCCCCACCCGAGCACCGAGGAGACGTTGTCATGCGTGTTGCCGCCGCCCAGGCCCGGCCGCTGTGGCTCGACCCGGCCGCCACCACCAGAAAAGTCGTCGCCTGGCTGGAAAACGCTGCCGCGCAGGACGTCGAACTGATCGCCTTCCCTGAGACGTTCCTGTCCGGGTACCCGTCCTGGCTGGAGCACACCGGCGGCGCCCGTTTCGACGACGCGGCACAGAAGCGCGCGTATGCGGCGTACCTCGAAGCTTCCGTCGAGATGAGCGGTCCCGAACTCACGGTTATCACCGAGGCCGTCCAGGATCTGGGCGTCTTCGTCTACCTCGGAACCACCGAGCGAGCAACGGGCAACGCCAGGGGCACCGTCTTCTGCACCCTGGTCGCCATCGATCCCGTGGCCGGCATCGTCAGCACCCACCGGAAACTCATGCCGACCTACGAGGAGCGGCTGGTCTGGGGGATCGGTGACGGGCACGGCCTTCGGGTGCACCAGGCGGGAGCCGCGCGAGTGGGCGGCTTGAACTGCTGGGAGAACTGGATGCCGCAGGCCCGCCATGCCCTGTACGCGCAGGGCGAGGAGCTCCACGTCAGTGTGTGGCCCGGCAACCCGCACAACACCGCCGACCTGCCGCGGTTCATCGCCAGGGAAGGCCGCGTGTTCTCGCTCGCGGCCAACGGGCTGCTCGGCCTGGCCGACATCCCGGCGGATTTCCCGTTGCGCGCCGCGCTGGAGGAAGCGGGAGTCGCCGACTACTGCCGAGGCGGCTCCGCTGTGGCCGCTCCCGACGGCACCTGGGTCGTCGAACCAGTGGTGGACGAGGAGCGCCTGGTCATCGCCGACCTCGACCTCGCCCAGGTCGCCCGGGAACGCCAGAACTTCGACCCGACGGGCCACTACAGCCGACCGGATGTCTTCTCGGTCGAAGTCGACCGACGGCGCCGGGAGGCGTCTCGGTTTCGGGACTGATTCGGCCGGCGCGTCCGACGCCGTGTAAGACTGGTCACATGACGCGCGCGCTGTGCCTGACCGGCGACCCGACTGCCGACAAGCTGCTCACCGAAGACCCGTTTGCCCTACTCACGGGGATGCTGCTGGACCAGCAGTTCGCGATGGAACTCGCCTTCGCCGGGCCGCAGAAGATCGCCAACCGGATGGACGGCTTCAGCGTCACGAAGATCGCGGAAGCAGACCTCGAAGAGTTCGTCGAACTCTGCGTCACCAAACCGGCCATCCACCGTTACGGCGGGTCCATGGGCCGGCGGGTTCACGCGCTCGCGCAGCTCGTCGTCGAGCAGTACGACGGCGACACCGAAGGCATCTGGACCGCAGGCCGCCCCAAGCCTGACGGGCCGGAAGTGCTGAGGCGGCTGAAGGAGCTGCCCGGCTTTGGCGATCAGAAGGCCCGGATCTTCCTCGCGCTGCTGGGCAAGCAACGCGGTGTCCACCCGAAAGGCTGGCGCGAAGCCGCCGGTGCCTACGGCGATCGCGGCTCCCGCCGGTCCATCGCCGACGTCGTCGACGCCAAAACCCTCGCCGAAGTCCGCACCTTCAAGAAAGCCGCGAAGGCCGCCGCAAAAGCTGGCTGACCGCGCCGAAAACGAACAGGAGCACCCCAGAGATTCTGGGATGCCCCTGCCTAGGTGTCCGGGTGCTAGCGCGCTTGCCTACCCTTGACCTCGTCCAGAAACGCGCCGAACGCCGCACGGTCGAACCGGAGAGCTCCACCCTCGCGATTCTTCGTGTCGCGCACCCCGCCCCCGTCGTGTCCTACCGCCAGCTCGACGCAGGCGCTCTGGGAGTTGCTGTAGCTGCTCTTACGCCACGCATGGTTCGTGTTCATCAGGTGATGCTTTGCAGGGCGCGAACAAGCCCGCGAAACCCAGTGAGACTCAACTCGAGATGACCACCTGCGCGGTCCTTGGTGGCCCTGACCTTGGCTTCCGCCACGGTCAGGGCCACCTCGACGCAGTTGTTCGCGTTGCCGCTGTAACTGCTTGTGCGCCACCTGTCGTGTGTGTTCATCAGTCCTCTAATTTGTCCAGTGCGGCTTGTATCAGCTCGGTCGTGTGCTTGTCGATCTCGTCGTCGAACTCCAGGATGGTGAACGGTCCCGACATATTGCTGATGGCGCCGGCCGTGAACGGGATGACCTGGATCGTCACATTGCTTCGAGCGCTCATCAGAAGCAAGTGACGGAGTTGATCGGCCATCACTTGTCGACCACCGACGTGGATGCTGATCACAGCTTCACTGAGAAGGATGTGGAGTCGTAGCGGGTTCTCACCGTCAAGTAGCGTCTGTCGGCTACTTCGTTCCAGCGCCGCCCGGGCTTGCCAGTCTTCAGTTTTCGGACCGAGTCGGCGTGACGACACCGCGATGGCGGAGGTGTACGCCGGAATTTGAAGCAAACCGGGCACCGAGAAGATCTCGACGCCGCACTCAGTCGGTTCTGTCCAAGGCAGCAAGGACCGGGGCGAATGGGTGCTGGTAGCGGAACTGAAAGCCAGTCACGTCGGTCTGGCGGTGCTGGTGATGGCGATGTGACTGCTGGGACTCCCGGTAGGGCAGAGACGGCGTGAAGGCCTAGTTGAGTACGCCTTACGCCATGAAGGTGGCCTTCACGAAACGCCGTCGGCCGCGGCGTGCGGCGTTGTTGAGCGCCGCGGCCGCTACGCCCGGGCGAGCCACACGACGTCCGGCTCGCCGTTCGGGACGGGCACCTTGAGTACCTGCACCTCGTTGAACCGCGCCTTGAGCCGCCGGGTGAAGGCCGGGCTCGCCTCTGCACTCCACACGGCGAGGACGCCGCCGGGGCGGAGGCGTTCCGCCAGCGTGTCGAGTCCCGAGTGGGCGTAGAGCTGCGCGTTGCCTTTCGTGACAGTCCATTGAGGACCGTTGTCGATGTCGAGGCACAGCGCGTCGAAGCGTTCTTCGGTCTCCTCAAGCCACTGCACGAGGTCGGCTTCGATGACGGTGACGCGGTCGTCGGCGAGCGCGTCACCGTGTACGTCGCGTAGAGGGCCGCTGCGGTTCCATTTGATCACCGAAGGCTCGCGCTCGACGACGAAGATCTCGCCGACACCGGGATGATCGAGCGCCGCCCGCAGCGAGTACCCGACACCGAGCCCACCGATCAGCATCCGCGCGGCGCCGGGCACCATGTCCGCCGCGACGGACACCAGCAGCCGCTCGGACTCGCCGTTCCGGGTGTCCATCAGGAACACGCCGTTGGCGATCACCTCGAAGTCGGCGCCGACCCGGCGGAGGATCAGCTCGCCGCACACTCCGTTCACCTTGTCCAGTAGTTCAACCACCCGTCCACCTTAATGACTACGGCGCCGGTGCGGTGGGTGGCGAGGTCCCGCGCCCGACCCGTCACAAGAGCCCGGCGAGTTTGTAGAGGACCAGGCTGCCGGCGACGGCGACGTTCAGGCTGGCGCCCATGCCGACCATCGGGATCTCGACGACGGTGTCGAGCAGGTCGAGCGCCTCGGCGGGGATGCCCTGCTGCTCGTGCCCGAGCACGGCGATCGTTCGCCGGCGTGCCGCCGGCAGGTCGGCGAGCCGCACCGACTCGTCCGCCAGTTCGACGCCGACGATCCCGCTGCCGGCTTCGCGCTCCCGCGCCAGCCAGCCGAGCGGATCGTTGACCCAGTGCACGCAGGCCGGCCGACGCAGCGTGTTCCCGCGGGCCAGCGCCTCGGGCACCCACGGGAACCGGGGCACCGCCATGCACGCGCCGACCGCGTCACAGGTCCGGAGCAGCGTTCCGAGGTTGAGGCCGTGCAGCGGCCACAAGGGCGCGACGACCAGATGTTCCCAACAGGGATGTTTGCGACTTCGTCGTGACGCGCGCAACTCCGAGGGGGTGCGGACGCGGATCGACGGGCTCACCTGAGACGAGGCTCAGCGCCTCCGAATTCTGTGCTCATACCTGCGAGTTTACCCGGACGCGGGACGCGTTTGCGCACGAGTATCCGACCCCGAGTGGTCATCCTCACCCGCAAACGGGATGACAAACATCCCTTGATCGGTTGAACTGGGTGCGGACAGCTTGCCGACGTCGACGACGACAGCTGTCCTTGTTCACGTCCAGCTACTAAATCGATTCAGCGCACAGGTTCGCCTAGCTGAGAAATCGATTACCCGAGAGGAAGACCGTGCCCATCGCGCTGTTCGCGCTCGCCATCGGTGCCTTCGGCATCGGCACCACCGAGTTCGTCATGATGGGGGTGCTGCCGCAGGCCTCCGCCGATTTCGGAGTCTCCATCCCCACCGCCGGCTACCTCATCACCGCGTACGCGGTCGGTGTGGTCGTCGGCGCCCCGACGTTGACCGCGCTGGCGGTCCGGCTGCCGCGCAAGACCATGTTGCTGCTCATGATGGGCCTGTTCACCCTGGGCAACGTCCTGTTCGCGATGTCGCCGAACCAGGAGTTCGGCGTCGCGTTCCGCTTCCTCGCCGGCCTGCCGCACGGCGCGTTCTTCGGCGCGGGCGCGGTCGTCGCGTCCAGCCTGGTCGAGAAGCGCAACCGCGCGAAGGCCGTCTCGATGATGTTCCTGGGCCTCACGCTGGCCAACGTCGTGGGCGTGCCGCTCGGCACCCTGCTCGGTCAGCGCGTCGGCTGGCGCGCGACGTTCCTCGTGGTCGCGGTGATCGGCCTGGTCGCCATCGCCGCCATCGCGAAACTTGTCCCCCACCAGGGCAAACCCGTCGAACCCTCGATCCGAGGCGAGCTGAGCGCGTTCAAGCGGCCGCAGGTCTGGCTGGCGCTCGCGATCGTGACGTTCGGGCTCGGCGGCGTCTTCGCCTGCCTGTCCTACATCACCCCGATGCTGACCGACGTGGCCGGCTTCTCCGCCGGCGACGTCCCTCTGCTGCTCTCGCTGGCCGGCGTCGGCATGACCATCGGCAACATCCTCGGCGGCAGGCTCGCCGACCGGGCGTTGATGCCCAGCCTGTACATCGCGCTGGTGTCGCTCGCCGTCGTGCTCGGTGTCTTCACGGTCACCGCGCAGAGCAAGGTCGGCGCCGCCATCACGATCTTCTTCGTCGGCGTCGCCGGCTTCATGATCGGCCCGATGATGCAGGCGCGGATCATGGAGAAGGCCGGCGGCACGCCGTCACTGGTGTCGGCCGCCATCCAGTCGGCGTTCAACATCGCGAACTCGATCGGCGCCTGGCTCGGTGGCCTGGTCATCGCCGGCGGGCTCGGCCTGGTCGCGCCCAACGCCGTCGGCGCGATCCTCGCCGTGCTGGGCCTGAGCCTGGCCGCTGTCTCCGGCGGCATGGACCGCCGTCAGGCCAAGGCGGATCCCACGCCCGAACGTGAGCTGATCTCGGCCTGACCCAGCGTGGCTCGTGAGTGTTCCGGCCGCCTAGAACGGGCCGGAACACTCACGAGAGGGGACCACCAGTGATGGTGAACGTGACGAAAAGGATCAGCACGGACAGACCCGCGTAGCTGAGCACGTCGACCGGCTTGCCCCTGATGGCAAGCAGGCCGGCCTGCTCGGTCGACAGGATCGCCCGAAGCACCGCGGCGACCATCAGCGCGCCGCCGATGAGCGCGGTGCCCTCGCGCCAGTGGTACTGGAAGATCCGCAGGCCGGCGATGACGACGATCAGCATGACCAGCGAGAACGGCAGCTGGGTCAGCGCCGCCTTGCGGTCACGCTGGTGGCTGGGCACAGCCATCAGCCGACGCGCTGAAGTGCGCGTTCCGCGGCGGCCACGACGTTGCTGACCAGCATCGCCCTGGTCATCGGCCCGACACCGCCCGGGTTGGGCGACAGCCAGCCGGCCACCTCTTCGACGCCCGGCGCCACGTCACCGGCGAGCTTGCCGTCGACGTGGGAGACACCGACGTCGAGCACCGCAGCGCCCGGCTTGACCATGTCGGGCGTGATGATCCCGGCGACCCCGGCGGCGGCGATGACGATGTCGGCGCGGCGGACTTCGGCGGCGAGGTCACGCGTGCCGGTGTGACACAGCGTCACTGTGGCGTTCTCGCTGCGGCGGGTCAGCAGCAGGCCCATGGTGCGGCCGACGGTGATCCCACGGCCGACGACGGTGACGTTGGCGCCGTTCAGCGGCACGTTGTGGCGGTGCAGCAGCTCGACGATGCCGAACGGAGTGCACGGCAGCGAACCGGCCTCGCCGAGCACCAGCCTGCCGAGGCTGACCGGCGCGAGCCCGTCGGCGTCCTTTTCCGGGTCGATGCGCTCCAGGATCGCGCCGGCATCGAGGTGCTTCGGCAGCGGGAGCTGGACGATGTAACCGTGACACTCGGGGTCGGCGTTGAGCTCGTCGATAACCGCTTCGAGCTTGCCCTGGGTGATGTCCGCGGGCAGGTCGCGACGGATCGAGTTGACGCCGATCTTCGCGCTGTCCGCGTGCTTCATCCGCACGTAAGAATGTGAGCCGGGGTCGTCGCCGACGAGGACCGTGCCCAGCCCCGGCGTCACCCCCCGCTCCGCCAGCGCCGCCACCCGCGGTTTGAGCTCCGCGAAGATCGCGTCCTTGGTCGCCTTGCCGTCAAGCACTGAAGCGGTCACGTCACCATCATCCCACCGCTCGTGAGGCCGCCACCGAGGCCGTCGAAGTAGCCGTGCGTGATCAATTCGTCGCGGATCGGCGACACCGTTTCGTTACGGCCGCCGGCGAGCTCCACTGAAGAAGGGTGATCTATGACCTTTCACACGAGTGTTACACCAGGTCAGAGCCCGCTGCCCCGGTTGGCGTAGCCGTAATACTCACATGCGGGGTGCACGCGGGCGATTAAGCAGTCAAAATGTCCCTGTGGCACAACCGACGACCCAGCTGAACGCAACCGAGCAGGACACCCTGGTCAAGCAGATCGGCCTCGCCCTGCTCCGTGCTGCCCCGCGCGATTGGCGCCGGGTCACCGCGGAGTACCGAGCCGTCGGCAGGTACCACGAGATGACCGGCGAGATCGTTACCGAGGACGGCACCGTGCAGGAGTGGGTCGCGACCCACGACATCGCGACGCTGTTCGGCAGGCTCCGCGGCGGCATGTACCGAGACGGCCGGGGGACCTGGTTCAACGCGCGTTACCAGCTCGACCACCCCTCCAGCTACAACCTCGAGTACAACCGCGACGAGCCCCAATGGAACCTCGTCCCGCCCCCGCAGGCGTACTCCGACGAGCTGCGGATGTACCCACGCTCCGAGGAGAACGTGCCGGACTGGGTGATCCGGCGCATGTCCGGTCTCCCCACCGAGCAGCCGGGCCCGCGGTTCCGGATCGCGCGGATCTTCGACGCCGTCGGACCGGCAGGCCGTCCGGTGATCAACCGTCCCGACCTCGACGTCGAGGAGCAGGACAGGCTGCTGAACTACCTCGACTCCGCGCCGCTCGTCGTGCCCGAGCGCGGTTACGACGTCGACAGGCTCGCGCAGACGCCCGAAGCCACCGTGCCCGTCGCGTTCCACAGCGACGGCGTCTGGATCTGGCCCGCCGCGGTCAACTTCTACCTGCGCGAATACGGCGTGTCCCCGGAGAACGACCTGCTCGAGCACGTCCGGTCGGCCGGTTTTGTGCTGCCCGAGGTCAACGACCAGACCCTCCTGGCCGCCGGGGCGTACCTCCAGCCGCCACGGCCGCCGGGTCCTCCGGGTCAGCAGGGTCCGCCGCCGCAGGGTCCGCCGCCGCAGGCCGGACCGCCCCCGCAGATGCAGCAGCAGCCCATGGCACCGCCACCTCCGCCGCTCGCTCCCCCTCTGCAGCCGCCGCCGGCACCAACCTCGGTGCCGCTCGTCGTCGGCGACAACGGGCTTCTCCAGCCCGCTCAGCCCGAGTTCGACACGGACCTCGAGTCGAACCACGTAGCCGACGAGCCGGTGCCGCCGTTCGACGAGTTCGACCAGGCCCAGTACCACGACGAGCCCGCCGAGTTCGACGAGCACTTCGAGGACAACGGCCACGAACTCGAGCACGGTGATCACGCGAACGGCCACGAGAGTGTCCATTCGGACAACGGTGACGGTTTCAGCCAACCGGACCACTTCGCCGAGCTGCCGCTTGACGCCCCGGCGCACGCGGCGGCGTCCAACGGTGCGGAAGCCCTCGTCGACCAGGGGACGACGTACCTCCCCGGCCCGCAGATCGATCCGGGTCCGCTGACGATGGTCTCCCAGCCGGTGGTGCCGATACGGCAGGAACCGGCGCCGGAACCCCTCGCCCAGCCGGAGCCGGCTGCCCACCAGGCCGCACCGCTGCAGGCGCCGCCACCGCGTCGGCCCGCGCCGCCGCAGCCCGAGCTGCAGCGGTTGCAGTCGAAGCTCGACGAGCTGGACATCCACGAGGAGCTGTACCGCCTCGGGGAGCCGACCGACCACGGCTGGAGCGTCGAAGAGACCGACGCCGGCTGGCGGGTCGGCTGGTACGACGGCGAACTGGCCAACCCGGCCGTGTTCGGTGACGCCGAGGACGCCACCGCGTTCATGCTGGGCAAGCTGCTGCTCAACCCATCGGGCAACGTCGCCAACGCGGCGCCGGAACCCGAGCCCGAGCCCGACATCGACACCACCCCGGCGCCGGTGTTCGCCACGCTGTCGCCAGACCTCGCGACGGGGTCGCCCGAGCCGCAGTCGACCGGTGGGCACGCACTCGTCCAGGAGCCGCCGGCTGCCGAAGAGCTGCCGATCCGCGGCGGGCTGGACGAAACCGACATCGGTAGCGTCGTGCCGCCACTGAGCCCGCCGCCGCCATTGCTTCCGCCGCGCCGGGAGCCGCCGCCTCCGACACCGACCACGGCGCTTCCGATGCCGATGCCCATGCCTCCTGTTCCGCAGCAGGCACCGCCGCCGCGTCGTGAAGAGCCCGTCCGCCCGCCTGCCGCCGCGCAGGCCGAGCGTCCGGGTGCGGGCAACCAGCAGTGGCCCATCCAACCGGCGTCCGGGGA
Source organism: Amycolatopsis sp. (assembly GCF_025464955.1). GTDB lineage: Bacteria > Actinomycetota > Actinomycetes > Mycobacteriales > Pseudonocardiaceae > Amycolatopsis. Next base: position 146,182 of record NZ_JAODNM010000093.1, on the reverse strand, counting down.
ACCGCCGCTGACGCTGTTCCGCGGCAAGGAAATGCGCGAACTGCCCGCCGGCAGCGAGCTGGATCGCTTCGGTGGCCCGAACGGCAACCTGACCTACGCCGCCGGGACGCCGTTCGAGGAGCGCTCGCTGGTGCCGGAGTGGGTTAACCGCCCATACCACGTGTACCGCGTGCAACGAGGCCTCGACGCGCTCGCCGGCGTGGCCATCCCGTGGTTCAACCAGCCTGGTGGCGGCGCCGCGTACCTGCTGCCGGCGTCGGTCGAGGAACTCCTCGCCAGCGGCGACCTGATCGAGCTCGACCCGGGCGACCCCCCGATCGACTAGCGCCGCTCACGTTCCCTCGGGGCCACCCCCGTGGCGTTCAACGCCACAGGGGTGGCCCCGAGGGGTCTGTGGACCTAGTGCACGACGAGGCCGTGAGCGGCGGCGTAAGCGACGGCGGTGTCGAGGTCGACGTGCGCGCCCCGGAGTTGAGCCTGGACCAGGCCGTTGGCGTCGATCTTCGCGCCGCGGAGGTCCGCGCCCTCCAACCGTGCGCCGCTGAGCCGCGCGCCGGTCAGGTCCGCGCCCCGCAGGTCGGCCTCGGTGAGGTCGGTGCCGGTGAAGTTGGCCTCGCGGAACCGCAGCCCGGCGAAGTTCATCTTCCGCAGTTTCGCCCCGCCCAGCGCGGCCAGGGAGAAGTCGGTCTCCCGCAGCATCATCGGCCGCATCCGGCAGTCCACAAAGGACGAACCGAGGAACGAGCGGCCGCTCCACGTGGTGTCGGCGAGCACGGTCCGGTCGAAGGTGCACGAGCGGAACGCCGACGCCTCGTGCCATGACTCGCCGAGGTCGGTCTTGGTGAAGTCGCAGTCGTCGAACGTGCAGCCCCTCGTCCGCAGCCAGCGGAGGTCCGCCTCCGCGAAGTCGCAGCCGACGAACTGACGCTTTTCCCACTGTTCCCGGGGAAGTACCGCATCGCGGTAGTCCTCGCCGGTCTCGATCTCGCCCACATCACGCAGGGTGCCACACACCAGGCCTCACCAGTCGACGCGGTCGAACATCGCCCGCAGCCGCGCCGCGCGCGCCGGATGGGCCGTGCCCGCCCAACTGATCCGCCCGAGGACGTGCGCGCGAAAATCCGGGTGTCCGTTGTGGTTCTGCGCCTCCGGCCCGGTGCGGACGCAGTTGTGCAGCAACGCCCGCAACGCGTCGTAGTCGTCGCGAGGCACGGCGGGCGCCGAGTTGACCACCAGCCCGGCGACGCGTTGCCGCTGGTGAGCGGCGGCGATCGACGTCTTGGCGTCCCGCAGCCGGAACCCTTCCTCCCGCACGATCAACCGGACGCCCGGCAGCAGCCGGTGCAACGGCAGCTCCGCCGAACCGGAAAATGCGAGGTCGTCGGCATAACGCGTATACGTCGCGCCGAGGGCGGCCGACAGCCTGGCCAGCCGCCGATCGAGATGGTGGGTGACGGCGTTCGCCACCGCGGGCGACGAAGGCGCGCCTTGAGGGAGATGGGTGCCGGCGAGCCGGTTCAGCGTCCGCCGCCGGCTCAGGTCGCGCTGTCCGGCCGGTGCGGCCGCGATGACGTCGACCGGCGTGGACGTGGTGAGCAGGCCGGCTAGCGCGGCGGCGACGGCGTAGGGGTACCCCGCGAGCAGGAGCAGCGAGCGGACCCGGGGCGCGGACACCGACGGGAAGAAGCCCTCGAGGTCCATCCGCACCACGAAGTCCCGGCCGGCGTGCGGCGCGGCACAGGTGGCGGCCGAATGTCCGCGGCGGAAACCGTGCGCGGCCTCGTGCAACGGCAAGGCGTCCAGTACGTGCCGCAGGACCCGACGCTGCAACTCCGCCAGGCGCGGCTTGGGTTGTTCGAGCAGCCGGACGCCGCCGCTCGCGGTGGGGATCCAGTGGTACCGGTAGTGCCGCAGGGGCGGCTCAGCCCGCCGGTTCCACCCGCGGACGTCGGCAAACCAATCCAGCTCACCGGGTGTCAGGTCGAGGGCCTGCGCGCAGTCGTCGAACGTTCCCCAGCGCGCGACCTGCCAGCGCCACACCGGCTGCGGACCGAGCAGGGACAACCGGCGGGCGTGGGACGACGCGGGGGTGACCTGTTCTCCGTTCGCCCGCGCGATCCTGCTCGCGGAGCGTGCCCGGTTGCGCGGGGCGCTGTGCTTCGGTGACGTGGTACTCCCCGGGGTTTCCCCGGAGTGAGCGGAAGATCCCGCCTGCTCACCCTCGTGTCGCCCCACCCTGCCACCCTAGCCAGTTTCCGTCAGGGCTGGACGAACGTGCCCTGGAGCTCTATAGTCAACACATCAGTTGACAAAGCGATTGGTTGATTACATGGTTTCGGACGATCAGTTGGATCGAGCCTTCACCGCACTGGGAGACCCGGTGCGACGGGCCTTGATCGCGCGCCTCTCACGCGGCGAAGCGACCGTGAACGAACTGGCCGAACCGTTTCCGATCACCAAACAGGCCGTTTCGCGGCACATCCAAGTGCTGGAAGCGGCCGGATTGATCACGCGCAGCCGGGACGCCCAGCGCCGTCCGTGCCGGTTGGACCCGGCGGCGCTCGAAGCGTTGACGAGCTGGCTCGACACCTACCGGCTCGCGACCGAACAGCAGTACCGGCGGCTCGACGCCGTCCTCGAAACCGTTAAGGAGAAAGAAAAATGAGCCACCCCACCGAAATCACCGCACAGCCGGGGACACCGTTCATCGAGGTGGTCCGCGACTTCGACGCGACGCCCGCGCAGGTGTTCCGCGCGTCGACCGATCCGAAGCTCGTCGCGCAGTGGCTCGGACCGCGCGAACTGTCGATGCGCGTCATCGAATACGACGTCCGCACGGGCGGCGGTTACCAGTACGTGCACATCGACGCCGACGGCAACGAGTACGGCTTCCGCGGTGTCTTCCACGCGGTCGTCGACAACGAGTCGATCGTCCAGACCTTCGAGTTCGCCGGCGCGCCCGGTCACGTCACCCTGGATTCCATGACGTACGAGGACCACGGTGGGCTCACCCGCCTGCGGACGCGGTCGGTGTTCCCGTCCGTCGAGGCGCGGGACGCCGCTGTCGGCAGCGGCATGGAGCACGGCATCGTCGACTCCATGGACCGCCTCGAGGAACTCGTGCTCAACGAACAGTCGACTAAGACGCGGTGAGAGCCGAGAAGGCGACCTTGCCGCCGTCGCCGTCCTCGGGGTCTCCCTTGAGTTGTTCGTAGTCACCCGCCTGGAAACGGACATCTTCGCCGGACCAGGCTGAAGGAACGGGCGCGGTCTTTTCCTGGGTGGATCCGTTGCGGGCGGCGGTGAAATGCAGCGTGCCGTCGCCCTGGTCGGTGATGGTGTAGCTGAAGGTGGTTCCCAGGCCGACGCCGGTCAGCAGCGGGTAGTCGAGGTAGTTGCTACCGCTGGAGTTCTGCTGGTTGACCTTCACGTGCACGGTGCCGCCGGTGTAGTACAGCAGCGTGTACGGGTCGGAACTCAGGTCGTGGTCGCCGTGGATCTGGCCGAGGACAATGGTTTTACTGGTCTTCGGCACCTGGTTGACGGTCACGGTGGCGGCCAGTGTGTGAGTGCCGCCGGTGCCCGAGGTGAACCCGGTATTGTCGATCAACTCCGTGCGTGGGCTGCCCGAATGACTCGTCGTCGTGCCGGCTGTCGGCGCCCAGAAGTCGAGGCTGCCATCGTCCGCGCGGGTGAGGTACGGCGGGTCGAGTTCGGCTGGGTTGAGGACTTTGGCACTCCCGCTGTCCGACTCGATGGGGAGTGTCAGCCGCCAGCCATCGATCGTGGGTGGACTGACGACGCTCGCCTCCGCGGCAGCGACGCCGCCAGAGGCAAGCAACAACGAACAAGCGAGCGGAATCATGAATCGCACCATGGCGCGGACGCTAATCCGCCTTCCCGGGACCCGTCCCCGAAAGTGTGCTTCTTTCAGGCGTGTGGAGTATCGACACACTGGCTGTTCGGCGACAAAGATCAAGTTCGACAACAGTCTTCGGCGAACTGGAGAATCCCGTGCGCATCCTGGTGAAGGTCGCTGCTGTTGCCGCGGCGGCGACGGCGGCCGTGATGGTGGCCGCGCCCGCGGCCAACGCCGACATCGACCTCAACGTCGGGAGCCTGGCGAATGTTCATGCCAACGGTGTGATTGCTGTAGGTGTACTAGAAAACCAGATCATCGGGTTTTCTGACCCCTTGGACGGCATCTTCGGCTGATATACGGAGTCTGGTGCTGGACAACCACGTCACGCACAAGCCCGTCCCCAAAAATGGGGTCATCGGAAGTCCCGGGATTTCGCCGTGATGCGCATGGGCAGGTGCTGCAGCCGATCGGCGAGGATGCTGACCACGCCTTCGGCTTTTTCCACGGTGCCCCGGATCAGCAGCGCCGGGCTCCCCCGGGCTATGCGGTGGTAGCGGCGCCATAGGCCCATCGTGCAGATGACGTTGACCATGCCTGTTTCGTCCTCGATGTTGAGGAAGGTGATCCCGCCGGCGGTCGCCGGGCGCTGCCGGTGGGTCACCGCCCCGCCGATCAGCACCCGGCTGCCGTTTTCGGCGTCGAGCAGCTTCGCGGCCGGGATGACCCCGAGCGCGTCGAGGCGGTCGCGGATGAACTGGGTGGGGTAGCTGTCCGGGGACAGCCCGGTCGCCCAGACGTCGGCGACCGCGAGCTCCACCTCGTCCATTCCGGGCAGGGCCGGGGCTTCCGTGCCGACGACCGTGCCCGGCAGCTTTTCCGGACGCTCCCCGGCGACCACTCCCGCGGCCCAGAGCGCCTGCCGCCTGTCCCGGCCGAAACAGGCGAACGCGCCGGCCGTGGCCAGGGCCTCCACCTGCGGCGTCGTCAACCGCACTCGCCGGGCGACATCGGCCATGTCGGCGAACGGCCCGTCCCGCTCGCGCTCTTCGACGATCTTCTCGGCCAGGGGTTGGCCGATCATCCGCACTGCCGAAAGTCCGTTGCGGATAGCCAACTTCGTGTCCTGGTCCGGCAGGGGTTCCAGCGTCGCGTGTGGCAGGCTCGCGTTGATGTCCGGACCGTAGACGGTGACCCCGTGCCGCCGGGCGTCGGCGACCAGAGACTGCGGCGAGTAGAACCCCATCGGCTGCGCCCGCAGCAGCGCCGCGCAGAACGCTTCGGGGTGGTAATACTTGAAAAACGCGCTGGCGAACACGAGGTAGGCGAAGCTCAGCGCGTGGCTTTCCGGGAAACCGAAGTTCGCGAACGCCTTGAGTTTCAGGAAGATCTTCTCGGCGAGCTCCAGCGAGACGTCGTTGGCGGCGGCGCCGTCGAGGAACCGCTGCTTCAGCTTCGCCATCTTCTTCTCGGACCGCTTGGACCCCATCGCGTGGCGCAGTTGATCTGCCTCCGCCGCGGTGAAGTTCGCGACATCGAGCGAGATCTGCATCATCTGTTCCTGGAACAGCGGGACCCCGCACGTCTTGTCGAGAGCCTTCTTCAACAGCGGATGGTCGTGCTCCCATTTCTCCTTCCCGGTCTTCCGCCGGATATAGGGATGCACCGAACCACCCTGGATCGGCCCCGGCCGGATCAACGCGACTTCGACGGCGAGATCGTAGAATTCCCGCGGTCGCAACCTCGGCAAGGTGGCCAGCTGCGCGCGGCTCTCCACCTGGAACACGCCCAGTGCGTCGGCGCGGCACAGCATGTCGTAGATGTTCATGTCCTCGAGGTCCAGCTTCCCGAGGTCGATCTCGACGCCCTGGTACTCCCGGACCAGGTCGAGCATGTAGTGCAGTGCGGAGAGCATGCCCAGCCCGAGTAGGTCGAACTTCACCAGCCCGACTGTCGCGCAGTCCTCCTTTTCCCATTGCAGGACACTGCGATCCGCCATCCGGGCCCATTCGATCGGGCAGACCTCGCTCACCGGCCGGTCGCAGATGACCATGCCGCCGGAGTGGATGCCGAGATGCCGCGGGAAGTCCTCCAGCGCGGACGCCAGCCCGACGACCTCGGGCGGGATGTCGTGGTCGTGATCTTTTTCGGTGAGCCGCAACGGCCCCCAGCGGTCGATCTGCTTGCTCCACGCGTCCTGCTGCCCCGGCGGGTAGCCCAGCGCCCGCGCGGCGTCCCGGACCGCGGACCGCGACCGATAGGTGATCACGTTCGCCACCTGCGCGGTGCACAGCCTGCCGTACTTGCCGTAGACGTGCTGGATGACCTGCTCGCGGGTGTCGGACTCGATGTCGAGGTCGATGTCCGGGTAGCCGTCCCGGTCTGGTGCGAGGAACCGCTCGAACAGTAGCCCCCACCCGACCGAGTCCACCTTGGTGATGCCGAGCGCGTAACAGACCGCCGAGTTGGCCGCCGACCCCCGGCCCTGGCACAGGATGTTGCTGCGGCGGCAGAAGTCCACGATGTCGTGGACGATCAGGAAGTAACCGGGGAACTTCAGCTCCTCGATGATCGCCAGTTCGTGATCGATCTGGGTGTATGCCTCGGGTTTCTTCTCGCGCGTTCCGTAGCGCTCGGCGGCGCCGGCGTAGGTCAGTTCCCTGAGGTGCGTTGCTTCGTCCTGCCCCTCGGGCACGTCGAAGGGCGGCAGGCTCGGAGCCACCAGCTGCAGGTCGAACGCGCATTCCATGCCGAGCAGCGCCGACCGCCCCACCGCGCCGGGGTAGTGGTTCTCGAAGAGTTCGGCCATCTCGATCCCGGACCGCAGGAACGCCGTTCCCACCGCCGGCAGCCAGCCCTCCAGCTCGTCGAGACCGCGTCGCGCGCGGATCGCCGCGACCGCGGCGGCGAGTCGTCCGCGCTCCGGCCTCGCGTAGTGCGCGGCATTGGTGACCACGGTCGGCAGCCCGAATTCACGGGCCATCCCCGCCAGCAGGTCGTTGTGCGTGCTGTCGAGCGGGAGCCCGCTGTCGATCAGCTCGACGTAGACGTCGTCCTTCCCGAACCTCACGACCAGCTCTCGCAACCGCTCGCCCGCGGCGGCCGGGCCTTCGGCGAGCAGGGCCTTGCGGACGGAACCCTTACGGCAGCCCGTCAACACCGCGCAGTGGCCGGCGGCCTCCTCGACGACCGCGTCCAGTGAGTAGATCGGCCGTCCCTTTTCCGACCGCCCGCCTTCGGACTTCTCCCGGTTGTGCCCGGCGAGCTGCCCGGACGTGATCGCCCGGCAGAGGTTCGCGTACCCGTCGCTGCCCTTGGCCAGCAACAGCAAGTGCTCCCCCTCCGGGTCGGCGACCCCGTTCTGTGGAGCGGAAAGCCCGAAGCTCAACTCGGTGCCGAACACCGTCCGGACGCCCAGATCCCTGGCCGCCTCGGCGAACCGCACGGCGCCGTACATGCCGTCGTGATCGGTGATCGCGATGGCGTCGAGCTCCAGCCGCGCTGCTTCCTCGACGAGCTCCTCGGGATGGCTTGCCCCGTCGAGGAAACTGAAGTTGGAGTGGCAGTGCAGTTCCGCGTAGGGCACCCGCGCCCTGGCCCCGGAGTCGTCGGCCGCCCGCAGGCCGGCGAGGTCCGCCGGACGCAGGTAGCCCTCGCGATGACGGCTCCAGGCCGGGCTGTCGTTGCCGTCACCGGGCGGGACGTCGCCGTCGAGCGCGTTGGCGAGGTCCTTCCACGGGATCGGTGGATTGTTGAAGGCCATGACCTATCCCGGGCGGTTTTCGGCGGAAGTTCTCGGTGACGGGATCATCAAGAGAACTTCGTGGAGTCGTTGTGCGGGAACGAACGGCTCCGTGTCCGTCTCGTCGCCCTGGCCCGGGAGCCGGGTTCCGTGCTGGTCTTCGTACATGATCAGTCGTACATCCCTTCCACCATCCACAAAGGACTATCCACGCCTTCGAGCGTCAGCAGCACCGCCTCGGCGGGCTCGCCGTCGAGCAGGACCTGCAGGCCCACCCGGGTTTTCCGGCCGTCGCCCACCCAGCGCCAGGCACTCGACAGCCAGGGCCCCGCCCAACCCAGGACCCGGCGCACCGGCCCGTCGGCCAGGCTCACCGCGGCCGGGGGCGCGGTGAACCGGTGGCGTGGCGTCATGCCCACGTCACGCCCCTGCCAGTCCACGACCCGCGCCGGGACCGGGCGGGCGAGCACGGTCGCCGGGGAGGGCGACGGGAACCGGCCGGGCCAAGGCGCGTCCGGCGGATCGGCCGCGGTGTACTGGTCGCCCCACGGCACCAGCCGGACGCGCTCGGCGGGGCTCCGGCCACCACCGAGCACAGCGGTGAAGACCCCCTCGGGGCCGAGCAGACCCTGAACGCGGACCAGCGCGCGCCCGGCCTGCTCGGCTTCGAGGGTCTGTTCCTCCCCCGCCGTTTGGAACGCCCCCGCGGTGCCGCCGTGCCACAGCCCGAGTTGCAGCGACTTTCCCTTGACGAGCTCCTCAGGCTCCAGGCGCAGCCGGGAAACCCCGGACATCGGCCGGCTGCCGGGCGCCCCGCGCAGCCAGCCCTCGAACTGCCAGCGCACCCTGTCCGCCACCCCCTGCGGCGTCAGCGGTTCCGCGCAGCGCCAGACGCGGCTGAGCTCCTCACCGCTTTCCGTGACCGCGTAGATGCCCAACCGGGTGCAGGCGAGCCCGTGGCCCAGCAGGCCCTGGTGGAACGTCTCGCCGAGCGCTTTCGCGATGAAGGCCGCCTCGTCCACCTTGGCGAGAACGGGGTCGAACGTCTTGGTGACGGACAGGTCCGCAGGCGGCCTGCGACGCAGCGGCGGCCGCGCGGAAAGGCCTCTGGCCAGCCGGTGCGCGAGCACCGCGTCCTGCGGGAAGCGGGAAGCCACCTCCCGTTCGGACAGCGCGGCGAACGCACCGAGAGTGCGCAAACCCAAGCGGCTCAACAGGTCCACCAGCTCCGCCCGCTCAGAGCCCGGTTGGTCGAGTTCGGCGATGCTCAGCCCGGCGAGGAACTCCGCGGCCGCACCGCGCTCGACCAACGCCGAACGGCGAGCCGCGAGCTGCGCGGCGAACAGCCCGTCGGCGACCCCGAGCTGGCATTCCACGCCCGCGGTGCCCGACACGTGGTCCGTCAGCAGCTCGAGCAGGTTGTCCTCCCCGCCGAAGTACCCCGCCGCGCCGGAGACCGGCACCGCGACGACTCCCGGCCGCACCACCTCGACCCCGACGACGAGCTCCTCCACCGCCGCGGCGACCGCCTCGAACAGCCGCGCGTCCCGTGCCTCGTCGTCGTCGAACACCGCCAGCTCGGGACAGTGGGCCTGGGCCTGCCGCCGCCGCATCCCGCGGCGGATCCCGCTCGCCCGCGCGACGGCGGAACACGCGACCACCCGGTTGGCCGAGAACACCGCGATCGGGCGATGCATGGGCACCCCTTCGGCGGCCCCGGCGGCCACCGTGGGCCAGTCCGGGCACCACAGCACCAGCATGCGAACCGGAAGCTCCCCGCTCATCCGACCTCCAGCTCACGCAGCACCGGAACGGCCGTCTCGACCGGGCGCTCGGCCACTCCGTCGGGCCCCGGCAGCAGCAGCTCGGCGCGGATCGGGCGCGCGGCCGCACCTCGGCCACGCACGCGCACCACGGCCTCTCGCTCGCGCAGGTGGCCGCGGCCTGCTTCCAGCCCGGACCACCGGCCCGGTTCGCAGGACAGCTCCAGATCGGCCCCCGGCCACGCGCCGAAGGACAGCAGCACAGCTCCCCGGTGCCGGGCCCGCGCGGAAAGCCGCCGCGCCACCTGCGGGTTCACCCCGGCGGCCCCGGTGCCCTCCGGGATCCCGACGACGACCATCGCCACCCCGTCCAGCAGCGCGGCCGTCACCGACGCGAATTCCGCGCCGGGGCGGGGAACCAGCGCCAACCGCCCGATATCGACACCGAGCTCCGCCGCCGCGACCAGGCCGAGGGACGGCATCCCGACCACGGCGGCCCACGACCCGGTGCGGGTCGCCTCGACCAGCAGCGCCAGCAACAGCGAAGCCGACCCGCGGACCGTGACGGTGCTCCCGCGCCGAAGCCCCGTCACGGGCAGCAGGCCGGCCAGCGACGGGAGAACCGGAAGGACCTCACCCGTCGCGTGGGCGTGCTCGGCCGCGGACGCCACTCCGCTGGCCGTGCTCACCCCGGGCAGGGCGGCGAGCCGCGCCAACGGAGCCACCCGGGCGTCCGTCATCGCCGCAGCCGACATCGCGGATCGCCCTCCCACCACAGCCCAAGCCGACGACGAACAGCGCACGCCGAACGGCATTTCCAGCACCGCGGGGAAGGCGGCTCAAGGTACTCACTCAGCCAACACAGCCGAACAAGACAGTCGAACATGCGTTCGATAAAGACAAGTACACACGGCAGCCGGGCTGATGTCAAGACACCTGGCCGGGTGATGAATCCACCGGAAAACCGCTGGCCACGGGATCGGCCGACAACCCACACTGGCGCCGATGACTGACGACACAGAGCCAGGCGAACCGTGGTCCTACGCCCCGTCCGAGACGTTGCACGGCGCCCTGCAACGCGGCAGCGCGAGGGCCGCCGGCTGCCCGAGGCACTTTGGGACTGCGAACGCGAAGTCCGACTACTCGCCGCGCAACACGCTCCGCTCACCGACGACGTCCACGAAGCCGCCGCTGCTCGCCTTTAGCCGGCGTGAACGCTTTCGAGCCGCGAGCGCAGCTCGTCGAGGTCGGCGACGAACCAGACGTCTCGCCCCCTGTTGGACTCGTAGACGAAGGCGCGCAACGCCGAACTCGCCGCGAGGTGCGCGGAGATGTCGCCCACTATCGCCAGGCGCAGCCGATAGGTGACGAACTTCTGGATGATCTCTCCGGCCATCCTGGTGCTCAGGGTGAAGAATCCCTCGCCGAACCGTTCCACCGGCACGGCGACCAACTCGACGCTCTGCGACCAAATGGCGTCGCCGAAAACGCTGACGACGTCGCGGTCGCTGTACAGCTTCTCCCCGTCCGGCTCGCAGACGAGGACGCGGGTGCCGCCGAAGATCAGGTCAGCCATCGTGGACCACCGGCTCGGCGTCGGCGAGGAACCCGAGGACCCGGTCGGTCTGGGGCGACAGGAAGTGACCGTCTTCGGGCATCAGGTGGACTTCCGCGTGCGGCACCAGGTTTTCGAGGCGACGCTTGGTCTGTCCGGCGTCGATCATCTTGTCGCGCGCACCCGCGACGGCCAGCACCGGCATGGTCAGCCGGCGCAGGGTGCCGTCGTCGAACGCGGGAACCGACACCCGCGGTTTGAAGTGCTTGAAGACGAGCAGGGAGAAGACGATCAGCGGGTGCTTTCGTGCCTCCTCGGAAGACGCGCCGATGGCGGACATCATGGACCGGCGGCGCCCCCACTCGCCGAAGGGGAGCATCAGGACGAACTTGACCAGCACGCCGAGCTTCTGCCTGCCGATACCGGCCGGTACCAGAAGTGCCAGTCGTGTCACCCGCTCCGAACGTCGAGTGGCGTAGTCGATGGACATCCAGCCGCCGAGCGACGTCCCCAGGAAGAACACGCTGGTCAGCCCAAGCGCGTCGAGCACCTCGTCCAGCCACCGCGCGTACGCGTCGGACGTCATCGGCGGTCGGGAAGGGGCGCTGAAGCCCGGCTCGCCGATGACGTCGATGGAGTAGACGCGGTGATGCTCGGCCAGCGGCTTGATGGACGGCATCAGCATCGCCGAATTCGCCCCGGAACCCTGCAGCACCACCAACGGCGCGGCGTCCTCGGGTCCGCTGACGACGACGAACGTCACCCCCTGACTGGTGGGTATGCGGCGCTCTTCGGCGTCGACCGGCCAGCTGTCGAGGAGCTCGCGGTAGCGCTGCTGGATCGCACGCGCGCCGGCCTCGGACCGATAGATGCCGGTCATCGGTCCACCTCCGTCAACGCGCCGATGATCCGCAGCAGCTCGGCGGTGTCCTCCACGTCGCCCAGGACAACGATCTTCATGCTCGCCCTCTCTTCGTCGTACGCGGTCTGGACGCGCAGGGGCGCATCCCCCTGCTGGCGGCCATTGAGGGAGGCCATGACCATCGTCGCCACGCGGTTCGCCGTGTCCTGGTCGATCGCGTCAACCTGCACGATGCTCGAGACCTCGACGTGCCGATGACGTCGCGCGTCCTCGCTGGGCGTCGTCGTCGGGCGCCCGGTCAGCGCCTCGAGATCCTCCCGCGCGATGCGGTACTGCTTGCCGATGCGGACCGCCTTGAGCCGTCCGTCCCGCACGTAGTTGCGGACCGTGCGGACATGCAGCCCCAGCCGCTCAGCGACCTGCTCGACCGAGTACAACTCCTGCGACACCACTCCATCACTCCCTATTTTCCCCAATCATACCCCATCTATCCCCAACTTAGGCATCTTTACACCCCAATGCGCCACTCCCTACCCGCCCACGCCTCCCCTCCGCCCCCAATTACTTGCGCACGCTAAGCGCTACATTTAGCCCGCTAACTGCACTTCAGGGCCTCAACCCGCCCAGCGCACGACAAACAGAGGGACGTCGGTGGGCAGCTGCCCACCGACGTCCCTGGTTCAGTTACTTGCACATGCTAAGCGCTACGTTTAGCCCGCTAACTGCACGTCGGAGGCCAGGCCTGAACGCGCAGCGTTTCCGTTGAGGGTGGTGGCGGGCGACGGGTGGGCTAGTGCGCGAAGTGACGCGTACCCGTGAAGTAGAGGGTCACCCCGGCTGCTTCGGCGGCGGCGATGACCTCGGGGTCGCGGATCGAGCCACCGGGCTGCACGACCGCGCGGACACCGGCGACGAGCAGCACCTGCAGCCCGTCGGCGAACGGGAAGAACGCGTCCGACGACGCCACCGAGCCCTTCGCCCGGTCACCCGCGCGCTGCACGGCGAGCCGCGCCGAGTCCACCCGGTTCACCTGACCCATCCCGGCCCCGACCGTCGCCAGCCCGTCGACCAGCAGGATCGCGTTCGACTTCACCGCCCGCACCGCCCGCCACGCGAACTCGAGGTCCGCCAGGGTCTCCGCGTCCGCCGCCGTCCCCGTCGCGAGCGTCCAGTTCGCCGGGTCGTCGCCCGGCGCGTCGATCGTGTCGACGGTCTGGACGAGCATCCCGCCGGAAATCGGCCGGAACTCGATCGGGTCCGGGCTGGTCAGTGGCGGCAGCGTCAGCAGCCGGACGTTCTTCTTCCGCGTCAGCACCTCGAGCGCGTCGGCGTCGAACGACGGCGCGAGTACGACCTCGGTGAACACCTCCGCGATCTGCTCCGCGGCTGCCAGCGTGATCGGCCGGTTGCTCGCGATCACCCCGCCGAACGCCGACACCGGGTCGCACGCGTGCGCCTTGCGGTGCGCCTCGGCGATGTCGACGCCGACCGCGATCCCACACGGGTTGGCGTGCTTGATGATCGCCACGGCCGGCTCGGAGAAGTCATACGCCGCCCGGCGCGCCGCATCCGTGTCGACATAGTTGTTGTACGACATCGCCTTGCCGTGCAGCTGCTCGGCGTGCGCGAGCCCCGGCCGCCAGTGCGTGTAGATCGCGGCCTTCTGGTGCGGATTCTCGCCGTAGCGCAGCACGTCGCCGCGCTCCCAGGTCGCCCCGGTGAAGTCGGGGAAGCCGGAGTCATCGGCCGGCGCGTACGCGTTCGCGAACCAAGACGCGACGGCGGTGTCGTACGCCGCGGTGTGCGCGTACGCCGCCGCCGCCAGCCGCTTGCGATCGTGCAGGTCGAAACCACCCGCGACGACGTTCTCGAGCACCCAGCCGTACTTTGCCGGGTCGACGACAACGGCGACACAGCCGTGGTTCTTCGCGGCCGCGCGCACCATCGCCGGGCCGCCGATGTCGATGTTCTCGACGCAGTCCTCGGGGCTCGCGCCGGAAGCCACGGTCTGCGTGAACGGATAGAGGTTGACCACCAGCAGGTCGAACGGCTTGATGCCCAGCTGCGCCAGCTGTTCGACGTGCTCAGGCCGGTCCAGGTCGGCGAGCAGACCCGCGTGCACCCCGGGGTGCAGCGTCTTGACCCGGCCGTCGAGGGACTCGGGGAACCCGGTGACCTCCTCGACCGGAATCACCGGCACGCCCGACTCGGCGATCACCTTCGCGGTGCCCCCGGTCGACACGATCTCGACACCGGCGGCGTGCAGCCCGGCCGCGAGCTCCAGCAGGCCGGCCTTGTCCGAGACGCCGATCAGCGCGCGCCGGACCGGACGTCGTCCGCCGTCTTTCCCAGTGACTTCCGCGCTCACGAAAACCTCACCTTTCGTCCTTCAACGACACAGCCGTGGCGGCCGAGTTTCTCTATGGTGTCGACCAGCAGCCGGCGTTCCACGGCCTTGATCCGCTCATGCAGGCTCGCTTCGTCGTCCTCGGCCTCGATGACAACGGCTTCCTGCGCGATGACCGGGCCGGTGTCCATGCCCGCGTCCACGAAATGCACCGTCGACCCGGTGACCTTGACCCCGAGGGCCAGCGCGTCGGCGACCGCGTGCATCCCGGGGAACGACGGCAGCAACGCGGGATGGGTGTTGAGCACGCGGTTCGGGAACCGGCTCAGGAACTCAGGGCCGAGGATCTTCATGAACCCCGCCGAGACCACGAGGTCCGGCCGGTAGGCCGCGACCGCTTCGGTCAGCGCTTTGTCCCAGGCGGCCCGGTCGGGATGGTCGGCGGTGCGCACCGAGAAGCTCGGCAGCCCGGCGCGCTCGGCCCTGGCCAGCGCCTCGATCCCGGTCCGGTCGGCGCCCACGGCGACAACCTCGGCGGGGTAGGCGGACGCGCCGGCGGCGTCCAGCAGCGACTGCAGCAACGTGCCCGAACCGGAAGCGAGCACCACGACCTTCACCGGAGACGGGAGGTCCAACCGACTAGCCAGAACGAACTCCTCGGACGCGCGGATCTCACCTGTATGCACCAACCCTAACGGTCGGCTTCCGGCTCCTCGCCGTCGACGGACTCCGCGGTGGAGCCGGTCACATCGGCGACCTCTTCGACAGCGTCGGCAGCAGTGTCAAAGGCACTGTCAACCTCAGCGGGTTCCGCGTCCTCTTCGACGGTCTCCGTCACCTCGTCGACAACAGCCTCGGCGTCGCCCTCGCTTTCTTCGGCGTCCTCGGCGTCCCCAGAGTCTTCGGAGTCTTCGGAGTCTTCGGAGTCCCCGGAGTCCTCGACATCCTCAGCGTCTTCCTGGACATCGACCGCTTCAGCGGCCTCTTCACCTTCTTCAGCTTCAGCGACGTCGGGTTCTTCGAACTCGTCGACGGCCTCCGCCGGGGCAGCCGGTTCGTGCGGCCCGGCGAAGAAGGTCACCAGACAACCGGGGATCACGATCCAGCAGAACGTCACCACCGACGCGACGCCGACCGGCACGCTCACCGGGTCGAACACACCGCCGCCGAGCCGTCCACCGGCCAGTGTGCCGAGGATGACGCAGCCGAACCCGATCAACGCGCCCGCGACCGCGACCGTGCGCAAGCGTGCGAACGGCTCGTCGTGGACGTTCCGGACCGACCAGCCGACCAGCGCCCCCGCCGCAGCTGGCAGCAGCATCAAAGCCGGCCACCAGGCGGCGTGGTGCAGCGGGATCCCGCCGAGCAGCGGCACCCCGGGCACCGGGCCGCCGGACAGGCCGACCGTGCTCACCGACACCGAGCCGATCGAGAAACCGGGGCCGGCCGCGAACGACAGCGCGGCGACGATCGCGTTGGGCAGGTACACCAGCGAAAGCAGGAAGAGGCCGAAGCTGCTGCCGAACCCCGGTTCGAACAGGTCGTGCACGGTCGACGCGGACAGCGCGAGGCTGACGGTGAGGACCAGCGCGCCGCAGGCCAGTAGCGCGGCCATACCCAGCGCTCCGGCCCGCAGCCCGGCAAGGGCGAGCGGATCGAGGTAGGCCCGGATCACGCGGGCGAACCCGCACGGCTTCGCGAGACCGGCGGCCGCGGCGAGACCGGCGACCAGGCCAGGCACCAGGAACGCCGTCATCGGTTCGGCGGTGACCAGGTCGCCGTGGGACAGCACGGCGATGACCACGCCGAACAACGCGTGCGAACCGGCGATGACGCCGAGCACGCTGATCGCTTGCGCCGGTTCGCGGCAGCCGAGGCGATGCGCGCAGCCGGCCGCGGTTCGGGCGATGAGGAAGCAGGCGCCGACGGTCGGCACCAGCGGCAGCACGCCCAGTGGATGCCCGGCGATCTCGACGGGTACCTGGTGTGCCGCGAGCCAGCCCGGACCGGCCGCCAGCAGCGCGTTCGACGCCGAGAAGCGGGCGTTCTCGGCGGTGACGGTGATCAGCGCGAACACGGCGGCTACCAGCGCGTATCCGGTGATCAGCGGCCCGAGCGCGGCGGCGAGCAGGACCCGGACCCTGGTCGCGCGCGAAACTTCGGGGGCGAACTCGGCATCGTCCAGCCACTCGCCGTCCGGCGGACCCGCCGAGGAGGTGCTGAGCAACGTCATGATCCGCACCTTCGCACTCGGATTGGACCATTCGGGTGAGCCACGCCGCCCGAACCGAGCCGCGGAGAGCATGCCCACCCGGTCGGGGCATGACCCGGGAAAAAACCACCCGCTGTGACACGGAGCGTCACAGCGGGTGGTTTCGGGTGGATCAGCCCTGCTGGCCGAAGCCTCCAGGCGGGGTCCCGGGGGGCGGCGGCTGCTTGCCGGCCTCCGGTGACGACGGCTGCTGGAAGAACTGGCCCTGCTGCGGGGCGTAGGTCGTCGACTGCACACCCGGCCCCGCGGACGACGCCGACGGCGGGTTGAACTGCGCGAACGGGTCCGGCTGCCCGGCCGGCGCGCCCGGAGCACCGGGGCCACCAGGGCCCTGCTGCTGCGGCTGCTGACCGAACTGGTGCTGCTGCTGGCCGAACTGCGGCTGCTGCCCGGGCTGGCCGAACTGCTGGCCGTACGGGTTCTGCGGCACCGCGGGCTTGGGCGCCGGCGGCTTGATGACGCCGTAGTCGAGCAGCACCGCGGCGACCGCCGCCAGCATCTGCAGGATGCCCAGGATCAGGATCACCGTGATGATGGTGGGGATGGTCCCGGAGGCCTGGACGATCGCCGACAACGCGGACAGCCCGCCGATCAGGCTGAAGATCGCCGCGAACGGCAGCGTCTTCGGCGCTTTCGGCAGCAGCGTCACCGCGGCGAGCAGGCCACCGGCGAGCAGGTACCTGACGTTGTCGTTGAACGGCGCGGCGTCCGAGGAGAAGCTGACGAAATAGCTCACGAGGCCGAGGGCCGTCACGACCAGCGCCGAGATGAGGCCGAAGTCCGGTGGCTTGGGCGCCGACGGGGCCGGCGGCTGCGACTGGGGGAACGATCCGGTACCGGGCGCCGGTTGATAGGGCTGGGCGCCGCCCTGTTGGGGGTACCCGGGCCCACCGCTAGGGAAGGTCATCCGTTGCTCTCCTGTCGTTGACCCCGCGTCCGGGAGCGGGACACCCGGGACGAACGAGGCGTCAGTGGTGGGGAAACGCTAGCGCACGCAAGCGCGTCTGAAGACACTCGGTAGGAGGACGTCCGGCGGCGGTGATCGGTTCCCCGCTCCCGACATGGGAAAGGCCGGACATCGAAAAACGATGCCCGGCCTTTCACTGAAGCCGTCCGAACCACCCAAAATGCCTAGAGAGCGTGGTAAAGCTCCCGGGCGAGCTGAGCGGTTTCGCTCGGGGTCTTGCCGACCTTGACACCGGCCGCCTCGAGGGCGTCCTTCTTGGCCGACGCCGTGCCGGAGGAGCCGGAGACGATGGCGCCGGCGTGGCCCATCGTCTTGCCCTCGGGCGCGGTGAAGCCCGCCACGTAGCCGACGACCGGCTTGGTGACGTGGGCTTTGATGTAATCCGCGGCGCGCTCTTCCGCGTCCCCACCGATCTCACCGATCATCACGATGACCTCGGTCTCGGGGTCGTTCTGGAACGCCTCGAGCGCGTCGATGTGCGTGGTGCCGATGACCGGGTCGCCGCCGATGCCGATGGCGGTGGAGAAACCGATCTCGCGCAGCTCGTACATCATCTGGTAGGTCAGCGTGCCGGACTTCGACACGAGGCCGATCTTGCCGGCGCCGGAGATGTCCGACGGGATGATGCCCGCGTTGGACTTTCCGGGGCTGATGATGCCGGGGCAGTTCGGCCCGATGATCCGGGTCTTGTTGCCCTTGGCGTTCGCGTGGGCCCAGAAGTAGGCCGAGTCGTGCACCGGGATGCCCTCGGTAATCACCACGGCGAGCGGGATCTCGGCGTCGATCGCCTCGATGACCGCGTCCTTGGCGAACTTCGGCGGCACGAAGATGACCGACACGTCGGCGCCGGTCTCCTTCATCGCCTCTTCGACGGTGCCGAAGACGGTGAGGTCCTTGCCCTCGATGGTGATCGTCTGGCCCGCCTTGCGGGCGTTGACGCCACCCACGATGTTGGTGCCGGACTTCAGCATCTTGGTCGCGTGCTTGGTGCCCTCGGACCCGGTGATGCCCTGGACGATGATCTTGCTGTTCTCGTCAATGAAGATCGACATGTTTGTTACGCCCCCGCCGCTGCGAGCTCGGCGGCCTTGTCTGCCGCGTTGTCCATTGTGTCCACCACGGTGACCAGCGGGTGGTTCGCCTCGGCCAGAATCGCGCGGCCTTCGATGACGTTGTTGCCGTCGAGCCGGACGACGAGCGGCTTCGTCGCGCTGTCGCCGAGGATCTTGAGCGCCTCGACGATGCCGTTGGCCACCGCGTCACAGGCGGTGATCCCGCCGAACACGTTGACGAACACGCTCTTGACGTCCGCGTCGCCCAGGATGACGTCCAGACCGGCCGCCATCACGTCGGCCGAAGCGCCGCCGCCGATGTCGAGGAAGTTGGCGGGCTTGACGCCGCCGTGCTTCTCGCCCGCGTACGCCACGACGTCCAAAGTGGACATCACGAGGCCCGCGCCGTTGCCGATGATGCCGACCTGGCCGTCGAGCTTGACGTAGTTGAGGTCCTTCGCCTTGGCCTTGGCCTCCAGCGGGTCCTCGGCGTCCTTGTCGACCAGCGCGGCGTGGCCGGGCTGGCGGAAGGACGCGTTCTCGTCGAGGGTGACCTTGCCGTCGAGCGCGATGATCTTGTTCTGCGGATCGCGGACCAGCGGGTTCACCTCGACCAGGGTGGCGTCCTCGGCCACGAAGGTCTCCCACAGCTTGACCACGACGTCCGCTGCCTCGTCGATGACCTCGGCGGGGAAGTTGCCCTGCTTGAGGATCTCGAGGGCCAGTGCCTTGTCGACACCGGCGATCGGGTCGATGGCGACCTTGGCGAGCGCCTCGGGACGCTCGACCGCCAGTACCTCGATCTCGACACCGCCCTCGGAGGACGCCATCGCGAGGAAGGTGCGGTTGGAGCGGTCCAGCAGGAACGAGAAGTAGTACTCCTCGGAGATGTCGGAGGCTTCCGCGACCAGCACCCGGTGCACGGTGTGGCCCTTGATGTCCATGCCGAGGATGGCTTCCGCCTTCTCCTTGGCTTCGTCGGGGGTCTTGGCCAGCTTCACGCCGCCGGCCTTACCGCGCCCGCCGACCTTCACCTGCGCCTTGACGACGACCTGGTTGCCGATCGCCTCGGCCGCGGCCTTGGCTTCATCCGAACTGCTGGCCACAGAGCCGGGCAGAACCGGTACTCCGTGGGCGGCGAAGAGATCCCTCGCCTGGTACTCGTAGAGGTCCACTGCTCCAGTCTCCTGACGACACGCCATCGTGCTGAATTAACCGCTGAATAAGTACTGCCGATTCCGACGCTGACGAGGTTAGCGACCTGGACAGAGGCAGGGGACCTCGCACCTGGTGAAGTCCGTCACCGTATGCGGTCAGACGGTGCTTTCGGGGTGTGAGTCCGCCCACCGGCCAGCCAATCTGTGACCTCGGCGAGCGTTTTGAACACCGGAAGCCGCCCCGGAGCGATCGGACGGACGACCGCATCGGGTGAATCGCGCCAGCCGAACATCCGAAGCTCGGGGATGGCCGCGGCGACCGAGGCGACCACCTCGGCGAGATCGGCGGCGTCTTCGGCGTCGGAGGCAGCGCCGTTCACAACGAGTCCCAGCGCGTCCGGGTCCTCCTGCTCGACCGTGCTCAGCACCTGCGCCGCGGACGTCAGCAAGCCCGCGTGGACGACCTCGATACCTTCGTCACGCAGCGCCCTCGCGAGGACGGCCGCACGGCCGACGTCGACCAGTTCGACGAGCACCACCCTCGGCAGCGCGCGCACAGTCAGGCTTTCCGCGGCAGACGTCGCGTACGTCGCCGACCGCCGGCCACGGCGAGTCCCGCGGCGAACAGCAACGCGAGCACGCAGGCGAGCGCCAGCCAGAACCCGATCCCCACGGTGGAACCGGCAACGGAACCCCCGACGAACGGCAGTTCGGCGGCTCGCAGCGCGATCACCGCGGCCGCGCCGACGAGCAGACCGGCGGCCGCGAACGACCGGGACCCCAGCGCGAGCGCGGCGGCGCCCAGCACGGTCGCCAGCGCGGCGACCAACCCCCAGGACGAGGTCTCGAAGTTCGACCACAGGCCGGGGGAAACGTAGTCAGGGGCGGTGAAGGTCGGCAGGCCGAAGGCTCCGACGGCCAGGATCGCCGCGACCACGAGCGGCATGAGCAGGCTGCTGCCGGCCATGGCGGCCAAGTCGAACTCGGCAGGGGCGGGGGGTTTCGTGATGCCTTCGAAGGACTCGACGGCTTCGACGGCTTCGTCGGTTTCATCGTCGGTGTCCCGCTCGACAACACCGGTGATCACCGAGCAGCCCGCGGTGAGCGACGCGCCCAGCATCGCCACGCAGGTGAAGATCACGCCGGGTCCCGCCGAGTAGTCGGCCGCGATCCGGGTGGCCACCAGCGCCGTCCCGAGGACGGCCGCACCGGAGAGCAGCACACCGACCCAAGCGGCCGACAGCACCGGACGCACGAGCCGCGACGTCACGGGCAGCACGACCAGCAAGCCCAGCACACCGACCAGACCACCGGCGATCATCAGCACCGGCCGGGCCGGGCTCTGCGGCACGGGGAGCCCGCTGACCGCGGTGACCTGCGCGAGCAAACCGCCGGCGAAAGCAGCGCCTGCCGTCAGCACCGCGAGCACCCCGGTCGTCAACTGCCACCAGAACAGGCCGGGCACCCGGGCTTCGCCCGCGAGGTCCTCCTCGGTTTCACCTTCATCGACCGACTCCCCCGCGCCGAGGAAGGCGACGCCGGCCAGCGCGACCGCGGCCACCACTACGGCGATCGGCCCCGGGGCGACGTGCAGCGCGGGTACGGACCACCCCGCCGCCAGGTCGGGCACGACCACCGCGAGCAGACCCGCGACGAGCCCGAGCAGGGTGCCGCGCGCGATCCCGTCGACCGGGGAACCCATCGCCATGACCACGGCGAGCAGCAGCCCGAACGCGAGCACCAAGCAGCCGCCCAGCACGAGCAGCGAGCCCTCGAACGCGCCGCGGGCGACCAGGTTGCTGTCGTCCGAACCCATCGGTGCCATCAGCAGTCCGACTCCCGCGACGACCGCCGCGAACGAACTGAACAGCAGCCAGCGTCGCCGCTCGGGCACCTGCCCGCCGACGGACTCGGTCTGCGCCCGGGCGAACCGCGCGGCGACCAGCCCGGCGATGATCGTGAGGACGTGCCCGGCGAGCAGCGCCCATAGACCCGCGCCCGCGCCCGTGTTCACCAGCACGGTGGGCAGGTAGAGCTCCGGCCGTGTCGCTGTCGACGAGTCCGTGAGGAACTGCAGGTCCAGGAGCAGCCTGCCGGGAGCGATCACGGCGAGCCCCATGAGCAGCCCGGCGACCGCGGCATGCCGCCTGGTCAGCACGAACGCCGCGCCAACCACGAGCGGTAGTACCGCCAGCACGACCAACAGCGGACGGCTGCCGAAACCGGGCACGGCACCGTCGACCACTGGCAGAAGCGTGCCGACCACCAGGGCGACGGCCGCCAGGACTTCGATCGACAGGGCCGCAGTCAGGATAGGACCGGGACGCCTCTCAGTGTCGTCAGCCTGGGCTCGGGACGCTGAGGGCCGCTCGTCTGAGGGCTTGGAGGGCGCGGTCATCGGGTGCGACGCTAGCAAGCCACCCGCTTGCGCCGATCGGCGCAACGCTGGCCGGTCCACCGGACTCCATCGATTGGCGCTCTGCAACGCGGCCACGCAACCGGATATTCCGGCGCTCAGTCGCTCATGAAGCCGGTTTTTGTGCCTCCTCACCCGGACGAGTGCCCGAATTCCTGTAACGCAGATCACATCGAACGGAGTAATCCTCTGTCAACTTTGCGTAATACCCACTGCTAGTGGACGGACACAACCTCCCCGTTCGGCCGACACGCCAGCGGGATCTTGCCCACAGTGGTGCCCCTTCGTTACTGTCCCGAGGTCCCCATTACAGTCAGGTCACGAATAGGACGCCGAGCAACCACCCCCGAGGTTGCTCACCGGGATCCCCCGCCCGGGCGACCGAGCTCGTTCGGAATCTGGCTCCCCGCACATGGATGGAAGGCTCCGTCTTGGCTTCACACCGCTCCCCCGGCGGCCAAGCTCCTTCCCCGGTCCTGAAGGACGCACTGGACGGTGCCGTCATTCGCGTCCGGGGTTCGCACCGGATCGCTCCGCCCTCTTCGGCACTACGCGGCCGAGTCGTGGTCGCGGCCGTGGCAGCCGGCGCCTTCGCCGCAGCCGCCGCAGGCCAGACCCTCCACTCCATCAGCGGCGAGTCCGACGCCGCCGTGACCCCGTTGGCCAACGCCAGTGACGCGAGTGCCGCGTTCGGTGTCGGCGGAGCTGCCTCGGGCGGTGCCCCGGAACTTCTTCCCTCCACGCAGGTCGTCGACGCCTCGGCAGAGGTCCAGAAGCTGACCGACAGCGCGCAGATCACCGCCGCTCGCGAGCAGAAGGAATCCGACGCGGCCAAGAAGGCTGCCGACGAGGCCAACCAGCCCAAGACCTGCCTCCCCGCGCACGGCACCTTCACCTCGGGCTTCGGCGCGCGGTGGGGCGCGCAGCACCTGGGCATCGACATCGCGAACTCGATCGGCACCCCGATCTACGCCGCCTCCGACGGCGTCGTGATCAGCGCGGGCGCGGCCAGTGGCTTCGGCTTGTGGGTACGGACGCAGCTCGCCGACGGCACGATCCAGGTCTACGGCCACATGAACACCTTCTCGGTGCACGTCGGCCAGAAGGTCACCTGCGGCCAGCAGATCGCCGAGATCGGCGAGCGCGGCCAGGCGACCGGCCCCCACCTGCACTTCGAGGTGTGGAAGTACGGCACGACCAAGATCGACCCGCGGCCCTGGCTCGCGGCGCGCGGCGTCGTCGTCTAAAGCATCGCCGTCGTTTGAAGCATCGTCGTCTGAAGCAGCATCAGCTGAACCTGCAAAGTCCACACCAGCACCGGTGAGCGTGTGACCGGTGCTCCAGGCGCCCTCGCTTGAGGGCGCCTGTTCTGTTGGTACCGCTTGAGACCCGGTGAACTGTTTCCCGGCATGTGCTTCCAGCAGCCTGTTCGGCTCACCGCCGCTCGCCGGGCAATCGGCGGACGAAGTACCCCACCGCGACCTTCCACACCGAGCACAGCTCTCCTGCGCCCGATCCTCGACGCGCACGCCGGCCACGTCCGCAGAGCGCACATCGCCCGTCCGCCCCGAGCTCGTGCATCCGTAGTAACGATCGCCAGGCCGCGACCAGCCTGACCACCTCTGCCGTCGACGGTTCCCGAGCCGTCCCTGATGCCGCTGCCCCTGATGCCGCTGTCCCCACGGCACTCCGCAAGTAATCCAGTACCCCATCAGCCAGAAGACGAAACAAAACCTCGTCCACACCGTCGCCCCCCTCCCGGGTCGCCGGTCCACCCAGCATACCCCACCGATCGAACTTGTGTTCGACTATAGGTATAGCGGAGGGGTACGACAGTTTCGGAACTTGGGGACCGAAGAGCCTTTCAGCGGGGTTCGCCGAACCATCGGGTAGCGGATCGCCATCCCGGACATGAGGTCGGCGAGATGGTTCTGAGCCTGCGGCAGTTGCGCCATGGCCGTGAAGAGCTCTCGGGTGGCCGTCACGGCCGGGTCGCGGGTGCCTTCCCAGTCCATCAGCAGGCCCTGCGCCTGGACGTTGCGCAGCACGGCGGCGCCGGCCGGGTGCCGCTCCGCGTGGTGGCTGTCGAGCAGGGTTTCCGGTGCCCAGCCGCGCACGGCGGCGCCGAGTTTCCACCCGAGGTTGAGCGCGTCCTGCATTCCGGTGTTCATGCCCTGCGCGCCGAGTGGGAGGTGGACGTGTGCGGCGTCGCCGGCCAGGAACACCCGCCGGTGGCGGTAATGTGCGGCCTGCCGGGCGGCGTTCGTGATGCGGCGGGCATAGCGCAGTTCGAGTAGTTGCACCCGCGATCCGAACACCACACGCAGAGCGTCGCGAATTTCGCCCTCGGTGACGGGAGCCTCCCGGGGCAGCAACTGCCCTGGCCCGCCGAAGGCGAGCCGGCGCAGCGGCCTGCCCTGCGGATCAGTGCCCAGCGGGAACAGGTGAGCCCAGTGCCCGTCCTCGCCCCAGGTGTGCGTCATCGACTCCCCGACGCCGCTCAGCCGCACGTCTGCGGCAACCACGGTCACCGTGCCTGCCCGACCGGGAAACTCGTCCCGCACCAACGACCGCACCCTGCTGTGTCCGCCGTCTGCGGCCACGAGGTACCGGGAGCGGACGGTTGAGCCGTTGGCGAAGGTCGCGGTAACGCCGTCCTCATCCTGTTCGAGGCCGACCAGATCGTGCTCCCGCTGGACGTGGATGCCTTGTGCGGCAAGGTGTTGCTCGAAGAACCCCTCGATCACCACCTGCGGGATGGACCGCCACGGCAGGCGGCGCCGGGCGAGCGGGAGCTGGATACCGGCGAAATGGGCGGTCGTGAGGGGGTGGTTTCCGGTGGCCAGCAACGGTTCCAGCAGGCCGCGCTGGTCAAGTGCCGCCAGCGTCCGGGACTGCACGCCGCCCGCCTTCGACAGGTCGCTGCGGTGCGCGCGCTTGTCGGCCAACACGGTCGACACCCCGGTCAGCAACAGGTCGTTGGCCAGTGTCAGGCCGGTCGGGCCGGCGCCGACGATGAGTACTTCAGTATTCATGGATTCTCCCCTGATTGCGTCTGTCAGCACAGGAGTGACGCTCCGCCAGCAGCCCGACGCGGGCCAGAAACCAGCTCAATTGCACCGATATCCGACACTGTTAGCATCAAATCGGTGGAATCTGACTACAGCGAGCTGGATCTTCGGCTCGTGCACGCCCTGCAGATCGACCCTCGGGCCGCGTTCAGCACTATCGCGGAGGTTCTCGGCGTGTCGGATCGCACCATCGCCCGCCGGTACACCCGGTTGCGGGCGGCCGGCGCGGTGCGGGTGCTCGGCGCGGTCGACCCGACCGCGCTGGGTGCGACGCAGTGGTTCCTGCGGGTGCGTTGTGCGCCCGGAGCGTCAGTCCCGGTCGCCGAGGCGCTGGCCCGACGTCCCGACACGTCCTGGGTGAGCCTCACTTCGGGCGGCACCGAGATTACGTGCACGGTCCGCACCGAGAACGAGGCCGACAGCGAGACGCTGCTGCTGGCCAAGCTCCCCCGCACGCCCAGGGTGGAGGGGGTGACGGCGCACTCCGTGCTACACGTCTTCTATGGCGGCCCGGACAACCTGATCGCCAAGCTCGGCGCGCTGGACGAGGCGGCGATCGAGCGGCTGCGCCCGCCCCCGTTGCCGAATCGAGGAGGACCGGTGCGTCTCGACGACGTCGACCGGAAACTGCTCGCCGCCCTCGCCGCTGACGGCCGGGCCGGGTTCGAGCACTTGGCCTCGGTGACCGGCTGGTCGCCGACCACGGTCCGACGACGAATGACGGAACTGCGAGAACACGGGGTGTTGTACCTCGACCTCGACGTCGACGGAATGATGTTCAGCCTTGCCACCCGAACCCTGCTCTGGCTTTCGGTCGCCCCCTCGGCTCTGCAGCAGACCGGTGAGGCGCTGGCAGCGCATCCGGAGATCGCGTTCGCCGCCGCCACGACCGGGCCGACCAACCTGTGTGCGAGCGTGGTGTGCGCCGACCAGCGGGAGCTCTACCGGTACCTGACCACCCAGGTGGCCGCCCTGCCGGCCATCACCCACATCGAAACGGCGCCGGTGATCAGGACCGTCAAGCAGGCCTAGTGAGTGGCCAGACCGGCTCTAACCGGCCGGAACGCTCACGAGTCAGAGTTTCACCATGGGGACGCTGCCGATGAGCATCAGCCGGACCTTGCCGGAGGCGCCGAAGTCGATGGTGGCTGTCGCGCGTGGGCCTTCGCCGTCGGTCTGGAGGACGGTGCCGAGCCCGTACTTGTCGTGGCTGACCCTGTCGCCGACGTCGAGTTTCAGGGCGACGGTGTCCTTCCAGCCCTTGAACGACGTCGTGCGCATGCCACCGGCCGCGATGCCCGCCTGCGCGGAGTCGCCCCCGAAGCTCGACTTGCGGCCCCAGGTTGTCGCCGTTCGCTGCGAACTGCTCTCGCCGAAGCCACGTGACGGTGCCTCGCGGCGCCAGTCGATGAGTTCGGCGGGGATTTCGTCGAAGAACCGCGAAGCCGGGTTCGCCATCGGCTGGCCCCACGCGGAGCGCACTATGGCGCGCGAGAGGTACAGACGCTGGCGGGCCCGCGTGATCGCCACGTAGGCCAGCCGCCGCTCTTCGGCGAGCTCGGCCGGGTCACCCAGGGCACGCATGTGCGGGAAGATGCCGTCCTCCCAGCCGGTGCAGAACACGACCGGGTACTCGAGGCCCTTCGCGGTGTGCACGGTCATCAGCGTGACGACGCCGGAATCGGCCTCGCCGTCGCCGCCGTCCGCCGCCGGGATCGAGTCCGCGTCCGCGACCAGGGAAACCCGTTCGAGGAAGGCGGGCAACGAGCCTGGCGCCGGTACCCCGGCTTCTGCCTCGGCATCACCGACGACGACGTCCGCCGCGTCCGGGGGCGCGATCTCGGCGTTCAGCTCGGCGAACTCGCGGGCGACCGTCACCAGTTCGGTGAGGTTCTCGACCCTCGACGCGTCCTGCGGGTCGTCCGACTCCTCAAGCTCGGCGCGATACCCGGAACGCTCCAAGACGGCCTCGAGCACGTCGGCCACTTCACCACCCGCGTCAACCAGCTCGCGAAGCCCGTCGAGCAGCTCGATGAAACCGGTGATCGCCTTGGCGGAGCGCGGGTTCATCAACGGGACCGTGCCGTCGATCGTCTCGCGCAACGCCGACGCGAACGAAATCCGCTGCCGCTCGGCGTGCGCGGCGACCACCGCTTCGGCGCGGTCGCCGATCCCCCGCTTGGGGACATTGAGGATCCGCCGGAGGCTGACCGTGTCCTCCGGGTTGGCCAGCACGCGCAGGTACGCGAGCATGTCGCGCACCTCACGACGCTCGTAGAACCGCACCCCGCCGACGACCTTGTACGGCAGCCCGAGCCGGATGAAGATCTCCTCGAACACGCGCGACTGGTTGTTCGTGCGGTAGAAGACCGCGACATCCGAATAGTTCGCGGCGCCCTGGTCGGCCAGCGAGTCGATCTCACCGGCGACGAACGCGGCCTCGTCGTGCTCGTTGTCCCCGACGTAGCCGACGATCTTCTCGCCGTCCCCGGAATCGGTCCACAGTCGTTTGGGCCGCCGGTTCGGGTTCCGGGCGATCACCGCGTTCGCGGCCGACAGGATCGTCTGCGTCGAGCGGTAGTTCTGCTCGAGCAGGATCGTGCGCGCGTTGGAGAAGTCGTGCTCGAAGTCCTCGATATTGCGGATCGTGGCGCCGCGGAAGGCGTAGATCGACTGATCAGCGTCACCCACCACGCACAGTTCGGCCGGTTCGACGCCGGACTCGCTGACGTCGGTGCCCACCAGCTCGCGGACCAGCGTGTACTGCGCGTGGTTCGTGTCCTGGTACTCGTCGACCATCACGTGCCGGAAGCGGCGGCGGTAGTACTCGGCGACATCCGGAAAAACCTGGAGCAGCTCGACCGTGCGCATGATCAGGTCGTCGAAGTCCATCGCGTTGGCCTGCTTGAGCCGGCGCTGGTACTCGGCGTAGACCTCGGCGACCTTACGCCCGAGGTCGTCGCCCGCCTGCGCGGCCGCGGCGTCGGGATCGAGCAGCTCGTTCTTGAGGTTCGAGATGTGGATGGCCAGCGTGCGCGCCGGGTACCGCTTGGCGTCGAGGTCGAGATCCCGCGCGACAAGCGTGATCAGCCGCTTGGAGTCGTCGGAGTCGTAGATCGAGAAGCTCGACGACAGACCGAGCGTTTTCGCCTCACGCCGCAGGATCCGCACGCACATCGAGTGGAAGGTCATCACCCACATCGCGTTCGACCGGCGGCCGACGAGCTCGCTGACGCGGTCGCGCATCTCGGCTGCGGCCTTGTTGGTGAACGTGATCGCCAGTACCTGACCGGGATGTACCGCCCGTTCGCCGAGCAGGTAAGCGATGCGCCGCGTCAGCACGCGCGTCTTGCCGGAACCGGCACCGGCGACCACCAGCAGCGGCGCGCCGACATGGGTCACGGCCTCGCGCTGTGCCGGGTTCAGGTCGTCGAGCAGCTCGGATCGGCGGCGCGAAGCCGCGCTGTCGAACGGGTTGTCCGGGTGCAGATCGAAGAGGGTGCTCATCGAGGGTCCACGCTACCCGGGGGCACTGACAGGTTTGGTGGCGGCGGGCTACCGCGAGGGGCGTACGCGCGGATGTCGCCTGCGGACCGATGCGCGCCGAACCGGGCGCGCGGAGCATCGACGGGTATGGAACCCCAGATCCCGAACCGGCTTCGCGCCGCGGACAACGACCGACAACGGGTAGCCGACGCCGTCCAGGCGGCCGGCGCCGAAGGCAGGCTGACCTTCGAAGAAATCGAGGACCGCCTCAGCGCGGTCTACGCCGCCAGATACACCGACGAACTCGGCGCGCTCACCGCCGACCTGCCCAAGGAGCCGGTCCCGCGGAGCAGGCGGCCTGCGCCCCACGTCACGCTCCGGATCCACGCGGCGGTTCTCGTGGTGCTCGCGGTGCTGCTGACCGTGCGGTGGGCGGTGTCTCCCGCGCCGTTCTTCTGGCCGGTGGCCCCGATCTTCTGGCTGGCGATGAGCCTCGCCGTGCACGCGCGGATCCGCGGCGCCCGGCACCGGAGGTCGGCTTTTATGCCATAATGATCGGGTGCAGCACGACGCGTACCGATTTTTCTACGGGATCCGGACTCCGGCTCCCGTGATCGCGTAGTGCCCGACGCGCTATCACCCGCAGCCCCGGAGTCCACGGACCCGGGGCTTTCGTCTGCTCAGGGGCCGGCTGGGAGTCCGGCCCCAAGAGAGGTCCAGATGAACGCGCAGACCGACCAGACCGCCAACGAAGACGCCGCCGACAGTGCCGACAGCGCCAGTCACGTGGTCGACCTGCCGGCGCCGACGGCCGAGGAGATCGGCGAGCTCCGCAAGGAGATCGACTTCCTCGACGCCGAGATCCTGCGGCTGGTCAAACGCCGGGTCGAGGTGTCGAAGACGATCGGCGTCGCCAGGATGGCCGCCGGCGGCACCCGGATCGTCTACAACCGCGAGATGGACGTGCTCGCCCGGTACCGCGAGCTCGGCCCGGAAGGCCGCCGCTTGGCGATGGCGCTGCTCGATCTGGGCCGCGGCAGGCTCGGCCGCTGACCTCGATCCCGGCGAGGCTCGCGGGGGGCTGCGCGAATTCTTCGCGAATCTCAGGGTGTTCCCCGAGCCGAATACCCCATAACGCGGGCACACTGGACACATGGACTGGCTCATCAACCTGATCGCCGTCGTGATCTCGATCGCCAGCGTGCTGGCGGCCCTCGGTCACGTCGGTTATCTGGCAATGCTCAACAACGCCGCGAACAAGCGCGCGGGCGGTTCCCCGGTGGCGCAGTACGTGCGCGGCCGCTGGGTGATCGCCGGCAGCACCACCGCGGCGTCCCTGCTCGCCTGGTTGCTCACCGCCGGTCCCGCCGGCACGGACATCCTCGCCATCATCCTGGCCGGCGGCAGCGGTGTCGTCGCGACCAAGGCCTTGCAATCGACACAAGCGAAGTACCGCAGCGGCGGCTGACCGGGGCCGTGACGGACGGCGAGTGCGCCAACTGGGGATATAGCACTGCGTAGCGTGAGCGACGCCCATTTGGCCGCGCCCGTCAGAGTGAAAGAGCTGCAACTTGCAATCCTGACGAGACGAAACACGGTCTCGGCTTCTAGTCTGATGCACGTGAGGACCCTCGTGTCTGGGTCGGGCGATGCCCGCGAGACGCGTTCGGCAAACGGCCGTGCGCGTTCTTCGGTGCATGCGCGTGCAGATGCTCAGGAGTTCGCCCAGCCGGATATTCGTCCAATCGGCTTAACCCGGCCCCTGCCACCGTCAGAAGACGCTCATGAGACGGTCGTCACGATATGAGCGGCGGGGCGGACCACATCCAAGAACCTCCAGCGGGCGCAGGACGACACCGGCGCGGCGGCGCTGGCGCCTGGACGCCTGCCGTCCCGCCCCGGCACGACCACAGCCGGCACGAGCTGGGCAGCCGAACGGTCGATCCGCCGTCCGCCGGCGCGCTCCCGCTCCCCTCCCTGCACCGGCCCTCCGTACACCGTGGAGAGCTTCCCCACCGGGAATCCGCCTCCGGGTATCTGTCGTCGAACGGTGAACTTCCCGTCCAGCGGGTCCAGGGCAGCCTGGCCGCGCCGGAACCCGCGCGCCTGCCGCGTCGCGAGGTGGCGCTCCCACAGCCCCAGGTGGCCGCGTCGACCGAGCTCGAGACCACCGGGACAACAGCGGCAGCAGTGTCCCCAGTCTCAGCGGCGTCGGATCCGGTCCTCCGCCGCACGAAGATCACCTTCACCCCGACCGAGCCCGTTCGGCCCGGTTCGGAAGACGACGAGGTGCGCGTCTACCTCGCGCCGCCGGTCGACGGGCTCGGCACGTTCGATCTCGGCAGCGTCCCCGCTTCGGTGACCCCGCCCAAGTCCTGGCGCAAGGCCGCGTGGTTCGCCGCTGTCTCCTCCGGCGGTGTGGTCGTCTCGCTGCTGTTCGCCGGCACGCTGCTGGTGGGCAAGCCGGACATCAACCAGGCGACCCAGGGCTGGCCCGGCGACCAGGGCGGTTCCCCGCAGATCACCGGCGAGCAGAACCCCAACGTCGCCGGTCTCCCCAACGGCACGTCCAAGCGCGCACCGGGTGACCCCAGGCCCGATTCCGGCAGCCGGACCGTCCCCAGCGAGCAGCTCGCGCGCAACGACGGCGGGATGAACCCGCCCGCCGCGCCCGCGCCGACAACCGGGGCGACGATGACCGACTCACCCTCGTCGACGGACTCCGTCCCACCACAGCCGCCGTACACCCAGCCGCCTCGCGAGACGACGCCCGCGCCCTGGTACTCGATGCCGGCGGACGCCTCGACCATGGGCAACAACACCGAGACGTTCTTCAAGACCGTGGCCAGCGACCCGGCCGCGGCCCAGCAGGTCACCACCGGCGAACTGCACGACCAGGGGCCGCAGGCGCTCAAGCAGCGCTACGCCAACGTGGCCTACTTCCAGGTCAAGAACATCAGCATCGATCAGAACCGCGGCGTCACCGTCAGCACGGTGGAGATCACCCATAAGGATGGGACGCAGACGCTCACGCAGCAAACACTGACCTTCAGTGACGACGCGAAGATCGAGAGCGACGGCAGGTAATTGCAGCTGCACGTGCGCATAACCGTGCTTGCTGCACGTGCGGTGCGTTAAGCGGTTATCCCTGGTCCGGGTGGGTGACGTACGCTGCCGTTCGTCGCCGGACGACAGCATTCCGGCGACGGGTACTGGTCGCCGGGGACAGCACAGGGTTACCTGGAATCACGTGGTCCGACCCGTCCATGTGTGAGCCGAACGGCCCAGCACCAGCGGCCGAACAGCCCAGCGAACCCCAGGAAAGCCATCCCCGAACGGGACCGGCCCGGAATGACAGCGAGGAAACCCGTGCACGATCGGCAGCGAGCCCGGCGCCAGTCGTCGGACGCGAACGGCATCGACGCCGTTGAAGACGCCGTGAATGCCGTTTATGGGGTCTATGACGTCGAGGACATCATCCCCGCCGAGATCCTCAACGACACCAGGGTCGACCGCGAGTACCTCGAGCAGGTGTTCCGCGAGCCGCAGAAGTTCCTGCCCCCACGGGAGAGGCGGGCCGGCGCCCACGCGGCGGACTCGGCGGACGATTCCG
Organism: Amycolatopsis sp.; assembly: GCF_025464955.1. Classification (GTDB taxonomy): domain Bacteria; phylum Actinomycetota; class Actinomycetes; order Mycobacteriales; family Pseudonocardiaceae; genus Amycolatopsis. The sequence goes on along the minus strand of NZ_JAODNM010000093.1, from coordinate 114,020 downwards.
ACGCGGACACCGAGCAGCCGCCACACCGGGAAAGCACCCTCGCGCGGCGTGCCAAGCTGATCGGCCTGCTGGCCGCGGGCGCGCTCGTGATCGGGTCCGGGATCGCGGCGTCCACGCTGACCGCCCCGCATCGGGTCCAGATCGCGTCCGAAGCCGACACGCAGGGAATCAGCGGCGCGGCGGCCCTCGGCGGCTTCGCGGTGCCCGACCAGGCCGCCCCAGGCCAGCACCACTCCACGAAGACCACCCCGGCGGCGAAGCAGCCCTCAGCCCAGCAGTCCCCCGCCGCGCAGCAGGAACCCGGCATGACCACGCCTGAGTCCCCCGCGGCGCTGGCCCCGACCAGCGCGCGGAGCGAAATCCCGCCCACGACGTCGGCGAAGCTGAACGCGGTGAAGAAGTTCTATACGACCGTCGACAGCAACCCCCAAGGCGCGCTGGCCCTGCTGGACCCGCTGCTGGCCGGCGAACAGCCCGGCGACCTGGTCCGCACCTGGGCCTCGATGACCTCGATCCAGCTGCAGCAGGCCATCGTCCAGCCTGACGGGTCGATCAAGGCCGTGGTGATGATGCTGCAGCCCGACGGCAGCCACCTGCTGGTGACGCAGCTCCTGAAGATCACCGACAGTGTCACCAACCTGATCTCCGATGCCAAGCTGCTCTCTTCACAGCGGCAGTGAGCGGTTGGGCCCTCCGCGCGGATAAGCGCAGGTCGGGGCGAGCACAGCGTGCCGGATGTGTGCGCGCAGAGTGAACGCCTAGCCTTGTCACGGACCGGTCTCGGGAAATGCCGGTCACAGACCACTACATGTGCATACGCTCCAGCCCTGCGGCGCCGCATCTGCTCGCCGCCCACCGCGGTGGTCACCCACCGGGTGGAGAAGGCCGGAGCCCCAGAAGGAGGTCGCGTGAGCGACGAGGGTCGCCTGGTCGCCGGTCGATACCGCATCGTGCAGCGGATCGGCACCGGCGCCATGGGTGCCGTCTGGCAGGCACATGACGAGGTTCTGGCGCGCACGGTCGCGGTCAAGCAGCTCCTCCTCCAGCCCGGCTTGGAGGAAGGCGACGCCGAAGACGCCCGTCAGCGCACGATGCGCGAGGGCCGGATCGCCGCGCGGCTGCATCACCCGAACGCCATCACGGTGTTCGACGTCGTCACCGACGACCGCGACCAGCCCTGCCTGATCATGGAGTACCTCAACTCCACCAGCCTGGCGGCCGTGCTGCAGGAGCACCACACGCTGCCGCCGACCGAGGTCGCGCGGATCGGCTCCCAGGTCGCCGCCGCGCTCAAGGAAGCGCACGCGGTCGGCATCGTGCACCGCGACATCAAGCCCGGCAACATCCTGCTCGGCGGCAACGGCACGGTGAAGATCACCGACTTCGGTATCTCCCGCGCCAAGGACGACGTCACGGTCACCAAGACCGGGATGATCGCCGGCACCCCGGCCTACCTCGCGCCCGAGGTCGCCATCGGCGGCGACCCCGGCCCGGAGTCCGACATCTTCTCGCTCGGCTCGACGTTGTACGCGGCCTGCGAGGGCCAGCCGCCGTTCGGCCTGAGCGAAAACACGCTGAGCCTGCTCCACGCGGTCGCCGCCGGACAGATCAACCCGCCCCGGCAGTCCGGGCCGCTCGCCAGCGTGCTCGCGGTCCTGCTGCACCCGGACATCCACCAGCGGCCGACGGCCGAGGAGTCCGAAGAGCTGCTCTCGGCGGTCGCCAGGGGCGAGACACCGCTGGGCGGCCCGGCCGGACCGACCATGATGGCGCCGGTCGCGGGGATGCTCGCCGGCGGCGAGCTGGAGGACGGCACCCGCGCGTTCAACGGCGACGAGCTGCCCGCCGGGCATTCGGGCACGCTGCTCGACAACCCGGAGCCTCCCGGCGGCTACTACGACGAGCAGGACGACGACTACGCCCCCGCGACCGGCTACCCCGAGGACGACTACGACGGGTACGACCACCAATACGAGGCGGCGCCCCCGCACGGCGGTATGTCGGCCACTCGCGCCGTCCCGCTGGCCGGCGGATACGACGACGAGGACTACGAGGACGAGCCCCCGCCGCCCGCGCGCGGATCCCGCGCCGACCGGCCCGAGGACGAAGACCAGCCCAAACCGGGCGCCTGGAAGATGCCGGTCCTCATCGGCGCGGTCGTGCTGGTGGCGATGATCGGCCTGGGGCTGTGGCTGTTCAGCGGGAAGAACCCCGCACCGGCCTCGCAGAACACCCCGATCAGCCCGTCGCCGTCGTTCACCCCGACGTCCGTGCCGACGACCCAGGACTTCCCGACGAGCTCGGACACCGCGCCGACCTCGCCGACCACCAGTCAGCAGCAGACGTCGTCGCGGCGCACCTCGGAACAGCAGTCGGACCCGCAGCAGCCCCCGCCGCCGGTGGATACGCCGACAAAGCCAACGAAGCCGACGACGTCGAAATCGGTGCCTTCGACGTCAGACACACCAACGTCGTCATCGACTACGACGCCGACCAGCCCGGCGAGTTGACCCGTGATCGCTGAAGGAATGCTGTGAGTACTGAAGGTTCGGTGGTCGGCGAGCGGTACCGACTCGACCAGCCGATCGGCCGGGGCCGGGCGGGCATCGTCTGGCTCGGGTTCGACACGCGGTTGCACCGGACGGTCGCGCTGAAGCCGATGTACATCCCGCCGGGCCTCGATCCCATGCAGACCGAGCAGGCTCGCGTGCAGGCCCTCGCGGAGGGCCGCAACGCGACGCAGGTGGTGCACGGCTGCGCGATCACCGTGCACGACGTGTTCCGCGAGGGCACGGACATCTGGCTGGTGATGGAGTACATCCCGTCACGCAGCATGGCCCAGTTCCTCGCCGAGCACGGCAGGCTCACCCCGGAACAGGCCTCGTCGCTGGGGATCCAGCTGGGTTCGACACTCGCCGCCATGCACGCGGCCGGGATAGTGCACAAGACTCTCGAACCGGGGAACGTGCTGCTCGCCGACGACGGCGGCGTCAAGATCACCGACATCGGCATCACCGGCGGCGGCCCGCGTGCGGCCTATCGCGCCCCCGAAGTGGCCCGTGGCGAACCGGCCGTTCCCGCTTCCGACGTCTTCTCGCTGGGCGCGACGCTGTACACGGCTGTCGAGGGAGTGCCTCCGTTCGGCGAGAACGGGCAGGGCACTCCGCCCACGCCGCACAACGCGGGTCCGCTGACCGGCGCGCTGATCAAGCTGCTGCGGTCGGATCCGGTGACCAGGCCGACGATGAACGACACGGTCCGTTCGCTCAGCGCGATCACCGAAGGACGGCAGACGGCGTTCGTACCGCCGACGGCCCCGGCCATGCCGACGATGCCGGTCTCCTGGCCGATCCAACAGCAGGCTCCGGTAATGGCTCCGCCGCAAACGCCTTCGCAGCAACAACTTCCCACCCAGCAGATCCAGCCGCAGCAGATCCAGCCCCAACAGCAGCAGCCGGCGCCGACCCAGTACGCCCCGGCACCGAGGCCCGCTCCCGCGCCGCCCCAGGCACGCGACTCCGCCGCGCAGCGGACGTGGATCATCACCGCGCTCGCGATCCTGGGCGCGATCGTCGTCGGCATCCTGGTGTCACAGCTCTTCTTCGTCTGACGCTCAGCCGACGACGGCCGCTTCGCGAAGAACCTCGATGAGCCGCCGTACGGACGGTTTCTCCCGAGCGTGCGCGCCGATGGCCGCGTAGATCGGCCGGAACGGTTCGGGCCGCCGGATCTTCCGGGTCACGACGCCCGCGTTCTGGCTGCCCAGTGCCAGTTCCGGTACCAGGCAGACACCCAGTCCCGCAGCGACAAACCCTTGCGCTGTCTGGTAATCCTCGGCCTCGACGGCGAAGTTCGGGGTGAACCCGGCGGCGGCGCACGCGTCCATCACGGTGTCGCGGCACGGCCCCGGCGGCCATTCGGTGCCGACCCAGCTGTCTTCGGCCAGCTCGGCAAGATCAAGGACCCGCTTGCGCACCAACGGATGCGCTCGGGACAGCACCACCCGATACGGATCGTCGAGCAGGTGCACCAGCTCGATGCCCTTGGCCGGCGGGCGCAGCTGCGGAATCACCACGATCGCCACGTCCGCCCGGCCCTTCTCGATCTCGGGCATCGGGTCCTCCGGCTCGACGAGCTTCAGGTCGAGTCGGATCCCCGGGAACTCGCGTCGGACGGCGGCCACCGCGGGCGGTACGAGCGCGGCACCGGCCGTCGAGAAGTAGCGGATCGCCAACCGGCCCGTCCGGCCTTCCTTGAGCTCGGTGAGCGCTGCTTCGGCCTTGGACAGCTGCGCGCTCACGACCTCCGCGTGCTCGGACAGCAACATCCCGGCCGGGGTCGCCCGCACCCCGCGGCCGACGCGTTCCAGCAGCTCGACCCCGGCTTCCCGTTCCAGGGTGGACAGCTGCTGGCTGATCGCGGACGGTGTGTAGCCCAGGTTGCGGGCGGCCGAGGTGATGGAACCGCTGGTGATCACGGCCCGGAGTACCTGCATGCGGCGGACGTCGAGCATGACGCGATCTTACAGTTCTACTAAACCCTGGGTGCAGTTATTCGCGCTTGTCCTTACGGTTCCGGAACTCCAGGATGGGGACAGCGAAGGGGGTTCTCCGGTGGGCGAGACGAAAACACTGCTGCGGATGGGCGCGCTAGCGCTGATGTGGGGGTCCAGCTTCTTCTGGATCAAGATCGGCCTGAGCGCGTTCTCTCCCGTGCAGTTGGTGCTGGTCAGGCTCGTTTTGGGCGCCGCCGTGCTGGTGGCGCTGTGCTACGCGGGCCGCGACCGGCTGCCGGGGAGCCGTCGTGTCTGGGGCTACCTCGCGGTCGCCGCGTTCTTCCACAACGCGCTGCCGTTCCTGCTCTTCGCCATCGGCGAGAAGACCGTCGACTCCGGGATCACCGGGGTACTGAACTCGACGACCCCGCTCTGGGTCGTGCTGATCGCGCCGATGTTCGGCGGGGAGCGGCGGATGGGCCTGTACCGCTCGCTCGGGTTGGTCCTGGGGCTGGCCGGGATCCTGCTCATCTTCGCGCCGTGGCAGGCATCCGGGCTGGCGAGCTGGGGCGCGGTGCTGTGCCTCATCGCGGCGGCGAGTTACGGGTTCGCGTTCGTCTACGAAGGCCGGTACCTCTCGAATGTCGGCGTCTCACCAGTCTCGCTCTCGGGCGCGCAAATGATCCTGGCCAGCGGGTTCATGCTGCTGGCGGTGCCGACCAGCGGGCTGAGCCCGATCCACCCGAACGTCGGCGCGGTGATCGCGCTGCTGGTGCTGGGCGCGGGTTCGACCGGGATCGCGTTCGCGCTGAACTACCAGCTCCTGGCGTCCGAAGGCGCTGTGGCAGCGTCCGTCGTCGGCTACCTGCTGCCGGTGGTGTCGGTGCTGCTCGGTTCGGTGTTCCTGGGCGAAGCGCTCCAGCCGAGGGTGGTGGTCGGGATGGTCGTCGTGCTCGGCGGTGTCGCGCTGACACGCCTGCACAAGCGCGCTCCGAAACTCGAGCCGACGGAAACCCTCGACCCCGCACCCGCCGTTTAGACGAGCCTGCGGTCCGAGGCCCAGCGCGAAAGCTCGTACCGGTTGGACAGCTGGGTCTTCCGCAGGACGCTCGAAACGTGCGTCTCGACCGTCTTCACCGAGATGAACAGCTCCGACGCGATCTCCTTGTAGGCGTACCCGCGTGCGAGCAGGCGCAGGACGTCACGCTCGCGCGGTGTCAGCAGGTCCAGCTCGGGGTCGCTGATGGGCGCCGAACCCGGCCGGTCGGCGAAGGCGTCCAGCACGAAGCCCGCGAGGCGCGGCGAGAACACGGCGTCGCCATCGGAAACGCGGACAACCGCCCGCACCAGTTCCTTGGAGGAGATGGTCTTCGTGACGTAACCCCTGGCCCCGGCCCTGATGACGGCGATCACGTCCTCCGCGGCGTCGGAGACCGACAGGGCGAGGAACACGATTTCCGGCAGGTCCGGGCGGACCCGCTTGAGCACCTCGGCGCCGCCGCCGTCGGGCATGTGGACGTCCAGCAGTACCACCTGTGGCTTGGTCCGCGCGATCCCAGCGACGGCGTCGGCGACCGAACCCGCCTCCCCGACGACCCGCACCTCGTCGGTGATCGACTCCAGTTCGGCGCGGACGCCGGCGCGGAAAAGCGCGTGGTCGTCGACCAAGAAGACCTTGACCGGCTCCCGCTTCTGCTGGTTTTCCGTCATGCCGACGTCGCTCCCTTGCTCACCTTGATCGGCATCTCCAGCTGCACCTCGGTGCCCTCCCCGGGCGCGGTGCGCAGCCGGCAGCTACCGCCGTTGCGCTCCATCCTCCCCCGAATCGAGTCGGCGAGGCCATGCCGGTCGCCGGGAACCACGTCCGGGTCGAAACCTTTACCCCGATCGCGCACGAACACCGTGACCGCGGTGGCCTCCACCTCGGCATACACACTGACCTCTTCGATGCCAGCATGCTTGGCCGCGTTGACGATCGCCTCCCGCGAGGCCTGGACGAGCGCGATCAACGGCTCGTCGAGCTCCACGTCCCCCACGACCACCTGCTGCACGGAGATGGCGAAGGTGTCTTCGACCTCGCCGCAAGCGCTTGCGAGTGCCTCGGAAAGCCGCCCGCACGGCGAGGACTCTTCGACGCTCTCGTCCTTCTTGCCGTAGCCGGCCGGGCCGTAGAGCCAGCCCCGAAGCTCCCGCTCCTGCCCTCGGGCCAGCCGCGCGACCTCCCTCGGGGACTCGGCCTGCTTCTGAATGAGCGCCAGCGTCTGCAGAACCGAGTCGTGCAGGTGGGCGGCGATCTCGGCACGTTCGTCGGTCCGGATCCGCGCGCGCCGCTCGTCACCGAGGTCGCTGACCATGCGCAGCCAGAACGGGACGGTCAGGACGGCCACGCCGACCAGCGTCGCGAACACCGCGACCAGTGCGAGCTGGACCTGGTCGAAGGTGCCGCTGCGGAACAGAACCACGCCGATCCCGGTCATCACCAACGCGACCCCGGCGAGGATGCGGACCACGGCCGACCAGCCGCCTCCGCCGAACAACGCCCCGGTGACGCCACCCTTCGCACCGTCGCGCCACCTTCGCCGCTGAGACTCGTCGGCCTCCCGCCAGACGACTGTCGCACCGATGATCGCGACGACCACGGGCACGACTCCCCAGCCGCTGATGAAGCCGGTCACCGTTCCCCCGGCGACCGCCAGGCCGATGCCCAGCACGATCAGCCCGAAGGCCTGCTGCCGCTCCTTCGCGGTGCCCGGTGCCGAAACCGCCGTGGCGCTTTCCTCGGACTGCTGCTGGACGAACACCCAGAGCAGGCCGTACGCGACCAAGCCCGCGCCACCGAGCGCGGAGAGCACGGCGAACGCCGTCCGCACCCAGAGCACCTTGACGCCGAGGTGATCGGCGAGGCCGCCGGCCACACCCGCAACAGCTCGCCCGTTGCGGCGCCGGTACATCTTCGGCGGCCCGCCGGGCGTACCGACCGCGCCCGGGGGGACGGCCGGCGTCACAGCTGTTTCGGTTTCGTGTTCCTGCACGTTATCCATGGTCACACGAGAGGCGTCCGGTTTCATCAGGGAATGACCCTGAGAGGGCGGCTGATACCGGCGAGGGGTCGGGGGAAACTCAGGGACCTTCCCCGATGTGCCGTCCACCGGCCGTGCCGCATTCTCATTGGCATGAGTGGCGAGACGGAAAATCGGGGTACGAAGTCGCAGAACGGCTTCGAGGAGACAATCAGAGACTTTTGGGCCAGCAGGCCGCGGCGACCGCACAGCGGCCGCAAGGTGGCAGGCGTGGCGGCCGCGATCGGCAGCCGGTACGGGATCGACCCGGTGATCGTCCGCGTGGCGTTTGTCGTCGCGACGATCTTCGGCGGTGCCGGGCCGTTGCTGTACATCCTCGGCTGGCTGTTCTTCCCGGACGAGCGCGACCAGGTTTCGGCGTTCGAGGGCATGATCGGCCGCGGTCGGGTCACCTCGGCGTCGACGGGCTTCACGGTGGTGCTGTGCATCGCGATGATCCCGCTGGCCGGCTGGACCTTCAGCGGCGGGCTGTTCTCCGGCGGCTTCTTCGGCAGCGGCGGTGTCATCTGCTTCGTTCTGTTCCTGGCCGGGCTCTACGCGCTGCACCACTCGCGTGGCCAGTCCAACCGGCCGGTCGTGCCGGCCGCGGGGTACGAGCAGTTCGGTCAGACCCCGGCGTACGGGCAGGGCGGCTTCGACGCGGCGTTCTCGATGAGCGGCACCGAGTCGGCCGCGGCGGCCGAGAAGGCAGCTCCCGGCTGGGACCCGCTCGGCGCGGCCCCGTTCGCTTGGGACCTGCCCGACCCGGAGCCCGCGGCGAGCCCGACCCCACCGCCTCCCCCGCCGCGGGTGCCCCGGCACCGGTCGAAGGTCGCCGGCGTGACGTATTCGATCGCCGTAGTGGTCGCGGCTGTCGGTGTCCTGCTCAACCTCAGCGGTAACGACTGGTTCTCCGCGCACCACATCATCGGGATGACCCTCGGTGTCCTCGGGCTCGGACTGGTCGCGGGATCGTTCGTCCGCGGCGGACGCGGCCTGATCGGGCTCGCCATCCCGCTGGCGATCGCGGGCATGGTCCTGACGGCCGTCCCGTTCGACAACGTCCAAGGCGGCTTCGGCAACATCAACGCGACGCCGAAGACCGCGGCCGAGGTGCTGCCGAGCTACTCGCGGACCGCGGGCAACATCTACCTCGACCTCACCAAACTGCCGGCGAACGCCGACGTCAAGACCAAGGTGACCAGCGGTGCCGGGCAGATCACGGTCATGGTTCCGGCGACCGCGGACGTCACGTACACCTGCGACACCAAGGCGGGCGAGTTGAACTGCTTCGACCACCACACCTCCGGCCTCGGCCAGGGCGCGGTCACCGGGACGGACCTGGGCACGGACGGCGCCGGTGGCGCCAAGATCAACCTCGACGTGGAGCACGAAGCCGGAAGGATGGTGGTCGGCCGTGGCTGACAACGGATATGAGTACGACTACGACGAGCCCGCGTCTCAAGCTCCGGACCGTCGCCGAGGGGTGGACGTGTTCACCCTGATCATCGGGATCGCGACACTGCTGGTCTCGGCGTACGCGCTGACCGATGGGGTGTCGTGGCTGCCGACGTTCGACCTGCGGTGGATCCTCGCCGGGGGCGCGGTGCTGGTCGGCGTGATGATGCTCGCCGCATCCTTCCGCCCCCACCGCACCCCCTGACCCCACTCCCGCTCCTGCTCCACCCCCACCGCTCCACCCCCACCGCTCCACTCACCCACCCCCACTCACCACGAAGGCCCCCGGATCCCTCCGGGGGCCTTCGCCGTTCCTTAGCATGCCTAAGCGCTACATTTAGCCCGCTAACTGCAGCTCAGGGGCTTGCACCGCTGCGACGCAGGTCAGCGCCCTACTCCCATTCGATGGTGCCCGGCGGCTTGCTCGTGACGTCGAGGACCACGCGGTTGACCTCGGCGACCTCGTTCGTGATCCGGGTCGAGATGCGCTCGAGGACCTCGTACGGCAAGCGCGTCCAGTCTGCCGTCATCGCGTCCTCGCTGGACACCGGACGCAACACGATCGGGTGACCGTAGGTGCGTCCGTCGCCCTGGACGCCGACGCTGCGGACGTCGGCGAGCAGCACCACCGGGCACTGCCAGATCGAGTTGTCCAGCCCCGCCGCGGTCAGTTCCTCACGGGCGATCGCGTCGGCGTTGCGCAGGATCTCGAGCCGCTCGGCATCGACCGCGCCGATGATCCGGATGCCGAGGCCAGGCCCGGGGAACGGCTGGCGCATGACGATGGTCTCCGGCAGGCCGAGCTCGAGGCCGACCTTCCGGACCTCGTCCTTGAACAGCAGCCGCAGCGGCTCGACCAGCTTGAACTGCAGGTCGTCCGGCAAGCCACCGACGTTGTGGTGGCTCTTGATGTTCGACGTGCCGGCGCCGCCGCCGGACTCGACGACATCCGGGTACAACGTGCCCTGGACGAGGAACTCGTAGTCACCCTTCGCCTTGAGGTCGCGCTCGGCCTGCTCGAAGACGCGGATGAACTCGCGCCCGATGATCTTGCGCTTCTCCTCGGGGTCGGTCACCCCGGCCAGCGCGTCGAGGAACCGCTCGCGCGCGTCGACGGTCACCAGGTTGACCCCGGTGGCGGCGACGAAGTCGCGCTCGACCTGGGTGCGTTCGCCCGCGCGCAGCAGCCCGTGGTCGACGAACACGCAGGTCAGCCTGTCGCCGATGGCGCGCTGGACGAGCGCGGCGGCGACAGCGGAGTCGACGCCGCCGGACAGCCCGCAGATCGCGCGGCCGTCACCGACCTGCTCGACAATGCGTTTGACCTGGTCGTCGACGATCGACGCCGTCGTCCACTGCGGGGTGATGCCCGCGATGTCGTGCAGGAAGCGGCGCAGGACCTCCTGGCCGTGCGGCGAATGACCGACCTCAGGGTGGTACTGGACGCCCGCGAAGCCGCGCGCGACGTCCTCGAACCCGGCTACCGCCGCGCCCTCGGAGGACGCGGTGACGATCGAGCCCTCGGGCGCTTTGGTGACGCTGTCGTTGTGGCTCATCCAGGCGGTCTGGTGCGCGGGCAGGCCCTGGTGCAGCACTCCGCCGTCACCGGTCAGGGTGACATCGGTGCGGCCGAACTCGCGGACGCCGGTGGGCTCGACGGTGCCGCCGAGGGCCCGGGCGAGCAGCTGGTGGCCGTAGCAGATGCCGAGGATGGGGACCCCAGCCTCGACCAGCGCGGGGTCCATCGAGGGCGCGCCTTCGGCGTACACGCTGGACGGGCCGCCGGAAAGAATGATCGCGGCCGGGTTCTTGGCCAGCATCGCTTGGACGGTGGTGGTGTGCGGAACGACCTCGGAGTACACCTGGGCCTCGCGGACGCGACGCGCGATCAGCTGGGCGTACTGCGCCCCGAAGTCGACGACGAGTACCGGTCCGATGGCGGCATCTGACACTTGCTGGTCCTCCTGGACGATCGCTGACCTACCCCGCTCCATCGTCCCAGGTGGGCTGCGTCACCCGGCCCGCACCCCTCCGACCTGCATTTAGCGGGCTAACTGTAGCGCTTAGGCATGCTAAGCAACGGACGGGCGAGACGATGCCCTGGTGGCCGCATGGCGGCTCCGGCGGCGGCGCGGCAACCCCCTGAAGTGCATTTAGCGGGCTAAACGCGCTCCTTAGCATGCCTACGTAGTGCAGTTAGCCCGCTAAACGCACTTGGGCGGGTCGGAGCGAGGCGCAGAACACAGGCGCCGGGTGGCATAAACGGGGCGTCCGGGGTACTCCCATAGGGAGACATCCGCACGAGAGGAAGCCCATGCGAGCGACAGTCATCTACGGAGCCGGCGATGTCAGGGTCGAAGACGCTCCCGACCCCAAGATCGCGCAGCCGACCGACGCCGTGGTGCGCGTGGTCCGCTCCTGCATCTGCGGCAGCGACCTCTGGCCGTACGGCAGCATGGAAGCCACCGAACACGGCCACCGGATCGGGCACGAGTTCCTCGGCATCGTCGAGGACGCCGGGTCGGCCGTCTCGGCGGTCAGGACAGGCGACCTGGTCATCGCGCCGTTCATGTACTCGGACAACACCTGCCAGTTCTGCCGCGAAGGCCTGCAGACGTCGTGTGAGCACGGCGGCGTCTGGGGCGCGCGGGGCGTCGACGGCGCCCAGGGCGAGATCGTGCGCGTCCCGCAGGCGGAAGGCACGCTGGTCAAGGTGCCCGCGACGCAGGACGACGCGCTGCTCGCGTCCCTGCTCACGCTGTCCGACGTCTTTTCGACCGGCCACCACGCGGCGGTCAAGGCCGGCGTGAACGAACGCACCACGGTCACCGTGATCGGCGACGGCGCGGTCGGGCTCTCCGCCGTACTGGCCGCGAAGCGCCTTGGCGCCGAGCGGATCCTGCTGATGGGCCGCCACGCCGTCCGCACCGACCTCGGCCGCGAGTTCGGCGCGACCGACGTCATCGCCGAACGCGGCGACGAGGGTGTCGAGAAGCTGCGCGAGCTGACGTCGGGCGCGGGCACCCACACCGTCCTCGAATGCGTCGGTACCAAGCCCGCGATCGAGATGGCCGCCGGCACCGTCCGCGCGGGCGGCACGATCAGCCGGGTCGGCGTCCCGCAGTACCTGGAAGGCCCGCTCGGCGGTCCGGTGTTCATGCGGAACGTCACCATCACCGGCGGCGTCGCTCCCGCCCGCCAGTACATCGAGGACCTGCTCCCCGACGTCCTCGACGGCAAGATCCAGCCCGGCAAGGTCTTCGACCGGACCATCGACATCGAGAAGGTCCCCTCCGGCTACCAGGCGATGGCCGACCGCGAGGCACTCAAGGTCCTCATCGCCTTCTGACGAAGATCGCCGGAACACCCGGACGGGTGGGTGTTCACATGGCGGACACCCACCCCGGATACGTTGGTGTGTATGGACATGATCACCCCGGAGCCGCGACCCTGCTGGATCGCCGGTAGCCCGGAACAAGGCGCCAGCACGATCGTCGTGACGCATCCGTTCGACGGCAGCGAAGTCGCGACGGTCGCCGTGCCCGGACCCGAACAGGTCGAGCGCGCGGTCGCCGCGGCCGTACGGGTGGCGGGCGAGTTCCGGCGTTCGCCCGCGCACGTGCGGGCGGCCGCGCTCGACCACGTGTCGCGCCGGATCGCCGAGCGTGCCGATGAGCTCGCCGAGGTCATCACCGCCGAGAACGGCAAGCCGCTGAAGTGGGCCGACGCCGAGGTGCGCCGCGCGGTGTCGGTGTTCCGCATCGCCGCCGAGGAAGCCCGCAAGTTCTCCGGCGGCGAGCTTCAGCGCCTCGACACCGACCCGTCCGGGGACGGCAGGCTCGCGATGACGCGCCGGGTGCCACGCGGTCCCGTACTCGGCATCGCGCCCTTCAACTTCCCGCTGAACCTCGTCGCGCACAAGGTCGCGCCGTCGCTGGCGGTCGGCGCGCCGATCATCATCAAGCCCGCGCCGCGCACCCCGCTGTCCGCGCTGATCCTGGGCGAGATCCTGGCCGAGACGGACCTCCCCGAGGGTGCCTTCTCCGTGCTTCCGCTCGGCAACGCCGAGACGTCCGCACTGGTCGCCGACCCGCGGCTGCCGGTGGTGTCGTTCACCGGGTCCGGCCCGGTCGGCTGGTCGCTGGCGGACGCGGCGCCCCGCAAGCACGTCGTGCTCGAACTCGGCGGCAACGCGGCGGCCGTCGTGTTGCGCGACTGGCCCGACATCGAGGGCGCCGCACACCGGATCGCCACTTTCGGCAACTACCAGGCCGGCCAGTCGTGCATCGCCGTCCAGCGGGTGATCGTCGACAGCGCGGTCGCCGACGAATTCGTCCCGGCGCTGCTGGAAGCCGTCGAGGCGCAGCGAACGGGCGACCCGTACGACACCGAGGTCGACGTCGGCCCGGTCGTCGACGAGGCCGCGGCGGAACGGATCGTGGCCTGGGTCGACGAAGCCGTTGCTTCTGGCGCGAAGCTCCTCACCGGGGGCGCCCGCGCAGGGGCGACAGTGCAGCCGACGCTGCTCACCGACGTTCCGGTCACGGCAAAGGCGTGGTCCGAGGAGATCTTCGGCCCGGTGCTCGCAGTGTCTATTGTGGACGGCGTGGACGCGGCTTTCGCGGCGGTGAACGACTCCGCGTATGGCCTGCAGGCGGGCGTGTTCACCCGTGACGTCCACATCGCGTTCTACGCCGCCACCGAGCTCGAGGTCGGCGGCGTGATCATCGGTGACGTCCCGTCGTTCCGCGCGGACCAAATGACCTATGGCGGTGTCAAGGGATCCGGCGTGGGGCGCGAAGGCGTACTCGCCGCGATGACCGACCTCACCGAAGAGCGCGTCACCGTGTTCACCGGGATCGACCTCTAGGCGAGAACCCCCTGCGCGAAACCGAAAACCTTGTTCTGGTCATAGTTCATGGCGACCTGACGCAGTCGTGTGGCGTTGTCGCCGTAGTAGGCGTTCATCCAGTCCGGCAGGCTGGGATCGAGGTAGTTGACGTAACCGCCGCCCGCCCCGATCCCAGCCAGCCCGGACGCGATGTCCGCGACCGCTTTGGCCGCGCTGTCCCGCGTTCCGGGTGTCGCCGGGCTGTAGATCTGGATGGACGCGAGCGCTTTCCGGTGCCAGAACGCGGTATCGGTCGGGGAGGGTTTCGCGACCGCGCCGCCGAGTCCGTCGATCAGCAGGTCGACGCCCTTGTGCGCGGTCATCAAGCCGACGAGCTTCGACGGGTCGTCGAGCGGCTGGTCCAGGATGCGCGAGGACGCGACGAACGTCTGCCTGCTCGAACTTCCGGAGAAGTACTCCATCGCGGCGAGATACGTCTTGGGCTGCGTTGTCCGCGTCGAAGGCGAAACCCCGGCTTTGGCGACGAGGTCGGCCAGCAACGGCGAAAGTTCCGACGCACTGCCGACAAAGCAGCCGCCCACCTTGCACGCGACCGAGGAACCACCGGAGATCGTGACGTTCGACCAGAGTTCCGGCTGGGCGTCGGCGATCCACTGCTGCCAGGCGCCGAGGACCTTCGCGGCCGAACCCGACGGGAAGTGCAGCGAAAACACCGTGACGCTCGGAGCCTGATCGGTGGAGAAGGTGAACGACGTGACGATGCCGAAGTTGCCGCCGCCGCCCCCGCGCAGCGCCCAGAACAGGTCCGGCTCGGAGCTCGCGGACGCCGTACGCAGTTTGCCGTCGGCCGTGACGATCTGCGCGGACACCAGGTGATCACAGGTGAGTCCGTACTTCCTGGCGAGCACGCCGATACCGCCGCCGAGCGCGAGCCCGGCGATGCCGACCGTCGGGCACGATCCGGCGGGCAGGCAACGGCCGGCGGCGCCGAGCGCGGCGTAGACGTCCTTCAGCCGGGCACCGGCACCGATGACGACGTTCTCACCTTGAACGTCCACCTTGGACATCGGCCCGACATCGACAACGAGCCCGCCATCGGGAGCCGAGTAGCCTGCATAACTGTGGCCGCCGCTTCTGGCTGCGATCGGTACCCGCGACGCCGCCGCGACCACGCAAGCCTGGACGTCCGCCGGCGTGGCGCAGCTCGCAACCGCGGCGGGCTTGTGCCCGTCGAACAGCGGGTTGAACACCCGAGCGGCCGCCGCAAAGCCCGCTTCACCCGACAGGGTGAGCTTGCCGGACAGCTTGGCGCGCAAGGCGTTCCAGTCCGGCGCCCCCAGCGGCGGATAGGTCGACGGCGGCGCGGACGGCACCGGCGTGTTCGGCACCGAGCTGACCGGCGGCGATGTCGACTCGGACGTACCGCACGCCGCCGCGACGGCACCCACCGCTGACACTCCAGCCACCAGCAGGAACGTCCTTCTGTCCAAGGTCATATCCCAAGGACGTCCCAGCGGGCATCCTGGTTGCGCAGGTCACCCGGCGGTGTCGAACCAGGTTCGTCAGAACCGCATGGGGTCAGCGGTACTCGGGGTTCTCGAAGTCGAACCGCGAACCCGCGTCCCAGGACGCGCGCTGGTTTCCGTACGCGGGCACCCCGCCGGCGTTCTTCAACATCGACGCCAGGTGCAGCAGATTCCACGTCATGAACGTCGTGTTGCGGTTGGTGAAGTCGTTCTCCGGGCCGCCCGAGCCGGGGTCCAGATAGGACGGACCGGGGCCTGCCTCGCCGATCCAGCCGGCGTCGGCCTGCGGCGGGATGGTGTAACCGAGGTGCTGAAGGCTGTAGAGGACGTTCATCGCGCAGTGCTTGATCCCGTCCTCGTTGCCGGTGATGAGGCAACCGCCCACCCGTCCGTAATACGCGTACTGCCCCGCGTCGTTCAGCAGCGAAGAGCAGGCGTAGAGCCGTTCGATCACCCGCTTCATCACGGAACTGTTGTCGCCCAGCCAAATCGGGCCGGCCAACACCAGGATGTCCGCGGCCATGATCTGTTCGTACAGCGCGGGCCAGGCATCGGAAGACGCGCCGTGCTCGGTCATGTCCGGCCACACGCCGGTCGCGATGTCGTGGTCGAGCGCCCGCACCACCGCGACCTCGACCCCGTGTTTGACCATGATGTCGCGGCTGATCTCGATCAAGCCTTCGGTATTGCTCGGCTCGGGCGAGTATTTGAGCGTGCTGTTGATGAAGACCGCCTTCAGCGCGCTGAAGTCGTAGGCCATCGTGGATCCCTTTCGCTTGGAGAACCGCCCAAGCACAACATCAGCGGAGTCCGCGCGACAGTCTCTTCGGCCTTACGGAATTCGGACGGCTACCGCAGCGCGGCGGGCGCCGCCGACGGCACGGCCGGGTTCTTGGGTGCGATCGGGGTGAGCCGGGTGTACGGCTGGTCCTGCGGCGGCCGAGTGTCGGCCTCGCCTTTGTTGGGCCACAAGGAAAACGCGCGTTCGGCCTGCGCGGCGATGGTCAGCGACGGGTTGACCCCGAGGTTCGCCGTGATCGCCGCACCATCCACAACGGACAGACCAGGGTAGTTGAACACGCGGTGATACGGGTCGATGACGCCGTTGCCGGCATCGGTACCGATCGCGACACCACCGATGAAGTGCGCGGTCAACGGGATATCGAAGATCTCGCCCCAGGTGCCGCCCGGCATGCCGCCGATGTGCTCGGCGGTGCGCTCGTTCGCCTCGTGCCCGGCGGGGATGAAACTCGGGTTCGGCTCGCCGTGGCCCTGCTTGGAGGTGTACTTGCGCCCGCCGAAGCGCCCGGGTTTGGTGTAGGTCGTGATCGAGTTGTCGAGGCTCTGCATCACCAGCAGGATGACCGTCCGCTCGCTCCACTTGTAGCCATTGAGCAGCTTCGCCGTCTGCACCGGATGCTTGAGCATGAAGTTGACGGCCTGGCGCCAGCGCGGCACCGGCGACGCCCCGTCGGTGGCGATGGTCTGCAGCAGACTCATCGCGTTGCTGCCCTTGCCGTAGCGAACCGGCTCGATGTGCGTGGTCTCGTCGGGGTGGATCGACGACGTGATCGCGACGCCGTTGCTGAAGTTGCGCTCCGGGTCGACCGAGGTTCGCGCGGCGCCGATGATCGCCTCGGAGTTCGTCCGGGTGAGCTCGCCGAGCTTCGCGGACAGGTTCGGCAGGATCTGCTTGTCGCGCATTTCGTGGAGCAGGTTCTGGGTGCCCCAGGTGCCCGCGGCCAGCACGACCTTGCCGGCGGTGAGCGTGTGCGTGAACTTCTTCGACGAGGTGCCGGTCTTGCGGATCTCGACGGCGAAACCGGAGCCGCTCTGGCGCACGGCCGTGACCGTGGTCAGCGGGATGACCCGCGCGCCGGCCTGCTCGGCGAGGTAGAGGTAGTTCTTGACCAGCGTGTTCTTCGCGCCGACGCGGCAGCCTGTCATGCAGGCGCCGCACTCGGTGCAGCCGGTGCGTTCGGGCCCGACGCCGCCGAAGTACGGGTCCTGCGCCTTTTCGCCCGGCTTGCCGAAGTAGACGCCGACCGGGGTCGGGTGGAAGGACTCCGCGACGCCCATGTCGGCCGCGACTTCACGCATGACGACGTCGGACGGGGTCAGCGTCGGGTTCGTGACTACGCCGAGCATGCGGCTGGCCTGGTCGTAGTGCGGGGAGAGCTCGGACTCCCAGTCGGTGATGTGCGACCACTGCTTGTCCGCGTAGAACGGCTTCAGCGGGCGGTACAGCGTGTTCGCGTACACCAGCGAGCCGCCGCCGACGCCCGCGCCGGCGAGCACCATGACGTCGGAGAGCATGTGGATGCGCTGGATGCCGAAGCAGCCGAGCTGGGGTGCCCAGAGGTAGCGGCGGAGGTCCCAGGACGTCTTGGCGAACTCGTCGTCGGCGAACCGCCGGCCCGCCTCGATGACGGCGACGCGGTAGCCCTTCTCCGTCAGCCGGAGCGCGGCGACGCTGCCGCCGAACCCGGAGCCGACGACGATGACGTCGTAGTCGGTGGCCGTGTCGCTGTCTTCAGTGGTGGTGTTACGCGCAGTCACACCTGGCAGCGTAACCCCGGGCCCATCTTCTGACCAGTAGTAAGTTACTCGCCGGTTCGAGCACTTCTTGGCCCCGACCTGGCCCTCCCCACAAGCCCCTGAAGTGCGTTTAGCGGGCTAAACGCACTCGGGGCGCGGGGCGGGCACCAGGTCAGCCGCGAACGGTCAGGCCGACCTTCTGGAATTCCTTGAGGTCCGAGTAGCCGGTCTTCGCCATCGCGCGGCGCAGCGCGCCGAACAGGTTGATCGCGCCCTCGGCGTCCGACGACGGACCGAACAGCAGGGTCTTCAGGTCGACGGCGTAGTCCGGCCCGGCGACGACGCGCGAACGCGGCAGCGACGGGTGCGCGGCGGCGGCAGTCCAGTACAGCCCCTGGCCCGGGGCGTCGGACGACGCGGCCAGCGGCGCGCCGAGCATGACGGCGTCGGCGCCACAGGCGATCGCCTTCGCGATGTCGCCGGACACGTTCATCCCGCCGTCGGCCAGCACGTGCACGTACCGGCCACCTGTCTCGTCGAGGTAGTCGCGGCGCGCGGCGGCGGCGTCGATGATCGCGGTCGCCATCGGCACCCCGATCCCGAGCACACGATCCGTGCTGGTGACGCCAGGAGCGGACCCGTGCCCGACGATGACCCCCGCGGCGCCGGTGCGCATCAGGTGCATCGCGGTGCGGTAGTCCCCGACGCCGCCGGCGATCACCGGCACGTCGAGCCTGCCGATGAAGTCCTTGAGGTCCAGCGGCTCAGCGTCGCGCTGGACATGCTCGGCGGAGATGATCGTGCCCTGCACGACGAGGATCTCCACCCCCGCGGCCAGCAGATCCGGCGTCAGCTCGGCGGCGTGCTGCGGGCTGACGCGCGCGGCCACCGTCACCCCGGACTCGCGGACGGTCTTGATCGCCTCGGTCAGCAGATCGAGCCGGATCGGCGCCGAGTGCAGTTCCTGCAGCACGCGGACCAGCGCTGTCGGGTCCTCGAGGTCCTCAGCCGCGCGGAGCAGCCGGAACATCGCGTCCTCGACGTTGGCGTGCCGCGCCCAGAGGCCCTCGGCGTTCAGCACCCCGAGCCCGCCGAGCTCACCGACGGCCACGGCCGTGCCCGGCGACACGATCGCGTCCGTCGGATGGGTGACCAGCGGCAGCTCGAACCGGTAGGCATCGATCTGCCAGGCGGTGGACACGGCCGCCGACGACCGAGTGCGCCGCGAGGGCACGATCTCGATGTCATCGAGGCCATACGCCCGCCGCGCGGTGCGGCCCATGCCGATCTCGACCAGATCCCGCACGTGAAGTCCCTTCTCACCGGAAGCTACATGTCGACCTTGCGGTCCTATTGTCGCTAGTCCGGGTGGGTGACCCGCGCACGGGGCCGGTCAGCACGGCATGGGGTCAGAAGGAGACCTGCTGCACGGTGTCAGTCCGCAGCACCGACTCCTGCTCGAAGAGGCGCTTGTAGTCCGTTCGGATGGCCTCGATCTCGCCGTTGGCGTTCTTGTCGGTGAACGGGTACAGCACGATCACCACGAACGACTGCTCACGGACGATCTCGCCGGAAGCGCCCTTGTACTGACCTTTCCCGGTCAGCTCGGTGAAACCGTCCGGGAAAGCGGCCGTGATCTCCTTCTCGGAGAAGTTCTCGAACTCCGCCGGCGTGACCGCTGAACCGTCGGGCTTGCCGGTGCCGAAGTACAGCTCGGTGCGCTTCCACAGGTCACCAGGCGACGTCTGTGACGCCGCGGCCGCCGCCGTCGTCGGGCTCTCGAGCGCCGCTGACGCGCTCACTCCGCCGCCGAGTCCCACCGCCGCGGTCACGGCCAGTACCAGCGCGGTCCGTCGCGAAAATGCCATCGCCCCTCCATCCACTCGACTGATCAAGCATCAGTGTCGGGTGAGGGGAAGGGCGAGCTAACGGCCGAAAGGGCAGACTAATGGGTGGTGTAGTTCGGCGCCTCGACCGTCATCGTGATGTCGTGCGGGTGGCTCTCCTTGAGCCCGGCCGCGGTGATCCGGACCAGCTGCGCCTCCTGCAGCTCGGGGATCGTGCGAGCGCCCGCGAAGCCCATCCCGGCCGCAAGCCCGCCGACCAGCTGGTGCACGACGTTGGCCAGCGGCCCGCGGAACGGGATGCGGCCCTCGATGCCCTGTGGCACCAGCTTGTCGTCGGAGAGCACGTCGTCCTGGGCGTAGCGGTCCTTCGAGTACGACTTGTTCTCGCCGCGCGACTGCATCGCGCCCAGGGAGCCCATGCCGCGGTAGGACTTGAACTGCTTCCCGCCGACGAGGATGAGCTCCCCTGGCGACTCCGCGGTCCCGGCGAGCAAGCTGCCGAGCATCACACTCGACGCGCCGGCCGCGATGGCCTTGGCGATGTCACCGGAGTACTGGATGCCGCCGTCGCCGATCACCGGCACACCCGCCGGGCGGCAGGCCAGGTCGGCCTCGTAGATGGCGGAGATCTGCGGCACCCCGACGCCCGCGACGACCCGGGTCGTGCAGATCGAGCCCGGGCCCACACCGACCTTCACCCCGTCGGCCCCGGCGTCGACCAGTGCCTGCGCGCCCGCGCGGGTCGCGACGTTGCCGCCGACGACGTCGACCGCGTCGCCGAGCTCCTTCTTCAGCATCGCCACGGTGTCGATGACCGCGCGAGAGTGCCCGTGCGCGGTGTCGACCATCAGCACGTCGACCCCGGCGTCGGCAAGCGCCATGGCCCGCTTGTGCGCCTCGGCACCGACCCCGATGGCCGCGCCGACGATCAGCCTGCCGTCGGTGTCCTTGGTGGCCTTCGGGTACTGCTCGGTCTTGACGAAGTCCTTGACCGTGATCAGCCCGCGCAGCTTGCCGTTGCCGTCGACGATCGGCAGCTTCTCGATCTTGTGCCGGCGCAGCAGCCCCAGCGCGGCGTCGGCGGTGACCCCGACCTGCGCGGTGATCAGCGGCAGCCGGGTCATCACCTCACTGACCGGGCGGGTGTGGTCGACCTCGAACCGCATGTCGCGGTTGGTGATGATGCCCACCAGCTGACCGGCCGCGTCGGTGACCGGGACCCCGGAGATGCGGAACCGCGCGCACAGCGAGTCCACCTCGGCGAGGGTGTCCTCCGGGGAGCACGTCACCGGGTCGGTCACCATGCCCGCCTCGGACCGCTTGACGACCTCCACCGCGGCCGCCTGCTCGTCGATCGGCAGGTTGCGCTGCAGGACGCCCATGCCGCCCTGGCGGGCCATGGCGATGGCCATCCGGGCTTCGGTGACGGTGTCCATGGCGGCGGACACCAGCGGGATCCCGAGGGTGACGTTGCGGGACAGGCGGGTGCCGGTGTCGACCGCGCTGGGCATCACGTCGGACTCGGCCGGCAGCAGCAGTACGTCGTCGAAGGTCAGCCCGAGCATCGCGAACTTGTTCGGGACGGCGGCGGTGACGGGATCGCTGGTCATAGCAGGCGGAGAGCCTTCCTTCACGGGGGTGGGCCCGCTGTGCCGAGCTACGAGGGGAACGGCATCCGGGCCTTTAACCGATGGTATCTGGCGAAGCTGTCGGGGTGGCCCGGTACCGTGCAGGCCGTGCCGCACGAAGTGTTGCCCCCAGACCCGTTCGCGGATGACCCGAACGACCCTGCCCGCGAAATCACCGAGCTGGACGAGGACCTCGACGAACCGATCAGCGCGGAAGAACGCGCCGAACTGCTCGCCGATCTCGCCGATCTGGCTGTCTACCAGGCATTACTCGCACCCAGGGGCGTGCGGGGGATCGTGGTGGACTGCGGTGAATGCGACGAGCCCCACTATCACGACTGGCATCTGCTCCGGGCCAGCCTCGAGCAGCTGCTGTCCGACGGACGGATGCGGCCGCACGAACCGGCCTTCGACCCGAACCCGGGCGACTATGTGAGCTGGGACTACTGCCGCGGGTTCGCCGACGGCGTGACCGCCCACGAAAGCGCCTACTGACCAGCGGATTCGCGCTGAAAACCCGAACCGAACAACAAAGCCCGGTGACGAACCGTATGAGGTTCGTCACCGGGCTTCGGTGCTTGCGGTCCTACGGAGACGCGGGTGGTGGTACCGACCCGGTATCGGTGTTGTCGCTGCGCCCGGTGCCGCCCGGCTGATTGACCGAGCCGGAAGGCGGGGCACTCGAGGTCGGCGTCGGAGTCACCGGGGTGGAGCTGTCCGGCGGAACCGGGGTGGTCGGCGTCGTCGGGGTGGTCAGCGTCGTGGACGGGTTCGGCGAGGTCACCGGCACCGTCGGGTTCACCGACGAGGTCGACGGCGTGCTCGGGTGCTGCGTCTGGGACGTCGAGGTCGGCGGCTTGTTCGGGGCCGTCGGGTCCTGCAGCTGCGCACTGAGCTGACGGTGCTGTTCCATCAGCTGGTTGAGGTCGTCCTCGACCGAGACCTGCGTCAACGCCGCCTGCGCGTCGTCGAGTGCCTTGCGCGCGTCGTCGGTGCGGCCGCTGGCCAGCGCGATATCGGCCTTCTCGAGGTCGACCTTCGCTGTCGCGGCGGCCTGGACGGACCGCGCGTGGTCGGCGTAGAGGACCTTGGTCAGGCCCCAGAGTGTGTCGCCGGGCTGGGCGTCACGCGCGGCGAGGCCGGTGCCGGTGAAGGCGATGGCCAGTACCGCGGCGGCGGCCGCGACCGGGACGAGGAAACGATGGCGGCGGGCTCGCTGGCCGTGTCGCTGCGCCAGCGCCGCCGTCTTCACCGTGGTGACGGCGGTGTCGAGATCGACGAGCTCGGCGAGCGGTTCGCTGTCGATGTCACGGCGCCAGGCGAGGAGCAGGTCGTTCAGCTCCTGGTCACCGAGGCCGTCGGCGACCCGGGGATCCGAGCCGCCCAGCGCGTCCAGCAGCGCGTCATCGGCCTGCACTGCCGACAGGTCGGCAGCGAACTCCGCTTGCGAAGCCGTCAGGTCGTTGAGGAACAGTGTTGGTTCGGGATCGGACTGTCTGTCCGGTCTTTCGCGATCGGTCACTCAGATCACCTCCTCTGCAGCCAGGACCTTGCGGAGCCGAGCGAGAGCCCGATGCTGGGCGACACGGACCGCTCCGGGGGTGGAGCCCACCGCGTCGGCGGTCTCCTCGGCGGAAAGCCCTACGACGACCCTGAGCACCACGATCTCCCGTTGCTTGTCGGGGAGCACTTTGAGCAGCTGTGACATCCGCTCGTTCAGCTCACCCTGAATGGCGCGCTGCTCGGGACCGACGGCACCCTCGACTTCGTCGGGGACCTCGGCAACCGGCTCGGCGCGGTTACGGGCAGCGGCACGATGCGCGTCAGCAACCTTGTGCTGCGCGATGCCGTAGACGAAGGCCAGGAAGGGACGGCCTTGGTCACGGTACGAAGGCAATGCCGTTAGCACCGCGAGACACACCTCCTGCGCAACATCGTCTGCCGAAGCGAACGAACGCTCCTGCCTGCCAACTCGAGCGCGGCAATACCGCACTACGAGAGGACGGATCGCGGCCAGCAGCCGCTCGACTGCCTGGGGATCACCCTCGACAGCAGCGGCGACCGGCTCATCCAGTCCATCCCCCACATTGGCCATCGCAGACAACAGTCCCAGTGTTACGTATAGGCGTGCAAATAGGCGGCAAGTGACTACACAGAGCCCGAGCCGGTAACCGCTACCGTACCTTCCGGCTCCGACAACGCTCGCTCATGGGCATCATCGGCGCGCCCTGCTCTTACGCAGGGCACTTGGCAGCTTTCAGTCGCTCCTCAAAGTTCCCAACGAGCCTCATCCGAGCCGGGTACGCCTCATGCCCGAAGAGGCCGCGAGGCTTACGCCAGATACGTGAGAGCGGAAACGGAGCTTCGATTGTGACGGGTATCACAATGCGGGCCAGCCAGGCTGGCCCGCATCACCCGCCCCTCGTTGCGGGCGGCTTCGCGCCGCCCCGCACCGGGAGGGGTCAGGACACCAGGCCTCGGCGGAAGCCGTGCGCCACAGCCTGGGCGCGGTCGCGCACACCCAGCTTGCGGAACAACCGGCGCGCGTGGGTCTTGACGGTGTCCTCGGACAGGTAGAGCTCGCGGCCGATCTGGCCGTTGCTCTTGCCCTGGCTCATGCCGCGCAGCACCTGGAGCTCGCGCTCGGTCAGCTGCACGCCGGGGTCGGACGGTTGGCGGGGCGCCGGCACGGAGGTGCTGGCGAGGGTGTGCGCGAGCGCGGCGACCAGCTCCGGCCGGGACGCGTCCCAGCGCAGATATCCCCGCGCGCCACCGGCGATCGCCGCGGCGATGCTGCCCGCGTCGTCCGGTGCGCCGAAAACGATGACGTTCGCCTGGGGGTTCGCCGAAACGAGACGCCTGGTGGCCTCGACGCCGGTGGGTACCGCACGTTGAGTTCCGACGAGCACGACGTCGACAGGCTGTCGGGAGTACCTGGCCAGGAGCTCGTCACCGTGCGCTACGCAGTCGATGCGACTGACCCCTGGAACAGCAGACATCACGCGAGTAAGCCCTTCGCGGACACTGCGTCGGTCGTCGCAGATCAAGACCGTCGTCACGGGGTTTCCTTCCTGCAGCCGGGTGACATTCCACTTCCCCTATCGGACGCTTTAGGCCCGACCTTGACACGATCCGGTGGCTTTTTTTGAAACTTCTTAGCCCGGATGCCGGAATGAGCCCTCCAACAGGGCCAACCAGGGTCAAGTCGGCACCCAGGGCGATTGCCGTGCGATACGCCTACCACGAGCATCTGCGTGCCGTAACACTGCGTGCAACACTTGGGCTGACCTGAATCGATACACCTCGGCCAGGTCCGCCCGGATGTCCACCGCGATCAGGCAAGCGGGCCAAATAAGTGAAGAGAATTCGCCTTTTTCGGCGGCTTCGAGCGCGGTCGAAACGAGGTTTGCCGCCCGCTCCCGGCCGTCCGCACCGCCGGCCGCCGACAAGGACGCTCCGAGTACGAGATCGGACTTGATCGAGTGACGCACCGCCCCACGTCCGTGTGCCAGCCCGGCGGCGGCCTCCGCGGGCGCGACCGCGGCCTCGGGGCGGCCCGCGGCGAGTTCGATCTCCGC
This sequence comes from Amycolatopsis sp., assembly GCF_025464955.1. Lineage (GTDB taxonomy): Bacteria > Actinomycetota > Actinomycetes > Mycobacteriales > Pseudonocardiaceae > Amycolatopsis. Next base: position 89,039 of record NZ_JAODNM010000093.1, on the reverse strand, counting down.
CCCGACCCAGCCGGCCCGGACCTCACCTCGCCAACCACACGGCACGCGCGACGCGGACGCGGCCAATCTGCGGGCGGCGGGAATGCGGCCGATCGCCAGGTTGTCGGCCGCCAAGCCGAGCAGGGCGTCGCAGATCGCCCCGGGTACATCGAGGCCGTCCGCGTCGGTGGGAGCCTCAGCGGCCGTCGTGGCCATCAGCAAGGCGACCCCGTCCAGCCTCCGGGCCGCCGCGTGCCCGCCCAGCTGCCGCCGATGGGAAGCCAAGGTGCTGGTGGCGAGCGAGGCGAACAGCCTGTCCGGCCCGTGGCGCAGCTCGTCGAGGATCGTCATGGCGGCGGCATACCGGCCCTTGGCGCCCAGGAGCACGGCGGACAGCAGCCGGACGCGCGGCGAACCCGAAGACGCCGAGACCGGCACTTCGCCCAGCGGGAGCCACGGCAGGTCGCCGAACGCGGCGCGGCGCAGCTTGTCTTCGAGCACGTGACCTTTCTAGCGGCCGGCACCGACGAGAACGTATTCGACGCGCTCGGCGGCGCTCGCGACGTCGTCGAAGAGCTCGACGTTGGCGGGAAGGGCCTGCGCGTCCCAGCCGGGCCCGCACGCGAACATCCGGGTGCGCTGGCGACCGCGTGAAACCCTGGCGAACAGGCGCGGGTCCCCGACGTCCGCCCGGCGCGCCCAAAGCACGACCGCGGCCGGGGCGCTGCGGCGGACGGCCACGGCGAGTACCTCGGCGGGCAGCGGCACGCCGAACAGCTGCGTGCCGACCCGGCGTTCGGCGAGGCAGGCGGCGAGCGCGTACATCGCCATGCTGTCGCGTTCTTCGGGGACGCAGCCGAGCAGGACGGGCCGCTGATTCCGCGGGGCGTCGAGCACCGGCGTCGCCCTGACCAGCGCGGCGAACACGCACTCCGCCAGTAGGTACTCGACCTCGGCACCGGCGCTCGCGCCGCGCCACCGCGCGCCGAGCGCGCTCAACACCGGCTCGATCACGCCCTCCCAGGCGGCGAGCACCCCGACGTCGTCGATCGTTTCGGCGAGCATGCGCTGCACCGAACCGACGTCCATGGCCAGCGCGGCCGTGCTCAGGCGGCGGGCGAGGCGCGACGGGCCGTCGGAGTCCTCTGCCGGGTGTTCGGCGGGCAGGAGCAGGGAGCCTTCCGGGGTCTCGATCCGCAGCGAGGCGCGGGACGACCCAGCGCTCGTGGTCATCGCCACGACCGACTTGGGCATCTGCTCGAGCGCGTACCGCGCGGCCTCGGCGGTGGACGCCCCTCGCAGCAAGGCGCGCTGCATCAGCTCGAGCCTGCCGATGTCGGAAGTGCCGTAACGGCGGTGGCGGCCGTCGGTGTGCCTGCTCGGCCCGAGGCCGTACCGGCGGTCCCAAGTTCTGAGGGTCGACGGCGCGACGCCGAGCCGGCGAGCCACCGAGGCGACCGGCAGGGTCGGTTCACCACCGTTTGACCCGGATCCCACCCGACCCAATATCCAGGCCGTACCCGGCCACGGCAACCGGAGGCGGCACCACGCAGCGGTCCCACTCACACATCTGGGGGAGACCTAACGGCTGAATCGGGCTGTAGGCCTTGAACAAGTATTGAAGCGCTTCTAACGTTACCGACGTTGCACCGAATGGAGTAGTCACCTCAGCCGGAGCAGCGAAAAGGTCACCGACCGAACGACGGAGGCGGTCACATTGGCAGACACGCGCAGGCTCCCAGGCCCGAATGCGGATATTTGGGACTGGCAGCTGGAGGGGTCGTGCCGGGGCATGGACAGCGGGTCCTTCTTCCACCCCGACGGCGAGCGCGGACCAGCGAGAGCGCGACGGGAAGCCCGAGCTAAGGCAGTCTGTCTCGCCTGCCCGGTGCTCGAGATGTGCCGGCGCCACGCGCTGGCTGTCCACGAGCCTTACGGCATTTGGGGCGGGCTGTCGGAGTCCGAGCGGGAGAACCTGATCAAGTCCGACAAACGCACGTTGAGCTTGACCGGGAACTGAACTACCAGCGCGAACGGGGCGGCACTCAGGCGAGTGCCGCCCCGCCCGCGTCTCCACATCCGGCCGCGCCATCTCGCGTGTAGTACCGCCATTTCGCCATCGCGGCGTCGACGACGGCGGTGAGTTCGCCGAGGGTCGCGCCGTCGCCGGACTGGAGTGAAAGGCCGAACAGGACGGCTGTGTAGAAGCGCGTCATGCCCACGACGTCCGTTCCGGGCGGCAAGTCACCCGATTGGACACTTTCGCGGAGCCTGGTTTCCAGTTCGAGTCGGGTGCTTCGGCGTCGCTCGGTCAGAAAATCACGCACTCCCTGGTTCGCGGCGGTGCAGTTGATCGCTGCGAGTATCACCATGCACCCGTTCGGATGACCGCCGTCGGTGTATTCGACGGCGTTGTCACGGAGCATCGCGTCCACTGCCGCGTGGGCTGACGGCTCGTCCCGAAGCGCACGTCGTGTCCGTCCGCCGACGGTGCGCTGATAGAGCCCGACAGCTTCACGGAAGAGCGGCTCCTTGTCGCCGAAGGCCGCGTAGAGGCTGGGCGAGCCGATGCCCATAACCGCGGTGAGGTCACTGAGCGACGTCCCCTCGTAGCCAGCCGCAATGCTGCCCGCGGAGGAAGGCGCCGAAGTCGCGCTGACCTACGTGCACTCGAAGGACAAGGCGGACGACGTCGTCCGCCGCATCGAATCCCTCAACCGCCAAGCCCTCGCGATCCAGGCGGATGCCGAGGACCCGGGGGCCGTGGTGGCTGCCGTCGACGCCGCGGCAAGTGCGTTTAGCGGGCTAAACGTTCTCGTGAACAACGCGGGGATCATGGTGACGGGGACAATCGACCAGGTCAGCGTCTCCGACGTCGACAGGCTGCTCGCCGTGCACGTGCACGTGCGCGCCGTGATCGTCGCGACGCAGGCCGCGCTGCGGCACATGCCGGACGACGGACACCGACATGAACCCGGCAGACGGAGCCGACGGTCGCGCACCTGGCCGGCGACGGCGGGCGCCACCTCACCGGCACGACCATCACCATCGACGGCGGCGTCAACTCCTGAGGCCCCTGAAGTGCAGTTAGCGGGCTAAATGTAGCGCTTAGGCATGCTAAGGAGTGCGGTTAGCCCGCTAACTGCACCTGCGGGACCGAACCGGGGCAAAAAAAGAAGGTGGGACGGGCACCGGAGTGCGCCGTCCCACCTTCCGGTGGTGCGGGGTCTGGCTAGTGGGCGTGGCCGTGTCCGGCCGCTCCCGCGTTGTCCTCTTCGACGCGCTTCTCGACGACGGCGCTCTCCGTGGTGAGTACCAGCCGGGCGATGGACGCGGCGTTGGAGACGGCGGACCGAGTCACCTTGACCGGGTCGACGATGCCGGCGGCCAGCAGGTCGGTGAGCTCACCGGTGGCGGCGTTGAAGCCCTGCCCCCAGGTCTGCTCCTTGACCTTGTTGACGATGACGGCGCCTTCGTAACCGGCGTTGGTGGCGATCCAGAACAGCGGCGCGGTGAGCGCGTCGCGCACGATGCGGACGCCGGTCGCCTCGTCACCGGTCAAGCCGAGGTCGCCCTCGAGCTCCTTGACCGCGTGCACGAGTGCCGAGCCACCGCCGGGCAGGATGCCCTCTTCGACAGCCGCCTTGGTCGCCGCGACGGCGTCCTCGATGCGGTGCTTGCGCTCGTTGAGCTCGGTCTCGGTGGCCGCGCCAACCTTGATGACCGCGACACCGCCGCCCAGCTTCGCGAGCCGCTCCTGCAGCTTTTCCCGGTCCCAGTCGGAATCGGTGGACTCGATCTCGCGGCGGATCTGCGCGATCCGCGCCGCGGTGGCGTCCTTGGTACCGCCACCGTCGACGATGGTGGTGTTGTCCTTGGTGACCACGATGCGACGCGCGGTGCCGAGCGAGCTCAGCTTGGCGTCGGACAGCTTCATGCCGATCTCGGCCGAGATGACCTCGGCACCGGTCACGACGGCGAGGTCGTCCAGGAACGCCTTGCGGCGGTCACCGAAGAACGGCGCCTTGACCGCGACGGCGACGATCGTCTTGCGCATCGAGTTCACCACGAGGGTGGACAGCGCTTCGGTCTCGACGTCCTCGGCGATGATCAGCAGCGGCTTCTTGGCCTCGAGGACCTTCTCGAGCAGCGGGAGCAGGTCGGCGAGCGCCGAGATCTTCTCGCGGTGCAGCAGGATGTAGGCGTCCTCGAGGATCGCCTTCTGGTCCTCGGGGTTGGTCGCGAACTGCGCCGACAGGAAACCCTTGTCGAACTGCACGCCCTCGGTGATCACGAGCTCGGTCGCCAACGTGGACGACTCCTCGATGGTGATCACGCCGTCTTCGCCGACGCGCTCGACAGCCTCGCCGAGCAGGGCGCCGATGGCGGCGTCACGCGAGGTGACGGTGCCGACCTGGGCGATGTTCTCGCGGCCCTTGACCGGGGTGGCCTTGGCCTTGAGGATCTCGATGACCTTCTCCGTGGCGGCCTCGATGCCACGGCCGAGCGAAGTCGGGTTGGCACCGGCCGCGACGTTGCGCAGGCCGACCTTCACCAGCGACTGTGCCAGCACGGTGGCCGTGGTGGTGCCGTCCCCGGCGACGTCGTTGGTCTTGGTGGCCACGGCCTTCGCCAGCTGGGCACCGAGGTTCTCGAACGGGTCGTCGAGCTCGATCTCACGGGCGACGGTCACGCCGTCGAGGGTGATGGTCGGGCCGCCGAACTTCTTGTCCAGCACCACGTGCCGTCCGCGCGGGCCGAGGGTGACCTTGACCGCGTTGGCGAGCTTGTTCACCCCGCGCTCGAGCGCGCGACGAGCGTCCTCGTCGAAATTGATCTGCTTAGGCATAGCCTGTTTCGCTTACCTTCCAGGGTTGAAAACACAAAGTCGTGAACGCACAGGGGCGTGAACGCACAAACGCCCCGGTTCCCGGCTAAGCGGGACCCGGGGCGTCATGCGCTAGGACGGGACGTCAGTTGATGACGGCCAGCACGTCGCGAGCGGAGAGGATCAAGTAGTCCTCACCGTTGTACTTGACTTCGGTGCCGCCGTACTTGGAGTAGATGACGACGTCGCCGACAGCCACATCCAGCGGGACGCGGTTGCCCTTGTCGTCGATCCGGCCTGGCCCAACGGCCAGAACCTTGCCCTCCTGGGGCTTTTCCTTGGCGGTGTCGGGGATGACGAGACCGGAAGCGGTCGTCTCCTCGGCCTCGCTCGTCTGGACAACGATCTTGTCCTCAAGCGGCTTGATGTTGACGCTCACCGGGTTGACCTCCACGGGTCGTCGAAAGCGTTGGCAGGTTCGTCTTACTTAGGCTCCTACCACCCCCGCCGTCGCGGGTGCCGGGGAGTGTTTGGTGCCGTCAATTAGCACTCTAACCACCTGAGTGCTAGTCGCGCAAGGAGGGTCCCCCGGCCTCGCGAAAACACCTCCGCCGAGCACCTGTGCCGACCTGGGCAGCAGCGCGCCGGCGAGCGCGTTTAGCCCGCTAAACGCAGCTCAGCGAGGTGCTCGACGGCGGCGTCCGGGTCGAGCGCGAGCAACTCGGCGCGGCGGAGCGGGTCTGCGGCGTAGGCGATGACCGCCACACCCGCGGCGCGAGCCGCTTCGATCTCGGCGACTGAGCCGCAGACCATGACGCACCGCCGCGGGAACGCGCCGAGCGCCTCGGCGGCCTGCCCCACCCGGTACGGACTCTGCTTGTGCACGTCGAGGTCCGGCCGCGTCCGGGCACTGATCCGACCCACACTCGACGTCGAACGGGTCGCCGCTCGCGACCACTTCCGGCGGCAACCCCGGGTTGACGTACACCTTGAGCCCGTCGGCGACGTCCCTGCCTGGGGCTGGACACGACACTCCGTCGAACCCGAGGAACACGTGATCCCGCTCCGCGAGCACCTCCACCGCAGTCCGCATACCCCTCACCTTTGCACCGCGCGGCTACATTTAGCCCGCTAAACGCGCACGCATCCACCCCAGGCCGCGGCGAAGACTTACGCAAAGCGTGTGTTCGTTGTTAAGTTCTGCCGATCGGAACGAGCCCACCTGGGGGTCCCCCGCTATGTCCCGTCGTCCGCGTCGCCGCTTGACGCAGTTCGCCACCGTCACCCTCACAGCCGGCCTGCTGGCCGCCGTCCCGACCAGCGCGCAGGCCCAGCCCACCGAGCAACAACGCCAGCAGGCCTTCGCCTCCGCCGCCCACGAGTTCGGCGTGCCGGAGAACGTGCTGCTCGGTGTGTCGTACATGGAGTCCCGCTGGGACTACAACGCCGGCACGCCCAGCACCGCCGCCGGCTACGGCCCTATGCACCTGACCGACCTGCTCGCGTCCGGCGGCGGGACCGAGTACGACCACGGCACCGAGGACGCCCGCGGTGACGCCGCCCGGCCCATGTCCGTCCCGCACGCGCTCCCGCCGGCCGCTCCCCCTGCGGGTCTCCAGACCATCGACGTCGCCGCCGGGCTCATCCACACCAGCGCCGACGCCCTGCGGAAGGACCCGACGCAGAACATCCGCGGCGGCGCGGCGCTGCTGGCCGACTACCAGCATCAACTCGGTGCCCGCGACGACAGCCCGTCGAACTGGTACGGAGCCGTCGCGCGCTACAGCGGCGCGTCCGACACCGACGCCGCGGCGGACTTCGCCGACGAAGTCTTCGACACGATGTCGACCGGCATGACCCGCACCACCGACGACGGCCAGCTGCTCCAGCTCGCCGCCACGCCCGGGCTCGCCCCGGCGCGCGACCAGCTCAAGTCGCTCGGCCTCACCGCGAAGCGGACACCTGGCCTGGACTGCCCGCACACGGTCGCTTGCGAGTCCGTGCCGGCGCCGTACCAGCAGATTCCGCCGAACGGGCCGGGTGACTACGGCAACCACGACCTCGCGAACCGGCCGCAGAGCCAGAAGATCGACTACATCGTCATCCACGACACCGAGGGCACGTGGGACACGGCGATGACGCTGATCAACGACCCGACGTACGTCAGCTGGAACTACACGGTCCGCTCCTCCGACGGCCAGATCGCCGAGCACGTCCCGGCCAAGGACGTCGCCTGGCACGCCGGCAACTGGTACGTGAACTCGAAGGCGATCGGCGTCGAGCACGAAGGCTTCGCCGCGCACGGAACCTGGTACACCGAGGCGATGTACCGCGCGTCCTCGAAACTGGTGCGCTACCTCGCGAACGAGTACGACATCCCGCTCGACCGCGCGCACATCATCGGCCACGACAACGTGCCCGGCACCACTCCCGCCACCATCGCGGGCATGCACTGGGACCCGGGGCCTTACTGGGACTGGTCACACTACTTCGACCTGCTCGGCGCGCCGTTCAGCCACGACCTCGGCTTCCCCGGTTCCTCACTGGTCACGATCAACCCGGCCTTCGTCTCGAACCAGCCGATCTTCACCGGCTGCGAAACCGCCGGAACCCCCTGTCCCGCAAGGGGTTCGACGTCGGTCATCCTGCATACGGCGCCGTCGGACACCGCCCCGCTGCTGACCGACGCCGGCCGGCACCCGGACGGCTCATCGGCCACAATGGACGTCGCGGACGTCGGCAGCCGGGTGGAAACCGGTCAGCAGTACGCCGTCGCGGGGGCCCAGGGCGACTGGACGGCCATCTGGTACCTCGGGCAGAAGGGCTGGTTCCACAACCCGAAAAACGCCAGGACAGCCCAGCCCGCCATCGGAAAAGTCGTCATAGCGAAGCCGGGACTCGCCACGGTTCCCGTCTACGGCAGGGCTTATCCGGAAGCCTCGGCCTACCCCGCAACGGTTCCGGTGCAGCCGATCGTGCCGCTGCCGTACACGCTTTCCGCCGGACAGCGGTATTCCGCGGCAGACACCTTGGGCTCCGAGTACTACTCGGCTACCACGTTCGACGTGTCCCAGCACCTCGTCGTCCGAGGCAAGACGAAGTACGTGCAGATCCAGTTCGGCCACCGGATCGCTTACGTGAACGCGAACGACGTCTTGATCCTGCCTGCTTTCTAACTGTCCAGCGCGACTTTGACGCCTGGTGCGTGTTCGGTGTTGCGGCGGGTCTTGGACCAGCCGTTGCGCCGGCGCACTAGGCGTGTCACCGCGCGCCACGAAGTGATGTAGAACGTGTAGATGTACAGCGCGTAGGCCATGCCCATCCCGATACCGCGCAGGATGTTCTTGCTGTGTAAGCACTTCACCTGATAAATCGGGCCCCAGACGAGGAACGGCAGCAGACCGAACGAGCCGTAGATCGCGAACAGGATCCACGCGCCGCCGGTGAACCACGTCCACACCTGCGTGGGGTCGCCTGCCGTGCTGACCATCAGCAGGATGAACGGGATCGGGTAGAGCAGCGACCCGAGCAGCTGCATCCACGGCTGGGCGAGGTAGTACATCATCTCCGCGGCGCCGAGGGTGCTGACATGCGGCGAGTCCCAGATCTGGCGCAGGTACCGCGCGCACTGCATGGTCCCCTGCCCCCAGCGGGTGCGCTGCACCAGGAACCGTCGCAGGCTGTAGAGACCTTCCTGCGCGACATGGGAATCCGGTGTGAAGCCGGTACGCCAACCGGCGGTGAGCAGGTGGACGCCGAGCTCGAAGTCCTCAAGCAGCGAGCCGCGCCAGGGTTGCGCATCGCTTCCGGCGATCGAGTCGAGCGCGGTGAGCCGGGTGAACTGGCCGTTGCCGCCCATCGAGATGGTGCCGGTGAACCCGCGCGACGTCTGGATGGCCGCGATAGCGGTGCGGAACTCGAGATCCTGCAGCTGGGCCAGTTTCAGTCCGAACGCGCGGCCCAGCCAGGTCCTGCCCGGTGGCGGCGTGGTGACGTTGCTCATCCGGACATCGAGCTGCACGGCGCCGATCCCGCTGTCGCCGAACAGGTGCTCGGCCGCGCACACTTCGAGGCAGTTCGCTGCGGGACGGCCGTCGGCGTCGACCACGACGACCACGATGTCGTCACGGGTCACGTCCGGCCCCTTCTCGACGGCGAGCCACCCGTTGAGCGCCTGGTACGCGGCATTGAGCGCGTCGCCCTTGCCCGTACGCGCTTCCGGACGCCGCCGGCCGACGAGGTGCAGGTACTTGTCCGGAGCACCGTGGCGGCGCCACAACGCCCGCACGACGCGGGCCGTGGCGTCTTCGGAATCGTCGTCGACGACCCAGACGTGCGCTTTGGGGAAGGTGAAGCGCAGGTAGCGCACGGTCTCGCGGATGACGGACTGCTCGTCGCGGCAGGGCACGAAAAAATGCCAGGAGAAATCCAGCGGATCACCCACCGCGGCCGGTTTGCGGCGCAGGTAGGGCACCACGATGACGACGACGTAGACGATGAACGCCACGCTCATGGTGAGCGCGAACGCCTGGGTGATGGCGAGCAGGACCTTCAGCGTGTCAGGGCTCATCGGACGACGTCACCGACCTCGGGAGCGCTCTTGGGCTTGCGGGTGGCGAGCCAGACGAACAGGACGAGCGCGACCGCGCCGCCGAACACGCTGACCATCGAGCCGAGCAGCGTGTGCCCCCAGTAGTAGCCGTTGTCGACGCCCAGCCAGTGCACCAGGCCGACGATGGCGAGCAGGCGGAACTGGTTAACGACAATGACCACCAGGGACGCGGCCAACAGTGAGAGAAACAAACGATGGGCGTTCGACGGGCGAAACCACAACATCGCGGCGGTCACCAGAAACAACGGGATCAACAGGAATACCGAAGAACACTCCGGGGTCATTTGCAACCCGAGTGGAGTAGCGCCCGATAACCCAAAGTAGACCGTTTCGCGATCACCGGCGACATAGACACCTGATGTGGTGATAACTCTCAGTATTCCGCCGGTGAGTTGCACCTCGAAGACGCGATAAACCCGCTCGATCAGCACCAGGACGACCACGGCCGCGAGGACACCGACGACCGCAAGACGTGCGGTCGCTCGGGCTGGACCAGGGACAGGAGTACTGGCTAACGCCACGGTGCACCCTTCGCTCACGGAAGCCGGATCGCTCGAGCCGGATCACCCAAGGTCATGCTCGGGCGCTCTCGACATTACCCACACAACATGAAGGCTATCGCCGGGGCAAGCCCGTTCATTACGCGATCCCGACCCCATTCGGCACGATCACCCAGGAACTGACTACTCCAAACGAGTGGTGTTGAAACGACCTGCGGGAATACTCGGAAAGAGTACTCGATCCGGTGGCAAACGCCATTTCTTGTACCTTTTGCCGAACGCACGCCGATACAGGATTCGCGAGCCGACTGACGCCTGCCGGAATTCGTCTGCGCTTCGGTCTCCATGAGATAATTCGGAGGAACAGTTGATGAAGACGCACCTCTTGCGTCGAGGTGGACTACTCGCCGCTGTGGTGGCCGGGGTGGTCCTCATCGGAGCGGCCCCCGCCTCGGCGGCGCCCGGTGACGGGTCCGCGTACGGCGTGTCCGTGGACGTGACCCTCCTCGGCGCCCAGGCCGTGCAGGCGGGCCCGCTGGCCGCGGCCAGCACGAACGGGCCCACCACGAACAGCCTGGCCAAGGTCATCCTGCCCACGGTGGTGACGGCCGGGGTGATCAACACCGAAGCCAAGCGGGACGACCAGTCAGGCGCGGTCACGGCCAAGGCGAGCACCGCCGACGTCGGTCTTCCGCTGCTCAAGGCGGCACTCGGCACCGTCGGCGCCAAGGTCATCGAGGCGGACTGCACGGCCACCCAGAAGGGTGTGCAGGGCAGCAGCACGTTCGCCGACGCCAACCTCGGCAGCCTCGGTGACATCCCCGTCACCCCGGCCGCGAACACCACGCTCAAGGTCGGCCTCGGCGCCATCAACGTCGCCACGGTGATCCTCAACGAGCAGATCAAGCACTCCGACGGCAGCCTCACGGTCAATGCCGTGCACATCAAACTGCTGGGCGGCGCCCTCGGCGCGATCGGCTCCGGCGACGTCATCATTTCGTCGGCCACCTGCGGACCCGCCGGCCTGCCGGTCCCGCTCGCGTCCGGCGCCGGCCTGTGGATCGGGCTCGGCCTGCTCGGCGCGATAGCCGTCCCCGTGGGCACGCGGATCGTCCGCAAGCGGCGTCCCGTCACCGCGGCCTAGTCGACCGGCGAGGCGGATATGTACAAGATGCCAGGCGCCGGAGTCGGCGTGGCCGGTGGCGGTGTGGGCACGTTGGCCTACACCGGTGCCGACGTCGGCTGGTGGATCACGGTCGGCGTGCTCCTGCTCGTGCTGGGGATCACCGCGGTCGTCGCCGCGAGTCGCCGCAACCGGCGACTCGCCCGAACGAACCGCTAGCGGCGGCAAAGGGGCCGGTTACCGGACTGTGCTGGGCACAGGCTGGTAGCCGGCCCCCCGTTTTCGGCAGACTGACGACGTGACAGTCCGAAAAGAGGGGTCCGCGCGTGTGGACGTGATGTTGCTGGCCGGCACGCGCCCGGAAGCGGTCAAGCTGGCGCCACTGGCGCTCGCGCTGGAAAACCATCCGCGGCTGCGGCCGTTGATCGTGCACTCCGGCCAGCACGCGGGCATGGTCGAGCAGGCCCTTGTCCCGTTCGGACTGACCGTGGACGTCTGGCTGGACACACCGCCGCGAGAAGCCGGTACCCAGGCCGAACTGGTCTCGGGGATGCTGCCCGCGGTGGACGAAGCCCTGCGGCGGCACGAACCAGTGGCGATGGTGGTCCAGGGTGACACCAGTACCGGACTGGCCGGCGCGCTCGCGGCTTTCTGGCGACGCGTCCCGATCGTGCACCTGGAAGCCGGTCTGCGCACCCATGATCTCGACGCGCCCTTCCCCGAGGAGGGCACGCGGCAGATGATCTCGCGGATAGCCGCGCTGCATCTCGCGCCGACGGCAGACGCGGCGTCGGCACTACGTGCCGAAGGTGTGCCACTGGAGCAGATCACCATCACCGGCAACACCGGCGTCGACGCGGTGCTGGCGGTCGCGGCCAAAGACCTGCCTGCCAAGGACCCGGCTCTTGCCCTGCTAGAAATGGAAGTCGCCGAAGCGGGTGAACGGCTGGTGCTGGTCACGTCGCATCGGCGCGAGTCCTGGGGCGAACCGATGGCGCGGACGTTGGCCGCGATCAAGATGCTGGTCGCCAGCCACCCGGACGTGCAGATTCTGTTCCCTGTGCACCCCAACCCGGCGGTCCGCGAACAGGTCCAGACCACGCTCGGCGGGGTCGACCGGATCACCATCACCGAACCGCTCGGCTACCCCGATCTGGTCCGCGCGCTGAAGCTCGCGCGGCTCGTGATCACCGATTCCGGCGGGATCCAGGAAGAGGCACCAACGTTCGGCACCCCCGTGCTGGTGCTGCGCGAGGTGACCGAGCGCATGGAGGCCGTCGACGCCGGCTGCGCGTGGCTCGTCGGGACGGACACCGCGCTGATCGTGGACACCGCCACCAAGCTGCTGGCGGGCACGCTGCAGCCCACGCGGACGGGTAATCCCTACGGCAAGGGCGATGCCGCCAAGCGGTCGATCGGCGCCATCGAGGCGTTGCTCGGACTGCGGAACGGAACTGTCGACGCGGTGCGGGTCAAACCGACACTACGGTGACCGGCAGCGACGGATTCGCCGAAATCTCGAGCGAGGACGGCGGACGACCCGCGGCGACGACGTGGGCACCGAGCGCGGCGATCATCGCGCCGTTGTCGGTGCACAGCCCCGGCCGCGGCACACGCAGCTCGATACCGGCCGCCGCGCAGCGTTCGCCCGCCAGCGCCGACAGCCGCGAATTCGCCGCGACCCCACCGGAAATAACCAGTGTGCCGATGCCGAAGTCCTTCGCCGCGCGGACGGCTTTCATGGTCAGAACATCGGCGACGGCTTCTTGGAATGACGCGGCTACGTCCTCCACTGGGATCTTCTCGCCACGCCGCTCGGCCGCCTCGACCCAGCGGGCGACGGCGGTTTTCAAGCCGGAAAAGGAGAAGTCGTACCGGGCGTCACGTGGTCCGGTCATGCCCCGGGGGAACGCGATCGCTTTCGGGTCGCCGTTCGCCGCGGCCTTGTCGATCGGCGGACCGCCGGGGTAGGGCAGCTCGAGCAGGCGCGCGACCTTGTCGTACGCCTCCCCCGCCGCATCGTCCACAGTGGACCCAAGTTCGGTGATGGACGAGGCGACGTCGTCGACGCGCAGCAGCTGAGTGTGTCCGCCGGAAACCAGCATCGCGAGGCACGGTGACGGCAACGGCCCGTGCTGCAACGTGTCGACGGCAATGTGTCCGGCCAGATGGTTGACGCCATAGAGCGGAATCCCGAGCGCCGCAGAGTAAGCCTTCGCGGCGGACACGCCGACCAGCAGTGCACCGGCAAGCCCCGGCCCCGCGGTGACCGCGATTGCGTCCACATCGGACAGTCGGAGGCCTGCCTTGGCGAAGGCACGTTCGGCGGTGGGGACCATGGCCTCGAGGTGGGCCCTGCTGGCGACTTCGGGAACCACACCGCCGAACCGGGCGTGCAGCGCGACGCTGGACGCGACCTCGTCGGCGAGCAACTCGACAGCCCCGTCGTCGTGGAGACGGACGAGACCGACACCGGTCTCGTCGCACGAACTCTCGATGCCCATGATGATCCGTGGCATCAGCCCGCCACCTCCCGCTCTTCGGTGCGCGCCGGGCGCGTCATCGTGTAGGCGTCGGCGCCGGAGGGCTGGTAGTACCGCCGCCGCAGGCCGACTCTGGCGAATCCGTACCGCTCGTAGAGCGCGATCGCCGACGCGTTGTCGGTGCGGACCTCGAGGAACACGGGCGCGAGCACCTCGTCGGCCCGCGCCAGCAGCATCCTCAACAACGCGGTGCCGATGCCTTGACTCTGGAAGTCAGGATCGACGCCGATGGTGTGCACGCTCGCTTCGAACTCGCCGAGGCGCCGGCCGACGACGGCGAGGCCCGCGTAGCCGACGACTCCGCCGGATTCTTCGTCACGCGCGGCGAGGTAATAACCGCCGGCGTCGAGTTCGGAATGGAACGCGCGGGCGCTCCACGGGTCGTCGCCGGGGAACAGGATCTTCTCGATCTCGACGCACCGGGGGATGTCCGCGCGCCGCAGGGGTTCGAGCTTCACGGCGCGATCACCCGCTTGCGGGCGGTCGGCTCGACGGCGTCCGGCCTGCGGAGGTAAAGCGGGATGAGCAGCTCCGCGGGCGCGCCCGCGAGGAGCGTCTTCCGCGCGGCGGCGACCAGGCCGGCCGGGCTCGGGTACCAGGGTTCGACCACGCGCAGCGTCAGCGTCTCGGCGTACAACCGCGCGCCGTCACCGGCCGCGGCGGTCGCTTCGCCGGACCGCACTTCGGCTGGGCGGTCGACGCGGGGTCCGGTAAGGCGGACGCCCCACATGTCGTAGGCGGCCCAGTAGACTTCTTTGCGCCGCGCGTCCGTCATCACGAGCAGCGGTTCACCGCGGGGCGCCTCCTCCGCGATGGCGTCAAGGCCGCAGACCGGGTACGCGGGGATGTCGAGCGCGTGTGCCAGCGCCGCAGCCGTCGCCATCCCGGAGCGCAGGCCGGTGTAGGGGCCCGGACCGACTCCGCAAGCGATTGCGTCAAGGCCGGCGAGGGTCGTGCCCGCCTCGCGGACGGCGTCGAGCACGTGCGGGGTCAGCAGTTCGCCGTGGGCGCGCGGGTCCACCGTCACGCGTTCGCCGAGCATCGTGACGCCGGCCGCGTCCAGCTTCGCGACGCCCGCCGTCACCGCGGGTGTCGAGGTGTCGATCGCCAGTACTAACACGGTGTCCCAGCCTACGGCGACGCTTTCGCGACCGGCACGCAACCCGGCAACCCCAGACGCGAACCTTCTTCACAACCAGCGACCCCCGTTGTCCGTCGCCCTCGGCCTGCTCTGGGGCCTGGCAGGTCCCCGGCGAGTGCGTTTAGCCCGCTAAACGCACTCGGGTCCCCAGGTCGCGGCCGCTTTCCGAGTGACGCGGGTCACTGGCTCCGGCACGGCGTCACGGTACGGTTTCGGCGAAGGTTCGCGCGTTCCGCGGACGTGACGCTGACACGGAGGCCCGCCTGTGTTGTTCCCCGCTCTGACCGGCTCGCCCGACAAGGAAGCACTGCGGTTCGGCGACCAGTCGCTCACCTACGCCGAGCTCGCGACGGTCGCGGGCACGTTGGCGCGGGCGCTGCCGCGGGGCCGGGTGGCCGTCTGGGCGACGTCGACGCTGCACACCACCGTCGCGGTGGTCGCCGCGCTACTGGCGGGTGTGCCCGCGGTGCCGGTCAACCCGAAAGTCGGCGAGCGCGAACTCCAGCACATCGTCTCGGACAGCGCCCCTGAGCTGGTCCTCGCCGAACCGGGTGTCACGCTGCCGGACGCGCTCGCCGCGCTCCCCCGCCTCGACGTCGTCCTCACCGGCACGCCGGGCGAACTGCCGCCGGAGGCCGACACCGAGACGCCGGCACTGATCGTGTACACCTCCGGCACCACCGGCCCGCCGAAGGGCGTCGTGCTGCCGCGCCGGGCGATCGCGACCACGCTCGACGCGCTCGAAGACGCCTGGCAGTGGACCGCTGACGACATCCTCGTGCACGCGCTGCCGTTGTTCCACGTCCACGGGCTGATCCTCGGAATGCTGGGGCCGCTGAGGCGCGGGGGCACGGTCCATCACCTCGGACGGTTCTCGACCGAAGGCGTCACGAACGCACTCGCGGCCGGCGCCACGATGATGTTCGGCGTGCCGACGATGTACCACCGGATCGCCGCCGAGGTCGGCACCGACGAGGCGCTGGCGAAGGCCTTGAGCGGTGCGCGACTGCTGGTGTCGGGGTCGGCGGCGCTGCCGGTGCACGATCACCAGCTCATTACCGCCGCGACCGGGCAGCAGGTCGTCGAGCGCTACGGCATGACCGAGACGCTGATGAACACCAGCGTCCGCGCCGACGGCGAGCGCAAAGCCGGCTCGGTCGGGGTGCCGCTCGGCGGCGTCGACGTCCGCCTGGTCGACGAGGCCGGCGCGACGATCGCGGGCAGCGACGGGGAGACGATCGGAGAGATCCAGGTCCGCGGGCCCAACCTATTCACGGGGTACCTCAACCGGCCGGACGCGACGGCCGCGGCGTTCGACGACGGCTGGTTCCGCACCGGGGACATGGCCACCCGCGATGCGGACGGGTACGTGCGGATCGTCGGGCGCAAGGCGACGGACCTGATCAAGAGCGGCGGGTACAAGATCGGGGCCGGCGAGATCGAGAACATCCTGCTCGAGCACCCCGGTGTGGCCGAGGTCGCGGTGACCGGCGAACCGGACGCCGACCTGGGCGAACGCATCGTCGCCTGGGTGGTCGCGGCTGGGGAGCCGCCTGCCGCGGAGGAGCTCGCCGACCACGTCGCGCGCCTGCTCGCGCCGCACAAACGCCCCCGCGTCGTCCGCTTCCTCGACGCCCTCCCCCGCAACGACATGGGCAAGGTGCTGAAGCGCGCGCTGCCCAGCTGACCAGGCGAGTGCAGTTAGCGGGCTAAACGCGCTCCGTAGGCATGCTAAGGATCCCGCCGGCATCGGCGCAGGTCACACAACCGGGCAAATCGCTTAGGCATGCTAAGCGCTGCAGTTAGCCCGCTAACTGCAGCTCAGCGAGGCGCGCCGCCCAGGCACCATGCGGCTCCAACGCCACCACGCGGACGTCGTCATCGCGGCGGTCGATGCGGACGACGAGGTAGTCATCGGACAGCCGCTCCGCGGTCCCCTCGCCCCACTCGACGACCACCGCGGACCGCTCCAGGTCTGCATCGAGGTCCAGGTCGTCGAGCTGCGCCAGGTCCCCGCCGAGCCGATACGCGTCGACATGCACCAGCCCCACCCCGCCCGGCCCCGCGCCGTGCACGCGCGCGATCGCGAACGTCGGCGAGCTGACCCGCCCCGGCACTCCGAGACCCGCAGCGATCCCCCTGGTCATCGCCGTCTTGCCGGCGCCGAGCGGCCCGGACAGCAGGACGACGTCGCCGACGCGCAGCGACCGCCCCAACGAGCGCCCGAAGGCCTCGGTGTCCTCGACAGCCGGAAGTTCGAAGGTCATCGCCGCCACCACCAGTTCCGTTCGGGAAAAGCCACGCCGTCGACGCCCGCGCAGTGCTGGATCAGGTCGATCAGGTAGCTGTTGACCAGTTCAGGCTGTTCCAACAGCACCATGTGCCCCGCGCCCCTCACCCGCACCAGCTCCGCGTCCGGCAGTTCGGCGGCGATCCGCTCGGCGTGGGCGAACGGCGTGAACCGGTCGGAGTCACCCCCGATCACGAGCACGCGGGCATGCTGCAACCCGGCGAGCGCGGCGTAGCGGTTGTGGCTGCCGAGCGTGTCGACGAAGTTCACCAGCCCGCGCACGGACGTCACGGCCAGCATCTCCAGCATAAAGTCGACCAGCCTCGGGCTGACGTCACGACTGCCGAACGCCAGCCGCCGCACGGCCTGCCTGGTCAGCTGACCGCCCGCCGCCCGCACGAACTCGACCAGCCCCGGCTGCCAACCGGCCAGCCCGCCGACGCCCTTGGTGAGCGGGTTGTACTTCGAGAGCAGCGAACGCGACAGACCTCGAGCGCCGACCTCGCCGGCGGCCGTCGCAATCAACGCCACCCCTCGGACGCGTTCGGCGAACAGCTCCGGGAACTTGGCCGCGAGTTCCATGATCACCATGCCGCCCATGGAATGTCCGATGAGCACCAGCGGCCCGTCGGGCGCGACCGCGCGCAACACGCTGTCGAGGTCGAGCGCGAGCTGCTCGATAGTGCTGTTCTCCTGCGTCGCGAGGCCGGAAAGCCCGTGCCCGCGATGGTCGTAGTACACCTGCCGCACCCTCGGCAACGACAGCGAAGCTAGGTCGCGACGTTGGAAGTGCCAGCTCCGGCGCGAAAGCGCGAACCCGTGCACGCCGACCACGGTCAGTTCGGGCGCGCCGCCGTCTGACGGGTCGATCTCCTCGACCGACAACGGCGTGCCGTCATCGGCGGCCACTGTGGACGTACGATCCGGCTTCAACTCGCCCAGCAGCTCGTCCACCAGCGGATCTTCAGTCTGCCGACGCTGTTGGGTGGCAACGGCGATCGCGGCGGCCGTCCCGGTCGCGATCGCGCCGACCCCGCCCACGATGGCGAGCAGACGTCGCGACGGCGTCATCGGGTCTCCCCCACGTAGCGACGGCGAACCCGCGGCCGGTACATCGAGGTGACGATCTCGTAGTCGATCGTGCCCAGCTTGTCCGCCCACTCCCGCGCGGTCGGTTCCCCGTCGCTCCCGGAGCCGAACAGGACCACCTCGGTGCCGACAAGCGGCTCGTCGTCACCGAGGTCGACGATGAGCTGATCCATGCAGACCCGGCCGACGACCGGACGAACCTTGCCACCGAGCAGCACGTTCATCCGGCCGGACAGCGCGCGTGGTACCCCGTCGGCGTAACCGACCGGCACCAGTGCGAGGTTCGTGTCCCGTTCCGCCGTCCAGGTGTGTCCATAAGAGACGGACTCCCCGGCCGATATCCGTTTGACCAGAACGACTGCCGAACGGAAGCTCATCGCCGGGTGCAGGTCTTCGGAGTCCGGCACCGGATTCAGCCCGTACATCGCGATACCGGGGCGTACGAGGTCGAAATGCAGGTCCGGCCTGGTCAGGGTGGCCGCGGAATTCGCGATATGCCGCAACGGATCCAGCCCGGCTTCCCGGGCGACGTCGTAGGCGGACTGGAAGCGCTTGGCCTGCGCGTCGATCGACGGATGGCCCGGCTCGTCCGCACACGCGAGATGCGACCAGACGGCGACGACGTCCACACCGGACTCCGACGCGGCCGCCTCGACCAACGCCGGCCACTCGGCCGACGCACAACCGTTGCGGGACAACCCGGTGTCGATCTTCAGGTGCACCCGCGCCCGCTCACCCACGCGGCGCGCCGCCTCGGCGATCCGCGCGAGCTCGCCGAGCGAGCTGACCGAAAGGTCCACTCGCTCGGCGATGCCCGAGGCGAAATCGGCTTCCGGCGTGTCGAGCCAGCTGAACAGCCGGGCGGAAATCCCCGCCCGGCGCAACTCGATGGCCTCACCGAGCGAACACGTGCCCAGCCAGCTCGCGCCGGCCTCGACAGCGGCGCGGGCGACCGGCAACGCGCCGTGCCCGTACCCGTCCGCCTTGACGATCGCCATCGTCGACGCGCCGGATTCCGCGGCACGCGCCGCCAGCAGGGCGAGGTTGTGCCGGATGGCGTGCAGATCGATCACGACTTCGGCGCGTGCGGCGGTGGTTGTCATAACAACCACCATTTTTCCATAGAACCGCGTCAGGACAGGCGGGCCCCGCTGGTGGCGGAGAACACGTGCAGCTCGTCGGGACGGATCCGCAGGTGCAGGGTGTCGCCCATGCTCGGCGTCGCGCGCGGGTTGACCCTCGCGACGACGTTGGACTTGTCCTCGTCGATCGCGTTGACGAGCTTGCCGTAGCAGAACGCGTCGGAACCGAGCTCCTCGACGAGCTCGACCTTCATCGCGATCGAACCCGCTTCGTCGGTGGTCGGCTCCAGCGACTCCGGCCGGAAGCCGACCGTCACGGTGTCGCCATCCGCCGCAGCGGTGATCTCCCGCGAAAGCGGCAGGGTCACACCACCGAGCTCGGCGCCGCCTTCAGTCAGCTTCGCCGTCACCAGGTTCATCGCGGGCGAGCCGATGAACCCCGCGACGAACGCGTTGGCGGGCTTCTCGTACAGCGCACGCGGGGTGTCGCACTGCTGCAGCAGACCGTCGGACAGCACGGCCACCCGGTCGCCCATCGTCATGGCCTCGACCTGGTCGTGCGTGACGTACACCGTGGTCACGCCCAGCCGGCGCTGCAGCGCGGCGATCTGCGTACGCGTCGACACCCGCAGCTTGGCGTCCAGGTTGGACAGTGGCTCGTCCATCAGGAACACCTGCGGCTCACGCACGATCGCGCGGCCCATCGCGACGCGCTGCCGCTGCCCGCCGGAGAGCGCTTTCGGCTTGCGATCGAGGTAGTCCTCGATGTCGAGCAGCTTCGCCGCGTCGAGCACCTTCTGCTTGATCTCCGAGGCCGGCTTGCCCGCGATCTTCAGCGCGAAGCCCATGTTCTGGCCCACGGTCATGTGCGGGTACAGCGCGTAGTTCTGGAACACCATCGCGATGTCGCGCGACCGCGGCGGCAGCTGCGTGACGTCGCGGTCACCGATCCACACGGCGCCTTCGTCGATGTCCTCGAGGCCGGCGAGCATGCGCAGGCTGGTCGACTTGCCGCAACCGGACGGGCCGACGAGCACGAGGAACTCGCCGTCGGCGATCTCCAGCTCCAGCGCGTCGACGGCGGGCCGCTCGGAACCGGGGTAGCGCCGGGACGCCTTGTCATAGGTGATCGTGGCCATCGGATCAGTCCTCTCGGATATCAGCTGGGATGCCGTGTTCGACTTCTCGGGCGCTGAGGTGCCGCTGCTGGATTCGGTGTCCCTCGGCGAGTTCCGCCTCGGTCGGCTCGGCGAGCGCGAGCCGGGTGTTTCCTTGCCAGGTCGGGGGTTCCGAGCTGGAAGCCAATGCCCAGGCCGCCTGGCGCGCGGCACCGACCGCGACGTGCTCGGCGACCTCGGGGACGAAAACCGGCACGCCGAACACGGCGGGCGCCACCGCGCGGACGGCGGCGGATTGGGCCCCGCCACCGATCAGCAGCACGCGGCGGACTTCGATGCCGTGGCGGCGCACGGCGTCCAGGCCCGCGGCCAAACCGCACAGCATGCCCTCGACGGCCGACCGGGCGAGGTTCTCGGGAGTCATGTTGGCTCGCCTGAGCCCGAACAGCGAACCGCTGGCCTCGGGCAGGTTCGGCGTGCGCTCACCGTCCAAATAGGGCAGGAGTGTCAGGCCTCCCGAACCGGGTTCCGCAGCCAGGGCGAGCTTGTCGAACCCGCCTTGGTCCACGCCGAGCATCGACGCGGCGGACGTCAGCACGCGAGCCGCGTTGAGCGTGCAGGCCAGCGGGAGGAAACGACCGGTGGCGTCGGCGAACCCGGCGACCGTGCCGGTGGCGTCGGCCGCCGGTGTCTCGGCGACACCGAACACGGTCCCGCTGGTACCGAGCGAAACCACGACGTCGCCCACGCCGAGCTCCAGCGCGAGCGCGGCTGCCATGTTGTCACCGGTGCCCGCCGAAACGAGCATGCCGTCGGGGGTGTGTCCGGCGGGCTCGGCGGGACCGAGGACCTTCGGCAGCTCCGGGGTGCGGCCGCCGAACGCGTGCGCCAGGAGGTCGAGGCGATAACTGTTGTCCGCAGGGGAAAAGTAACCCGTCCCGGAGGCATCGCCACGATCGGTCACGGGCGGCACGCCGGCGCCGAGCAGACGCCAGGTGAGCCAGTCGTGCGGTAGCAGAACGCGCGCGACGCGGTCCGCGAGCGCCGGCTCGTGCTCGGCCATCCAGCGCAGCTTGGTGACGGTGAAACTCGCGACCGGCACCGAACCGACCGACTTGGCCCAGGCTTCCGGGCCGCCGAGCTCACTGCTCAACTGCGCGGCCGCCTTCGCCGAGCGGGTGTCGTTCCAGAGCAGCGCGGGCCGGACGACGTCGCCCTGGTCGTCCAGGGTGACCATGCCGTGCTGCTGCCCGCCGACTCCGATCGCCGAGACGCCGTCGAGAAGACCCGCGGTGGCCTGGGTGAACGCGTCCCACCACGCGGCGGGGTCGACCTCGGTGCCATCGGGGTGCGCCGCGCGTCCGGTGCGCACGATGGCGCCCGTCCGTGCGTCGCAGACGACCACCTTGGTGGACTGCGTGGAGGAATCGATCCCGGCGACGAGGTCGCCGTGCTCAGCTGTCGCGTTCATCTGCGGGCGCTTCTCCCTTCTCGGTCCAGTGGTCGAGGTTGGCCAGTTCGACCGCCGTGCCGAAGTTCACCGCGGCCTCGATCTCGGCAGTGGGCGCCGAGTCGTCGGTGATGAGCAGGTCGTAGTCGCCGACGACGCCGTGCGCGTAGGTGGCTGTCTTGCCGAACTTCGAGTTGTCGACGACGAGCACGTTGCGGTTGGAAGCCCGGAGCACGGCCTTCTTGAGCTCGGCGTAGTCCTGCACCGGGTGGAACAGGCGGCCGGCGGCGATGGCCGTCACCGAGACGAACCCGACGTCGGCGCGGGTGCGGTCGATCGCGGCGAGGACGTCGGGGCCGATGCAGGAGTCGAACTCATTGTTGTAGCGGCCGCCGACGAGCAGGACCTCGACCCCGGCGGAGGGCCCGAGGATGCGCGCGACCCGCAGGGAGTTGGTGATCACGGTGAGCTGCTCGAACTCGGCCAGCAGGTGGACCAGCGGGAACAGCGTCGTCGAGTCGTCGATGAACACCGTCTGCCCGGGACGGACCTGGGCGACAGCGAGCTCGGCCAGTGCCTCCTTCTCGGGCTGGTTCAACCCGTCGCGGAAGCGGGTAGCCGTCTCGATGGTGAGTTCGGGGTACGCCTCGACCTTGCCGCGGAGCTTGACGAGCAGGCGGCGGTCGGCGAGGTCGTCGAGGTCGCGGTGCATTGTCATCAGGCTGACGCCGAAGTGCCCGGTCAGGTCGTCGATGCGGGCTTCGCGGCGCTCGATGACGTACTCGAGGACGTCCTGGCGGCGCTGCTCGACGGCGGCGTCCGACGGCCTGGTCTTAGCCACGGGCGAGCACCTCGCTGCCCGCCACGTCGTCGACCCGCGAAATGCTCACCACCACGTTTTATCAGAAAAGCACCCCGTTGTTAACACTCAACTCGATATCCGCTGGTGGGCTCGGGGGCACCCGAGTGCGTTTAGCGGGCTAAACGTCGCGCCGACCCCGTCCTGACCAGGGCGACTACAATTAGCCCGCTAAACGCACTCCGCGCGCGACAGCCCGGATAGCCCCCGGGATGGCGTCGACGAGGCCGGAGGCCGAAGTCGGAGCGCCATCGGCGGCGAGTGAGCCGGCGAGTGCGTGAACGTACGCGGCGGCGCCGGCCGCGAGCCACGGCTCCACGCCCGCCGCGAGCAGCGACCCGACGAGCCCGGACAGAACGTCACCGGACCCGGCTGTCGCGAGCCACGACCCCTCGGGCACGTTGACCAGCGCGCGTCCATCCGGCGCGGCGACGATCGTGCAGTGCCCCTTCAGCAGTACGACCGCCTGAAACCGGCGAGCGGCTGCCCGCGCGGCCTCGACCCGGTCGCCTCCCGGCGCGCGCCCCATCAGCCGCTCGTACTCGCCGGCATGCGGGGTGAGCACCAGCGGAGTGTCCGGATCGCGGGCGTCGAGCAGTTCGGGATTGTGCGCGATCAACGTCGTCGCGTCGGCGTCCGCGCACACCGGCACACCGGCGCCGAGGACGTGTCGGAGCACCTCACGCCCGTCATGGCCGGTGCCGATGCCCGGCCCGACGACCCACGCCTGCACCCGGCCGGCATCGGTCACCGACCCGGTCGCGATGACCTCGGGCCACCGCGAACGCACGACGTCGGCGGCATGCCCGGCATACCGGACCATGCCGGCGGTCGCGTGGACCGCGGACCCCGTCGCCAACACGGCGGCGCCCGGGTACGTCGCGGAGCCGGCGGCGACCCCGGTCACGCCCTGGCTGTACTTGTCATCGTCGTCGCCTGGGAACGGCCAAGCAGCCGCGACGTCGACCCGGTCCAGACACACCAGATCCGGCTCGCCGAGTCGCGGACCGAGCCCGATGTCAACCAGCGCGACCTCGCCGCACCTGGCCGGGGCCAGCACGTGCACCGGCTTGCGCGCACCGAACGTCACCGTGCGCGTCGCTTGGATCGCGGGCCCGTCGACCGCGCCGGTGTCCGGATCGACCCCGCTCGGCAGATCGACCGCCAGGATGGGCGCGCTGAGATACGTCAGCAACTTCGCGGCGTCAGGCCGCAGCGGGCCACTCGCGGAGATACCCACAATGCCGTCGATCACCAAGTCAGCCTTCGCAAGCCACTCAGGCGCGTCCTCCGCAGACACGACGCGGCCGCCTGCGCGACGAAGCGCGGACAGGCCTGCGACGTGAGCACGTTCGGGCTTGAGCAACACGGCCGACACAGCAACTCCCCGCTTACGCAGGAATGCGCCGGCCCACAAGGCGTCGCCACCGTTGTTCCCGGCGCCGACAAGCAGGACGACACGGCCACCGGACACGGCGCCTGTGTGCTCCACGAGCATCGCTGCCGCGTTCACAGCGAGCCCGAATGCCGCCTTGCGCATCAGCGCACCGTCAGCGGTGACGGCGAGTAACCCGTCTTCTGCCGCGTGAATGTGATCCGTGGTCCAGATCCCCTGCACGCGACGACCTCCGTTACTCGACCGTGACCGACTTCGCCAGGTTACGCGGCTTGTCGACGTCGTACCCGCGGGCGCGCGCGATCTCAGCAGCAAGAACCTGAAGCGGCACAGTGGCGACGAGCGGCTGGAGCAACGTCGGGACCGCAGGGATCTCGACAAGCTCGTCGGCGAACGGGCGTACGACGTCGTCGCCCTCCTCTGCGATCACGATCGTGCGGGCACCTCGGGCCTGAACCTGCTGGATGCTGGACACCAGCTTCGAGTGCAGCACCGCGCGGGACTTCGGTGACGGCATGACCACGACCACCGGCAGACCGGCTTCGATCAGCGCGATCGGACCGTGCTTCAGTTCGCCCGCAGCGAATCCCTCCGCGTGCATGTACGCCAACTCCTTGAGCTTGAGCGCACCTTCGAGAGCGACCGGGAACCCGACATGCCTGCCGAGGAAGAGCACCGCCTTGGAGTCGGCGATCTTGCCGGCGAGTTCCTTGACCTGGTCGACAGTCGACAGCACCTTCTGGACGGCGGCGGGCATCGCTTCGAGTTCGGCGAACTCGCGCGCGACCTCGTCCGGGTACTTCGTGCCGCGGGCCTGGGCCAGCGCCAAGCCGACGAGGTAGTTGGCCGCGATCTGGGCCAGGAACGCCTTGGTGGACGCGACGCCGATCTCGGGTCCGGCGTGCGTGTAGAGCACGGCGTCGGATTCACGCGGGATCTGCGCGCCGTTGGTGTTGCAGACGGCCAGGACCCGGGCCTTCTGTTCACGAGCGTGCCGCACGGCTTCGAGCGTGTCCGCGGTCTCGCCCGACTGAGACACGGCAACGACGAGCGTCGCGCGGTCCAGGACCGGGTCGCGGTAGCGGAACTCGCTGGCCAGCTCGACTTCGACGGGCAACCGGGTCCAGTGCTCGATAGCGTACTTCGCGACCAGGCCCGAGTGGTAGGCCGAGCCGCACGCGACGACGAACACCTTGTCGACATCGCGCAGGTCCTGGTCGGAGATCCGCTGCTCGTCGAGGATGATCCGCTTGCCGTCGAAATGCCCGCGCAGGGTGTTGGCCAGCGCTTCCGGCTGCTCCTCGATCTCCTTGAGCATGAAGTACTCGTGGCCGCCCTTTTCGGCGGCCGAGAGGTCCCAATCGACCGTGAACGGCTTGGCCTGCGCGGGCTCGCCGAAGAAGTCGGTGACGTCGTAGCCGTCGCGGGTGATCACGACGACCTGGTCCTGCCCGAGTTCCACCGCCTCGCGAGTGTGCTCGATAAACGCCGACACGTCGGACGCGACGAACGTCTCGCCCTCCCCGACCCCGACGACCAACGGGGACGACCGGCGCGCGGCGATGATGCTGCCCGGCTGGTCGGCCATGGTCACGACCAGGGTGAACGCGCCGTCGAGGCGACGACAGACAGCGCGCACGCTGGCGGCGAAGTCACCGGCGGTGTCGCCGGAGTCGTACGCCCTGGCGATCAGGTGCGCGGCCGTCTCACTGTCGGTGTCGCTGCTGAGCTCGACGCCGTCTGCTTCCAGCTCGGCCCGGAGCGCGGCGAAGTTCTCGATGATCCCGTTGTGCACGATCGCGACACGTCCGGAGGCATCGCGATGGGGGTGGGAGTTGCGGTCGACCGGAGCGCCGTGGGTGGCCCAGCGGGTGTGCCCCATGCCTGCGGTCCCGACGAAATTCTCGCGACCGGTCGCGTCGAGCTCGGCTTCCAGGTTCGCCAGCCGGCCCGCTTTGCGCTCGACGTTCAGCGCACCGGCGCCGTCCAATACGGCGACTCCGGACGAGTCGTAGCCGCGGTATTCCATCCTGCGGAGTCCGCCCAACACGACGTCCAGCGCTGGCCGGTGGCCGACATATCCCACGATTCCACACACACCGATCAGGGTAACGAGGCCCGCGCGACCGACTCGCTCCGCACTCGCCTCACCCCTCCCCAAGTGCGTTTAGCGGGCTAACTGCACTCGCCCGGCTCCTACCGACCCCACCCCGCGCCCACACTCCCCCCATTTACGTAGGCATGCTAAGGAGCGCGTTTAGCCCGCTAACTGCACTCGGCGGGGCGGCGACGGGCTGCGCGGGCGCGCTGGCAGTAAGGTCACGGCCATGGCCAGCAAGCCCAAGGAGTTGCTCACGGAGCTCTCCCACCCCGGGCCGCACGACGTGCTCCGCGGCGACCTCGCCCTCGTCGGACTCCCGGGCGTCGTGTTCACGCCGCGCGCCGGCCTCGGCTTGCCGGCGATCGCCTTCGGCCACGGTTGGCTCCAGCCGCCCGGGCTCTACCGCGACCTCCTCCGCCACCTCGCGAGCTGGGGCATCGTCGCCGCGGCGCCCGCCACCCAGCGCGGCCCGCTTCCGTCGCATCGCCTCTTCGCCGCCGACTTGCTGAGCACACTCGACGTAGTCACCGGCGTCCGGCTTGGCCCTAACGGCATCAGCGTCGACCCCGACCGCCTCGGCCTCGCCGGGCATTCGATCGGCGGCGGCGCCGCCGTCCTCGCCGCAGCGTCCACCGACGGCCCGGACGTGCGCGCGGTCGCGACGTTCGCCGCCGCTCAGACCCTCCCGCCGGCCAGCGACGCCGCTCGCGAGATCAGCGTGCCCGGGCTCCACCTCGCCGCAGAGGACGACCTCGTCGCCCCCGCGGTCGGCCACGCCGAAGCCATCGCGAAGGCTTGGGCAGGTCCGGTGCAGCTCCGGACAGTCCGCAAGTCCTCCCACCTCGCGGTGACGGAGAGCAGGCACTGGAGCCAACTGCTTCTCCAGGGCAAACCGCATCGCGGCACGCAACGGCTGGTCCAAGCGTTGTTCACCGCGTTCTTCCTGACGCACCTGACCGGCACGCAGAAGTACCGCCCGCTGCTGGAGGCGGACTTCAAGAAAGCGGCCATCGACCTGGATGAGCAGAAAACCCTGGTCTGACACATCAACGAGAGTGAGGGGCCCGCGAGCCCCTCACTCTCGTTGGCTCAGCCCAACCAGTTGTGGTCGGAGTAGTCGTCGTCATCTTCGACGGGCCTTCGAGCATGACGCCCACGCGTGGTCGCTTCGGCCTGCGGCACGGCCAGTTGTTCCGGCGCGTCCTCTTCGGCCTCAGCGCCACCCAGGTTGTACGTGGTGTCCTTCTGGTCGGTGCGTGCCCACTGATTCTTGGCAGCCTCAGCACGCTCCTCGGCACGCCTCGCAAGGTCCTTCGAGAACGCCTCGTTCTCTTCCTTCAGCCGCTGCGACTCCGCGGCGATCCGCTGGGAAGTTGCCCGTACGTGTTCAGTGATCTCAGCCGACCTCGCCCTACCCTCGGCCTGAGTCTGGGCCAGTTGGTCCGCCAGTACCGGATCGAGACCGCCGGTCATGGTTCACTTCCCCTCAGCTGAACGGCTATCTGTCATAGCTGATCGAACGGTCACCTTCGTCATCGAGCGACCCACTGATCCGCCCCTTGGCGCCACTCGATTCGAAGATGCCACCGTCGACGCGGTAAGCACTCGAACTGCGCTGCTGGTCGCCACCACCACCGCCGCCCGCGCCACCCATACCGCCCATCATCCCGCTCATGCCTCCGGGAGGCGCGCCCGCGGGCGCTGGCTGACCGGCGTTCGGGTCCATCCCGCCGGGGGCAGTGCCGAGCTCGGACTCCGGATGCGCCGACGACGGCAGGGCGGCTTCACTGCCAACCTCAGCACCGGGTTCCAGGTTGAAAGCCGCCGAGAGCGCGCTGTGCGCCGCAGACTCTCCGGGTGCGGCAACCACGGCCGCGATCCCGTCTGCTCCGGCAGGGGTGGTCGAGTCGGACGAGCCCGTGCCCGCTACGTCGCCGCCTGCGGATTCATGACCGCCCGAGGTGTCAAGATCGCCGCTGAGGTCAAGCCCGCCCGGCGTGGCGAAGCTGCGCGCTGAGGGTTGAGTGGAGACACCGGCGTCTCCGGTGCCGGAACCCTGTGCCGCCGACGAACCGGGATCCGACGTATCGGCGTGGGCGCCTGACACTCCGGTGCGGCCAGTGTCGGTCTGGTGTCCGCTGTCGGAGGTGCCCTGCGGACCGGAATCGGCGTGATGCGCCCCAGACGTGCTAGTGGTGACACCCAAACCGCCGGTAGCTGACCCGGCAAGCGGGTCGGCCTTGCCCTCGGCCGAACCCTTGGCGTCGTCCAGGGTGTACTTGGTCGGGTCGCCCTTGCCGTCGTCGACGGTGACCACGGTCGGACCATCAGCGCCGCTGGGCCGTTCAGCCGTGATCTTCAAGTCACCATCTTGGATGTGAATCTTGCCGTCGGCGCCTGGCTTGTACGCCCCGTCCGAGCTGGGTGAGCCATCCTTACCTCCCGGCAAACTGCCACCGGCGGTGCCGGCCGCAGCAGAGGCCGGCCCGGAACCGTCAGCTTTCGCATCTGCCGGATCCTCGGTTTTCCCATCGGCAGTCTTTTCGTCACCGAAGTCCAGCTTGTAGTCCTTGTGATGCCCTGAGCCATCGTCAACGGCGACGTCCATTTTGCCGCTCTTGTCGGGCTCAGACATCGCTATCGTGTTATCGCCCTTCTGCACCTTGACGGTTTCCTGCTCACCTACGCCGGGTTTCAGCGCGGCGCCGGTCTTCGGGTCGATCGGATAGGGCTGGCCGGTTGCCGGATCGGTCTCGAGCGGTTGCCCGGTGACCGGGTTCATTCCGTCCGCAACCTTGGGCGGGGCAGCCGTCGGCGGATTCACTTCGGGAGGCGGCGGCGGGGCAGCAGCCGGCGCGCTGATGCCGCCGCCTGTGACCGAGCCGCCGGAGGAGCCGCTCGTACCCGACGGCCCCCCGCTCGACGACGAAGGCGTCGTCGGCCCGGAGTCCGTACCAGTAGCCGCGGCGAACGGATCCGGATCGAGCGCAGTGGACAGGTTCTGAATCAGCGCGCTGTAGTTTTTGTCGATCGCTTGCACATAGGTAGCGGCTTGCTGATGAACAGCGTTGGCCTTGGTGCTGTATTCCGTCACGAACTGCTGAAGGTGCTGATCCGTGGTCGTCTGCAACTTCGTCGCGGCGTCAAGAAAATCCTGCTTCGAACCCACATCAGCCGACGGGAAAGTTATACCTTGCTTGTTCATGAACTCTACAGCAGGAAGCAAACCGACCCAGAGCAAGCCGCCATCGGATGAGTTGATCATATCGATAAGCTGCGGGAGATTTTCCTTTGCTTGCAGAGTATCTTGAACATCCTGCGGGCTCATGCCGGCTATTTTGCCGTCACCGTAAGAACTTGTCACACTCTCAGCGAATTGAACTACGTTCTTCATCACCACATTGTCGATAGCCCCGCTGATATTACCCGGAGCAGTGGTCAACGCCTGCGAAAGCGCACCCGCACCCTTGACCAGACTGTTATTAACCGCCTCCGCCGCTGTTTTGGCATCCCCGGTCCAATCGCTGGTATTCGCCCACGCCGTGTGCAACGCGTCCACGGAGTCTCCGACAACCTTGCCCGCGGTCTGCAGCGTCTGCGCATCGGCATGAAAAGCAGAGAAGTCAATACCGCGAAACTCGTCCATACCCGCGCGCAGGCTGGTCGGGTCCACACCGGTTTGGGTGTAGGTAGCCGGAGTCGGCCCGGGAGCAGCCCCCGGAGGAGGTGCTGCCGGAACACTGACGGGTGCCGGCCCGCCCGGCGCCCCAGGAGCCGGCATCACACCACTGGGCGGACCACCGGCTTGCTGATACAGCGGATAGAACTCGTCAAAAAGCTTGAGCCCTTTGACGCCTTCATCGATAATCTGGTCGGAGTTCGAGAAACCGCCTTGGTTCAGGGTATTTTGCACACCCTGAAGATCAGCCTGGTTCTGCTTGACCTGCCCGGCACGCTGCTCTTGCTTGGCATTGCCGAGCGCGGCCTTGGCGTGATCAGTATTCGATTTTACATCGCCGCCAGATTTTACGTCGGCAGCTCCGGCACCAACCTGAGGCGCATACCTGTCAATCTCTGCATCACTAACCCGGCCGGCATCGGCCAGGACATAGAGAAAATTGTTCCTGTCCTGCGCGGAGACATTCGGGTCGTCGAGCATGGAACGCATCTGGTCAAGCTGCTGCGGCGTAAATGAACTATTGATCGATTCCTTGCGGATACTCGCGAAAATTGAGTCAGCCATGATCACGAATCCTGTTTCGAAATAGTACTCGCATTGACTTCTTCGCCTTTTTCGTAACCGGCGGCGGCGGCGGTGAGTTTTCCGCCCAGGTCGGATGCATGCTGACCAAAGGTGGTCATCGTGTCGCGGTATTTCTTGATGGCAGCGCTGTAACTCGAGACAGTTCCCGACCAGGCCTTGCCGATCTGACCGGCGGACACGCCCGTCTCAACCTTGGCCGCAGCAGTCCCGAGGTCGGCGCCGTCCTTGCTGTACGCCGAGCCGGCCGCGTTGATCTTCCCCGTATCGACAGTGTGGCCGCTGGCCATCGGGTCCCCCTCGTCCTGCGGTCGCGTGCTTGTCGATGCTCCGACGCACACGGCCGACGTTTGGTGCCGTCGCTAACGCACACATAACGTACCCAGGCAGTCGGCGCAACGCAGCAGATTCCGAGGTTTGCGTACCCAAACGGTGGGGTCAGCGGACGGCCGAAACGACCCCTGCCAGGCGGTCGGCGGCGGCCTGTGCGGTGTCGTGCGCGGTGGCCTCGACCATCACCCGCACGAGCTGTTCGGTACCGGACGGCCGCAGCAGCACGCGTCCCTCCTCGCCGAGCTCGGCCTCGACCGCGCCGACTGCGTCACGCACGGCGGACGAATGGGCAACCGCGGCTTTGTCCGCGACCCTGACGTTGACCAGCACCTGCGGAAGCCGCTGCATAACGCTCGCGAGGTCAGCGAGCGAACGGCCGGTCTCAGCCATCCGGCTCATCAGCCGCAGCGCGGTGAGCAAGCCGTCGCCCGTGGTGGCGTAGGCCGGCAACACAACGTGCCCGGACTGTTCCCCGCCCAACGCATAACCGCCGGCCCGCAGCTCCTCGAGGACGTACCTGTCACCGACAGCGGTGGTCAAGACGTTGACGCCGTGGGCGCGCATCGCCAGGTGCAGACCGAGGTTGCTCATCACGGTCGCGACCAGGGTGTCGTCGGTCAGCTCGCCGGCGTCCGCCATGGCGAGGGCGAGGACGGCCATGATCTGGTCGCCGTCCACTATCTCACCCGCCGCATCGACAGCGACACACCTGTCAGCGTCGCCGTCGTGGGCGATCCCAAGGTCCGCCTTGTGTTCGAGAACGGCAGCGCGCAGCAGCTCAGGGTGATTGGAACCACACTCGTCGTTGATGTTGATGCCGTTCGGCTCCGCATGGATCGCAATGACCTCGGCGCCCGCCTTGCGGTACACCGCCGGAGCGGCGACAGACGAAGCGCCGTTCGCGCAGTCGACTACCACCCGTACGCCGGCCAGGGAGTGCGGAGTCGCGGAGCGGAGATGCTCGACGTAGCGGTCGACAGCGTCTTCGATGTCTGAGACGCGGCCCACGCCGGCGCCCGTCGGCCGAGTGGCCTGGCCGGACATGCCGGCTTCGATCTCGTCCTCGATGCCATCCGGGAGCTTGTGCCCACCGGCGGCGAACAGCTTGATGCCGTTGTCGGGCATCGGATTGTGGGAAGCGGAAATCATCACGCCGAGGTCGGCGTTCAGCGCGCTGACCAGGTACGCGACGGCAGGCGTCGGCAGCACGCCGAGCCGAAGCACGTCCGCGCCGGCGGAAGTAAGTCCCGCGACGACCGCGGCCTCGAGCATCTCGCCGCTGGCCCGCGGGTCGCGCCCGACGACTGCGACAGGGCGGTGGGACCGGTCATGGGCAGCGAGCACCCTGGCCGCGCTGGCCGCCAGCGACAAAGCGAGCTCCGGCGTCAGTTCGCCATTGGCGAGGCCACGCACTCCGTCCGTACCGAACAGGCGAGCCATCAGTCGACCTCCTTGTACAACCAACCACGACAACCTAGCGACCATGACTAACAGCCCGCCCGCGCCCCTCCGCCGGGCTCCGCCGAGTGCGTTTAGCCCGCTAAATGCACTCGGCGCGGGGCAGGAGGGGCGTATGGGAAGAAAAGTAGGGTCCCGACTCCAGCGGGGGAAGGAACCAGAAAAACACGGAAGCGCCCACCCGATGGACGGATGAGCGCTTCCGAGGGTTGCTCCAGGGCGCGAGAATCAGCGCTTGCTGTACTGCGGAGCCTTACGGGCCTTCTTCAAGCCGTACTTCTTCCGCTCGACGGCGCGAGCGTCACGCTTGAGGAATCCGGCCTTCTTCAGGACGGGGCGGTCGTCAGCGTCGACCTCGACCAGCGCGCGGGCGATCGCGAGGCGCAGTGCACCGGCCTGGCCGGAGATGCCGCCACCGTGGAGCCGGGCGAAGATGTCGAACGAGTCGGGCTTCTCGACCGTGACCAGCGGCTCACGGATGAGCTGCTGGTGGACCTTGTTCGGGAAGTAGACGTCCAGCGGCTTGCCGTTGAGCTTGAACTCACCGGTGCCGGGGACGACGCGGACGCGAACGACGGCTTCCTTACGGCGGCCGACGGTCTGAGCGGTGCCACCCGCCGCGCGCGACGGCTTGGCAACAGCCGGCGTCTCGCTGGTGGCGACCGCCTCGGTCACCTCGGCCGCGGGTGCGGCCTCGACGACCTCGGAGACCTCTGCGGTCTCGGTCTCGGTGCTGGTCACAGACTGTTCCTCACTCACTGGACGACCTGCGCGATCTTGGTGATCTCGAAGGCCTGCGGCTGCTGCGCAACGTGCGGGTGCTCGGGGCCGGCGTAGACCTTGAGCTTCTTACCCTGCGCGCGACCGAGCTTGTTCTTCGGCAGCATGCCCTTGACGACCTTCTCGAGCAGGCGCTCGGGCTTGGTGTCGAGCATCTCACCGAAGGAGCGCTTGCGGAGGCCACCGGGGTAGCCACTGTGCCGGTACGCGAACTTCTGCTCGCGCTTGTTACCGGTGAGCGCGACCTTCTCGGCGTTGACGATGATGACGAAGTCACCGGTGTCCACGTGGGGAGCAAAGGTCGGCTTGTGCTTGCCGCGCAGCAGCGTGGCGACCTCAGTCGCGAGCCGGCCGAGCACGACATCCTCGGCATCGATCACGTGCCAGGCACGAGTTACGTCGCCGGGCTTGGGGCTGTACGTGGGCAAGGGTCTACCTCGTCGTCAACATTGCGTGTGGGTTCTGTACGGGCCTAGCGCTTTCGCGCCGCAGCGCACATCGACGTATGAAGATACCCGCAAGCCCCGGTGTGGGGTGAAGCGGGGGTCCATCCGTCGTCTCATACTAGGCTGCCCCCTAGTTGACCACACATCCACCCCCGGGGGCCACGAGATGGCGAGGCACAGCCGCGCCCGAACCATACGGCTTATGGCGATGGCGGGTTGCGTGAGCATGGTGCTCGCCGGCTGCGGCCAGGCGAAGGCGGGCACCGCGCTACCGCAAGGTGAGGACGCCGCCGCGTACGTCAGCGCGAAGTTCGACAGCACGCTGAACCAGCTGAGCAGCAAGATGCAAAGCGGGGACGCCGTGAAAACGACCCTCCTGACGCGATTCTTCATCGCCGGCAAGGGCATCGACGGCACCCTGTCGACAGCGCAGTCCGGAACTGGACAGGCCAGCATCACTCACAACGACTCGAACAAGAACCTGAACGACCGGCTGGACTTCCTGCATCCCGCGGGCAGCCCCGCCGACTACGTACTCCTCGGCCCGCTGTACAACAGCCTGGAGCCGACTCCGTGGGTGTCGATGCCTCACCTCGCCGGCGATTACGGCCCGTGCATCACCGGCGACACGTACCACATGGCGTGCAAAATGCTCGGCGCCGTGGCGAGAGCGACCAAGAAGGGCCAAGCCGTCAAGTCCGCCAAACATCTGGCTGACGGAACGGTCGTACTGCAGGCGGACGTCTCGCTGCAAGATTTCCAGGACGCCCAGGTCGTCGTCATTCCCCAGGCGGTTCTCGACAAGACGGCCGACCAAGTCCACCAGCAGCTGATCCACGCGACGATCACGATCACCCCGCAGGGGACGCTTCAGCAGATCGAAATGGTCGCGAAGTTCCCGTCGACGGACAAGGCCGGCAAGGACTCTCCGTTTGACATCGACTACCACTTCCAGATCGTCGGGCCGGCCACACCAGCGGACATCCCCCAGGCTCCGGACGCGAGCCAGGTGACAGTCCTGCCTGACCAAGCGGCAGTCGACGAGTTCAACGCCCGAAAAGACAAGATCCAGGGACAATGAGCTGCGGAAGCAAGGGCCCGGCGAATACGGTGTCAGGACTATGAGACGAACTACGGCTCTCGTGAGCGTGTCGGCGCTCCTGCTGGCGCTCCTCACCGCCTGCGGCCACGCGAAGGCAGGCACGGCGCTACCCAAGGGCGACGACGCTGCCGCGTACGTGACCGCGAAGTTCGACGGCGCAATGAAGGCCCTCACCGCCAAGCTCGGTAACGAACGGAACATATCGGCTTCAGTCGACAGCTACTTCCGGATCGACGACAAGTGGGACCACACGCAGCTCACGGCGTCACGACTGGGTGAACCCGAAGCTCGTATTGTTCAACAGCATTCCTTGAGGGATCCAGACGAGACGCGAGACGACTTCTCACCAGCCAGCGGATCGGTCGATTACATACATTTGGGAAAACACTACAGCAGCCTGGCTCCGACGCCGTGGGTTTCAATGCCGAAGAAGCCAGGAGGAAACGGCCCGATTTGCGCATGGCTCGGAACAATTGAAGTATGCAATATGGTGGATGCCGTACTGGCTTCCGTTGAAGCAAACAAGGCTGCAGTCATCAGCGCGGGTAGCCTGCCTAGCGGCGAAACGGAGTTGGTGGTCAATGTGACACTCGATGCGATCCTGAAAGAACACGTCGAGATACTTCCAGACGCGCTGAGGAGCAAGATAACCGAGGCCATAAGACACCAGATCATAATTACCAAGGTGACCATCGAGGCCGATAGCACTGTGAAGCAGATCAGCATGAACGGCACTCTTGACAAAGACAGCCATCACATAGAAATGAGCCAAGAGTTCCACTTCACCGGCGAGGCGAAAGCTCAAGACTTCCCATCAGCGCCTGATGCGTCCCAAGTCACAGTACTGCCCGACCAGGCGGCCGTAGCGGACTTCAATCGCCGCACGGACGAACTCCAGAACCACGTATCATGACTGCTTCTAGCGACGATTTGCACAGCAGCACGCGAGGTGACCTTCGATGACTCAGCCGCCCAACCAGCCGCAGCAGTGGTGGCGGCCCACGGGAGCACCGCAGAATCCGCAGCCACCACAGCCATACGGGAGCAGTCACCCGAATCCTTGGCCACCGCCTAGCCAACCGCAAGCTCAGCACTGGCAGCCCTCGCGGGGACAACGTAACCCTGCAGCGGGAGATAGAGAGCAAAGCCCGGCGGGCTTCGGCTATCAGCCGACCAACTACGGCGGGCTGGGCGCTTTCGGTGAAAGCGAACCTTCGCGGAAGCGGTCCAAGAAGCCACTGATCTTCGGCGGAATCGGTGTGCTATTCGTGGCAGCCACAGGAGGTGTCGCGTGGCTACTTGGCGCATTTTCGGGTGACACCTTGGATCAGCAGTCCACCCAAGACGGTGTCACAAAAGTCTTGACAGACAGCTACGGCGAGCACGACGTCAAGAACACTCAATGCCCGTCAGGTGAAGAAATCACCACTGGAAACACCTTCGACTGCACGGTTGAGATTGCCAGCCAACAGAAGAAGATCACCATTCGAGTTCTCAACGGAAAGCCGGAATTCGTTGTCGGTGCTCCGCACTGACAAACAAAGAACGGTGGGCCGGGCACATTGCCCAGCCCACCGTGATTCGAGCAAACTCGCTCAGCCGTTGAAACCACTTTTGATCTTGCCCTCAGTGCCCTGGTAGCTTTCGGCGATCTGCGGGAGCACAGACGCGATCTGAGCCAGGACCTGGTTCATCTCGTCGTGCTTCTGGTTCCACTCGGTCTGCATCTGGTGCCACGAGGTCTGCGCGTCACCCTGCCAGCTGTCGGTCAGGGGCTTCAACTTGTTCGTGAGGTCATCGAACAGAGACTGCAGCTGGCCGCCGGCCTTCTTGCAGTCGTCCGCAGCGTTGTTGATGGTGCCATAATCGATCTTCATGCTGTCAGACATGTAAACACTCCCTCTGGTAATTGACGTTCGCTGGTATTGCCAAAAAGATCAAGGCTGAATCAGCCGAGGATGCCGCCGCCGAGCTTTCCGACCTGAGCGTTGACGTCGTCTTCTTGCGTCGAGTACTGAACACCGGAGGACTGCAGGAGGTCCGCGATGTCCTGCAGGGACTTGTTGAGACCGTTCGCCTTCTCGTCGAAACGCTCCATCACGTTCTGGAACGCCTTCGCTGCCTTGCCCTGCCACATCGCCTGCGTCGCTTCGATGCTGCCACGCAGCGAGCTCAACTGAGAGTCCATCTGCTGCTTGATATCCGACACCTGACCGTGCGCTGTCGCGAACTGTGTCGGGTCACCTTGAAAGCCGCCTGCCATTGGGAGTATCCCCCTTCAGTTAGTGGTTGCCCGTACGGACTGCTTGCTTGTACAGGCCTACGACGAAGACCATGCCATGGTTGGTTCCGGCTTGTCGCCATTTGCCGACAAGTAGTTGCTAGCGGGAACGCGGTCTCCGGGAACCAACGCCGAGGCTGCAAAGCGCATGCTCGTCGCCCTGTCAAAAAAATGGCCCCCACCAGGCTTTTCGCCGATGAAAACGCAAAAGCAAACGACGATCACTCGCCGTGGATCATGATTCGCGCTTGCGAAAAGTCTTCGTCGTCGTCACCCGATCGAGGTGATTCGACGGGCTGGACTGGACGTGGAGGAACCAAGTCAGCCGCGTCCGGTAGGTCCTGCACAGGCAACCCGGCCGCAACACGAAACCTTTTCGCGGCACTGCGCAGCGCACCGGGAGTCGGCTCGTTCGACGGGCCTAGCTTGCGGAAGCCGAGTCGCTTGATCAATTCGGCGTTGTCCGC
This sequence comes from Amycolatopsis sp., assembly GCF_025464955.1. Lineage (GTDB taxonomy): Bacteria > Actinomycetota > Actinomycetes > Mycobacteriales > Pseudonocardiaceae > Amycolatopsis. The sequence goes on along the minus strand of NZ_JAODNM010000093.1, from coordinate 51,800 downwards.
GCGATGGCGTTGATTGCGTGCCAGCGCCGTCCCCTTGACCCGGCCGGCATACGTCATCGCGTGCTGGGTCGTTCTGGCGAACTCGGTACCAGCGTCATTCGTTTCCGACGGAGAGGCCATGTCGTCGACCCGCCTTTCAGTTGCCGATCGCGAGCGTGCGGACTACCTGCTCGCAGGCACTTGCCACCCGATCGTGTTGCGGCGACGCGGTGGCGTACTGGCATCCGACGTGCACCCGGACCTTGCCCTGCGCCACGACGTACCAATCCACCGTGGCGGCTTCCTTGGTCTCCAGGTAGCTGATGACCTGCCTGCCCGCGTACGTCGTATCGCTGTTGAACTGGCTGTAGATAGTGCTCTTCTTGGCGACGCCCTGGAGGAAGTCGACGAGCTGCTGACGGTCGGCCGTGGCGTCGAAGTCCATGTCGATCTCCTGGGCGACGACGAGGTCGTTCCCGGTCTGGGCATCCGCGGGCCGGACGACTACCTGCTTCGCCGCCGCGTTGTCGCCGGTCTGGGACCAGTCGGACGGCGTGCTGAAGTGATAGTCGTACTGCGAGAAGGTGCGCCCCGCCGTTGGGGCGCCATCGCCGTTGACTGCGATGAGCACACCGCCGACAGCGACACCGACCAGAAGCACAGCGGCTCCGATGAGCCACGGCGCCTTGCTCTTGCGTTTCGGCCGCTCCGCCGCCACCGGCCCCTTCGGCGCCTCCATCTCCCCACCTCGCCACTGGGGTCCCGGTCGGGGGGCTACCTGGGGCCCGGTACCTCGGTGAGGTGCGTTTAGCGGGCTAAACGTCGCGCCCGGGGCCCGTGGCTGCCGTGCAGGCGCGAAGCCGGAGACGGGCCGGACGATCTCGGTCCGCTGGCCGACCGAGGCCGACGCGGGTGCGTTTAGCCCGCTAAACGCACCACGGGCCCCAGCAGCGGAGCGATCCAGCTCGGCTTGGACAGCGCGGAGCGCGCCACGGGCGACTACGGTTTCCGGCTGGTCGAGGGTGGTTGGGACGACTCCGGTCCGCTCGTAGACGAGCCGGGAGATCATCGGGATGCGACTGGACCCGCCGACCAGGAAGATCGCGCTGAGTTGCTTGGGCCGGAGCCCCGCGTCCTCGATGGCGCCGCGGGCGAGCTCGACGATCCGCCCGAGCGGCGCGACGATCAGCCGTTCCAGGTCCTCACGTGTGACGTGCGCATCGGCGAACGGCGGCGGCATCGGCACATCGGTATACGCGTGCCGGGACAGCGTCTCCTTCGCGCCTCGGACGTCCTGGCGAAGCGCCCGCCGACGCCGTCGGTCGACCAACGCCCTGCCTTCGACGAGCTGCTGCCAGGCGTCGGGGTCCGCGGACGCGACCAGGGAGCCGACGTGCTCCAGCAACGCCTGGTCGACGTCGGCGCCCCCGAAACTCGGGTCCCCGCGCGTCGCCAGCACCTCGAAACCACGCGATGGACGGCCGGTGTGGTCGACACCGGCACTCCGCCGAACCACGCTGACATCGACCGTCCCGCCTCCGAGATCGAGCACGGCCAGCGTCTCGCCCGGACGTCCGTTGACCTCGACGGCGCGGTCCGCGGGCAGATCGGACGCCGAAAAGGTGGCCGCGTGGAACACCGCCGCCGCCACCGGTTCCGGCACCAGCGCGACCTCACGCGCCAGCCCGCCCGCTGCCTGCCGCAGCAGACGCGCCCGAACGGCACCCCACTCGGCAGGGTGGGTCAGCACCAGCAGATCGATTTCCGCGCCACCGGCAAGCGCGCGCGCTTCCGTGACCGCGCGCTGCAGCACCGCGTGCACGACCTCGGTGACACGCAGGACGGTGTCCCCGAGCAGGAGCTCGCCCTCGTCGATCCGCCGTTTCGGATTCGGTTCGTACCGCGACGGATCGACCGCCGCCTGACGCTCCGCCTCCTGGCCGACGAACAGGGTGCCGTCGGCCGCCGCGTACACGGCCGACGACATCAGCGGCTGCCCGTCGATCACGACGACCTGCGGTTCGCGGCCGTTGACGGACGCGACGACGCACGTGCTCGATGTCCCGAAGTCCACCGCTACCCGCAGCGTCACCGACCGCCCCCGGCTCGTGGTGTGCCGTTGCCCCTCAGAGCGGCTGAATCCATGACACCTGCATGAGCTGCTTGCCGTTCTTCCGGCTGACCATGTTGCCCCGGCCCGGCGGCATCTGCGACGGCTTGACGTTGCCGATCAGGTAACCCTCGTCCTTGGAACCGTTCATCACCAGGCCCGGCGCCGCGATCTCCTTGAGCTTGCCGATGATCGGGTCGTACGAGGACTTGGACGCACCACCGGTACGTCGCGCGACGATCACGTGCAGACCGACGTCCTTGGCCTGCGCGAGGAAGTCGGACAGCGCCTTGAGCGGGTTGTTGCTCCCGGTTACCACCAGGTCGTAGTCGTCGACGATGACGAACAGCTCCGGACCGGTCCACCAGGATCGGTTCCGCAGCTGGTCCTGCGTGACGTCCGGCCCGGGCAGCCGACGGTTCATCGACCCGGCGACGTCCTTGATCATGTCGTCCAGTTGGTTCGCCGAGACGGCGTAGCCCAGCAGCTGGTCACCCTCGATGAAGCCCAGCATCGTGCGGCGGTAGTCGACCAGGATGATGACGGCTTCCTTGGCGGTGTACCGCTCGGTGATGCCCTTGCAGATCTGGCGCAGCAGGTTCGTCTTGCCCGACTCGCCGTCCGCGAACGCGTAGAAGTGCGGGTCCGCCTCGAAGTCGAGGTACAACGGCGCGAGGTCTTCCTCGTTGACGCCGATCGGCACCAGCTTCGTGTTCTGCTTGTTGTCGATGGCGAGCACTTCTTCGTAGCTGATCATCTCGGGCAGCAGGCGCACCTGAGGCGCCGGACGCCCGCGCCAGGCCGCCTTGATCTTGGCCACGGCGTCGGCCACCCCGGCACCGACATCTTCGGGCTCGCTCGATCCGTCGATCCTCGGCAGGCCCGTGAGCAGGTGGAGCTTGTCACGGGTCAGTCCCCGGCCTGGCCTGCCTTCCGGCACGTTGATCGCGACACGCCGGTCGATGTCGGACTCGCTCGGGTCACCGAGCCGGAGTTCGAACCGGGTACCGAGCATGTCCTTGATCGCCGGGCGGATGTCGGCCCAGCGGTTGGCACTGATGAAGACGTGCAGCCCGTAGGTCAGCCCCTGGGTGGCGATTCTGGTGATCGCCGGCTCGAGCTCCTCGAAGTCGTCGCGGAGGGCCTTCCAGCCGTCGACGATCAGGAAGGCGTCACCGAACGGGTCTTCGTCCGGGCTGATCTCGCCACGGCGCTTGCGGTTGCGGAACTCGGCCATCGAGTCGATGCCCAGCGTGCCGAACCGGCCTTCACGCTCGTTCATCAAGGTGGTGAGCTCGGCGACGATCCGGCGGGCCTTGTCCGGTTCCCGGCGGGCGACCGCCACACCGCCGACGTGGGGCAGGCCGGCGAGGCCGGTGAGCGTGCCACCACCGAGGTCGACGCAGTAGAACTGCGCTTCTTCCGGGGTGTGGGTCAGCGCCATGGACATGATCAGCGTCCGGAGCATGGTCGACTTGCCCGACTGCGGACCGCCGACGAGCACGCCATGCCCGGCGGCACCGGAGAAGTCCGCCCACAGCGGGTCGCGACGCTGCTCGTACGGCCGGTCGACGATGCCGAGCGGAACCTGCAGCCGGCCGTTGCCGAAGAAACCGACCGGGGAAAGTCCTCGGTCTTCCGTCGGGTTGAGGTTCGGCAGCAGCGTGTCGAGCGAGTTCGGTTCCTTCAGGGGCGGCAGCCACACCTCGTGCGCGGGCGGACCCTGGCCGACCAGACGGCCGACGATGACATCGAGGTCGCTCGGCTCGACCGCTTCCTCGGGCTGCTTCTCCTCGACTTGGGGAGCCTCGTCGATCACGGGCTCCGGCTCGCGGGGAAGCTCGATGAAGTCGGGCACGAACATCTGCGGCCGCTTGTCGGCGCGCACCACCGCGGCGCCTGGCGCCACGGCCTTGATCCCCGACGGCCGGTACGGGCCGGAAACGTAGGACGCCTTGAACCGCACCATCGTCGAGGTGTCGTACTTGAGATAACCGCCACCGGGGACCGACGGGAGTTCGAACGCGTCCGGAACACCGATGGCCGCGCGGGATTCCGCCGCGGAGAACGTCTTCAGACCGATCCTGTAGGACAGATGCGAGTCCAGCCCGCGCAGCTTGCCCTCCTCCAGCCGCTGCGACGCCAGCAACATGTGCATCTGCAGCGACCGGCCCAGCCGCCCGATGGCGACGAACAGATCGATGAAGTCGGGCTTCGCGCTCAGCAGTTCGGAGAACTCGTCGACCACGATGAACAGGGCGGGCAGCGGGTCGAGGTCGGCGCCGTTTTCCCGCGCTTTCTCGTACTCCCAGACGTTCTTGAAGTTACCGCCGTTCTTCAGCGCCTCCTGGCGCCGGTTCATCTCACCGGCGAGCGCGTCCTTCATACGGTCGACCAGGGTGACTTCGTCGGCGAGGTTGGTGATCGTCGCCGAAACGTGCGGAGCGACGTCGAGACCGAGGAAGGTCGCACCACCCTTGAAGTCGACGAGGACGAAGTTGAGCGTCGTCGACGAATGGGTAGCGAGCATGCCCAGCACCAGCGTGCGAAGGAACTCCGACTTACCGGAACCGGTGGCGCCGATGCACAGGCCGTGCGGCCCCATGCCCTCCATCGCGGCTTCCTTGATGTCCAGCTCGACCGGTTGCCCGTACTCGCCGACACCGAACGGCACGCGATAGCGGTCGCGGACGGGCCGCGGGCGCCAGGCCTGCTGGACGTCGAAGGTCATCGGGTCGCCGGGGATGCCCAGCAGCTCCAGCAGCGAAGGGTTGGAGAGCAACGGCTCGTCCTCGCTGGCCTCCTGCGCGGCCGAACCGACGCGGTACGGCGAAAGCCTGCGGGCCAGCGATTCGGCCTCGACCACGCTGAGCGTGTCCGGACGGCCGAACCATTCGACTCCGCTCGCGCTGCGCGCGCCGAGCCTGTCCTCTTCGACGACTAGGCGCAGCCCGCGGCGGGCGGAGAGGTTCCCGGTGGAGTCGGACAGGTCGATCAGCGTGACGCCGACCAGGCCCTCTTCCAGGATGATCTGCTCTTCCCGGGTGACCTCGGCGTCGTCGATGATGATGACGACGTGTGGTTGGTCGGGGGCCGGGGTCGCGTTGCGAGAGAACCGGGGACGGTCCCGAAGCTCGTCGTCGAGCCACTGCTCGATCTGCGCCAGCGAACCGGCCATCAACCGCAGCTGGCCGATGCCGTCGGACATCGTCGGGTGCTGCGCGTGCGGCAGCCACTTGGCCCATTCCCACTCGGCCTTCGCGCGGCCGGCCGTGGCCACCGCGACGAGGACGTCGTCGGCGCTGTGGAACGTGACCATCTGCGCGAGCAGCGCCCTGGTCAGGCCTCGGGTGAGCTCGCGGTCCCCCTGCATGCTGACCGCCGCGAACCCGCGGAGGGTGATCTGGGTCGGGAGGTCGGGCACGATCGAGTGCGCGCGGACGAACCGGCGCAGCGCCAGCGTGGCGATCGGCTCGAGCTCGTCGACCGGTCCGGTCTGCGGCGGCACCAGCCTGGTCGCGAGCCGGTGCGAGCTGCGGCCGACACGCAGGTGCAGGAAGTCCTGGTCGTTCTGGCGGCGCTCCCACATGCGGCGGCTCGAGGCGAGCGACCACAGGGTCTGCGGATCAGGATGTACCCATTCGAGTGAAGCTCGCTGATCGACCATGGCCTCTCGGGCCCGGTCGCGCATCTGACCGAGGTACCGCAGGTAGTCCTTGCGGTCCTCGTTCATCTCGGCTTTCTTGGCACCCCCGCCCTTGCCGCCGCCGGCCATCATGCCGCCCATCGACATCAGCATCATCATGGGGAACATCAGCGTGGTCGGGCTCTTCGCGGACGGACCGCCGGAGGTGAACATCACCACGACCATGCCCAGCGTGGCGACGACCATCACGACGGGCATCAACTTGCCCACGATGCTGCCTGGGATCGTCCGCGGTACCTCAGGCGGCGGCTCGAGGTGAACCTCGCCGCCCGGCGGGCGGGGCGCAGCAAGGCGCGGCGACCGCTTGAATTGCAGCGTGCTCACCGAAAGACCCCTCATTCGACTCGGCGATGACGGCCAGCGTGACGCGAGACCGGTCCACACGGTAGCGAACCACGGCCCCGCTCGGTGCACGACCGCCCGACCAGGTTTGATCGAGCGGATGCGCCCCACCGCGGCGTCCAGTGGGCTAATACTAGGACCGCGCACCGACAGAGGCGGGCCGATTCGGCGAAATTCGACACCCATTACGCTGGTTTCCCACGAGCTGTCGGCCCTTACCGGTAGTTTCTGGGCGGGCAACGATGCGTGCCCGGGTCTTCGGTATAAGTACCCGAGGCATTCTCTCCAGGCAGGGGGCTAGCAGGTGGCAACGGGCACGACGGTATTCAGCAGGGTGACGGTGGTGGCACCACGCACCCGGATCGACGTGGCACTACCGGCCGACGTGGCAGTGGCCGACCTGCTGCCGATGCTGCTAGAGATGGCGAAGGAGGCGACGCCCGACGGCGGCGCCCGCCATGGTGGCTGGGCGCTGGCCAAACTGGGCGACGCGCCACTGGACCCCAGTCGCACGCTCGCTTCGCTCGGCATCGTCGACGGCGAGCTGCTGCAGTTGCGGCGTCGCAACGAGAATCCTCCTCCGCCGCTGTACGACGACGTCGTCGACGCGATCGCGGAATCCATGCCGGACAGCTTCCGTCCGTGGACCAAGGAGACGGCGCGTCGCTTCGGCCACATCGCCGGCGGGATCGCGCTGGTTCTGGCCTCGGTCGCGCTGTTCTTCGGCGGCTCGCTCTTCGGCGGCAACGCGATCGCGGTGGCGGTCACCGCGGGCGTGGCGGCCATCGCCTGCGTCGCGGTCGGCGCCACCCTCGCCAAGGCCTACCAGGCGGAAGCGACCGGTGTGCTGATCTCGGCGGCCGGTGGGCTGTCGTTGGCCTTCGTCAGCGGCTTCTACATCGTGCCGGGCCTGTCCCTGCGGGCGAACCTGCTGCTTGGCAGCGCGCTGGTGGTCATCGTCGCCTCGGTGTGCATCATGATCATCGGTGCCGGCATCACCACGTTCATCGCCGCGGCCACGGCCGGCACCTTCGGCGTCGTCGCGTTCCTTTTCGGCACCTTCGTCGCCCACCCGGCACCGGGCATCGCCGCCGGTACCGCGGCGCTGGCACTCGCCTGCATTTCGATCCTGCCCCGGGCGACCATCTGGCTCGCCAAGCTGCCGATGCCGCACGTGCCCGGAACTGCCGAAGAGCTCAAAGAGGAAACCGGCTTCCCCGACTACCGGGCCATCGAACGCCGCACCAGCATCGCCCACAACTACATGACCGGCCTGCTGATCGGTTGCGGCACCACGACCGCGGTCTCGGCGATCATCGCGGCGACGTCACCGAGCGTCTTCGGCATCATCCTCGGGGTGGTGGCCACGCTCGTGCTGCTGCTGCGCGCCAGGGCCTACGCCAACGGCAGCCAGTCCATCGCCCTGCTGACCACCGGCATGCTGGCCGGCGGCGGGATCCTCGTCGACTGGATGTCGACCCAGAGCCCGCTCGGCCGCACGCTGTGGGTGTTCGGGGTGCTGATCCTGGTCGCCGCGGGCGCGCTCGTGGTCGGGGTCGTCTTCCCGGACCAGCGCTTCTCGCCGCCGCTGCGGCGGACCGTCGAGATCATCGAGGCCACCTGCATCGCCACGGTCCTCCCGCTCGCACTGGGCGTCATGGACCTGTACACCACTTTGCGCCACATCAGCTTCAAGTGAATCGGTTCGAAGATCGGATGAGTCTCTGATGACATCTGCGCGGAGGTCCCGGGGGGGGCGCACCAGGTCGTACGGCATTCCGAAACGGATCGCCGTCGTACTGCTGGCGTCCGGCATCGGAGCGTTGACGCCAGGAGTCATCTCGGTGCCGGCGTGGGCCCAGCAGGACAGTACGACGCCAACGCCGGGCAACTACTACGCGACGCCGCCACCGGTCAACTCTGTCGACCTGATCGCCGACACCGGCGCACCGGACAAGGCCTACAAACAGACGAAGGCCTGCGTCCAGCAGGCCCTCGGCCCGCACGTCGACATCAAGGCCAAACCCTGGGGCCAGGAGTACCTGCAGATCGAGACCGCCCAGGCGCTGGTGCGTGCCGCGACGCCCGACCACACTGCGGGCGGCGGGATCAAGGTCGCGGTGATCGACACCGGGGTGACGCCACATCCGTACTTCGGCGGCCGGATCCAATCCGGTGGCGAATACGTCGCTCCCCCGCCGGCAGGTGTCGCACCCGGGCTGCAGGACTGCGACGGCCACGGCACCGAAGTCGCCGGGATCATCGCCGCGAAACCACCGGCGAGCGCCGGGATCGGCTTCACCGGCGTCGCGCCCGACGCGACGATCGTGTCGATTCGCCAGTCCAGCGAGAACTTCGGCCCGCCGGACGCGCGGGCTACGTCCGGTGGAGGCTCCCCGCAGGGCGGCAGCGGTCCATCCGCGGCCGGCGGGACCCAGCCGGGGCAAACCGGGCAGGGACGTGAACTTGCTGCGAATGGCTCGGCCGGGGACCTCACGACGCTGGCCATGGCGATCCGGCACGCCGCCGACTTGGGCGGCATCAAGGTGATCAATATGTCGGTCGACAACTGCCGTACGGCAGACGGCACGATCACCGGCGGCGAATCCGCGTTGCACGCCTCGATCGACTACGCCTTCAAGAGGGACATCGTCATGGTCGCCGCGGCCGGCAACACGTCCCAAACCTGCCCGCAGAACGACCAGATGGACCCGAACAAGCCGAAGGTGATTGTGACGCCGCCGTGGTTCGCGGACGAGGTGCTGTCGGTGGGCGCGATCGACAAGACGGGCAGCGTCGCGAATTTCAGTGTGAACGGGCCTTGGACCAGTGTGGCCGCGCCCGGCACCGAGATCACTTCGCTCGATCCTGCCGTGGGGTCCACCGGGCTGGCGAACCTCACCATCGAGGGCAACCAGCAGCCCAGTGCGATCCAGGGCACCAGCTTCGCGTCGCCGTACGTCGCCGGCGTCGTGGCACTCGTCCGGGCCAAGTACCCGGCGCTGAAGGCCCCGCAGGTCATGCAGCGGATCATGGACACCGCGCAGCACCCGGCGGCACCCGGCGGCCGGGACACGTTCATCGGACACGGCGTGGTCAATCCGATCGCGGCGCTGACGGCAAGCCTGCCGTCGGAGGAGGGCATCCCGGTGGCGTCGAACATCCGGGTACCCGCCGACCTGCCGCCGCCGGACAACCGCAACTGGACCCCGATGATCGTCGCCCTGGCCGGTGCCGGTGGCGGGCTCATCGCGCTGCTGATCACCCTGTTCGTCGTCCACACCATCCGCCGGAATCGGCCTGGGTCACCCGGTGTGCGGAAGCCCGTTTAGTGCGGCGGAGGTGCGTTTAGCGGGCTAAACGCACTCGGTGGGTCGAGACCGTCACCGCTTGTGGGCGTCCGGATGTGGGGCGTCCTCACCGATCACCGGGGCCACCACTTTGTCCGGCTCGCCGAACAGTTCACTCGGTTGAGTGACGGGCCGCGACTGGGGCTTGCGATCGCGGGCGGCCCCGCGTCCGCCCCCGCCCAGTGGGATGCCCATCGGCATCATCATGCCGCCTCCGCCAGCCGACGCTGCGGCACTCGGATCGGGCACGGGAGGTGGCTCCAACGGGGCGCTGACGTCCGGAAGCACTCCGCTCGACGTCTGACGCCCCTGATCAGGCGAACCCTTCCCCGCGTGTCCCTGATCGTCCCCGGAAGCAGACGACGGCGACGTCGAGCCGCTGTCTTCCGATGCCTGAGGGCTGATGGAACTCCCCCGATCGTTGTGGAGGACGAACTGCGCACGCGGGTACGGATGGGAGATCTCGATGCTCGGCGAAACGGCGTCCGGCGCGTCCACACCGTTACAGAACCGGCCGAAGGCTTCCAGGACGTCACGAGCGGCGTCAAAGAGTGCCTTGCCTGAGTCTCCTGCGTCGATCAGCTGCGCTCGTGCTCGCCGCTCACCTCCCACCGGCAGCATCGCCGATTCAGAGGTGAGCTCAGCCGCGTCGACGAGGACGACGGAGAGGTCGGTGACGATCTGCTGAAGGGCATCCGCGGTGTCGCAGAGTGCATCCGCCATCGCGTTCATCGCGTCCTCGGCGTCACCGCCTGCGACGGCGATCTCGCCGATGTAGGCAGCGAAGGCTTCGGCGTCGGTACCGGCCCACTCGGCGTCGACCCGACCGAGGCCTTCACCGAGGCCGGCGGAGACACTGCCCGCGACGTCAGCGGCCGCACGCCAGCGTGCTGCCTCCGAGTGCAGGTCGCCCCACCGCCCCGCGATCGGGGTGAAGTACGTGGCGACGACGTCGACCACCCCGAGTTCCCCCGCCAGCTCGCTGAGGTAGCCGAAGTGCCCGCTGAGCCCGGCGAGTGCATTTAGCCCGCTAAAGGCGCTCGCCGGGCCAGGTGCGGAGCGCGAGAGCGGGTGCGCGATGGACTCCGTCGCGGGGCCGTCCAGGTTGTCGTCGGACATGCGGTCAGAGCTCCCCAGCCTTGGTGATCAAGTCGGCGTGCTCGCTGTCGCGGTCGGCATGGTGACCGGTGACCTCGCGCAGGGCGCCCGACGCCGACAGCAGCGCGGCGCTCCCCTCGGCAAGGTGCTTCCGGAGCACCTCCGCCGCCCGGGCGTACGCCTCACCGACACCGGTCTGCCCACCGAGGTCACCGACCATCTCATGAGACATCTCACAGTGACTTACCGATTCGGCAGCCGCGTCCAGCCGAGCGGCGGACGCCTCGGCCTTGGCGGCGTACCTGACGACGACCTCCGTGTCGATCCTGAAACCGGTCACTAAAGCCTCCCGCTCCTACGGCTGTAATTCCGCCGTAGGACGGCCAAAGCTCGTGAGCGGTTCCCGGTCTTCCCGCGGTCAGTTGCCCGGAGGTGGTGCAGCCGCACTCGCCGTCGGATACGTGCCTGCTCTCGGATCGATCGGCACCGAGTCGAACGTCTGCAAGACGGCTTGGATGTTCAGCGAAGCGCCCGTGGGCAGCAGGCTGATGATCGACTCCGGGGCCGGCGACATGCTGTCGAGTCCGAGCCCCGTTGCCGTTTTGAGGTCCGGCACGCCGTAGCGCAGACCGCGATCGGAAATCAGCTCGATCGGGCCCTTGCCGAACGAGTCCTTGCCAGTCGCCGACTGGATGACCGCGCCGTAACCGGCCTGCATGTAGAACTTGTCGATCCGCGTACCGTCCGGGCTTGCCTGACCAACCTGGATCGACTGCGCGTCGACCTTGTCCGGCATGGTGTTGCCGACGTACACCGCGGTGTGCGGGCTCGGGCTGGCCGGGTCGCCGACCAGGCTCCAACCGAGACAAGCAACCTTGCTCTGGTCGACCGGATTTCGCACTACGGGCACTGTCTGCGGGTAGTCGCTGACCGGCAGGAAGTTCGGGTTGCCTTGAACGACCCTGGGCACATTGATCTTGTCCAGGCTCAACGGCGGGACCGCGGTCTGGCCGTTGGCACTCGAACTACGGATGATGTCGGACACCGCGCGCGAGATGCTCTGAATCCCGCCCTGCAGGACCACCCAGTACTGCAGGGTTTCGGTCCCCGTCGGCGCCGTGGAGAAGACATCACCGATGTTCAGCCCGTTCATCTGAAATCCGGGCGGAGTTGCGTCCCCAACGATCTGGGGGGCCGTCAGCTTCCCCACCTCCGGGATGGCGTTCAGCAGCGCCATCGAGATCTGCCGGCCCTTCACCGTGCTCAGGCCGAGTGCGGAAATCACCGCGGGACTGGATTGGTCGACCTCGGCTCGTACGGCGTTGGCGTTGGGCTGGCCGGCACTGCTCGCCGGCCAGTAGATCAAGTACGTCTTGCCGTTGTCGGCCGTGGCCAGCAACGCCTGGTTCTGCCCGAGCTCGTTGCCCATCGACTGCACTCCGGCAAGCACGGTGGTCTCGACCTTGTGCGGGCTGGTCGGGTCCGGCAGATCCAAGTTCAGCTGGAGGTTGTCGCAAACCCCCCAGTTGTTGGAGATCCGCTGGCTCGCCGTTGGAAGCAGCTGCGGCCCGTCGGGGATCCCGGTGAGCTTCCTTCGCGGGATGTTCCTCAGCTGGTCGTCGGAGACGACCACCGGGTTCGCGACCGTCTGCGCCGCTGCGGGTGCGGCTGGCGGCGCGGCGCCGGCCTGGCCGGCCGCCTGCGCTTGCGCGCCCTGTTGCTGGGCCATCAGCAGCAGACGCGCCGAAGCGAGGTTGAACGTGGGGATGAGCGTCACAGGGTTGCCCACGACCACGTAGACCGTTCCCGATTGCTCCCCGATGACGATGTTGCCGGCGGCGGGAACCGTGGGTGCCGGGCTGATCAAGCCGAAGATGACGAAGCCGAGCAAGCCCAGCACGCCCAGGATGACGCCCACCATCGTCGCGCGGGTATGCGTGCGCATGGGGTCGTTCAGCATCACGGCGTCCCTGCGGACCAGCGCGGACTGCATACGTCGCAGCACGAACCGGTACGCCTGAACTTGAGACTTTGTTGTCGGTGTTGACGGCATTCTCGACCTACAGCTCTCCCAGTCGCGGTACGGTTCCGCAGGATAGCCGTACGGGGACCGTCTGGTGTGGGGTTTCTACCAACTCCAGCTAGTGTCTGACATCCCGGGACCGGCTTTCCGGGGAAAGCAGCACGCACGAGGGGAAGAGAAAGCGCGGATGTCCGTCACCACTCCTCCACGTCCGAATGGGCCGCCACCTGGGTCCCAGCCGCCATCGGGGCGACCACCTGGCCCCCCACCGCGGCCTGGACGACCTGGAGGCCCAGTCGGCGGCCCAGGTGGGCCGGCCGGACCACGCGGACCGGGAGGTCCTGGCGGGCCCGGAGGCCCAAATGGTCCCGGAGGCCCTGGTGGGCCTGGTGGTCCGCCTCCTGGCCAGCAGCCGCCGCCACCAGCGGCGGCGAGCCCCGCACCCCGTATCGCGCCACCAGCGCGCCGACGCGCCACAGGTGCGAGCCTCGGGCCGCTGCCGGTGTCGAACCTCGTCGTACTGGAAGTCGGGTTCGCGATCGGGCTCGTCCTGCTGGCGATCAATTCTTCCCTGAAGTACGTGGGGATAGGCGTGGTCGTCGTTGCGCTGTTCATCGCTTTTCTGCGGTGGGGCGGCAAGTGGTTCACCCAATGGGTTGGACTTACGACGCGGTACACGCTTCGTTCACACGATCGGGTGGCAAACCCGGCGCCGCCGAGCAGCATCGAAACCATCGCAGCGGAAGAAGACGCCGTCACCGGCCCCGATGACGCACGCGTGAACCTGTTGAGGCTGGCCGTTCCGGATCTGGTCGTCGCGCATGGCGTCGACCACGAACGGCAGCAGGTCGGCCTCGCGTGGGACGACGGCACCTGGACGGCCGTCCTCCTCGTCGAGCCCGCGCCCGCGCTGATCACGCAAGCCGGTGGCGCGCCGAGTCTTCCGCTCTCCGCGCTCGCACCGTGCTTGGAAGACCGCGGCGTCGTCCTCGACTCGATCCAGATGATCTGGCACTGCTACCCGGGTAGCGCCGCACTGCCCGCTGATTCGCCCGCGCTCAGCTCCTACATGGAGGTCCTCGGCCCATTGCCGGCGGCGGCGCGGCGGACCACCTGGGTGGCCATCCGACTTGACCCTCGTCGTTGCCCCGCCGCAGTCCGCGAGCGCGGGGGCGGCGTCGTCGGCGCGCACCGGGCATTGATCGGCGCTCTGTCCCGGGTGCGCAACGCCTTGGAGTCACAGGGAGTCCCGACCAGACCGCTCGACCCGGACGAACTGCTCCGGGCCGGGATCTCCGCCGCCGAACTGACCGCTGTTGCCGGCTCCGGAAGCAAGGTGAGCCTGCAGGAACGGTGGACCGGGGTCACCGCTGCCGGCATCGGGCACGCCAGCTACGCGATCTCAGGCTGGCCGAAGGGGCAGATCACCAGCAGCCTCAACGCCTTGACGAGCGTTCGCGCGTTGTCGGCCACGGTTGCCATGGCGATCTCGCCGTCGGCGGACGAAGGACAGATCGGCCTGCGCGGGGTGGTGCGGCTGAGTGCCCGCAACCCGCGTGAACTCGACACGGCCGACCAGCGCCTGCGAGCTATCTCCGACAGGCTGGGCGTCACCTTGACCCCGCTGCGCGGGCTGCAGATCGCCGCCTTCGCCGCGACGCTGCCGATCGGAGGAACGGCATGAGTGCCCGCGTTCGCGATGCCGGCCAGAAAGCCGGCGTTGCCCCAGAATTCACTGTAGACCCCGCACTACTGGACGCGATCAGTCCGTCCGGCGACCGGGGCGGCATCGTGCTCGGCTCCGGACTCAAAGGCGAACCGCTGACGATTTCGGCCCTGCGGTCCACCCCGACTCGCATCGTTCTGGTGGGCGGCCTTTATTTGGCCCGTCAGGTCGCGCTCCGGGCGATGGCGGTGGGCGCCTGGGTAGTGGTGGCCACCGGGCGCCCTGCAGCCTGGCAGGTGCTGTCCAAGGCCGCGGGACAGCAGCCGAACGGCGGCCCGTCGCCGCTGGTGCAGATCCGGCGGCTATCGCCTGTCGAGCTGCCGCGGCCGTCCGAGGACGCGCCGCTGCTGGTCGTGACCGACGGCGGGCCGACTCCGCAGGATCTCTTCCCGCCGCGTTCCCCGTGGCAGACGACTGTCTACGTGCTGCCGTACCTGCACCCGCAAGCCGGTGCCACGGCGAACGCGGCAGACCTGGTTCTCATGCAGCGCCTGCCGATGGGGCAGGCGGAGCTCGCGGCGCGGATCTGGCGGCTGCCGCCGCAGATGATGCGGCAGCTGACGACGTTGAAGGACGACCAGGTCGTCGCGCTGGGGCGCAACCTCTGGCGTCCCCTGCGTCTCGTCACCACCGCCAAGGAGCAACAGCTGCTGGGGCCTGTGCGGCGGGGGGACTGAGCCCGGCGAGTGCGTTTAGCGGGCTAAACGCACTCACGCGGCCGTATTTTCGCAAGAAGGGCGCCCTGTCCTCTAGCAGCTGTTTCGAGGTTGTCAAGTGCCGAGTCTCAGTTATCCACAAGGCTGGGGTAGACGTGGACAACTCGACGAGCGTCGGCAGCAGGCGTAAGAGAGTGTCGGTGTTCGGATCAATCGTGTCCTCATGTCAACGACACCTGATCTCGACCATCTTCCGGACGTGTTTCGCGGTTCCGATGCGCGTAAGGCGGGTCTGATCACCGCAGGCCAGCTTCGCGGTCCGTCCGTTAGGCGGCTGTTTCAAGACGTCTACGCCCCGGCGCACATCGTCGTGACCCACGAACTCCGCTGCCGAGGAGCGGCGCTCATCGCACCGGAAGAAGCTGTACTGACGGGCCGATCTGCCGCGACCGTGATGGGCGTCGAACTTGCACAGCCACTGGATCCGGTGGAGTTCGTCGTACCGGAAAAGTCTCGATTCGGCCCCATCGACGGAATGCACATCCGAAGGACAGAGGTCGTCTCGAAAGAATCCCGCCAATGGGCCGGTATCAGGATCGCGAAGCCTGTTCGTATTGCACTAGACCTGCTACTTCGCTTGTCCCCACGCAAGCGAGGCTGGGTGCGGCGGCTACGCATCGGAGTACCGGACCTCGACGTCTTTCTTCGGTCAGGGCTGGTGCGTCGGTCGGCCTTGGAGCGGCAGGTCTGGGGGCGACGAAATCGAGGGATCCGACTCGCCCGACATGCCGTGCAGCTCGCAGACCCGCGCGCGGAATCGCTACCCGAATCGGAGTTGCGCGTAATCTTGACTGTCGGCGGATTCCGTCCGAAACCCCAGCACAACGTCCGCAAGAAGAGAGTCTTCCTCGGTCGACTCGATCTCGCGATCGAGGAAAGCAAGGTCGCGATCGAGTACGACGGCCGGTGGCATAACACGCCGGACCAAGTCATCCACGATCGAGAACGAAGGCAGCGACTGATGGCCGAGGAGTGGGCGTTCGTCATCGTCGACTCGGACCAGCTCGCGACCGACTACTCCGGGATCGTCGAGCGCGTTCGGGCGGCGACCGAGCGCAGTTAGCCCGCTAACTGCGCGGCTCTGACGACGACGGCGGTGTAACGGTTCGAATGTTGCGGGTGTGCATGGCTCGGGCCGCAAGCTCGGAATCAGGTGGATAGTCGACACCGACCAAAGTGAGTCCGCGCGCAGGAGCCACTGCGCTCCCCCGGACACGACTGCTCAGCACCCTCGCCGGCCAGTCCGACTGACGCCGACCGTCACCAACAAGTAGCAAGGCGCCCACGAGACTTCGCACCATCGAGTGACAGAAAGCATCCGCCGACACGTCCGCTTGGACCATATGTGGGCCCGTTCTCTGCCAGGTCAGACGCTGCAACTCCCGGATCGTCGTCGCACCCGCTCGGTGCTTGCAGAACGCCGCAAAGTCCTGAAGCCCCAGCAGAGGCAATGATGCCTCGTTCATCTTTTCGGTCGACAGCAGCCTTCCCCACGGGATGGTGTCGATGCGGTGCAGTGGATCCACTCCCCAAGGCGCGTCTGACACCTGATAGCGGTAGTGCCGACGCGCGGCCGCGAAACGAGCATCGAAACCAGGTGCGGCGACACGCGCACCCAGAACCCTGACATCGCGTGGCAGGAGTCCGTTCCACCGATGCAGCATGCGGCCCAGGTCCGGGATCCCCTGTGCGTCTACTTCGATGCGCGCCGACGACGTTTTGCCCGCTAAAGGCACCACGTCGACGTGGAGGACCTGGCCGGCGGCGTGGACTCCGGCGTCTGTCCGGCCGGCCACGACAACGGGGGTGGCGACGGAGGCACCGGGCGGCTGTTTGGTGAGGGCGTCCTCGATGACACCCTGGACCGTGCGAAGGCCGGGTTGACGCGCCCAGCCCGAAAAGTCCGTGCCGTCGTAGCTGACGTCCAAGCGCAGACGAACGAACCCGCCGTCCCCAGCGGGGATGGCGGGCTCGTTCGGGGAATCCGGAGTCGTCAGGACTCGTCGTCCTCAACCTGCGACGGCGGCAGGCTGTAGCCCGCGGCCTCAGCGGCCTCGGCGCTGGCGAACCAGACCTCGGCGACTGTCTGCTCGTAGTAGGAGCTCTCAGGCGTGTGGTACAGCATCGAGTCCGCGTTTCCCTTGATCGGGAAACCCTCGGGCTGCGAGCCGTCCTCGAGAGGAGCGTGGCTGCCCTCGGGAGCGGACTCGGCGGCCTCGGTCGCTTCGACCGTCTCGACCTCGGCGGCCGGCTTCGGCGCGTCCTTGGCGAACTTGGTCTTGCGGGCGGCCTCGGCCTCGGTGGTCACGGTCTTCTCGGCCACCAGCTCGATGACGGCCATAGGGGCGTTGTCGCCCTTACGCGCCAGCGTCTTGGTGATCCGGGTGTAACCGCCTTCACGCTCCAAGAAAAACGGACCGATCTCGGCAAGCAGCTTGTGCACGACCTTCTTGTCGCGCACGACCCGCTGGATCTGACGACGGTTGTGCAGGTCGCCCCGCTTGGCCTTCGTGATCAGCTTCTCGGCGAGCGGGCGGACCCGCTTCGCCTTGGCCTCGGTGGTGGTGATCTTGCCGTGCTCGAACAGCTGTGTGGCCAGGTTCGCCAAAATCAGCCGCTCGTGAGCGGGCGATCCACCGAGACGGGGACCCTTCGTGGGGCTGGGCATCGAATCTCCTCGTTCAGCTAAACAGCTGGAGGCCCGGGCCCGCCGCTATGAAGTCACAGCGTACGGGCCCGTAACCGGCCTTACAGCTGTTCCGTCTCTGCGTAGTCCTGGCCATCATCGTGGCTGGTGGTGTCCGAAATACCGTCCGTGATGCCGTCGACGCCCTCGGACCAGCCTTCTCCGTCATAGCTGGCCGCGGCCGCGGTCGGGTCGAACCCGGGCGGGCTGTCCTTGAGCGCGAGGCCGAGACCGACGAGCTTGAGCTTGACCTCGTCGATCGACTTCGCACCGAAGTTGCGGATGTCGAGCAGATCGGCCTCGCTGCGCGAGACCAGTTCGCCGACCGTGTGAATGCCTTCGCGCTTGAGGCAGTTGTACGACCGGACCGTGAGGTCCAGGTCCTCGATCGGCATCGCGTAGGCAGCGATGGTGTCCGCTTCCTGCGGCGACGGGCCGATCTCGATGCCCTCGGCGTCGATGTTGAGCTCGCGGGCAAGCCCGAACAGCTCGACGAGCGTCTTACCGGCGGACGCGACCGCGTCGCGCGGCGTGATCGACGGCTTGCTCTCGACGTCCAGGATCAGCTTGTCGAAGTCGGTGCGCTGCTCGACACGAGTCGCCTCGACCTTGTACGTCACCTTGAGCACCGGCGAGTAGATCGAGTCGACCGGGATCCGGCCGATCTCCGCGCCGGCCTGCTTGTTCTGCAGGGCCGGAACGTAACCGCGGCCGCGCTCGACGACGAGCTCAATCTCGAGCTTGCCCTTGCCGTTCAGCGACGCGATGTGGAGATCCGGGTTGTGCACGGTGACACCGGCCGGCGGCACGATGTCGGCCGCGGTGACCTCACCGGGACCCTGCTTGCGCAGGTACATGGTGACCGGCTCGTCCTCTTCGGAGCTCACAACGAGTTCCTTGAGGTTCAGGATGATGTCGGTGACGTCTTCCTTGACCCCGGGAACCGTGGTGAACTCGTGCAGCACGCCGTCGATGCGGATGCTCGTCACGGCCGCGCCCGGGATGGACGACAGCAGCGTACGCCGCAGCGAGTTGCCGAGGGTGTAACCGAAGCCGGGCTCCAGCGGTTCGATGGTGAACCGGGAACGGGTCTCGTTGACCGTCTCTTCTGCGAGAGCCGGCCGCTGGGAAATCAGCATTTTTCCTTTTTCCTTTCCGTTCGACGACCGCCATATGACGTCGAAAGGGATGGCGTACCCAGGCCGTCCATCGTGGCGAACCACCCTGGACGGCCCAGGCGATGCGAGCGGCACACCCTGCGTGCCGCCGCACGATCACGGCCGGGCCGGAGCCCTGCCGGGATCACTTCGAGTAGTACTCGACGATCAGCTGTTCCTGAACCGGAACGTCGATCTGCGCGCGCTCCGGAAGCTGGTGGACCAGCACCCGGAGGTTCGACGGGACAACCTGCAGCCACGCCGGGATCGGCCGGTCACCGAAGGACTCCTTGGCGATGACGAACGGCAGCATCGCGAACGACTTGGGTCGCACATCGATGATGTCGAACTTCGACACCTGGAAGCTCGGGACGTTGACCTTCTTGCCGTTGACGATGAAGTGGCCGTGGCTCACCAGCTGGCGAGCGGCACGACGCGTGCGGGCGAGGCCCGCGCGGTACACCACATTGTCGAGACGGGCTTCAAGGATCTGCAGCAGGTTCTCACCGGTCTTGCCGGTGCGACGAGCGGCTTCCTTGTAGTAACGGCTGAACTGGCGCTCGAGAACGCCATAGGTGTAGCGAGCCTTCTGCTTCTCCTGGAGCTGAAGCAGGTACTCGCTCTCCTTGATCCGGCCGCGGCCGTGCTGGCCGGGCGGGTAGGGGCGACGCTCGAAAGCCTGGTCGCCACCGACAAGGTCAACCTTGAGGCGACGGGAAATACGAGTCGCGGGGCCTGTGTAACGTGCCATCTCTTCTTATTCCTCCCCGTTCCTCAGACCCGGCGCCGCTTGGGCGGGCGGCAACCGTTGTGCGGCTGCGGGGTCACGTCCTGGATGGTGCCGACCTCGAGGCCGGCGGCCTGAAGCGAACGGATCGCCGTCTCACGACCGGAGCCGGGGCCCTTGACGAAGACGTCGACCTTCTTCATGCCGTGCTCGGCCGCCTTGCGGGCGGCGCTCTCGGCGGCCATCTGCGCGGCGAACGGGGTGGACTTACGCGAGCCCTTGAAGCCCACGTGACCACTCGACGCCCACGCGATCACGGCACCGGTCGGGTCCGTGATCGAGACGATGGTGTTGTTGAAGGTGCTCTTGATGTGCGCGTGACCGTGCGCGATGTTCTTCTTTTCCTTGCGCCGGACCTTCTTGGTCCCAGCGCCAGTACGAGACTTCGGTGGCATGTCTTGCGGGTTCTCCTCTTAGCGCGCGTTCTCTTGGTGAGCGGCTGCTGCTTCACGCTGTCCGCGCCGGATGACAGAACCGGCGTCGGAGTACAGGTTGCGCAGCGCCATCGGGCGGGCGTAGAGCGACTTCGGCGAAGCACAGCCGCGGCGCTGGGCGCCGCCCATCTGCACGATCTTCTTGCCGACGACGCTCACTTCTTGCCAGCCTTCTTCTTGCCGGCAACCGTCTTCTTCGGACCCTTACGGGTACGGGCGTTGGTCTTCGTACGCTGCCCACGGACGGGGAGTCCGCGGCGCCACCGAATACCCTCGTAGCACCCGATCTCGATCTTCCGACGGATGTCGGCGTTCACCTCGCGGCGAAGGTCACCCTCGACCTTGAAGTTCTCTTCGATGTGGACCCTCAGCTTGCCAAGGTCGTCATCGCTGACGTCCTTGACGCGGGTGTCCGGGTTGAGCTCAGCCGCAGCGATGAGCTGCTTCGAGCGGGTACGGCCGATGCCGTAGATGTAAGTCAGCGCGATCTCCAACCGCTTTTCGCGGGGGAGGTCTACGCCAGCGAGTCGTGCCATTGGCGCTGGTGCTCCTATCGGTTCGTGTCTTCAGGTCTTCTCCCCGTCCGGTTCCGGGACCGACTCGCTGTCGTGCCACCCGCTTGCGCGGCTGGTGTCCCGGCCCCGGCCTGAAGTCCGGGGGTGAACCGGACCGGCTGGCGGCCCGGCAGGTGCGGGGAGGATATGTAGCTGTCAATCCACTCTGTTACGAGTGCGGGTGATCAGCCCTGCCGCTGCTTGTGCCGCAGGTTTTCGCAGATCACCATGATCCGACCGTGACGACGGATCACCTTGCACTTGTCGCAGATCTTCTTGACGCTCGGCTGGACCTTCACGTCTCCTGCTCTCCTGCTTGTGCTCGGCTAGTCGCGATCACTTGTAGCGGTAGACGATGCGACCACGAGTCAGGTCGTAGGGCGAAAGCTCCACGACGACCCTGTCCTCCGGCAGGATGCGGATGTAGTGCTGCCGCATCTTGCCGCTGATGTGTGCAAGGACCTTGTGGCCGTTCTCCAACTCCACGCGGAACATCGCGTTGGGGAGCGGCTCGACTACGCGGCCTTCGACCTCGATGGCCCCGTCTTTCTTGCCCATGTCCTCCGCGTTTCGTGATCGGTTGAGCGCGAGTGCTTGGCTGGTGGTGCTGGCACACACTCCACCCCGACTCCAATGTCGCGAGAAATAACGAGCGCGCTGGAATCGGCGCGATGAGTACGCCGACTTGATAGTGTACGCAACCCGTGTCATGACCCCCAAACTGGGGGTAACTGTGTTACATGGGTGCCCGGGGCGCCGTGGTCGGCTGCCTCCGCGGGGCGGGGCCGCACCGCCTGGACCTGCGTTTAGCGGGCTAAACGTCGCCGCACGGGAGCAGCCGAGTGCGTTTAGCGGGCTAAACGCACTCGTGGAGCGGGGGGTCAGTCGTCTTCGGGTGCGGTGAGGACCCAGGGACCGTCGTCGGTGATCGCGACGGTGTGTTCCCAGTGCGCCGCGCGTGAGCGGTCCGCCGTGATGACTGTCCAGCCATCGTCGAGTTCGACGGTCTCGCCGCCACCGCCGGTCAGCATCGGCTCGATGGCCAACGCCATCCCGACCTTCAACCGCGGGCCCTTCCCCGGCTTCCCGACGTTCGGCAGGAACGGGTCCATGTGCATCTGACGGCCGATGCCGTGTCCGCCGTATTCCACGATCATCCCGTAGTCGATGCCGTCCGCGCGACCGGCCTTCTCCGCGGCTGTCTGCACCGCGTACGAAATGTCGGTCAGCCTGCCACCAGGAACCACGGCTTCGACGCCTGCCCACATCGCTGCCCGGGTGGCCGCGGACAACGCCAAGTCACGGTCCGAAACCGCACCGACGGCGAGTGTCACCGCGGAGTCGCCATGCCAGCCGTCGAGGATCGCACCGCAGTCGACCGAGATCAGGTCGCCATCGGCGAGCACCTGGGTCTTCGACGGGATGCCGTGCACGATCTGCTCGTTGACTGACGCGCAGATCGAGGCGGGGAAGCCGTGATACCCCTTGAAGGAGGGCACCGCGCCAGCGTCCCGGATCGTCTGTTCGGCCAACTCATCGAGCTCCGCTGTGCTGACACCAGGCTTCGCCGCCGCTGTCACGAGCGCGAGCGTCCGAGCGACTACCAAACCGGCGGCACGCATCAACTGCAGCTCACCGGGGGTCTTGACTTCGATCATGCGCCCACGCCGGAGCACTTGCAGAACACGCAATCCTCCGAGATTCACGTGCGGTCGCGCAGCGCTTTCAGCACACGCGCCGAGATCTCCTCGACTTCACCGACCCCGTCAACGGCGATCAGGACGTCCGCGTAGTACTCGAGCAGGGGGGCCGTCTCCGAGGCGTAAATCTGCTGACGCCGACGGACGACGTCCTCGGTGTCGTCCGCGCGACCACGTGACATGAGCCGCGCGACGACGACCTCTTCCGGAACAGCCAGCTGGATGACAGCGTCGAGCGAGGTGTCGGCCTCAGACAGAATCTGCCCGAGGACCTCGGCCTGCTTGGTGTTCCGTGGGAACCCGTCAAGCAGGAACCCGGCGGCGCCATCCGGCTCGGACAACCGCTCACGGACCATTTCGTTGGTCACCGAGTCGGGCACGAGCTCGCCTGAGTCGAGATAACGCTTCGCCTCCTGGCCGAGCGGCGTCTGCTCGCCGACGTGGGCCCTGAAGAGATCGCCTGTCGAGATGTGGGGAACGCCCAGCTGCTCGGACAGCGCGGAGGCCTGCGTACCTTTGCCCGCGCCTGGCGGACCCACGAGGACCAGTCGGGTCACTTCAAGAACCCTTCGTAGTTACGCTGCATCAGCTGGCTCTCGATCTGTTTCACGGTGTCGAGACCGACACCGACCATGATCAGCACAGCCGTGCCACCGAACGGGAAGTTCTGGTTGTTCCCACCGCCGGTGATGGACAGGAAGAAGTTCGGCAGAATCGCGATGATACCGAGGTACAGCGAACCGGGAAGGGTGATCCGGCCCAGCACGTAGCTCAGGTACTCCGCCGTTGGGCGACCGGGCCTGATGCCCGGAATGAACCCGCCGAACTTGCGCATTTCCTCAGCGCGCTCGTCCACGTTGAACGTGATGGTGATGTAGAAGTACGTGAAGAAGATGATCAACGCGAAGTACAGCAGGATGTGCACCCAGCTGGACTGGTTCACCACGTAGTTCGCCAGGAAGACCTGCCAGCCGGAGTTGCTGTTCGGGTTGCCCACGAGCCGGCTGATGAGGTCGGGCAGGTACAGCAGCGACGACGCGAAGATGACCGGGATGACACCTGCCTGGTTGACCTTGATCGGCAGGTAGGTCGAGGTGCCGCCGTACATCCGGCGGCCGATCATGCGCTTGGCGTACTGCACCGGAATCCGGCGCTGGCCTTGCTCGACGAAGATGACGCTGGCGACGATCACGAAGCCGAAGACACAGATCAGCGCGAAGACCAGGCCACCCGAGTTCGACAGGATGTTGCCACCCTCTTGCGGGATGCGCGCGGCGATGTTCAGGAAGATCAGGACGGACATGCCGTTGCCGACGCCGCGTTCCGTGATCAGCTCGCCGAGCCACATGATCACCGCGGTACCGGCGGTCATGGTGATGACAATGACGGCGAGCGAGTACACGCTGTTGTCCGGGATGACCGGCGACTTGCAGTTCTGGAAGAGCGCGCCGCGGTCCGCCAGCGCCACCACACCGGTCGCCTGCAGGATCGCCAGAGCGACCGTGAGGTAACGGGTGTACTGGGTCAGCTTGTTCTGACCGGACTGACCCTCTTTCTTCAGCTCTTCGAAGCGCGGGATGACCACGGTGAGCAGCTGAACAATGATGCTCGCCGTGATGTAGGGCATGATGCCGGTCGAGAAAATCGACAACTGCAGGAGCGCACCACCGCTGAACAGGCTCAGCAGCGAATAGACGCCCTGATCCTGGACAGAGTTCATGCATGCTTGCACGTTTACGTAGGAGACCCCCGGCGCTGGGATGATCGCGCCGATACGAAAGACGGCGACGATGGCCAGCGTGAACAGGATCTTCTTACGTAGATCCGGCGTCGCGAGAGCCGAGCGGAAGGCGCTGAGCACGCGGGGGACCTCCTCGGCGTCGTCGGCCATCGAGCCGACGATCGGCTTAGCCGGCACAAGACCGGCGGGAACACAGCTCACTGGCAGGCAAGCCAGGAACGCTTCGGGGCACACTCGTCCCGAAGCGTGTCGCCGACTCTAACAGCTTCACCGGGAGCGCCCGCAGTGTGTGCGGCTTTTCCCGACGTAGGTCGGTAGTGGATCTTGGCGTGGGCGGGTGTGGGGGTGGTCGGCACGCGACGTTTAGCCCGCTAAACGCAGCAAGGGCGCCATTTGTCCGGAGCTGTCGGTCACTGGTCAATGGGCGCAGGTAGGTCCTGTCACGAGGCTCGCTGGTGCCGCGACGAGGAACGCGGGCGCGACGTTTAGCCCGCTAAACGCAGGTCCGGGCCGTCATGACGGCGGCGTCGGAGTGCCAGCGATGGGAGGGCTGGGCGTGGCAGCGGGGATGGGTGCCGCTGGCTGGGGCAGTAGAGCCGCGACGACTGCTACGACGGCGGCCACGATGAGGAGCCAGAAACCTGCTCCTGGCCGCGTGCTGATACCGACAGCGTCAACCTGACCGGCCCAACCGATTCCCTGCATGCCGACAGTCGTCACTGTCGCGACCAGGAACGTCGCCCCTACGGCCGGCAGGAGCCTGACGACGGCGGTGCCCGCTCGCGGGGTGCGGAAACCGATCACTGCGGCGACCGCAAGCAGAGCACCGGCGAAAAGGAGTGGATAGCCGACCGGCGCGGACGAGATGTCATGACTGCGACCGGCCCGTCCCGCGTTGCTGACGGACTCCGTCGCCCAGCCTGTGACGGACAGCAGGCCCCGGCTCATCCTCGAGTGGAGTTCACCGACGAAGAGCGACAAGAAGGGAGCGACGATCGTCAGCAACCCGGCGCCGGAGAGCAGGAGCGACGCGATCACCCGGTTCGAGCCGAGACCGTCCCGCCCAACGCCTGCCGATGGCTCGTTCGGAGGCGGTTGGTGCGCTGGCGCGGTCATGGAGGAATCGTCCCAGAGAGCCGTGGTCAGGCCGCCGCACGACACAGTAGAGGCGCCCACTGACGACGTTTAGCCCGCTAAATGCACTCGGCGGAGGCTGCGGAGGTGCGTTTAGCGGGCTAAACGCACCTCGCTGGGCATGACAAAGCGGCCCGCCGGGTTCTGGGTGAGAACCTGGCGGGCCGCGTTGGTGGAGCGAGCGGAGCGGTGGAGCTAGTTGACGGTGGCGGAGCCACCGGCAGCTTCGAGCTTCGCCTTGGCGGAGCCGGAGAAGCCGTCAGCGGTGATGTTCAGCTTGACGCCGTTCAGATCACCGTTGCCGAGCACCTTCACGAGCTTCGCCTTGCGGACGAGACCCTTGGCGACGAGTTCCTCGTTGCCGATGGTGCCGCCCTCGGGGAACACGCGGGCGATGTCACCCAGGTTCACCGGCTGGTACTCCGTGCGGAACCGGTTGGTGAACCCACGCAGCTTCGGCAGCCGCATGTGGATCGGCATCTGCCCACCCTCGAAACCGGCAGGCACGTTCTTCCGGGCCTTGGTGCCCTTGGTACCGCGACCGGCGGTCTTACCCTTTGAGCCTTCACCACGGCCGACGCGCATCTTGTCGCGCTTGGCGCCAGGCGCCGGACGAAGGTGATGGATCTTGATGGCCGTCATTCTGTGACCTCCTCAACAACCACGAGGTGCCGGACGGCCTTGATCAGGCCACGGACCTCGGGGGTGTCTTCGCGCACCGTCGACTGCCGGATCTTGCGCAGCCCGAGGGTGCGCAGCGATTCGCGGTGGTTGTGCTTGGCGCCGATCTTGCTCTTGACCTGCGTGACCTTCAGCTTCGCCATATCAGCTCACCTGGCCAGCGCGCTGACGCAGCATCCGGGCCGGAGCGACGTCCTCGAGCGGCAGGCCGCGGCGGGCCGCGACCTCCTCGGGACGCTGCAGACCCTTCAGCGCGGCGACGGTCGCGTGCACGATGTTGATGGCGTTGTCGCTACCCAGCGACTTCGACAGCACATCGTGGACACCGGCGCACTCCAGCACGGCGCGCACCGGGCCACCGGCGATAACACCGGTACCGGCGCTGGCCGGACGAAGCAGGACCACTCCGGCCGAAGCCTCACCCTGGATCGGGTGCGGAATCGTGCCGGCGATGCGAGGTACGCGGAAGAAGTTCTTCTTCGCTTCCTCGACACCCTTGGCGATGGCCGCGGGAACTTCCTTGGCCTTGCCGTAGCCGACACCGACCTGGCCGTCGCCGTCTCCGACGACCACCAGCGCGGTGAAGCTGAACCGGCGACCACCCTTGACGACCTTGGCGACGCGGTTGATCGCCACGACCTTCTCGAGGTGCGGGGTCTTCTCCTGGCCGGCGCCGCGGCCGCCGTCGCGACGATCGCGGCCGCCGCCACGACGGTCATTGCGGTCGTTACCGCCCTGACCGCCCTGTCCGGGAGGGCCGCCCTGACCGCCGCCGAATTGCCGTGTACGTCCCGGCATCAGGCTTTCCTTCCATTCACAAGCTTCTGCATCGTCAGAACACCAGCCCTGATTCGCGGGCGGCGTCAGCCAGCGCGGCGATGCGACCGTGATAGGCGTTGCCGCCACGGTCGAACACCACTGCCGAGATACCCGCATCCTTGGCGCGGGCCGCGACGAGTTCCCCGACCTTGGCGGCCTTGGCCTTCTTGTCGCCGGAGATCGCGCGCACGTCGGCTTCCAAGCTGGAGGCCGACGCCAAGGTCTTGCCGACAAGGTCGTCCACGAGCTGGACGGCGATGTGCCGCGAAGACCGCTTGACGACCAAGCGCGGACGCTGGTCGGTGCCGCTGATCTTCTTGCGAAGGCGGAAGTGCCGGCGGTTCTTCGAGATACGCCTCTTGGTGGAGGCGTCCTTGCCGACCAGCTTGCGCTTCGTAGTCGTATCGCTCATGTCACTTACCCGTCTTTCCGACCTTGCGACGGATCTTCTCACCCTCGTAGCGCAGGCCCTTACCCTTGTACGGGTCCGGGCGCCGCAGCTTGCGGATGACAGCCGCCGTCTCGCCGACCTTCTGCTTGTCGATGCCGGAAACCGAGAACCTCGTCGGCGTTTCGACCTTGAAGGTGATGCCGTCCGGCGCGACGATCTTGACCGGGTGGCTGTAACCGAGGGCGAACTCGAGGTCCGACCCCTTCGCCGCCACGCGGTAACCGACGCCGTGGATCTCGAGCTTCTTCTCGTATCCGGCCGTGACGCCGACAACCAGGTTGTTCACCAGGGTGCGGGTCAGACCGTGGAGTGCGCGGCTCGTGCGCTCGTCGTTGGGACGCTTGACGTTCAGCGTGCCGTCTTCGGCGCGCTCAACGAAAATCGGCTCTGCGATGTTGTGCTCAAGAGTGCCCTTGGGCCCCTTGACCTTGATGTTCTGACCGCTGATGGTCACCTCGACCCCGGTAGGGACGGTGACCGGCAGCTTTCCGATGCGTGACATGCGTTAGGTCCCCTTCCTTACCAGACGTAGGCGAGGACTTCGCCGCCCACGCTATTGCGCTTGGCCTGACGATCGGTCTGGAGCCCGGACGACGTCGAGATGATCGCGACGCCGAGGCCACCGAGAACGTTCGGCAGTTCGGTCGATTTTGCGTAGACCCGCAGACCCGGCTTGGACACGCGCCGGAGACCGGCGATGCTGCGCTCACGGTTGGGGCCGTACTTGAGCTCGACGACGAGGTTCTTGTGCTTCTCGCCCGGCTCGTCGCGGTAACCCGCGATGTAGCCTTCGCGCTTCAGGATCTCGGCGATGTTCGCCTTGATCTTGGAGTGGGGAAGCACAACCTCGTCGTGGTAAGCCGAGTTTGCGTTACGCAGACGAGTCAAGAAGTCTGCGATGGGGTCGGTCATCGTCATGGTGACCTGTCAACCTTTCTCGCCCTGGTTCCCTGCGGTGAATTTCTGCAGGGCCTGTGGCGAAGTGGGAGTTTTAACGAGCTTTACCAGCTGGACTTGCGCACACCGGGAAGTTCGCCGGCGTGTGCCATCTCGCGAAGGCAGATACGGCAGAGCCCGAACTTGCGGAAGACGGCGTGCGGGCGACCGCAACGCTGGCAGCGGGTGTAGCCGCGCACCTTGAACTTCGGCGTCTTCGCGGCCTTGTGGACCAGTGCTTTCTTGGCCATCGGCTTAGTTCTCCTTGAACGGGAAGCCGAGCTGGCGAAGCAGCGCGCGGCCCTCGTCGTCGGTGTTGGCGGTGGTCACAACAGTGACGTCCATACCGCGCGGGCGGTCGATGGCGTCGATGTCGATCTCGTGGAACATCGACTGCTCGTTGAGACCGAACGTGTAGTTGCCGTTGCCATCGAACTGCTTGGGCGAAAGCCCGCGGAAGTCGCGGATTCGCGGCAGCGCGATGGTGACGAGCCGGTCGAGGAACTCCCACATCCGGTCGCCGCGCAGCGTGACGCGCGCACCGATCGGCTGACCCTCGCGCAGCTTGAACTGCGCGATGGACTTGCGGGCCTTGCGGACCTCGGGCTTCTGGCCCGTGATCGCGGCGAGGTCCCGGATAGCACCCTCGATCAGCTTGCTGTCACGGGCGGCGTCACCGACACCCATGTTCACGACGACCTTGACGACGCCGGGAATCAGGTGGACGTTCTCGAAGGAGAATTCCTTCTGGAGCTCCGCCTTGATCTCTTCGCGGTACCGGGTCTTGAGCCGGGGCACGATCTTCTCTGCGGTGGTCATCAGATGTCCTTACCGTTCCTACGCGAGATACGGAC
Source organism: Amycolatopsis sp. (assembly GCF_025464955.1). Lineage (GTDB taxonomy): Bacteria > Actinomycetota > Actinomycetes > Mycobacteriales > Pseudonocardiaceae > Amycolatopsis. The sequence continues at coordinate 22,816 of NZ_JAODNM010000093.1, read as the reverse complement.
CTTCTTGCCGTCCTCGCCGATGCGGTAGCCCACCCGGGTCGGCTTGCCGTCAGAGTCGACCACCTGCACGTTCGAGACGTGGATCGGGGCCTCCTGGGTGACGATGCCACCCGACTGCGCACCGCGCTGGGTCTGAGTGATCCGGGTGTGCTTCTTGATCCGGTTCACACCTTCGACCAGCACCCGCTCGCGCTCGGGGTAGGCCTGAATGACCTTGCCCTTGGCGCCCTTGTCCTTACCAGTGATGACGACGACCGTGTCGCCCTTCTTCACCTTCATGCTCTACAACACCTCCGGCGCGAGCGAAATGATCTTCATGAACTTTCGGTCGCGCAGCTCGCGGCCCACCGGGCCGAAGATGCGGGTGCCGCGGGGCTCATTGTCGTTCTTGATGAGCACTGCGGCGTTCTCGTCGAAACGAATGTAAGAACCGTCCGGACGGCGACGCTCCTTGCGCGTGCGAACGATGACCGCCTTGACGACGTCACCCTTCTTCACCCCGGCAGCCGGGATGGCGTCCTTCACGGTGGCGACAATGATGTCGCCGATGCCCGCGTAGCGCCGCCCCGAACCACCGAGAACGCGGATGCAAAGGATTTCCTTCGCGCCCGTGTTGTCGGCAACCCGTAGCCGCGACTCCTGCTGGATCACGTCAACTCCTGTATGTCGCGCTGGTTCTCGGTTGCGCCCGAAGATCCGCTTGCGGGATCGAGCGTTAACAGAGCCTTGCGGAACTGAGGGACTCGGAAAGAGCCCTACTTACTTGGCCTTACTTACTTGGCCTTTTCGACAATCTTGACCAAGCGCCACCGCTTCGTGGCCGACAGCGGCCGGGTCTCCATCAGGGTAACCCGGTCGCCGACGCCGGCCTCGTTGTTCTCGTCGTGCACCTTGACCTTGCTGGTGCTGCGGAGAACCTTGGCGTAACGCGCGTGCTTCTTGCGGTCCTCGAGCTCGACCACGATTGTCTTGTTCATCTTGTCCGAGACGACGTAGCCCTCGCGGACCTTGCGGTCGTTGCGGCCGGCCTCAGCTGTCTCGACAGAAGACGAATTCCCGCTCTGCTCTTCAGCGGTCATGCCGCACCTTCACTCTCGGCGTCAGGGGAGACGGACAGGCCGAGCTCCCGCTCACGCATAACCGTGTAGATCCGCGCGATGTCCGTACGGACCGTGCGCAGCCGGCGGTTGTTGTCCAGCTGCCCGGTGGCCATCTGGAACCGGAGGTTGAAGAGCTCCTCCTTGAATTCCTTCAAGCGCAACACGAGCTCTTCCGCAGTGAGCTCACGAAGTTCTGACGCGTCAACGGCTCCAGCTTTGCTCGCCATCAGAACTCACCACCTTCACGGGTCACGATTCGGCATTTCATCGGCAGTTTGTGGATCGCGCGGCGCAGTGCCTCGCGAGCCGTCTCCTCGTTCGGGTAACTGATCTCGAACATCACCCGACCCGGCTTGACGTTGGCGATCCACCACTCGGGCGAACCCTTACCGGAACCCATGCGGGTCTCGGCGGGCTTCTTGGTCAGCGGACGGTCCGGGAAGATGGTCGTCCACACCTTGCCGCCACGCTTGATGTGACGCGTCATGGCGATACGAGCGGACTCGATCTGCCGGTTCGTCACGTAGCTGTGCTCCAGCGCCTGGATGCCGTACTCGCCGAAGCTGACCTTCGTACCGCCCTTGGCGGCACCGGCACGCTTCGGAGAGTGCTGCTTCCGGTGCTTGACCCTACGGGGGATAAGCACGTCAGCCCTCCGTCTTCTCTGCCACGTCCGGCGCCGGAGCGGCGGCGACCTCGGGGGTCTGCGCGCTGTCCTGCGCCGCGGCTGCGGCCCGACCGGCTTCGGTCGAGGTCGCGGTGGTACCCGACGCACCGGAACGGCGCGGGCGGGCGGGACGATCTCCACGGTCGCGACGCGGTGCACGCTCGGCGGCCGCGGCGGCGTCACGCGCCTCCTTGGCCTTGAGCCCACCGACGATCTCGCCCTTGTAGATCCACACCTTCACGCCGATGCGACCGAACGTCGTCTTGGCCTCGAAGAAGCCGTAGTCGATGTCGGCGCGCAGCGTGTGCAGGGGGACGCGGCCATCGTGGTAGTGCTCGGAGCGGGACATCTCGGCACCGCCGAGACGACCACCGCACTGCACGCGGATGCCCTTGACCTGCGGCGAGCGCATGGAGGTCTGGAGCGCCTTACGCATCGCGCGGCGGAACGCCACGCGGTTCGAAAGCTGCTCCGCGACACCCTGCGCGACCAGCTGAGCGTCAGCCTCGGGGTTCTTGACCTCGAGGATGTTCAGCTGGACCTGCTTCTTGGTCAGCTTCTCCAGTGCGCCACGGATCCGGTCGGCCTCCGCGCCGCGGCGGCCGATGACAATGCCCGGCCGGGCGGTGTGGATGTCGACGCGGACGCGGTCACGGGTGCGCTCGATCTCGACCTTGGAGATGCCGGCGCGCTCCATGCCCGTGGACAGCAGCTTGCGGATCTTGACGTCTTCGCCGACGTATTCCGCGTACTGCTTGTCGGCGTACCAGCGGGACTTCCAGTCGGTGGTGATACCGAGGCGGAAGCCGTGCGGGTTGATTTTCTGGCCCACTACCGGCCACCTGCCTTCTTCTTGCCTTGGGCCTTCTTCGGCTCGGCCTTGGGCCGGGACTCGACCTCAACCGTGACGTGGCTCGTCCGCTTACGGATCCGGTACGCACGGCCCTGTGCACGCGGCCGGATGCGCTTGAGGGTCGGGCCCTCGTCGGCGTAAGCGTTCTTGACCCAGAGCGTGTCCGGGTCCAGCTGGAGGTTGTTCTCGGCATTGGCCACGGCGCTTGCCAGCACCTTCGCGACCGTCTCGCTCGCCGCCTGGGGGGCGAAGCGGAGCACGGCCAAGGCGTCAGTGGCGCTACGTCCCTTGATGAGCTCGATTACCCGGCGCACCTTCATCGGTGAGTCCCGGACGAAGCGAGCCCTCGCGTAAGCCACAGGCAGAGCCTCGGCCGTCGCGTTGTTCTGGGCGTTCATCGCTGCTTCCCTTGTTCTCTCGTGCCCGCTCAGCGGCGGCGCGACTTCCGGTCGTCCTTGATGTGGCCCTTGAAGGTCCTCGTCGGGGCGAACTCGCCCAACTTGTGACCCACCATCGCCTCGGTGACGAACACCGGGACGTGCTTGCGGCCGTCGTGCACCGCGATCGTGTGTCCCAGGAAGTCCGGGATGATCGTGGAGCGGCGTGACCAGGTCTTGATCACGGTCTTCTTGTTGGCCTCGTTGAGAACGTCCACCTTCTTGAGCAGGTGGTCATCGACGAACGGGCCCTTTTTCAGGCTACGTGGCATTTGTGTCTACCTCCCTGCTCAGCGCTTGTTCTTGCCGGTACGGCGGCGGCGGACGATCAACTGGTCGCTCGGCTTGCTGCGGCGGGTACGACCCTCCGGCTTACCGTTCGGGTTCACCGGGTGGCGACCACCGGAGGTCTTACCCTCACCACCACCGTGCGGGTGGTCGACCGGGTTCATGACGACACCACGGACGGTGGGACGCTTGCCGCGCCAGCGGTTACGACCCGCCTTGCCCCAGTTGATGTTGGAGTGGTCGGAGTTGCCGACCTCACCGATGGTGGCGCGGTTGCGCACGTCCACGTTGCGGATCTCGCCCGAAGGGAGACGCAGCTGGGCGTACGGCCCGTCCTTGGCGACCAGCTGCACCTTCGCGCCGGCCGAACGCGCCATCTTCGCGCCGCCACCGGGGCGGAGCTCGATCGCGTGGATCACGGTACCGACGGGGATGTTGCGCAGCGGGAGACAGTTACCCGGCTTGATGTCAGCGCGGGGGCCGTTCTCGATCGTGTCGCCCTGCTTCAGCTTCTCCGGCGCGACGATGTAGCGCTTCTCGCCGTCGGCGTAGTGCAGCAGTGCGATGCGTGCGGAGCGGTTGGGGTCGTACTCGATGTGCGCGACCTTGGCCGGCACGCCGTCCTTGTCATGGCGACGGAAGTCGATGACGCGGTAGGCGCGCTTGTGGCCACCACCCTTGTGCCGGGTGGTGATCTTGCCGGAGGAGTTACGTCCACCGCGGCCGTGCAACGGACGCAGCAGCGACTTCTCCGGCGTCGACCGAGTGATCTCGGCGAAGTCGGAAACGCTGGAGCCGCGCCGTCCCGGCGTGGTCGGCTTGTACTTACGGATGCCCATGTCTGCTCAGTCCTTTACGCGGCTGGTCCGCCGAAGATCTCAATCGGCTTGCTCTCAGCCGAAAGAGTCACGATGGCGCGCTTGGTGTTCTTACGCTTGCCGAAGCCTGCGCGGGTGCGCTTGCGCTTGCCCTGACGGTTGAGCGTGTTGACACTGACAACCTTGACGCCGAACACCTGCTCGACCGCGATCTTGATCTGGGTCTTGTTGGAGTCCGGGCGAACCACGAACGTGTACTTGTGGTCTTCGAGGAGTCCGTAGGACTTCTCGGAGATCACCGGCGCGAGCAAGATGTCGCGGGGGTCAGGAATGGCGACCGAACTCACTGCTCGTCACTCCCTTCCGAAACTTCGCTCGACCGAGCGGAAGCCTTCGCACCCTTGCCTCGGACGGGGCCGGCGACGAAAACGTCGTAAGCGGCCTTGGTGAAGACCACGTCGTCGTTGACCAGCACGTCGTACGTGTTGAGCTGGTCCGGCGTGATCAGGTGAACCTCGGGCACGTTCTGCGCGGAACGCCAGGAGATCTCGTCGTCGCGGTGCAGCACCACGAGGATCTTCTTCGCCTGGGTGATCGCGGCAACGGCCTGCAGTGCGACCTTCGTGGACGGCTTCTCACCGGTCACGAGCTCGGTCACGACGTGCAGCTGACCGGCGCGAACCCGATCGGAGAGGGCGCCACGCAGGGCGGCAGCCTTCATCTTCTTCGGGGTCCGCTGGGTGTAGTCCCGCGGCTGCGGGCCGTGGACGACACCACCACCGGTGAACTGCGGAGCGCGGGTCGAGCCCTGACGGGCGCGGCCGGTGCCCTTCTGGCGGTACGGCTTCTTGCCACCACCGCGCACCTCGCCACGAGTCTTCGTGGAGTGCGTGCCCTGGCGAGCGGCGGCCAGCTGGGCCACCACTACCTGGTGCAGCAGCGGGATGTTGGCCTGGACATCGAAGATGTCGGCGGGCAACTCGACGGTGCCGTCGGTCTTGCCCGCGGGGGTCTTCAGTTCGAGCGTGCTCATTCGGTCACACCACCCTTCACGGCGTCGCGGACGAACACCACGCCACCCTTAGGTCCGGGGACGGCACCCTTGATCAGCAGCAGGCCGTCGTCGCCGCGCACGGAGTGCACGGTGAGGCCCTGCGTGGTGACCTTGTCGTTACCCATCCGGCCGGCCATCCGTACGCCCTTGAAGACGCGGCCCGGGGTGGCACAGCCACCGATCGAGCCGGGACGGCGGTGCACGGCCTGGGCACCGTGGCTGGCGCCCTGGCCCTTGAAGCCGTGACGCTTCATGACACCGGCGTAGCCCTTGCCCTTGCTCGTGCCCGTGACGTCGACGACCGCGCCGTCGGTGAACACCGCTGCGGTGATCTCCTGGCCGATCTCGTAGGTCTCGGCGTCGGTCGTGCGCAGCTCGGCGAGGTATCGCCGCGGCGTCACGCCGGCCTTGTCGAAGTGACCGGTGCGCGGCTTGTTGACCCTGCGCGGGTCAACGGCGCCGAACGCCAGCTGGATGGCCACATAGCCATCGGTTTCCTGAGTGCGAACCTGAGTCACCACGTTCGGCCCCGCCTGCACGACGGTCACCGGAATCATCCGGTTGTTCTCGTCGAACACCTGGGTCATGCCGAGCTTGGTGCCCAGGATGCCTTTCATCTGCCTGTCAGACATGAGTTTCTTATCTCCGCCGCTCGCCCGCCGCTACTGGATGTTGACGTCGACGCTCGCCGGAAGGTCGATGCGCATAAGCGCGTCGACCGTCTTCGGCGTCGGGTCGAGGATGTCGATCAGACGCTTGTGCGTGCGCATCTCGAAGTGCTCGCGCGAGTCCTTGTACTTGTGCGGCGAGCGGATGACGCAGTAAACGTTCTTCTCGGTGGGCAGCGGCACGGGCCCGACAACACGGGCGCCGGTGCGCGTGACCGTCTCGACGATCTTGCGTGCCGAAGAGTCGATCGCCTCGTGGTCGTAGGCCTTGAGCCGAATGCGGATCTTCTGTCCCGCCATGGTGGCTGCTCGTTCCTTGTCGTCTTGTGCCGCTATCTCACTACCGGAGCTCTGCGGTCTTACAGTCGAACGCCTTGCATTGGACCGTTCGGCCCCGGTTTTCGCAGTTCAACGCCCTGCCCCCGGTCCACGCGGTCGGGCGTGTCGCGCCCGGCGCACAGACCGATCCCGCAGGATCATCGTCGTGCCTGGTTGTCCTCAACATGAGGGGGTCCACCGGCCGCGGAAGCGACTGACTTTCCCTTGCCCGCGTGCTCCCACCCGAAGGCGAAGCTCAACGGACCATGGCTACTCGCGCGGAGGCGGCCAGATCTCGAAAGGTCCGGCCGGCCCCACGACGAGCAACCTAAATAGTGTCGCATACGTGACTTCAGGCCCCGAACGCGGGGTGTAGTGACACACCCCGAGCCCGGGTTGAGATCACTTGGTGATCTTGGTGACCTGTCCGGCGCCCACGGTCCGTCCACCCTCACGGATGGCGAAACGCAGGTTCTCGTCCATGGCGACCGACTGGATCAGCACGACGGAGATGTCGGTGTTGTCACCGGGCATCACCATCTCGGTGCCCTCGGGGAGGGTCACGACGCCGGTCACGTCAGTGGTGCGGAAGTAGAACTGCGGCCGGTAGTTGTTGAAGAACGGCGTGTGCCGGCCACCCTCGTCCTTGGAGAGGATGTACACCGAAGCGTCGAACTCGGTGTGCGGGGTGGTGGTGCCGGGCTTCACGACGACCTGGCCGCGCTCGACGTCCTCACGCTTGATGCCGCTCAGGAGCAGACCGACGTTGTCGCCGGCCTCACCCTGGTCGAGCAGCTTGCGGAACATCTCGACACCGGTGACAGTCGTCTTCTGCGACTTCTCCTTGATGCCGACGATCTCGACCTCTTCGTTGACGTTCACGCGACCGCGCTCGATGCGGCCGGTGACGACGGTTCCACGACCGGTGATCGTGAAGACGTCCTCAACGGGCATCAGGAACGGCTTGTCGAGCTCGCGCTCGGGCTGCGGGACGCTCTCGTCGACCGCGTCCATCAGCTCGAGAACGGTCTCGCCCCACTTGACGTCGCCTTCGAGGGCCTTGAGGCCGGAGACCTTGATCACGGGGGCGTTGTCGCCGTCGAAGTCCTGCGAGGACAGCAGCTCGCGGACCTCGAGCTCGACGAGCTCCAGGATCTCCTCGTCGTCCACCATGTCGGCCTTGTTCAGCGCGACAACGATGTACGGCACGCCGACCTGCTTCGCGAGCAGCACGTGCTCACGGGTCTGCGGCATCGGGCCGTCGGTCGCCGCAACCACCAGGATCGCGCCGTCCATCTGCGCGGCACCGGTGATCATGTTCTTGATGTAGTCAGCGTGACCGGGGGCGTCGACGTGGGCGTAGTGACGCTTCTCGGTCTGGTACTCGACGTGCGAGATGTTGATCGTGATACCGCGCTGCTTCTCTTCCGGCGCGTTGTCGATCTGGTCGAACGCCGACGCCGTGTTCAGCTCGGGGTACTTGTCGTGCAGAACCTTGGTGATCGCCGCGGTCAGAGTGGTCTTTCCGTGGTCGACGTGACCGATGGTTCCGATGTTGACGTGCGGCTTGCTCCGCTCGAACTTCGCCTTTGCCACTGGAATGTCCTCCTGGACTGTTTTGCTTGCTCACCGGCCAACGTGGCTGTCGGGCGGCGAATCGCTGGTATTTTGCTGCGGTGTTCGGTGCTGCGGACGTTCAGGAGTGTTCCTTGTGCCCGCGTGCGGCAGGGAACTACTCCCCTGTCGCCTTCGCGATGATTTCCTTCGCGACGTTCGCGGGAACCTCGGCGTAGGAGTCGAACACCATGGAGTAGTTCGCACGACCCTGGGTCCTGGACCGCAGGTCGCCTACATAACCGAACATCTCCGACAACGGCACCGTTGCCTTGACGACGCGGGTGCCGGCGCGCTCCTCCATGGCCGAAATCTGGCCACGGCGGGAGTTGAGGTCGCCGATGACGTCACCCATGTAGTCCTCGGGCGTGGTCACCTCGACTGCCATGATCGGCTCGAGAAGAACCGGGCTGGCCTTCCTGGCGGCTTCCTTCATCGCCATGGAGCCGGCGATCTTGAAGGCCATTTCGGAAGAGTCGACCTCGTGGTAGGCACCGTCGAGCAGGGTGAACTTCAACCCGACCAGCGGGTAACCCGCCAGCACGCCGTACTGCATGGCGTCCTGGGCGCCCGCGTCCACCGACGGGATGTACTCCCGGGGGATACGGCCACCGCTGACCTTGTTGTCGAACTCGTACAGCGCGCCCTCGGTCGTCTCGAGCGGCTCGAGCTTGACGATCACCTTGGCGAACTGGCCGGAGCCACCGGTCTGCTTCTTGTGCACCACGTCGAGCTTCTCGACGGTCTTGCGCACCGTTTCGCGGTACGCGACCTGCGGCTTGCCGATGTTCGCCTCGACCTTGTAGTCGGACTTCATCCGGTTCACCAGCACCTCGAGGTGCAGCTCGCCCATCCCCTGGATGATGGTCTGGCCCGTGTCGTCGTCCTGGTGGACTCGGAACGTCGGGTCTTCCTCAGCCAGCTTCTGGATCGCGATGCCCAGCTTTTCCTGGTCGGCCTTCGTCTTCGGCTCGATCGCCACCGAGATGACGGGCTCCGGGAAGGTCATCGACTCGAGGATGATCGGGTGCTGCGGGTCGGCCAAGGTGTCACCGGTGGTGGTGTCCTTGAGACCCTGCACCGCGTAGATGTGGCCGGCCTGGCCGATCTCGATCGGGTTCTCCTTGTTGGAGTGCATCTGGAAGAGCTTCCCGATGCGCTCCTTGCGGTCCTTGGTCGCGTTGACGACCTGGGCACCGCCGGCGACCTGACCCGAGTAGACCCGGATGTAGGTGAGCTTGCCGAAGAACGGGTGTGCGGCGATCTTGAACGCCAGCGCCGCGAACGGCTCTTCGGTGTTCGGCCTGCGCAGCGCGGTCTCGCCGTTGGGGAGAATGCCCTCGACGGCGGGAACGTCCAACGGGGTCGGCAGGTAGTCGATGACCGCGTCGAGCATGGGCTGGACGCCCTTGTTCTTGAACGCGGAACCGGCCAGTACCGGGTAGGTCTCACCCTTGATCGTCAGCTTGCGGATAGCAGCCTTGATCTCGGCCTGCGTGAGCTCTATGCCCTCGAGGAACTTCTCCATCAGGGCGTCGTCGGCCTCGGACACGGCCTCGATGAGCTTCTCCCGGTACTCCGCCGCCTTGTCGGCAAGCTCGGCCGGGATGTCCTCGATGGCGTAGTCCTCACCCTTCTGCACGTCTCCGCGCCAGGTGAGGGCCTTCATCTGAACGAGGTCGACAACACCCTCGAAGTCGTTCTCGGCGCCGATCGGCAGCTGGATGACCAGCGGCTTGACCCCGAGGCGGTCGATGATGGTCTGGACCGTGTAGTAGAAGTCCGCGCCCAGTTTGTCCATCTTGTTGACGAAGCAAATCCGGGGGACCTCGTACTTGTCCGCCTGGCGCCAGACCTGCTCGGACTGCGGCTCGACGCCTTCCTTGCCGTCGAAGACCGCGACCGCACCGTCGAGCACCCGCAGCGAACGCTCCACCTCGACGGTGAAGTCGACGTGGCCCGGGGTGTCGATGATGTTGATCTGGTGGTCGGCCCAGAAGGTGGTGGTGGCAGCCGAGGTGATGGTGATACCCCGCTTCTGCTCCTCCTCCATCCAGTCCATCGTCGCGGCGCCGTCGTGGACTTCGCCGATCTTGTAGTTGACCCCGGTGTAAAACAGGATCCGCTCGGTGGTGGTGGTCTTACCGGCATCGATGTGGGCCATGATGCCGATATTGCGGACCTTGTTCAGGTCGGTCAGCACGTCACGTGCCACGAGAGTGTTCCCCTGTCTCAAACTTGGGGCCCGGCGCCGTCGTTATCGGCTGCCGGGCGACGATCACCAGCGGTAGTTCGCGAAGGCCTTGTTGGACTCGGCCATCTTGTGCGTGTCTTCGCGGCGCTTGACGCTCGCCCCGAGACCGTTGCTCGCGTCGAGCAGCTCGTTCTGCAGGCGCTCGATCATGGTCTTCTCACGACGAGCCTGCGAGAACGACACCAACCAGCGCAGCGCAAGGGTGGTCGAGCGACCGGGCTTGACCTCGATGGGCACCTGGTAGGTGGCACCACCGACGCGACGGCTCTTCACCTCGATGGAGGGCTTCACGTTGTCGAGGGCGCGCTTCAGCGTGACGACCGGGTCGGTGCCGGACTTCTCGCGTGCGCCTTCGAGCGCGCCGTACACAATGCGCTCGGCCAGCGACCGCTTGCCGTCCTTGAGCACCTTGTTCACCAGCTGGGTGACCAAGGGCGAGGCGTAGACCGGGTCAGAGATCAAAGGCCGCTTCGGGGCCGGTCCCTTGCGGGGCATTAGCTCTTCTCCTTCTTCGCGCCGTACTTGCTGCGCGCCTGCTTACGGTTCTTCACACCCTGGGTGTCGAGCGACCCCCGGATGATCTTGTAACGAACACCCGGCAGGTCCTTCACACGACCGCCGCGCACGAGCACCATGGAGTGCTCCTGGAGGTTGTGTCCCTCACCGGGAATGTAGGCGGTGACCTCGATGCCGCTGGTCAACTTCACACGAGCGACCTTGCGAAGTGCCGAGTTCGGCTTCTTGGGGGTCGTGGTGTACACGCGAGTGCACACGCCACGCCGCTGCGGGCTCCCCTTGAGGGCCGCGGTCTTCTGCTTGGCAGCCTTGTCCTGGCGGCCCTTCCGGACCAGCTGCTGGATCGTGGGCAATGGACCAGCTTTCTTCTCGCGTCTTGCTGAATTCGTGTCTTCCCCGGCCCCCGCGGTCGGGCGTGTCGGCCCGCGTCACGGTCTTGCGACCGGTAACTTCCCGTAGGATTTTCCGTGGAACCCCGCTTATACCTGACGAACGACCGGGTGCCTGAGCACCCCGCCGCTGCCAATAGGCACGCGGAGCGGCCCGACGCCTGCCGGGCACGGTCTCCAAAGATACCCGGCTACCTCACGGGCAGCCAAATCGGGGGGCCTGAAGACCGGTGAACTTCCAGCTTACCTGCTCAAGGCAGACTTCGGGCCCGGACGCGGCGCGTCCGGGCCCGAAGTGAGGTCCGCAGCTATTCGTCGTCCGGCTTGGCGTGATCGGCCTTGCCGGGGTTGGGATCGCGGGACAGGTCGATCAACGGGTGCAGCGCCGCCCCCTCCGGAGCGGCACGCCGCCCGGTGCTCACCTCGGCCGGGGACTCGTCCTGGTCTGACCGCTCAGCGTCCACGACGCCCTCCTCCTTGTCGCCGGGTACTTGCGGCGGGAGACGCTACCCGCCGCACCGGGGTGTCGCACGATCGGACGACTCTCGGGTGTGATCTGTGTCACCTATATGGTCGAGCCGAAAGTGACAAACGCGACACAAGGCGCGGCCGGCGGGAATCCGGCCGCGGCACGGGAGCGACGTGGTGGCCGCGCGGTCACGCTGGGCAACTGGGCAACTGAGCCGCGCTGCGCCTTCCGGCGACGGAACGCGGCCGTCCTTCGGCTAGGGATGGTGCCTGCCGCACACCTGGCACCACCGGCCGTGAAAACCGGTGGACGCCGCGGCGACGATGAAGACGTGACCCGCCACCAGCTCTGGACCATCACGCCGGCCCCGGTCGGCGATGCCGTTTCCACGGCCCTCCTGCGCGAGTACTTCTTCGACGTCGCGGGCAGGTACTACGGCCGCCCGGCGACCGAATCCGAAGTGGACGTCGCGATGACCGAGGACCCCAGCGACGGTCTCGTGCCGCCGAGAGGCCAGTTCCTCTTGGCACATCGGGAAGCCGTCCTGGCGGGATGCGTCGGGGTCAAACTCGGAGAGCCGGGCGTCGGAACACTCACCAGGATGTACGTGCGACAGAGCGCGCGCCGCCAGGGTGGCGCCGCGCAGCTGGTCGCGGCCGCCGAAGACGCGGCCCGCGGACTCGGGGCGAAGATCATGCGCCTCGACACCCGGCACGATCTCGTCGAGGCGCGAGCCCTGTACGCCCGCAGCGGCTACGCGGAGGTGGACCCGTTCTCCGACGGCAAGTACGCCGAGCACTGGTTCGAGAAGGCTCTTTACTAGGCGGGCTACTGTCCGAGCTTCCCGGCGCAGGTGGCGACCTCGCCCGGCTTCGACCGCTGGCTGACGACCACCGCGCCGCGTACCGACACCGCACACTCGACCACGCCGTCGCTCTGGCCGAGGAGCTGGACAGTCGGCGCGGTGACCGAGGCCGGCCAGGTTAGCTCCTTCTTCCATGGCAAGGGCACTGAAAGCTCCTGCTGGACCAGGCCGAGCCCGTTCGCGTCGTACACCACCGTCGCCGTGCCCGACCCGCTGAGCTCGTAGACGACGTCGACGCCCGTCTGCGGCTTGGCCGCGGGCGCGGCGACCTGCTGCTGCGGTGCCGCCGAGGGGACTGCCGGCGGAGCGTGCGCGGCTGCCGGCGGTGCGCCGACGACCGCGACAGTGTTGGCCGGCGGCGCTTCGTCCCGGCTTGTCAGCAGGACGAACCCGCCCGCCACCGCGCCGAGCGCCACGACGGCAACACCAAGACGAACGAGCAACTGCTTGTCGGCCATAACGGCTCCTTACTCAAGATCACCACAGCTGCGATTCCGGGTGAATTATGCGCGATCGCGGCCAACCGGTGGCCATATCCCAGGACTTGGAAGTATTCTCAGTTCGGCACCGATCATGCCATTATTCAACCGGCAGGACCATCTCTACGGTGAAGGAAAATACCTCATGAAGAAATCCCTTGTCCGGGTTGCGGCGGTGACCCTGTTCGCCGGTTTCGCCATTACCGGAGTGGCTGTTCCGGCATTGGCCGCCGAATCCACCACCCCATCGAATGGCGGCGTCGTGATCGTCGACGAGCCGGACACCACCAACCTCAACAACCTCTGGACGTTCGCCCCGCTGGGTATCCCGGTACTGGGTCTGCTGCAGTCGGTGGCCGGCGTTCCGGGCAAGCTTCTGCCGACGCCCGGCGGCTACTGAGCCACCACTAAGAGCCCTTTCTCGTGCCGGTCGAACGGCACGAGAAAGGGCTCTTTTGTTGTTGTGCAACGACTATGAGATCAAGGTGATGAGCCCGTACAACGGCGCGAGTACCTGGGTGGGAGCAGCGATCGTCGACCCGAGCAGAGAGCCGACGTCGAGTCCGGGGAGAGCCCAGATCGCGGTCCCGGGGTCGGCGGACGCCGCGGCGGGGGTGGCCGGCGCGGCGTCGGCGACTCCACCGGCGAGCCCGAACAAAGCCGCCGCGGCAGCCAGTGGAAGCAGGATCCGTGCGGTTTTTCTCTTCATTTCTTCCCTTTCCGGATGAGTTCTCCTCCTGATCTTCTGATCGGGCGGAAGTCTTTGTTCAGCGCAGCAGCGCGCTCACCGGGACAATGGTTCCCTGTGGCACCCACTGCCCCGTGTAGTCGGGGCTCATTTCGATTCCCGGAGAATGCGGTTCACTGGGGTACATCGGCATCGCGTTCACTTGCGCCGAAGCGAAGATCTGCACGTCGCCGAATACTGTCCGCCCCTGTTCACCGAGCCAGTCATAAAAGCCGCCGACGCTCGGGCTTTCGCCCCCGAACGCATCGCTGGTGGCGACCGCGTAGCTGATCGCCAACGTCTCACGCGGATCGAACCGCAGCGGAACCGACGAACTGGACACGGCGTTGACGATCGGCCCGTTGAGCAGCCAAGGTGCCAGGTAGAGGCCGTACTGGTAGGTCGGCGCGAGGCGCTGTGCCTCGGCCGCGCGGGTCATCGCCACCTCACCGCCGGCCCAGCCGGAGACGACGAGAAGCGCCGAGGTCGCAGTGGCATCGGCTCGGACAGGCAGCCCGGCCTGCGCGGCGGTGTCACGGACCACCTTGGCGGCGGCCGCTCCCCGTGGCGAACTGTCCCCCACCAGCGTGATCGCGGACGGCTTGCGGCCCGCGACGAAGGCAACCAGCTTGACCAGCGCGGCGTTGTCCTCGGTGGACAGGGCATCCGACGGGCAGTTCGTCAGGACTTCGCGGCGCTCGGCGATCAGGCCGCCGAGCGCGGCGGACGCGCACTCCGGTGCGTCCGCGTCGGCGATCGGAGGTCCGGCCTGGTCACCGGCGTCGACCTCGACCGAGGTCTGCGCGTTTCCCTTGTGCACCACCAGGTCGGTGCGCCCGTGCGGTAGGTCGACGACCGCCCAGGTGCCTTCCGCTCCTGGCCTGGCGAGAGCCTGGGCGACCGGGCCACCGGCGACTCCGACAGACAGGTCCTTGCCCGCGCTGTCGGGGAAGTGCACCAGGTTCTGCCCCGGACGCTGGGGGCTGACCAACAGGGGGAAGTCCGCGCCACCGGCGGAAGCCTGAGCCAGCAGCGGGACGCCGGGTACCGGGAGCGGAGCCGGTTGCGGTACGGCGGCGAGCGCGCTCCACGCGAGGAAGCCAAGACCGATGCCGAGTGCGCCGTAGCGGTACGCCCGAGCTGGTTCGGCGCGCCCCAGCAGGACGCCCGCGAGCACGGTGGCCGCGACCGGTAGCACGATGATCAGGACCAGCGAGACGCCGAAAACCGTTTCGTACAGACGCCGATCGAACCCGACGCCGGACAGAGCGAGCTGCACGGCGCCCGCCAGCGCAAGCATGCCGCCGAGGGTCAGCGACAACGGGCCGAGCCGGAAGTTCGTGCTTCGCCACTGGTCCGCCGGGACCCCGGCAGACAGCACTGTGACCCCGAACCAGACAGCTGCGCCCGCGACGTAGACGGTGTCGACGGCGAAGTCGATGCCCGAGCTGCCGAGCGCGGTTTCCAGTACCACCAACAGGATCAGCCCGGCCGAGATCCACCGCACCAGCGATGGACGGCCCAGTAGCACCGGGATGGCGATCGCCAGCAGAACGTGGATGACGACGGCGACGACGTTGACGTCGACCGTCAGCGCCGAGACGATCGCGAGTACCGCGGACAACGCGCCCAACGCGGCGATGGTTCGGACAAGCTTGCGGGGCAGGTCGCCGACCAGCGGCCGGAGCAGCCCGGCCCCGGCGACGAAAGCGGTGCCCAGCAACAACACCAGTCGCAGGACGAGCGCCAGCGCGTCGAACGTCGTACTCGACGTCGTCGGCATGTCGTGGTGATCCATCGGGGACCTTCCGGAGTGGCTCGCGGACGGGTCGCGAGGGGAACCTGCCCCCTCACGACCCGGCCGCGATGGTTCGGTTATTTCCTGATGTCGGCGTCCGCGATCACGAACAGCTCGGAGTGCGGCTTGGCGTTGCCGAAGTCCCCGTGCGGCCAGGATTTGCGGTTGAAGTTGATGCCGACCTGACCGGTGAACTCGTCGCGGAAGTTCTGGTCGACCGCGACGTTCCCGTCCGTCCCGA
The DNA here is from genome assembly GCF_025464955.1 of Amycolatopsis sp. Classification (GTDB taxonomy): domain Bacteria; phylum Actinomycetota; class Actinomycetes; order Mycobacteriales; family Pseudonocardiaceae; genus Amycolatopsis. Next base: position 7,261 of record NZ_JAODNM010000093.1, on the reverse strand, counting down.
TGTTCAGCAGGTTGACCTTGTGGTCACCGTCGAGTCCGGAGCGTGCTACGAAGTAGTTCGACACCGCGAGGTGCTGCGGCTGGTCCGTCTCGTGGTAGTAGCCGTCGGAGCCGAGGTCCCAGTTGTCATAGGCACCCCAGTGCGGGCCCGCGCCCGGTACGCCGGCGTTGATCGGGGCCGCGCCGACGACGGTCGGGAGGTCGTCCCCACCGCCCTGCTGTGCCTTCAGCTTCGTGTCGATGGAGCCCTTGTAGTTGACTCCGGCGGCCAGGAGCTTCTGGATGTCCAGCACGTAGACGCCACCGGTGGTGCCGGGGTCGTCCGCGCTGAGGGTGCCCTTCTGCCTGCCGACGATGGCGCGGTAGAGGTACTTGTCGTCCGGGCTGGTCTGGATCCAGCCACCGTTGGAGCTGGCCCCGTTGGAGTCGTTGGCGGCGTAGATGTCCTTGTTCGCGGCACCGTCGTCGAACACCTCACGCCACCGCGGAGCGGCAGCCGTGATGTCCGGTGTGTAGTAGACCGCGCCACCCTGCATGGTCTCGGCGAACGCGCCCTTGTGCCCGGGCAGGTTCGTCACCGTGGTCTCCATGACCGCGCGGCTTTCCGAGTGCAGCGGGTCCGCCGGGTCGGCACGCGGGCCGTCCTGGAGGTAGGACACCGCACGCAGCTTCGGGTGGTTGCGGTCGGAGATGTCCCAAGTGCGGATCGTCGGCCGGCGCAGGTACGGCGACGGCTGCTTGACCGGATCGAGGATGATGTTCCGCGGCTCGGCGTAGTCGCTGGTGACCAGGGTGTTCAGGTCTTCGCGGGCCTGGATGCCGTGGGGGTTGGCGCAGGTCGGGTTGCCCAGCTGCGGGAGGTCATCGCACAGCTTCGCGTTGTCACCCTGCGGGGTCGCCGCCGGGGACTGGGACAGGACCTGGCCGTTCTGGTCGAAGTGCACGACCTCGCCGGGGCTGCCGGCGAACCCGTTGCCGATCTGGGTCGAGCCGTCGCTGTAGGTGTACGGGCCGGGTACGACCGGGCCACCCATGTAGGTGCCGTACGCGGTCCCGTCCTTGAGGACCCAGTACGCGTCGGGAACCGAACCGCCCAGTGTCTGGGTCGGCAGGCTGATGCCCTTGAGCTTCAGCTGTGGCAACGCGCTGACGTCGAAGGCGTAGGTCGCCGCGGCGAACAGCGCACCGGCGTAGACCGTGTTGCCCTGGTGCCACACGTACTGCATGTGGTGCGGCTCGTTTTCCACGAGCGGCCCGACGGTCGCGGTGTTGACGACCTTGCCGTAGCTCGGGGAACCCTGCGTGGCGTCGATGACCGCGAGGAAATCGGGGCCGGGCAAGGCGTTCTTGATTTTCGTCAGGCCGCCGCCGAGCGAACCCGGCAGGTTCTTGATGTCCTTGACGGCGGTGTCGGCGATGTTCTCGTCGCCGGCCCAGACCAGCAGCCACTTCTTGGGCGTGCCACCCGCGGCGCGGGCGTTGGCCGCCAGATCCTTGGTGACCAGGTGGTTCTGGACCCAGTACTGCTTGCCGTCGGCCGCCGTCTTGGCGTCGGTGACGACCTGGACGTCGGCGTAGGCACTCGTGTTCGAGCCCGTGTAGGTCACGGCCCCAATGGCGAGCACACCTGCCATCGCGCCCATGAACACTTTTCGCCACTTAGGCGATTTGGCTGACATTCATAACTCCTGATTCTCGGAAAAGCGCCATGGATAGGCACACCTCTCACCCCTGTTTTCTCCGCATGCCGGAAGAATGTAGGGAGAGCGCGGGAGCACGTGTTTATTAGCGGTGTCCGGAGTCCGGAAACCGTTGACGTGCGACAGAAGTCACCGATATGACCTGACTCGACGCGCGGCGCGCGGAATCAGTGGACGGCGATGAGGGGTCGGTCAGAAGCCCATACAGAGTGCGCTTGCCTGCTGACGCAGATCAACGTGGCGACGCCACACAAGGGGAACCGGAGCGAGCATGTGCGAAATACTCGTGTGATCCGTCTGAAGTGTCAATCTTGTGATCAAAGAATGGGACGCTACCCAATTAGGTGACTTTCCCACGACGTGGGCGCGTTTGCGTCGTTTGACTAGGCCGAATGGGTTAGCCCGTCCCACATGTCGCGATTGTGTCGACCTGAACCGTTACGGCGAGTTATCCCTAGACTGAATGGCCGAGTCGAGCGTCGGAATCCGTGACCGTTTCGTTACCGGATTCCCGGAACTAGAGATACCCTCCGCAGTCCGAGCAGAGGCTGGAGCACATCCAGTCGCCGCAGCGTGGCACTGGCTGAAGCTCGGTGTGATCTCCGCGACGGCGGCCTTGAGGGCCTTGTCCTTCGCTGGTCCTTCGCCGGTGAGTTGGTGGCCTGGTTGTAGCGCCACTGGCCGGCCGAGTTGCTCAGTTCCCGGAGCCTGCCGCCGAAGAGCGACCCGACCGAGCGCAGGACGCTCCGACCCGGCCCCTCGGCACGAGGGCACAACCACCGGCACCCGGCGGCGCTACATTTAGCCCGCTAAACGCAGGTCAGGGCGCTCCCCCACACCGCCGCACCACCACCGCTCCCCACCTGCGCCTCGAATTACTTGCGCATGCTAAGCGCTACATTTAGCCCGCTAACTGCAGCTCAGGGGCGTGCGGGCCGGGACATGCAGAGAGCCCCCGGCGGTGGGCCGGGGGCTCTCTGGGTGGAGCGGTGGAGCGGTGGGGTTAGCGGAAGTCGCGGCCGAAGTCGTAGTCGTCCAGCGGGACGGCTGCGCCAGTACCGGTACCGAAGACATCCGGGGTGTAGTAACCGTCGTCGTAGGACGGGATGGCGTACGCCGCCACCCGTGCCTCCTCGGTCGGCTGCACCTGGATGTTGCGGTACTTGTTGATCCCCGTACCAGCCGGGATCAACTTACCGATGATGACGTTCTCCTTCAGACCCACGAGCTTGTCGCTGCGGCCGTTGATCGCCGCGTCGGTCAGGACACGCGTGGTCTCCTGGAACGACGCCGCGGACAGCCACGAGTCCGTGGTCAGCGAGGCCTTCGTGATGCCCATCAGGACCGGACGACCCGAAGCCGGCTCGCCGCCCTCGGCGACCGACGCACGGTTCTTCGCCTCGAACTTGGTCCGCTCGGGCAACTCACCCGGCAGGAAGTCCGTGGACCCGTTCTCGATGATCGTCACCCGGCGGAGCATCTGCCGGACGATGACCTCGATGTGCTTGTCGTGGATCGACACACCCTGTGCCCGGTACACCTTCTGGACCTCGTCGACGAGGTGCATCTGCGCCTCACGGGGACCCATGACCCGCAGCACCTCGTGCGGGTCCGGAGTACCTTCCAGCAGCTGCTGGCCGACGGAGACGTGGTCGCCGTCCGCGAGCGGGCCGCTCGGGGTGTTCGCGAGCCGCTGACGCTTGGACAGCTTGTCGAAGATGATCTCTTCGCCACCGTCGTCCGGGATCAGCGTGATCTTCCAGAACCGCTCGCTCTCCTCGATGCGCACCCGGCCATCGACGTCGGCGATCGGCGCCTTGCCCTTCGGCACCCGAGCCTCGAACAGCTCGGTGACTCGGGGAAGACCCGTGGTGATGTCGTCACCGACGACGCCACCCTGGTGGAAGGTACGCATGGTCAGCTGGGTACCCGGCTCACCGATGGACTGCGCCGCGACGATACCGACGGCCTCACCGACGTCGACCAGCAGACCGGTCGCCATCGAACGCCCATAGCAGGTGGCGCAGATACCGACGACCGACTCACAGGTCAGCACGCTGCGGACCTTGACCTTGGCGATCCCGCTCGAGATGAGCTTCTCGATCGCCGGGTCACCGATGTCGTCGTTGCGGTTGAGCACGACGTTGCCCTGCGCGTCCACCGCGTCGTCCGCGAGGCTGCGGGCGTACACGCTGGTCTCGACGTGCTGGTCGCGGATGACCTTGCCGCCGCCGACGTCCTCGCCGATGATCATGGAGATACCGCGGGTACCGCCACAGTCGATCTCGCGCACGATGACGTCCTGCGACACGTCCACCAGACGACGGGTCAGGTAACCCGAGTCGGCGGTCCGCAGCGCGGTGTCGGCCAGGCCCTTACGGGCACCGTGCGTGGCGATGAAGTACTCCGCCACCGACAGGCCTTCACGGAAGTTGGCCTTGATCGGACGCGGGATGTACTCACCCTTCGGGTTCGACACCAGGCCTCGCATACCGGCCAGCGACCGGATCTGCGTCATGTTGCCCGCCGCGCCCGACTTCACGATGATCGAGATCGGGTTGTCGTCCGGGAGGTGGGCCTCCATGACCTTGGCGACGTCTTCGGTCGCCTGGGTCCAGACCTTGACCAGCTCGTTGTTGCGCTCGGAGTGCGAGAGCTGACCGCGCTGGTAGCGCTTCTCGACTTGCTCGGCCTTGCCCTCGTACTCGTCCATGATGGCCGGCTTCTCCGGCGGCACGACGACGTCGGAGATGGCGACGGTGACCCCGGACCGCGTGGCCCAGTAGAAGCCGGCGTCCTTGAGCTTGTCGAGCGTGTGCGCGACCTGCGTCATGGAGTACCGCTCGGCGAGGTCGTTGACGATCACGGCCTGGCGCTTCTTGGGCATCGGCTCGTTGATGTACGGGTAGTCCGCCGGCAGCAGCTCGTTGAAGAGCACGCGACCGAGGGTGGTGTCGGCGAGCCAGGTCTTGCCCGGTCCCCAGCCCTTCTCGATCAGCGCGGGCTCGTCGGCCTTCGCGGGCTGACGGTCCTTGATCCGGATCTTGACCGGCGCGTGCAGGCTGATCGCCTTGCGGTCGAAGGCCATGATGGCCTCGGCCGGCGAGGAGAACGCCTTGCCCGCACCTTCGGAACCCTCGTCGAGCCGGGTAAGGTGGAACAGCCCGGTGACCATGTCCAGTCGCGGCATGGCGAGCGGACGGCCCGACGCCGGCGAAAGGATGTTGTTCGCCGACAGCATCAGGATGCGGGCCTCGGCCTGCGCCTCGGTGGACAGCGGCAGGTGGACCGCCATCTGGTCACCGTCGAAGTCGGCGTTGAACGCCTCGCAGACCAGCGGGTGCAGCTGGATGGCCTTGCCTTCGACCAGTTGCGGCTCGAAGGCCTGGATGCCCAGGCGGTGCAGGGTCGGTGCGCGGTTCAGCATCACCGGGTGACCGGTGATGACCTCTTCGAGCACGTCCCACACCTGCGGCCGCGAACGCTCGACCATCCGCTTGGCGGACTTGATGTTCTGGGCGTGGTTCAGGTCGACCAGCCGCTTCATCACGAACGGCTTGAACAGCTCGAGTGCCATGTCCTTCGGCAGCCCGCACTGGTGCAGCTTCAGCTGCGGACCGACGATGATGACCGAACGGCCCGAGTAGTCGACGCGCTTGCCGAGCAGGTTCTGACGGAACCGCCCCTGCTTGCCCTTGAGGATGTCCGAGAGCGATTTCAACGGGCGATTGTTCGGCCCGGTGACCGGACGCCCGCGGCGGCCGTTGTCGATCAGCGCGTCGACTGCTTCTTGCAGCATGCGCTTTTCGTTCTTGATGATGATCTCAGGCGCGCTCAACTCCAGCAGCCGCTTGAGGCGGTTGTTGCGGTTGATGACGCGGCGATAGAGATCGTTGAGATCCGACGTCGCGAAGCGGCCGCCGTCGAGCTGAACCATCGGGCGCAGTTCCGGCGCAATGACCGGCACCGCGGAGAGGATCATCCACTCCGGCTTGTTGCCGCTCTGCAGGAACGCTTCGACGACTTCGAGGCGCTTGATCGCTTTGATACGCTTCTGACCGGACGTCTCTTTGAACTCGCGGCGCAGGTCTTCTTGGAGCTTGCGCAAGTTGAGGTCGCGCAACAGCTCGCGGATCGCTTCCGCGCCCATCCCGGCCTTGAAGTTCGTGCCGTACTTCTCACGGCTCTCGCGGTACTTCTGCTCGGTGAGGATCTCACGCTTCGTCAGCGTGGTCGCCATCGGATCGGTGACGACGTACGCGGCGAAGTAGATCACCTTCTCGAGCTGGCGCGGCGACATATCGAGCAAAATCCCGATGCGCGACGGCACGCCCTTGAAGTACCAGAGGTGGGTGACGGGCGTGGCGAGCTCGATGTGGCCCATCCGCTCGCGGCGCACTTTGGCGCGCGTGATCTCGACGCCGCAGTGATCGCAGATCATCCCCTTGAAGCGGATGCGCTTGTACTTGCCGCAGTGGCATTCCCAGTCTTTGGTCGGCCCGAAGATCTTCTCGCAGAAGAGGCCGTCGCGTTCCGGTTTCAGGGTCCGGTAGTTGATCGTCTCCGGCTTCTTCACTTCACCGAAGGACCAAGCGCGAATTTGTTCAGGTGACGCAAGCCCGATACGCATTGCGTCGAAATTGTTGACGTCGAGGAGGTTCATCGATTCCTTTATCTCAGCGCGTCGGCAAGACAGAGGCGGCCGAGGTGACGTCACAGGTCCGGAGTGGCTGGAGTCTTGTCGCTACTTCTCTGTCACCCTGAGCCTGTCGAAGGGTTGTCGAAGGGCCCTCGCGGGCGGGCTCAGGGCGAGAATGGCGAACAGACCCCAGGAGACGCCGGTTTGACGTTCCTTGGGCCCGCGTTATCGGCCGAGGGGCATAGACGCCTATTTTAGCACGCGCGGATCACAATGTCCACGCCGACCGCTTGACGCGCGCCATTGGTTAGCCTACACTTACCGTAAGTGAAGACTCACCAAGCTGCCCAACTGGATGCCCTGGGCGACGGCACCCGCCGCGCGATCTTCGAGCTCCTGACCCGCGAGGAACACGCGGTCGGCGAGCTCGCCGCGCAGTTTCCGATCAGCCGTCCGGCCGTCTCCCAGCACCTGCGGGTGCTCGTCGACGCCGGCCTGCTGACCGTACGTCGCGACGGCGCCCGACGACTCTACGCGGCCGATCCCGCCGGGATCGCGCTCTTGAAGGCGTCGGTCGAGCGGTTTTGGCGTGACGCGCTGGTGGCGTTCAAAGACGTCGCCGAGCATCCCCCTGCCGAACAGGCCCCTGCCGAACAGCCCCCCGAGGAGAAACGATGACCCCGACCACCACTTCGGTCACCCGCGAGATCGTGGTGACCGCACCTCGCGCACGCGCCTTCGAGACCTTTGTCAACATGACGGCCTGGTGGCCGCTGGATACGCACACGATCGGCAAGGCGCCGGCGCGCGCCTCGATCATCGAGCCGCATGAAGGCGGACGCTGGTACGGCATCGACGCCGACGGCGACCCGCACGAGCTCGGCCGCGTCCTCACCTACGAGCCGCCGGCGCGCCTCGTGTTC
>NZ_JAODNM010000046.1 GCF_025464955.1 Amycolatopsis sp. | reverse complement strand
CCCTCGACCCGTTGGCGAAGCCGCACTCGACGAAAGAGGAAGGCCGCGACACCCGCAGCCAATGGGAACGCCACGCCGACGCCCTCGTCGATCTGATCCGCCTCGCGATGACGGTGGACGAGATCCCCACCCATGGTGGTGATCGGGTGCATGTGGCGGTCACCGTGGACTTCGAGACGCTGAAGTCTGGGATCGGGGTGGCGATGCTCGACTTCGGTGGTGTCATCACCGCTGCGGAGGCACGGATGTTGGCGTGTGACTGCAAGGTGATTCCGGCCGTTCTCGGCATGAATAGTGAGCCGATGGATTTGGGGCGATCGAAGCGATTCATCACTCCCGGGCAACGCTGCCGTCTCGTCATGCGAGACCGCGGCTGCGCTTTTCCCGGTTGCAACAAGCACGCTAAACACACTGAGGGTCACCACATTGTTTTCTGGGCAGACGGTGGCAAAACAAACTACGAAAATCTCACCCTACTATGCGGACGCCACCACCGATTAATTCATTGTGGTGGTTGGGAAGTGCGGATGGGTGGTGACGGGAGACCGGACTTCATCCCGCCCGCTTATCTTGATCCGCTTCGAAGATCCAGGCGCAACACCTGCCACGTGTAACAGAATATCCCGTACCAGGGCTCGTGAGTGCCGCGACCGGATCATCCGGCCGTGACACTGACGAGCCCTGCTGCGTTCACGGCACAACAGCAACTCGCCGTCGGGTTGCGCACGCGCCGCAGCACTACTGAATCGGGGGTCCCCCGAGACGAATGGTAGCGGGCGCGGTGAGCCTCAGCAGCCTCAGTGGTCACGTCGGCACCGGTGGTACCGCGGCGTGACGGATGTGGCACTCGGATACGCATCGCGCGCCCTCGTAGGATCGACGGATGGTTGACTTCTATCCTCCGACGAGTCCCTACGACACGGGGTTTCTCGACACCGGAGACGGTAACCGTATCTACTACGAGCAGCTCGGTAGCCCTGACGGCAAGCCTGCCCTGGGCGTCCACGGTGGCCCGGGGGCGGGTGCGCCGCGACAGCCGACAAGGGCCTGGGATCCCGAGTGTTACCGGGTCATCCGCTTCGATCAGCGCAACTGCGGTCGCAGCACGCCGCACGCCAGCGACCCGGCGGCGGACATGAGCTTCAATACGACGCAGCATCTCATCGACGACATGGAACGGCTGCGCGAGCACCTGGGCATCGACAAGTGGTTGCTGAACGGCGGTTCCTGGGGCGTGACCCTCATCCTGGCGTACGCGCAGCAGCATCCTGAGCGGGTCAGCGAGATCGTTGTTCCGGCGGTGACGATGTGCCGCCGGTCCGAGCTCGACTGGCTCTACCGGGGCGCCGGGTTGTTCCACCCCGAGGCGTGGGATCGGTTCCGTGACGGTGTCCCCGAGGACGAGCGGGGCGGCGACTTGCTGGCGGCCTACGCGCGGCTGATGGAGAACCCGGACCGAGCCGTCCGGGAGAAGGCGGCGGCAGACTGGCTTGCCTGGGAGGACGCGGTCATCTCCCATGAGCCCAACGGCACGCCCGGCATGTACAGCGATCGGGAGATCGACGCGCAGATCGCGATGGTGCGGATCTGTGCCCATTTCTTCAGCAACGGCGCATGGCTGGAAGAGGATCAACTGCTGCGGAACGCCCACAAGCTGGCCGGGATCCCGGGGGTGCTGGTGCACGGCCGGCACGACATGGGCTGCCCGGTACAGACGCCGTGGGAGCTGGCGAAGGTGTGGCCGGACGCGCGCCTCCACATCATCGATGACTCCGGGCACGCCGGAAGTGACGCGATGTCCCAGACGAGCCGGACAGCCATCGAGGAGTTCAAGAACCGCTGACCGTGTGCTATGGGGTGCCTGACCGTGCTTGACCGGATTGCGAGGTTAGTTCGTCGGTCGAACTAGTTTGCTAGGCTCGGATCATGACGACCTCGCAGGCGGACGATCCGGCCGACCTAGACCGAACCCGGCCGGTGCAGGCTGTCCGCGGCCTGGCGCGGGTGTCCAGGGTGCTCGAACGGTCGTCGCCGGAGCTGAACCTCGCGCATTACCGCGTGCTGTCCGCCATCGCGTCGGGGGACGAACGCGCGTCGCGGGTGGCCGAGCGGCTGGCGCTGGGCAAGCCGACGGTGAGCGCGGCGGTCGACGTGTTCTGCCGCCGCGGTCTCGTCGTTCGTGGGGACGTCGACGGCGACCAGCGGGCCGCGTCGCTCTCGCTCACTTCCGAGGGCGAGTCCGTCCTTGCGCGGGTCGAAGCTGAGATGGTCGCGCGGATCACCGATCTCACCGCGCGCACCCCGGACGGCGCCCAGGTGATGGAGTCCCTCTCCTGGCTCGCCGCGGCGATCGACGAGACCATGGCCGAACGGCATGCCGCCGGCCGCCCGGAGACCCGATGACCGCGGCCGCCACCGCCAACACCAACACCACCACCGCTGAGCACACCGAACAGCGCTGGGTGCGCAGGCTGGGTGGTTACCTGTTCCGGCACCGGAGTGACGTGGTGACGGCCGTCGTCGCGGCAGTCCTGGGCAGCGCCTGCCAGACCGTGGTGCCGCTGCTCGAACGCGAGATCGTCGACGGGGTTATCCTCAGCCGCACCGCAACGCTGTGGCCTTGGCTCGTGTCGCTCATCGTGCTCGCGGCGGCCGGCTTCGGCTTTGCCTATCTGCGTCGGTACCGCGGCGGCAAGGTCGCGCTGGCGGTCCAGTACGACCTGCGCAACGACATGCACGCTCACCTGCAGCGCATGGACTTCGCCCACCTCGACGAGCTCCCGACCGGGCAGCTCGTCGCGCGCGCGAACTCCGATTCGACGCTGGTGCAGGGCCTGCTCAGCTTCCTGCCGATCATGAGCGGGAACGTCCTGCTGATGCTGCTCTCGCTGGTGGTGATGATCTTCCTCTCGCCACTGCTGGCGATCGTGAGCCTGATCGTCGCGCCGGCCCTGCTCGTGGTGTCCTACCGGATGCGCAAGCGTGTCTTCCCGGCCACGTGGGACGCGCAGCAGCGTGAGGGCGACGTCGTCCAGATCGTGGACGAGGACGTCAACGGCGTCCGCGTGGTGAAGGCCTTCGGCCAGGAGCACCACGAGCTGGAACGGGTCGCGGACGCCTCGGGCACGCTCTACGGCGCGCAGATGCGGGCTGTTCGCCTGACCTCGCGCTACCAGCCGCTGTTGCAGGCGATCCCGTCGATCGGGCAGGTGGCCATCCTCGCGTTCGGCGGCTGGCTCGCACTGCGGCACCAGCTGAGCCTGGGCACGTTTCTCGCGTTTTCGACCTATGTAGCCCAATTGATGGCGCCGGCGCGCCAGCTCGCAGGGGTGCTCTCGATCGCGCAGCAGGCCCGCGCCGGGGTCGAGCGGATCTTCCAGCTGCTCGACCTGCGCCCGGCGATCGAGAATCCGCCGGACGCGGTCGAACTGGACACAGTGGACGGTTCGGTCACCTTCGACGACGTCCATTTCGGCTATGACGGCGAGACCGAGGTGCTCACCGGGTTCGACCTGCACATCGAGGCAGGGGAGCGGGTCGCGATCGTCGGCCCGAGCGGCAGCGGTAAGACCACCGCGACGATGCTGGTGTCCCGCTTCTACGATCCGGACTCCGGCACGGTCCGGGTCGACGGACACGACGTGCGGTCCGTGACGCTGTCTTCGTTGCGCAGCAGGGTCGGTGTCGTCTTCGAGGAGAGTTTCCTGTTCTCCGACACCATCGGCGCGAACATCGCCTACGGCCGTCCTGACGCCACCGCCGAGCAGGTCGAGGCCGCCGCCCGGGTCGCCGAGGCGCACGGGTTCGTCGGCGAGTTGCCGCGCGGGTACGACACCGTCGTCGGTGAGCGGGGCCTGTCCCTGTCCGGCGGGCAGCGTCAGCGCATCGCGCTCGCGAGGGCGATCCTGAGCGACCCGCGCATCCTGATCCTCGACGACGCGACCAGCGCCGTCGACGCGAAGACCGAGGAATCGATCAACGTGGCCCTGCGCAGCGTCATGGCGGGCCGGACCACCCTTCTGGTGGCGCACCGCCGTTCCACGCTGCACCTCGCCGACCGGATCGTCGTGCTCGACGGCGGGCGGGTGGCCGACCAGGGCACGCACGAGGAGCTGTTCAAGCGCAGCGCGGTCTACCGGACGCTGCTGACCGGGCTCGAGGAATCGGCCGCGGAAGAAGCCGGTGGCAGTATCGAGGCACTCTCCGGCGGCACCACGGAGTCCGCTTGGAACGGTGGCGGACCCGAAGCCCGCCGCTTCGCTTCACGCACCATCGGCGCGCCGAGCATGGGCGCGGGGCTCGGCCGGGGGAGCGGTGGGAGCTGGCGGATGAGCCTCGCACCGACGCCGGAGCTGCTGGAGCGCGTGGCCGCGTTGAAGCCGATACACGACGTCGCCGGAGTCGACCTGGACGCGGAATCCCGGCAGCAACGCGGTTTCACCCTGCCGAAGCTGCTGCGGGAGTTCCGTAAGCCGCTGCTGCTCGGTCTGTTGCTGGTTGTGCTCGACGCGCTCGCGACCCTCTCCGGGCCGGTGCTGGTGAAGACCGGTATCGACAACGGGGTCGCGGTCGGGGCCGAGGCGGTACTGTTCACCGCGTCGGCGATCTTCCTCGTGGTCACCCTCGCCGACCTGATCGTCGAGGTCGGCGAGACGTTCGTGACCGGCCGGGCCGCGCAACGCGTGATGTTGTCGCTGCGCATCCGGATCTGGGCCCAGCTGCAACGGCTTTCGCTCGACTACTACGAGCGCGAGATGGCCGGGCGGATCATGACCCGGATGACCACCGACGTCGACCAGTTCGAGTCGCTGATCCAAAACGGACTGCTGTCAGCGCTGGTCTCCTTCGTGACGTTCGCCGGGGTCGGTGTCGCGCTCGTGGTGTTCGACACCGAACTCGGCCTGCTCACGCTGAGCATCGTCGTCCCACTCGCGATCGCCACGGTGATCTTCCGGCGCCGCGCGGCGAAGCTGTACAACCTCGCGCGGGACCGTGTCGCGATCGTCAACGCCGATTTCCAGGAAAGCCTTTCCGGCGTGCGGGAATCGCAGGCGTTCGTGCACGAGGCCGAGACCGTCCGCCGGTTCCGCCGCCTCGGCGGCGACTACCTCGAAGCGCGGGTCGGTGCCCAGCGGCTCGTCGCGACCTACTTCCCGTTCGTGCAGTTTCTGTCGGCCGGCGCGGACGCGATCGTGCTCGGCGTCGGGGCGGGCCTGATCCATTCCGGTCACCTGACCTCGGGTGCCCTGATCGCGTTCATCCTCTACGTGGACATGTTCTTCTCCCCGATCCAGCAGCTGTCGCAGGTGTTCGACTCCTGGCAGCAGACGCGCATCTCGGTGAGCCGGATTTCGGACCTGATGCGCCTCGAGACGCTCACCCCGCCCGCCGCGGACCCGGTGACGCCAGGTCGGCTGCGCGGCGCGGTGAAGCTCGACGACGTCCACTTCTCGTATCCTGTCCAGTCGGACGGGCCGGGCGACCGGACAGGGCCGGCCGACGCCAGGTTCCTGGAGGGTTCGGAAGGCTGGCCCGCTAAGGCTCCCGAAGCGCTGCAGGGCGTGAGCCTGTCGATCGCGGCGGGGGAGACGGTCGCTCTGGTCGGCGAGACGGGGGCGGGGAAGTCGACCGTGATCAAGCTGCTGGCGCGCTTCTACGACGCGGATTCGGGCACCGTGTGCGTCGACGGACTGGACCTGCGTTCACTCGATCTGCCGGCGTATCGGAGTCAGCTCGGCTACGTCCCGCAGGAGGCGTTCCTGTTCACCGGGACCGTCCGCGACAACGTCGCCTACGGCCGGCCCGAAGCGTCCGACGCCGAGGTGGAAGCCGCGGCGAGGGCTGTCGGTGCGCACGAGTTCGTCGCCGCCCTGCCCGGCGGGTACCTGCATCGGATCTCCGAACGCGGCCGGTCGCTCTCGGCCGGGCAGCGCCAGCTCATCGCGCTGGCCCGAGCCGAACTGGTCGATCCGGCGCTCCTGCTGCTCGACGAGGCGACGTCGAACCTCGACCTCGCGACCGAGGCCAAGGTCGCCGAGGCCATGCAGCGCCTGTCGCACGGCCGCACCACGATCGTCATCGCGCACCGGCTGCAGACCGCGCGTGCGGCCGATCGCATCGTGGTCCTCGCCCGCGGCCGGGTCGCGGAAGTCGGCAGCCACGACGAGCTGCTCGCACGAGATGGCCGCTACGCGTCGATGTGGCAGGCCTTCGAGCTCACCACGGTCGCCTAGCCAGGCACTTTTGTACTTTTGTGCACTGGTTGAGCATTCAACCAGTGCACAAAAGTGGCTCCACCACCACCGCAACTCGCCGTCGAGTTGTGCCCGCCCTAGGGGTGGGTCAGCCGTCGGAGCAGGACGAGCGCGTCGTTGATCGTGTCGCGTTCGGCTTCGGTGTAGCGGTCGTTGAGGGCGTTGGCCAGCCATTCGTCGCGAGTCTGGCGGCCGTCGTGGAGCGTTTCCCGGCCACGCTGGCTCAACGAGACCAGCTGACGACGGCCGTCTCCGGGGTCGGGGCGACGCTGGATCAGGCCCCGCTCGTGGAGCGCGGCGAGGATCGAAGCCATCGACTGCGGGCGGACCCGCTCGGCGGCCGCGAGGTCGCTGGCCGAAACATCGCTTTTCTGGTCCAGCCGGCTCAGGACTGAGACCTGGCCGGGGGTGAGTTCGAAGGTGTCGTACACCTCCTTGGCCCGGCGGCGCACACGGCTGACGAATACCCGCAGGTCACGGGCGGTTTTGGCCGCCGAGTCGGCGATCTCCTCCATGCCGCCAAGCTAGGATCTTCAGCTGAGACTGTCAAGTTTCAGCTGAACAGTTTGCCTGTGGTTCGTGCCCCAGTAGTTGGACTCGCGGCCGTACGTAGTTGACACGCGGAACCCCGGGGTTGAGGCTTGCTGTTGTTACGGCGATCGCAGATAGATGTCTTCCGAACTCGGGTGGCAAACCTCGGCGTTGATTTCTCGTGGTGACGACTCAGTTCGGCTAAAGGGAGTTTCAGGCATGGCTCAGGGCAGTGTTAAGTGGTTCAACGGCGAAAAAGGCTTCGGATTCATCGCTCAGGATGGTGGTGGTCCTGACGTCTTCGTGCACTACTCGGAGATTCAGGGCACCGGTTTCAAGTCCTTGGACGAAGGACAGCGCGTGGAGTTCGAGATCGGCCAGGGCCAGAAGGGTCCGCAGGCTCAGGGCGTCCGCGCCATCTGAGTAATCCGTGAAGAGGTGGCCGCAACCCGTGAGGGTTGCGGCCACCGCTTCGGTTAGTGCTCTTACCAGCTGGGTCTTACCAGGTGACGGGCAGTTTGCCTGGTGCGCGGGCGACCATCTGGGCTTTCCATTCGAGCTCGCCGGCGACGCGCAGTGTGGGCATCTTCGCCAGTAGTGCGCCCAGGGCTTCCTGGAGTTCGAGCCTGGCCAGTGGCGCACCGAGGCAGTGGTGGAGGCCGTGCCCGAAGCAGATGTGGCCGTTGTCGGCCCGGCCGAGGTCGATCTTGTCGGGCTCGGGGAACTTCAGTGGGTCGCGGTTCGCCGCGCCGGTCGAGACGAGTACCGGCTCGCCCTTGCGGATCAGCGTGCCGCCGACCTCGACGTCCTCGGTGGCGTACTGCGGGAACATCGCGCCGGCGCTGAGCGGGACGTAGCGCATGAGCTCCTCGACGGTGCTCGGAATCAGCTTCGGATCGGCCACCAGTGCGTCCCACCGCTCACGGTCGTGCTGCAGCAGGTAGACGAAGTTGCCGATCTGCGACGCGGTGGTCTCGTGTCCCGCGGCCAGGATCGTCAGGCAGATGTCGACGAGTTCGGTGTCGTTCAGCTGGTCTCCCGCGTCACGCGCCTGGGTCAATGCGGTGATCAGGTCGTCTTCGGGCTTTTCGCGGCGCAGTTTGATCAGCCCGGCCACGTACGCGAGCATCGCGTCGACGTTCGCCCTGACTTCCTCGGCGGATACGGCGCCGAACGTCATCGCCTTGTCGTTCCAGCCCCGGAACGCGGGCTGGTCCGCTTTCGGCACGCCCAGCATGTCGCAAATCGCGATGATCGGGATCGGTAGCGCGTACGCCTCGACGAGGTCCATCGTGTCGCCCGTGGCCATGGCGTGGTCGAGCAGGGACTCTGCGAGCTCCCGGATCTTCGGCCGCAGGGCCTCCACGCGGCGCATGGTGAACGCCTTGGCGACCAGCGTGCGCACGCGGGTGTGATCGGGTGCGTCACTCTGGATCAGGGTGGGCACCACCTTGGACGGCAGGAACCTGGGCGAATCGCGGTCGAACGCCGCGGCGGGGCTGAACCGCTTATCGGTGAGCACGAACCGGGCCTCGGTGTGTCGGGTGACCAGCCAGGCGGGCTCTCCGTGGGGTGGCTGAACCCAGACCGGCCGCCCGTGTTCCAGTCGTCAAGGTAACCGGGGATGCGCGAAGAGTCACCGGGCAGAGATGGCGCCCCTGCCCGGTGACGTGGTCAGCTGAGCGCTAGCTCGCTCTTGTGCTCGTCCAGCCACGAATCGAGGGACCGGAGTGCGGGGTTGAGCTCGCGGACCAGGCCAAGATCCCGAGCGCCGACGAAATAGTCGGAGGCGTCGGCGTAGAACTGGAACATATTCGCGATTTCGAGTGCCCCGGGCTGTCCGGACGCCCGCACCTCGTCGTGGGTCGGCGGTCGGTAGGTCACCTTTTCGCCGAGCGCGGCGGTGAACTTGTCGGCGAGTTCGGCGCCGGTCGCGTGGGTGCCCGCGATGCTCACCGTCCTGCCGACAAACTCCTCGCCGCGGCGGAAGATGCCGAGCGCGCTCTTCCCGATGTCGTCGGCCGCGACGAGCGACATCACCTTGTCGTCCATCGGGTTGGTCAACACCAGCTCGCCGTTCTCGTCGCGGTGCGGGCCCTGTCCGACGAGGAACGCCTCGTAGTAGAAAGTGGTCTGCAGGAAGGTGGTCGGCACGCCGAGGTCGGTGAAGGCCGCGTTCGCCTCACCCTTCGCGTCGAAGTGCGGCACCTTGTAGCCGTCGAAGACGTCCGGGACGACGCTGCCGAGCCGCTCGAAGTGTGGCCGGGTGTCCTCAAGAGTGGACCAGACCACGTGCTTGAGGCCCGCGTCCTTCGCGGCGCGTGCCGCGGTCGCGGCCTGGTCGAGCTCCATGGTGGCGCGAGTCCGGGCCTGCTCCTCTTCCGGCGTCCGCTGGACCCAGTAGTTCGTGACCACGAACGCGCCGTACGCGCCGTCGAAGGCCCGGCGAACACTCGCTTCGTCGTCGAGATCGGCCTCGACCACTTCGGCGCCCTGCGCGGCGAATTCCCGCGCCTTGGCCGAGCCGGCGTCCCTCGTGAGTGCCCGCACGGTGAAGGGCCCCGCCGGATCGGCCAGGATCGCCCGAACCAGACCGCCGCCCTGCGAACCGGTCGCGCCCACCACCGCGATGATCAACTTGTCGGACATCGGTACTCCCGTCGTGTCGAATAATTTCGTCTTCCACCACGTTGACCCGAAGATCAGGGACGCGCCTTCCCCTGCGGTGGGTACCCATGGCAGGGGAAGGCAGCGGCTGCCGGCCGACGAGAAGATGGACACATGAGCGAGCAGAGGAACACTGCGGGGGAACTCGGGGACTTCCTGCGGACGCGTCGTGCGGCGCTGTCTCCGGCCGCGAGCGGCGTGCCGACCTACGGGTCACCGCGTCGCGTTCCCGGACTGCGGCGCGAAGAAGTCGCGCAGCTGGCGGGCGTCAGCGTCAACTACTACACCCGCATCGAGCAGGGTGAGAGCCATCAGATGTCGGACTCGGTGATGGAAGCGATCGCCAACGCGCTGCAGCTCGGCGCGGACGAACGGCAGCACCTGCTGCGGCTGGCCTGGCCCGCGCAGGTGGTGCAGCGCTCCGCAGGCCCGGAGCAGATCCGGGAATCGGTGAGGGCGCTGGCCGAGAGCAACACGGACCAGGCGGCGATCATCGTGGGCCGCCGCACGGATGTGCTCGGTGGCAACCGGCTCGGGTTCGCGTTGGTGGGGCTGCGGCCGGAGCAGCGGCCGAACATGGCGAAAGAGATGTTCCTCGAACCCGCGATGCGCGACCTGCTGGTGGACTGGGCGGGCGAGGCTCGCAACACTGCGGCCTATCTACGCAACGCCTCCAGCGAGCGGCCGGACGACCCGCTGCTCGCCGAGCTGATCGGTGAGCTGAGCATCAAGAGCCCCGAGTTCGCGCGGATCTGGGCCACCCACCCGGTTGGCGAGTGCCTGCACGCCGTTCGCGAGTACAACCATCCACTCGTCGGACAGCTGACGTTGAACGAGGAAAGCCTGCGGCTGCCCGATGATCCCGGCCAGCGACTGATCTTCAGCGGCGCCGCGGCGGGCAGCAGCTCCGCCGAACGCCTCCGCCTGCTTGACTCGCTTGTCTCCTGAAGGGCGCGTTACTCGCGTGCTTCGGATGGGCTTTGCCCATACTCCGCCCGGAAAACGCGGCTGAAGTGCGCCGCGTCGACGAAGCACCAGCGCGCCGCGATCACGGCGACACTGCGGTTGGCCAGTAGCGGGTCGCGCAGGTCGCGCCGGACCGCTTCGAGGCGGAGGTGGCGGATGGAGCCGGTCACCGTATGCGGCTCGGTTTCGAACAGCCTGTTCAGCGTGCGCGGCGACATTCCGTGTGCGGCGGCGACGGTGGCGCGGGACAGCCGCGGGTCGGCCAGATGCTGCTGGACGTAGGCCATCACCTGGGCGCGCAGGGTGTCCGGGATTTCGGCGATCGACGTCGACGCGTACTCGCTGAGGGTGCCGGCCAGCAGGCTCAGCCCGGCGTCTCCGAGCCGTGCCGCGGGCGTGCCGCCGAGGTGGTCGAGCTGGGTCACCGCGGTCGAAACGAACTCGGCGAGCACCGCGCCAGGGCCGTGGGTGGCCGAGTACTTCCGTTCCATCGCACGGGTTGTCGCGCCGCGGGGGAGGCCGAGCGCGTCGCGCGGGAACACCATCACCGCCGACGTCCAGTCCTGTTCGAGGCGGAGCGCATACGGGTGGCCGGTGTCGTACACCGCGAGTTGGCCGGGTTCCAGGACGATCTCGCGGCCGTCCTGCACGACCGTGGCACGGCCGCGCACCTGGACGCAAACCTTGAGCAGGTCGGACGGGGCGCCGCGAACCGCGCTGGTCGACCGCCGGACGATCTGCGGCGAGCCGGACACCTCGAAGACGCCGATCTCACCGAGCAGCGAGCCGCTCAGTTCGCCGGAAGGCACCGAAGTTTCCGCGGTTTGCATCCGTTCGGGAGTCAGCTCGCTGAAGGCGGACCCGAGCCGGTGACGCCAGGCTTCGCCGTGGTCGTACGGCGCGCGCACCACGGATGCGGTCATGGTTCTCACCTGAGCACTGGGTCGTCGCTGACCTGATCAGGCTAACACCGTGACCCGCATAGTCAACGCGGTCGCGAGCGGCCCGGTCAGGCTTGACGGCACTGGTTCCGACCGCAGGAGGACAGCGCCATGGCCGAACTACTCAGTGGCAGCGACTGGCAGGGCAGGATTTTCAGCGACGGCTGGGCCAAGGCCCACGGCGGCGTGCACTCCAGTGTCGAACCGGCAACGGGTGAGGTCCTCGCCGAGTTCGGGCTCGCCGACGCCGAGGACGTGGCGACCGCGGTCGAGCGGGCCGCCGCGGCGCAGCCCGAGTGGGCGGCGACCCCGGGCCCGATCCGCGCCACGCTGATCCGCCAGGTCGCCCGGATGCTCGAAGCCAACCGCGGCGAGTTCGAGCGTTGGCTCATCCGGGAAGGCGGCGCGGTCGCGGGCAAAGCGGCGTTCGAGGTCGACCTGGTACTCGCCGAGCTGTGGGAGGCCGCGGCGCTGCCGACCCAGCCGTGGGGCCACCTGCTGCCGACCAGCGAGGCAGGCCGGGAGAGCATCGCCCGCCGGGTCCCGCTCGGGGTCGTCGGCGTGATCAGCCCGTGGAACTTCCCGCAGATCCTGTCGATGCGTGCGGTCGCTCCGGCACTCGCGCTCGGCAACGCCGTTGTCCTCAAACCGGACATCCAAACCGCGGTGTCCGGCGGTGTGTTGATCGCGAAGCTCTTCGAAGCCGCCGGATTGCCCGATGGACTCCTGCACGTCCTACCGGGCGACGCCGAACCAGGACGTGCCCTGACCGAGCATCCGGGTGTCGCCGGGATCTCGTTCACCGGCTCCACCGCGGTCGGACGCGATGTCGGCGCCGCGGCCGGCCGCAGCCTCAAGCGGGTGAGTCTCGAACTCGGCGGCAACAACGCGCTGATCGTGCTGGATGACGCCGACCTCGACGTGGCCAGCTCGGCCGGGGCGTGGGGCGCGTTCCTGCACCAGGGCCAGGTCTGCATGACCGCCGGACGGCACATCGTGCTCGCCTCGGTCGCCGACGAGTACCTCGAGCGGCTGGCCACGCGGGCGTCGAACCTCCCGGTGGGCGACCCCCACACCGGCCAGGTCGCGTTGGGCCCGCTGATCAACGCGCGCCAGCTCGCCAACGTCGACCGGATCGTGCGGGAGACCGTCGACGCCGGCGCCGAACTCCGCACCGGCGGGACCCACGAGAACCTGTTCTACCGGCCGACCGTGCTGGCCGGGGTCACCGCGCAGATGCCCGCCTACCGGGAGGAGATCTTCGGCCCGGTCGCGCCGGTCGTGGTGGTGCAGGACGAGGACGAGGCCGTCGCGGTCGCCAACGACACCGAGTACGGCCTGGTCGCGGCGATCCAGACCGGGTCGTTGGAGCGCGGCCGCGCGGTGGCCGACCGGCTGCGCACCGGCATCGTCCACGTCAACGACCAGACCCTCAACAACGACGCCTACGCGCCGTTCGGGGGCACCGGCGCGTCCGGCAACGGCACCCGCTTCGGCTCCCAGAGCAGCTGGGACGAGTTCACCACCTGGCAGTGGCTGACGCTGCGGAAAGAGGCACACGGCTTCCCGTTCTAGCGGGTTCCGGTCGCGCCGGGCCATCGGTCCCACGTCCGGTCGGCGTGGGACGTGCGGTCGATGTAACGGCGCGACCGTAGCGGTGTCATGTCGTCGTAACCTGAGGTTCTTAGCGTGCCGAGGACCAGGAGAGCGACGGAAGGGCACCCTTGAGCGCGCCGGAAAAGAGCACCGCGGTGAAGACGGTGTGCTCCTACTGCGGGGTGGGCTGCGGGATCGTGCTCGACGTCACCGCCGCCGACGGGCTCCCGGTGGTCAAGGTGTCGGGCGATCGGACGCATCCGGCGAACTCCGGCCGGTTGTGCACCAAGGGCGCGACCGGCGCCGACCTGCTGGCGGCGCCCGGCAGGCTGGCCACCGCCCTGATGCGCGAGACCCGCGATGCCGAGCCGGTGCCGTGCGGAGTCGACGAGGCGATCACCGCCACCGCGAAGCGGCTGCGCGAGATCCTGGACGTGCACGGGCCCGACGCGCTGGCGTTCTACGTGTCCGGCCAGATGACGCTGGAAGCGCAGTACCTGGCGAACAAGCTCGCCAAGGGGTTCGTGCGGACCAACCAGATCGAGTCGAACTCGCGGCTGTGCATGGCCAGCGCGGGCACCGGCTACAAGCTGTCGCTGGGCTCCGACGGGCCGCCCGGGTCGTACGACGACTTCGACCACGCCGACGTCTTCTTCGTCATCGGCGCCAACATGGCCGACTGCCACCCGATCCTGTTCCTGCGGCTGCTCGACCGGGTCAGGAAAGCCGGCGCGAAGCTGATCGTGGTCGACCCTCGCCGCACCGCCACCGCCGCCAAGGCCGACCTGTTCCTGCAGCTCAAGCCCGGTACCGACCTCGCGCTGCTCAACGGCCTGCTGCACCTGCTGGTCGAGAACGGCGACGTCGACCAGGAGTTCATCGCGGAGTTCACCGACGGCTGGGACGGGATGCCCACCTTCCTGCGCGACTATCCGCCTGCCGTCGTCGCGGAGATCACCGGTCTCGCCGAGGACGACCTCCGCCTCGCCGCGCGCTGGATAGGTGAGGCCGGCGAGTGGATGAGCTGCTGGACCATGGGACTGAACCAGAGCACCCACGGGACCTGGAACACCAACGCCCTGTGCAACCTGCACCTGGCCACCGGCGCGATCTGCCGCCCCGGCAGCGGCCCGTTCTCGCTGACCGGTCAGCCGAACGCGATGGGCGGCCGGGAAATGGGCTACCTGGGACCGGGCCTGCCCGGCCAGCGCTCGGTGCTCGTCGCCGAAGACCGCCGGTTCGTCGAAGAGCTGTGGGGGCTGCCGCCCGACACCGTGCGCACCGACGTCGGCACCGGCACCATCGACCTGTTTTCGAAGCTGGCCGAGGGCCGGATCAAGGCGTGCTGGGTCATCTGCACCAACCCGGTCGCTTCGGTCGCCAACCGCAAGACCGTCATCGAGGGACTGGAAGCCGCCGAGCTGGTCATCACCCAGGACGTCTTCACCGAGACCGAGACCAACGCCTACGCCGACGTCGTACTGCCCGCCGCGATGTGGGTCGAGGGCGAAGGCATCATGATCAACTCCGAGCGAAACCTCACTCTGGTGCGGCCGGCCGTGCCGCCGCCCGGCGCCGCCCTACCGGACTGGCAGCTCATCGCGCGGGTCGCCTGCGAAATGGGGTACGCGGACGCCTTCACCTACAGCTGCGTGGAAGAGGTGTTCGAAGAGCTCAAGGGCGCGTGGAACCCGAAAACCGGGTACGACCTGCGCGGGGTGACCTACGAACGGCTCCGCGACACCCCCGTCCAGTGGCCCAGCGCGTCCGCCGAGGGCAGTGCCCGCAACCCGATCCGGTACCTGAACGACGGCGTGAGCCAGCAACCGGGGATCCGCGCCGACGGCACCCGGCCGCGGCTGTGGTTTCCGGCTTCCGAGGGGCGGGCCGTGTTCTTCCCGCGTCCGCACCTGCCCGCCGCGGAGCTGCCGGACGACGACTACCCGTTCGTGCTGAACACCGGCCGCCTGCAGCACCAGTGGCACACGCTGACCAAGACCGGCAAGATCGAGAAGCTGACCAAGCTCAACCCCGGTCCGTTCGTGGAGATCCACCCGTCCGACGCCGAGCGGCTGGGCGTAACCGAGGGCGATTCAGTCGAGGTCGCGTCCCGGCGTGGCCGCGCGGTCCTGCCCGCGGTCCTCACCGATCGAGTGCGGCCTGGCACCACGTTCGCCCCGTTCCACTGGAACGACCTGTTCGGCGAGTACCAGAGCATCAACGCCGTCACCAACGACGCCGTCGACCCGATCTCGTTCCAGCCGGAGTTCAAGGTCTGCGCGGTCACCTTGACCAAGGTCGCCGTCACGCGGCAGGCGGAACCTGAAGTTCCCGCTACCGGCGGAGTGGGCTTGACCGGGGTGTTCGGCGTCGAGGACGTCGTCGCGCCGGAGTTCACCGAAGTGCAACGCCGTTTCCTGGCCGGTTTCGTCGCGGGCCTGGGCACCGCGCCGGTCGAGGACGGCGTCGTCCCGATCTTGCCGCCGCACGCGCCTTTCTCGGCCGATACCGCACAGTGGGTCAACGGGGTACTCGCCGGGAGGTTCTCCCGTGGCGGTGGTGGACCCGCCGAACCTACCGGGCGGGCCGTGGGTGCCCCGGCACGGGAACTCCTCGTGCTGTGGGCATCGCAAACCGGCAATGCCGAAGAGTTCGCTGCGGGCGTCGCAGCCGCACTGGCCGGTGTCGGCCATCGGCCGAAGGTCGCCTGCATGGCCGACTGCGCCCCAGGGTCCTTGCCGCGCAACGCAGATCTGCTGCTGGTGAGCAGCACGTTCGGTGACGGCGAAGCCCCGGACAACGGGTCCGGCTTCTGGGAGCAGCTGTCCGGGGCAGAGGCCGACTCGCTCGCCGGGACGCGGTACGCCGTCCTCGCGTTCGGCGACGACAACTACGACGACTTCTGCGGGCACGGCCGGCGACTCGACGAGAAACTCGGCGACTTGGGCGCCGAACGGTTGGCGGCCAGAGTCGACTGCGGTCCCGACTACGACGAGCCGGCGAGGCGATGGCTCGACCAGGTCGTAGCTGCACTGGCAGGAACCCCCGACACGGCGACGGCCGCACCCGCCGGGCCGGAGGTGCACGACGTGACCCTGGTGGGGAATCGGCTGCTCAGCCTGCCGGGTGCCGAGAAGGAGGTCCGGCAGTTCACTTTCGACCTCGGTGAGACCGGGTTGTCCTACGAGACTGGCGACGCGCTCGGCGTGTGCCCGGAGAACAGCGCCGAGCTGGTGCGGGAATGGCTGGCTGTCACCGGGCTCGACCCGGCTGAGCGGGTCGACGTCCCGGGCGTCGGCGTGACGTGCTTCGCCGACGCGCTGCGGTTGAACCTGGAAATCGCCAAGATCACGCCCGGCCTCCTGCGCTTCCTCGCCGAGCGGAGCCAGGACCGGGACCTGAAGACCTTGCTGCGGCCGGACAACAAGAGCGAACTGGCGAAGTGGACCTGGGGGCGGCAGGCGGTGGACCTCGTCGCGGAAGTCGGTGTCCGCGCGTCCGCGCAGGACTGGGCCGGGGTGTTCAAACGGCTGCAGCCCCGGCTGTATTCGATCTCGTCCAGCCCGATGACCGACCACCGGCAGGTGAGCCTGACCGTCTCGGTGGTCCGGTTCGACAACCCGGCCGGGCGGCGCCGGCTCGGCGTGTGTTCGACCTACCTCGCGGACGCTCCGATCGGTTACCCGGCGTCGGTGTTCGTCCAGCGTTCCCCGCACTTCCGCCCGCCCGCCGATCCCGCGACGCCGATGGTGATGATCGGGCCCGGCACCGGGGTCGCCCCCTTCCTCGGGTTCCTCGACCACCGCCGTGCCCGCGGCGACAGCGCCGCGAACTGGCTGTTCTTCGGTGAACAGCGCCAGGCCACCGACTTCTACTATCGCGACGAACTCGACCGGCTGCGGCAGGACGGCGTGTTGAGCAGGCTCGACCTCGCGTTCTCGCGCGACCAGCGGGCGAAGGTCTACGTCCAGGACCGCATGCGTGAGCACGGTGCGCACCTGTGGTCCTGGCTGCAGGATGGCGCGCACGTCTACGTCTGCGGTGATGCCGGGCGGATGGCGAAGGACGTCGACCGGGCCCTGCGCGACGTCGTCGCTGTCCACGGCCACCTCGGCGCCGACGAAGCCGACGTTTACGTCAAACGCCTCGCCGCCGAGAAGCGCTATGTCCGCGATGTGTACTGAAGGCACTCTTTAGAGGCGCCCGACAGAGGTCGCCTTATAGAGTCTGGGTATGTACGACGAACCCACGCGTGTGGCCCGGCTGCTGGACGCCGAGGCGAAAGCGGTCGAACTGTTCGCCGAGGTCGAAGCCCGCGGCCTGATCGCTCCGGGGCGTGGCGAGCGCGACGTCAGTGACGACATCCGGGACCTCGCCGGCGAACTGCTCGGGGTGAAACGGTACTGGCACAAGCGGATCGTGCGGGCCGGGCCGAACACCCTGCACCCGTACAAGGAGAACCCGCCCGACCGGATCCTCGGTGAGGACGACATCGTCTTCGCCGATTTCGGGCCGCTCTTCGAGGAGTGGGAGGCCGACTTCGGCCGCACCTTCGTCCTCGGCGAAGACCCGGTCAAACAGCGGCTGCGTGACGACCTCCCGGTGATCTTCGAAGCCGGCCGCCAGTACTTCGAGGACAACCCGGACATCACCGGGGAGCAGCTGTTCGCCGAGGTCGTCCGGCTGACCGAGAAGGCGGGCTGGGAGTACGGCGGACCGCATTCCGGGCATCTCGTGGGGGAGTTCCCGCACGAGAAGATCGACGGCGACCAGATCGAGTTCTACATCACCACCGGCAGCGACCGGCCGATGCGGCGTGAAGACCGCTCCGGCCGGATCTGCCATTGGATCCTCGAGATCCACCTCGTCGACCGCGAACGCGGCTTCGGCGGCTTCTACGAACAACTGCTCGACCTGGGTTGATTTCTCAGGGTGTGACTTCTTAGGGGCGGACCAGCGGGAACAGCAGGGTCTCCCGGATCGACGTGCCGGTCAGCAGCATAATCAGCCGGTCGACACCGATCCCGAGACCGCCGGTGGGCGGCATCGAGTATTCCAGCGCGGTGAGGAAGTCCTCGTCCAACTCCATCGCCTCGGCGTCGCCGCCGGCGGCCAGCAGCGACTGCGCGGTCAGCCGCCGGCGCTGTTCGGCCGGGTCGACCAGCTCGGAGTACGCGGTCCCGATCTCGGTCCCCTCGACGACGAGGTCCCAGCGCTCGGCCAGCAGCGGGTCCTCGCGGTGCTGCCGGGTCAGCGGGGACACGTCGGTCGGGAAGTCGGTGTAGAAGGTCGGCCCGGTGGTCTTTTCCTCCACCAGGCGTTCGTAGAGTTCCAGCACGATCGCGCCGCGGCCCCAGGCGGGATTGTGCGGCACACCGGCGAGTTCGCACAGCGCACGCAGACGCTGTTCCGTGGTCGCTGTCGTGATTTCCTCGCCGAGTGCCTCGGAGATCGCGGTGTTGACTGGGATCACCGGCCAGTCCCCGCTGAGGTCGAGTTCACCGCTCGGACGTACGGCGGCCTCGCGGCCGTTGGCGGCGACGGCCGCCGCCTTGATGAGGTCCTGGCACCGGTGACGCATGATGTTGTAGTCGGCGTAGGCCTCGTACGCCTCCAACATGGTGAATTCCGGGTTGTGCTTGTAGGAGACCCCTTCGTTGCGGAACGTGCGGCCCAGCTCGAAAACACGTTCCACCCCGCCGACACACAGCCGCTTGAGGTACAGCTCCGGCGCGATGCGCAGATACAGCCGCATGTCGTAGGCGTTGATGTGGGTGGTGAACGGGCGGGCGTTGGCGCCACCGTGCACAGGCTGCAGGATCGGCGTTTCGACCTCGAGATAGTCCTCGCCGATCAGCGTCTGCCGGAGCGCGTTCACCGCAGCGGACCGGGCTCGCAGCAGGTCGCGCGCTTCCGGCCGGACGACGAGGTCCAGATAGCGCTGCCGTACCCGGGCCTCGGGGTCGGTCAGGCCGCCGCGCTTGTCCGGCAGCGGGCGCAGGCATTTTGCGGCCAGCTCCCAGCCGGTGGCGAGTACGGACAGCTCGCCGCGACGGGACGTGACGACTTCCCCGCTGACCGAGACGTGATCACCGAGGTCGACGTCGGTGCGCCAGCGTCCGATCCCGTCCTCGCCGGTGTCTCCCGAGGTGAGCATGACCTGCACGTCACCGGACCAGTCGCGCACGGTCGCGAAGCACAGTTTCCCGTGGTCACGCAACCGCACCACCCTCCCGGCGACCGCGACGACCTCGCCCGTCCGCGTGTCGGGCGTGAGCTGGGGGAAACGCCCGGCCAGCGACGCGGCCGTCGTGTCGCGGGACACGAGCACTGGATACGGGTCGCCGCCGCGCTCGCGGATCCGGTCAACTTTGGCCAGCCGGATCCGGACCTGCTCGGGCGCGGTGGCGTACCCGTCGGGAACGGGTGCCGTTTCCACATGGCTTTCCAGGAGGCCTTCGAAGGTCCTGGGTTCGGCGAGCATCGCGGCGTACTTCTTCGAAGGCGACGAACTGCCGACGAATCCTTCCGCGATGGCTGAAGCCAGCCCGACTTTCGCCAGGTCACGGCGATCCCCGTAGACGAGGAACCGGGGTTCCCAGCGCGGCCGGTACTTCACGTTCGAGCGGTACAGCGATTCGAGCTGCCACCACCGCGAGAAGAACAGCAGCAGCCCACGCCACGCCCGCAGCACCGGGCCGGCGCCGATGCGGGCACCGTCCTCGAACACCGACCGGAACACCGCGAAGTTCAGCGAGATCCGGCGCACCCCCAGCTGCGGGGCGCCGGCCGCGATCGCACTGACCATGAACTCCATCAACCCGTTGTCCGCCTTGCGATCGCGGCGCATGAGGTCGAGTGACAATCCGGTGTGGCCCCACGGCGCGAACGAGAGCAGCGCCGCGACGTCGCCCTCGCCGTTGACGGCTTCGACCAGCACACAGCGGCCGTCGGACGGGTCGCCGAGGCGGCCCAACGCCATCGAGAACCCGCGTTCGGTTTCGGTGTCGCGCCAGAGTTCGGCGAGTCGGATCGCTTCGGTGAGCTCGTCGGCCGGGATGTCGGCGTGCCTTCGGATCCGCGTGGTGTACCCGGCGCGCTCGACCCGGTTGACCGCCTGCCGGACCGGCCGCATGTCCGGGCCGTCGAGGGTGAACCCCTCGACCGCCAGAATGGCTTCGTCACCGAGCTGGATCGCCTTCAACCCGGCTCGCGCGTATGCCTCAGCGGCCTCTTCGCTCGCGCCCATCACCGCCGGGCTCCAGGTGAACTCTCGGCACTCCGCCAGCCACTTGGCGATCACCGGGTCCCAGGAATCGGGATCGCCGAGCGGGTCCCCGCTGGCCAGGCACACCCCGGCGACCACGCGGAAGGTGATCGCGGAAGTGCCGTTCGGAGCGAACACCGCGGCTTTGTCGCGCCGGGTGGCGAAGTACCCGAGCGAGTCCCGTTCGCCGTGCTCGGCGAGCAGCCGCCGGATCGCGAGCTCGTCGTCGACGCCCAGCATCGACGCCGCCAGCTGAGACCGGAACAGCACGAACAGGGTGATGAACAGCGAGCCCGCGCCGAGCAGCGACAGGATGAGGTTCACCCATCCCGGGGCGTTCCCGAGCCGGTTGATGTCGAGGTTGACCGCGCCGCCGAGCACCTGCTCCGCCGCCCAGTTCCAGCGGTCGCCGGCGGCGGTCAGCGAACCGGGGAACAGGTTCACCAGTAGGCCGCCGAGCAGGACCGAGACCGCCATGAGCCCGACGAACAGGGCGGCGGCTTTGCGGACAGCGGCTTTGCGGGTGCGGCCGTAGAACTGCCGTTTGGCCGCGAGCAGCATCACCAGCGCGACCACGGCGATGACAAGGCTGGTAACCAGCGAGACGCCTTCCCACCGGGTCAGGGCCAGCGGGTTGCCGTCGTCGTCGACGAGGACTTCGTCGGGCACGAACAGCAGGAAGGCTCCGAACAAGGCGAGTGCGGCGACGTCGACCAGGAGCACCGCCATCAGCACCAGCCGTGCCGCACGCTTGCGCCGCGACAGCCCACCTGCCAGCACCACGAGGAAGAGTCCGTAGGCCAGGTTCGCCGGCGCGGGGAAGATCGCGTTGTCGACGAACTGGCGCACCGGCTGGAACCCGCGGCCGAACGCCGTGTTCAGCGCCGCGAGCACGCAGAGCACCGCGATCAGCGCCAGCGCCGTGGCGAACACGCGCGGGGCGTGGCGCAGCGGCGACCGCTCACCCGGTCCGCGTCCTGCCGTTTTCGCGGTCGTGGCCGCCTGCGTCACCATCGGTTCCCGCCCTCTGTCCACTGGGTCCTGTTCATTTCGCGGCACCGCTGATCACCCCGATCGCGATGCCGAGGATCGCCGTGTTGTAGAAGAACGAAAGCACACTGTGGCCGAGCACCAGTGAGCGCACCCCGGAGCTGCGAACCTCCACATCGGACACCGCGAACGACGTCCCGGGGGTGAACGAGAAGTAGGCGAACTCGAGCAGGCCCGGTCGCTTGGTTCCGGGGAATGCCAGCGGCGGCTCGTCGAGGTTGTCGCAGAACTGACGCGTAACGCTCCGCGTAGCCGAAGTGCAGGATCAGCGTCGAGGCCGTCGGGATCAGCACGATGGCCAGGCCCGCGCTGATCCCGACGAAGCTGCCATCGGATCACCAGATAAATGACGGCGGCAAGGTCCCAGCACCCGAGGATCACCACGTCGATCAGCGCCGAATCCAGAGGCCGCACGAGGGAGACGATCCCGAGCAGGATCAGGCTGACCTCGACCAGCCGGGAGAAGCCCCGGCCAAGCACTCTGGGCACGCTTAGGAGGCGTTGGTCAGTAGACCGGCGAGCACGGTCGCGTGGCTGATCGGGACCGCCTTGGTCGCGGTCAGCAGGGTCAGCTTTCCCGCGCGGCCGATTTCCGCCAACTTGTCCAACGCGGCGGCCCGGCCCGGTTCCTCGAGCTCGGCCAGGTACCGCTGGGTGAACTGCTCGAACCGAGCTGGGTCGTGGGCGTACCAGGTTCGCAGGTCGGCCGACGGTGCGACTTCCCGGCACCAGTCGTCGAGTGCGGCGACGTCCTTCGCGAGGCCGCGTGGCCACAGCTTGTCGACCAGCACGCGAGTTCCGTCGTCCGGCCCCGCCGGGTCGTAGACGCGTGCCACGCGCACCTCGGTGCCGGGGTTCATCGCGTCATTCTGCGGTGTCGGGTCCGATGCCGCTACTCGCAGTGGCCGGGCTGGGTACCCGGCCACCGCGGTGGGTCACCGGGTCACTGGCCGGTGGCGGCTGTCTTGGCCTTGGGCAGCTTCCAACCGGGCCGGACGAAGTGGCAGGTGTAGCCGTTCGGGATGCGCTCGAGGTAGTCCTGGTGCTCGGGCTCGGCCTCCCAGAAGTCTCCCGCCTTGGTCACCTCGGTGACGGCCTTGCCAGGCCACAGGCCGGAGGCGTCGACGTCGTTGATGGTGTCCTCGGCGACTTGCTTCTGCCCGTCGGTGGTGTAGAAGATGGCCGATCGATAGCTGGCTCCGATGTCGCCGCCCTGCCGGTTCTTCGTGGTCGGGTCGTGCACCTGGAAGAAGAACTCGAGCAGCGTCCGGAAGTCGGTTGCCTCAGGGTCGTAGACGACTTCGATCGCCTCGGCGTGGCTCCCGTGGTTGCGGTACGTCGCGTTCGGGGTGTCCCCGCCCGAGTAGCCGACCCGGGTGGACACGACTCCGGGCTGCCGGCGGAACAGGTCTTGCATGCCCCAGAAACAGCCACCGGCCAGGATTGCCTTTTCGGTCGGTGTCGGCATACCGCCACCCCTTCTCTGTTGACTGTGTTCGCTGTTGACTGTGGACAGCTTCCGAGATCATCGTACGCCCGTTCCGACGGCCGCCCAGGCAGGGGAAACCCTGCTCGGAGCGCTGAACTGCGGCCCGGCTCGGCGGTGTCCAGCCAGCCGTGGCGGCGATCACGTCGCCACGGCCAGCGAGTCACCCGAATCACGCTGCGTGCTCGTAGGGCCGGTCGTGTGCGGTGTTGCGGATCGGTTTCTGTTCCTGATCCAGCCACTTCGGCGGGATGAACTCCGGCACCCCGTCCACCATCCGCATCGACCAATCCGAATGATGCAACTGCCGATGGTGGTAATCACAGAGCAGCGTGAGATTGCCGAGGTTGGTGAGCCCGCCGTCCACCCACGCCACGACATGGTGCGCCTCGCAGAACCGTGGGGGCCGGTGACAGCCGGGGTGGGCGCAGC
>NZ_JAODNM010000079.1 GCF_025464955.1 Amycolatopsis sp. | reverse complement strand
GGGCCGGTCGAACCGCCGTTCTGCACTGGCAAGGCGACCGGGTCAGCATCCTCATCGACAACACCCTCGCCCGCATCCTCACCCTCGACCACACCCGCCGCTACCAACCCCTCACCCCGAGACGTCCTGGGCCGGCCCAAGGGCCGACCCAGGACACACCGGTATGAGAAACTGTTCACGATGTCGTGGGACACATGTGTTCACGAAGTCCTGAGACAGCACGGCCGCTGAGAACCGGCCGGAACGCTCACGAGCTTTGACCTGCCCGCTTAGGCGCGGACCGCGTCGAGGATGAAGGCGGTGACGGTTCGTGGGTGGGTGATCAGGGAGAGGTGGCCTGAGTTGATTTCGACGGTCTTCGCGTTCATTCGCTTGGCGACGAACCGCTGTAGGTCGGGTGTGGTCGTGCGGTCGTCGGTGGTGATGAGGTACCTGGACGGCTTCGACTGCCATGCCGCTGCGGTGGTCTTGGTGCTGAAGAGGGTTTGCGCGACGCGGCCTTGGGCGGCGTAGAGGACTCGTGCCCTGGCGCGCGGGACGCCGTTGGCGAAGTCGTTGAGGAAGGCGTCTTCGGTGAGTCCGCCGAAGCCTGCGGTGAAGACGAGGCCGGCGTTGGCGGGCGGAGTGGGGAACTTCGCGGCGAGCGCTGGGTAGTTTTCGCCGGCTTCGGGCGCGCGGGCGGACAGATAGACCAAAGAGGACACGTTCGGGTGATCGCCGACTTCGCTGATCACGGATCCGGCGTAGGAGTGTCCTACCAGGACAGTGGGGCCGGTCTGCAGGTCGAGCGCGCGCCTGGTGGCGGCGGCGTCGTCGGCGAGTGAGGTGAGCGGGTTCTGCACGGAGGTGACTGTGACGCCTGCCGCCTGCAGGCCGGGGATGACGTCCGACCAGCAGGAACCGTCGGCGTAGGCGCCGTGGACCAGCACCACGTTGCGGAGGCTCCGCCGTGCCGCAGGTGTCGCGGCGGAGGCGGCGGAGGTCACGCCGGTCGCGGCGAACAGGGTGGCGGCGCCGCCGGCGGCGGCCAGTTTGGAGAACCTGCGTCGATCCATCATGGGGTGAACTCCTGAACTCGCATGGATTTTCCTTGAGCCTAGGAAGCCGAAGATATAACCGGTGTGATCAAGCAACAACACGGCAGGCAATGCGGCCAATATCACGAGTCCCACTGATCGGGACTGATCGGGACCGATCGGGACTGATCGGGGGTCGAATCGGACACTCGGATCAGCGGTCGCGGCGAGCGGGGGTTCGTCTCGTTCGTCAGGCCCCGATCGTTGAGAAATCGTGGAGGTAAAAGGGAATTCCCAGCCGCGAACCTGATCTTGGCCTGGTCAAACGAAACAGCAACCAGCCGGGAGGCCAGCCATGTTCGAAGTTCTGTTCATTATCGCCGCTGTCGGGTTCGTCCTGATCCGCCGGATGATGGGTGAGCAGGCGGAGGCGAAACGGATGCTCGTGCTGCCGGCGATCCTGACGGTGATCGGGCTGGGCAACTCCGGCGACGTGCTGCACAGCCCGATGGCGTTGGTGTTCCTGCTGGTGACCGGCGCGGTCCGACAGCCGAATCAGCTGGTCCAAGGGCAAGGGCGGCGCGCCGCACACCATGGCGCCGTCGTTGAGCTCGGAACCTCTTGCCCGGCAACAAGAATAGAGGTGCTGATGGACGCGCGTCGAACCAGTCGGATAGGTGCCCGTCCCAGGTTCCCGAGCCGCTTATATCCTACAAGGTCCCATTTATCCGCTGAATGCCGTCTACTGCTGTCTGTTGCGGACAGTCAGGGAGCAGTCTCCGCTGTGGCACGACCGAGTGAACGTTGAATGACATGTGACCAGACAGTGGCTCTGAGCTGTCGACGTCTTCCGTCTTAATCGTGACACTGTCGCCATGGGTAACGACGTACTGCTTGTTCTGGTGGTCGTGACGGCGTTGGCGTTCGACTTCACCAATGGCTTCCACGACACCGGCAATGCGATGGCGACTTCGATCGCGACCGGCGCGCTGGGGCCGAGAACGGCGGTCGCCCTCTCGGGGGCGCTCAACCTGGTCGGTGCGTTCCTCTCGCTCAGTGTCGCCGCGACGATCGCCAGCGGCCTGGTCGACACGAAACTGGTGACCTTGACGGTGGTGTTCGCCGGTTTGGCCGGTGGCATCATCTGGAACCTGCTGACCTGGTTCTTCGGTATCCCGTCCAGCTCTTCGCACGCCCTGATCGGCGGAGTGGTCGGCGCGACCCTGGCCGCCGCCGGAGGCAGCGCGGTCAAGTGGCACGGGCTGATCCAGAAGGTCGTCATCCCTGCCGTGCTCTCGCCGGTCATCGCCGGCCTCGTTGCCGCGACCGGCACCTACCTGCTCTACCGGATCAGCCGCAAGGTCACCGACGGTGTCCGCAGCAAGGGCTTCCGGATCGGGCAGATCGGGTCGGCGTCGATGGTTTCGCTGGCCCACGGCACTAACGACGCGCAGAAGACGATGGGCATCATCACGCTGGCCCTGATCGCCAACGGCACGCTCGTCGCCGGTGCCAGCGCGCCGTTCTGGGTGATCCTGACCTGCGCGATCGCCATCGCCGCGGGTACCTACCTCGGCGGCTGGCGCGTCATCCGCACGCTCGGCAAGGGGCTGGTGGAAATCGAGTCGCCGCAGGGCATGGCGGCGGAGTCGTCCTCGGCGGCGATCGTGCTGTTGTCCAGCCACTTCGGCTACTCGCTGTCGACCACGCACGTCGCGACCGGTTCGATCCTCGGTACCGGCATCGGCAAGAAGGGCGCCGAGGTTCGCTGGGGCGTCGCCGGGCGCATGGCGACGGCTTGGCTGTTCACCCTGCCGGCCGCCGGTTTGGTCGGCGCCGGCAGCTACGCGCTGGCCGCGGTGATCGGCGGCGACGCCGGCGTGATCGTGGTGTTCGCGCTCCTGGTCGCGGTCGCGCTCACCATCTGGCTGCGGTCGCGCAAGAACGCGGTCAGCCACGACAATGTCAACGACGAGTGGACCGGCACGGTCGTGCCGCCGGTCCCGGCCACGGTCTGAGCGAGACGGAGAACCAGCTGTGAACTCCTGGGTTGATCTGAGCGCCTTGTGGCGGATCGTGGTCGTCGGGTTGATCGCCGGTGCGGGCCTGCCGGCTCTGTTCGCCGTCGGCCTGCGCGCGCTGAGCCTGCCGGGCCGCGGTGGCGACACCGTGAACGGCGACTCCGAGCGGATGGTCGGGGGCAACCCGATCGGGGTCGCCGCCGCCGTGGTGTGTTTCGTGGTCGTACTGGCCGCTGTCGGCTGGGGTATCTACTTCATTGTCAAGGGCAGCTGATGGCCGTCAGCGCCGGCGCGGCCGACCTCCACTGCGGAAGGGTTTGATCCCATGGCGTTGCCACCTGTGTTGGCGTCGATCGTCGGCTGGCTGCGGGCGGGATATCCCGAGGGTGTCCCGGCTCAGGACTACGTTCCCCTGTTCGCGCTGCTGTCCAGCCAGCTCACCGACACGGAGATCGCCGAGATCGCGGACGAACTGGTCGGTGCCGGCGATTCGGCCTCGGCGCACGCCGTCCGCGAGGCCATCGGCAACGTGACTCACGAGCGGCCGCTCGACGTGGACGTCGCCCGCGTGCGGGCGAGGCTCGCCGCCGGCGGCTGGCCGCTGGCCGCACCGGACCGCCCGGCCACCTCGGCGTAAGCGGGGGTCTTCGGCGCACGGCGGGTCCGGTGCCCTTGTGTACGAAACGTCCCCCGATACAAATGATCTGTACTAAACGTCCCTCGAGTCACTCGCGCGCGAGCGCCACCAAGCCGTCGTTCACCTTGTGTTCATCTCAGTGCTATCTACTCGTCGGCAGAGCGGTAGGTACGACCACGAGGCGTTGGACGGACGGTGGCTCTGATGAAGGTCCCCACGATGGACGCGATGGCGTCCGAGCAGTTGGACACCCAGCTCGCCGAGCTTGAAGGCCGGCTCACCCACGACTACGACAAGGTCGGCCCGTCCTCGGTGCACGACCTCGTCCAGCGCGAGCGGGCGCGGTTCGAAGGCGCGCGGATCCACGTGTACGTCCCGATTCTCGTGGAGCGCGCGGTTCGGACGACGCTGGCCGACTCCGCCGGAAAGCTCACCTAGTCGCACCTGGCAAACGACTCAGGGGACCCCGCGGGGTCCCCTGAGATGGTGGGAAAGTCGGGCTACTTGACGTAGTCGGGCAGGACCCGCGGCGGCCACGCGCCGACCGCGAAGACGCCCATCGAGTACGCCTTCGACACCAGAGCCGGGCGGTTCGACACCTTCAGCTTCCGCAGCAGCGTGCTGACGTGGTACTCCACGCCACCGCGACTGAGGAACAGTGTCGCCGCGAGCTGGACGGTGGAGACGCCGGAGGCGACACCTTCGAGGATCCGCGCGTCCATCGCGGTCAGCAGCTTCTTGCGGCCGGTCAGCAGTTGCGGGTCGTTCTCGGACTTTTCCGGGCGAACCAGCACCGTGATGCTCTCGACCTGTCCGTTCTGCCCGTGCACGGCGATGCCGGTCAGTTCGGCGGTGAAGGCCGAGTTGCCGGGGCGAACCGCGACCATCGGGTCGGCGAACCGTGCGCGCCGGCCTTCGGTCAACCGGGCGAATTGCTGCTCGACCCGCTCCCGCACACTCGGGTGCAGCAGGTCGTAGAAGCTGAGGCCCGACACCTCCGAAGGCGAGCGGCCGAACTGGCGGAAGAAGTCCACGTTGGCCTCGACGACCCGGCCTCGCGGGTCCAGGCTCGCCAGGCACATCCCCGATCGGTCGAAGAACGAGCGGAACACGTCGGTGAAGCCATCGGGCCTGGGTGCCGTGACAGCGCTGCTTGTTCGGTTGACCAAGCTGATTACGGTGGCTGTACTCATCGGTGACCATTCCTCTCTTCGTCCGGCTGGAGATCTTCCGTTATTGCGGGAGAATCACTGCCTCGTTTCTTATTCACACTATGGGTGACGACGTCAAAGCAAGTCAACAATAAGCCAACGTCAAACCCAAATACTGTGGTTACCCGCCGCATGGTTCGGGTACCCGGGGGCGGGGTTCGGTGCGGTTCGGTACCCCCGAAGATCCCGCCGCCTTCGGTATTGGAAAACCCGTCTCTACCAGCACTTATGGTGCCCAGGTGTGGAAATCTGCGGGGGTGGGGGCCGGTGGGACGCGCGGGACCACAGTGTTGGTGGGTCAAGGGCGGCGCATGTGGTTTCACGTCCGGATTGAACCTGGACGTGAACTCCTCCAAGAGTGTCCGCGTGTTAATTTCACGTTAGTGAAACAATTGCCTGAGGGGCAGTGTTCAGCGCAAGTGCGCGAATAGAAAAGATTTCAAGTCCGGCATGTTACGCGGAGTTGAAATAGTGAAGGTGTGAACCTGGGAATGGCGCGGCGGGGCAGGAAGAGTCACTGTCCGGTCGTGCCTCGCTGATCCTCGGGTTCGTCTTCCTCCTGATCCGGCGGACCTTGCGGTGCGTGCCCAGCCGGTGCTCGTCTGTGATCCTCGTTACCCGAAACCATAGTGGGAGTGATGTTGGTTCGCAACCCTTGGGTATGGTATTGCCTTCGTTTACTTCCTGTCCCGCCCGTTCTGCCCTAAGTCGTCACGCCGCCGCGGGCGACGAGTTGGGCGGCGATGACGTTGCGTTGGATCTCGTTGGTGCCTTCGCCGACGATCATCAGCGGCGCGTCGCGGAAGTAGCGTTCGACGTCGAACTCCGTGGAGTAGCCGTAGCCGCCGTGTACCCGGACGGCGTTCAGGGCGATCTCCATCGCGGTTTCGGACGCGAACAGCTTCGCCATACCCGCTTCGAGGTCGCACCGGTCGCCGGCGTCGTAGCGCTCGGCCGCGTAGAGGACGAGTTGGCGGGCGGCGGTGTACTTGGTCGCCATGTCGGCGAGGTAGTTGCCGATCGACTGGTGCTTCCAGATCGGCTTGCCGAAGGTCTCGCGTTCCTGGGCGTAACGCAAGGAGTCGTCCAGCGCCGCCCGCCCGACGCCGAGCGCGCGCGACGCGACCTGGATCCGGCCGATCTCAAGGCCTTTCATCATCTGCGCGAAGCCGTGGCCCTCTTCACCGCCGAGCAGCGCGCTCGCCGGTGCGCGGTAGTCGTCGAAGGACAACTCGCAGCTCTCGACGCCCTTGTAGCCGAGTTTCGGCAAGTCCTTGGAGACGACGAATCCTTCACCAGGTTCGACGAGCAGGATGCTGATGCCCGCATGACGCGGCTCGATGTGGGGATCGGTCTTGCACAGGAGCGCGACAAGCTGGGAGCGGCGGGCGTTGGTGATCCACGTCTTGGCCCCGTTGACCAGGTAACCATTGCCGTCGCGGCGTGCGGTGGTGGTCAACGCCTGCAGGTCGGAGCCGCCGGACGGTTCGGTCAGCGCCATGGTCGCGCGGATCTCGCCGGTGGCCATCCTGGGGAGATAACGCTGCTTCTGCGCGTCCGTACCGAACATGAGCAGAAGCTTGGCGACGACGGTATGCCCGCCCATCGCTCCGGCCAGGCTCATCCAGCCGCGGGCGAGCTGCTCGGTCACCTCCACATAGCAGGGTGTCGACACGGCGACATCGCCATACGGCTCGGGGATCGCCAGCCCGAAGACGCCCATTCGCTTCATCTGCTCGATGAGTTGTTCCGGGTACTCATCGGCGTGTTCTAGCTCCCGGGCCACCGGCCGTACTTCGCGGTCGACGAACTCGCGCACGGTGTCGACAATGGCCTGTTCGACGTCGCTCAGCTTGCTCACGTCATGAATGTACGGCCGGGACCCCAACTCAGCAGGTTCCCAGACTCAGCGGCCCCGAGGCTCAGGGGCCGACCGCGATGAACGGGATCGACCCGTGCGCGGGCACCTTGAGCTGGGGAATGGCCGAGGGCAGCGCCGTGAACGTGCTCCCGGTCGAGGTCCAGAGCCGGTAGTCGCCGGTCAGACCCAGGTTGGAGCCATACTCCCGGCCGCCGATGAAAGTCGGGGACTTGGTCATCCCCCCGATCAGCAGCACCAGCCAGAGCTCCTTGTTCCTCTGCTGCGCGGCCATT
Source organism: Amycolatopsis sp. (assembly GCF_025464955.1). Classification (GTDB taxonomy): domain Bacteria; phylum Actinomycetota; class Actinomycetes; order Mycobacteriales; family Pseudonocardiaceae; genus Amycolatopsis. Next base: position 103,691 of record NZ_JAODNM010000079.1, on the reverse strand, counting down.
TCAGAGGTGAGCGGAGCCTGCAGGACGCCGGCGGTACCCAGCGAGGACGAAAGGTCGGCTGTCGAGGCGAGCAGGCGCCCACCCGCGGGGTCGTAGACGCCGATGAACGCATGGGAGATGCCCTCGCCCGCGGTGATGACCGCGAGCTGAGCGGTGTGCGCGGCGCGCGTCTGGTCCACGTACACCCGGCTGACGTAGAGCACCCCAGAGCTGAATCCCGGCGTGCTCGGCATGACCATCGGGTCGCCGGTCGCCGCGATCAAGCCGGACTGGGCCGGCGACCAGGCGCCCATGGCAGGTTGGGCCTCGGCGCCGGGCGGAAGCGACGGAGTCGCCGAGCCGCCGGTCGTACAAGCTGAAAGTCCAAAAAGGACTACGAGGGGGAGTGCGAGCAGCGGTAGGCGCTTCACGTGACCTGCTTTGCTGTGGTGGATAGTAGGCCGGCGATTTCCTGCCGGTAGCGCTCGACCGAGAACTTGCCTTCGGCCTCGTCGCGTGCCAATTCGGCCCGCAGTCTCGCGGCAGGCCAATCCCCGGCGAGGTTTCGGATCGCGTCGGCCAGCGCGGCGGCGTCCCCGGCGGGCACGATCGTGCCGCGACGACCGCCGTCGACGGTTTCGGGCAGCCCCTGCGCATCGCTGACGATCACGGGCACACCGGCGAGCTGCGCTTCGACAGCGGTGTTGCCGAACGGTTCGACGCGTGAGGGCACCAGCGCGATGTCGGCCCGTTCGTAGGCACCCCAGACGTCGTCGTGGAAACCGGCGAAGCGCACCGAATCCGCGAGACCGCCGGCCTCGATCGCGGCGCGCACGTCCGCTTCGAACCATTCGTATCCGGGGAAAATCGAGCCGACGATCTCGAGTTCCGCCTTGACCCCGTCGCGCCGAAGCGCGGCCAGCGCGTCGACGGCGACGTCCGTCCCCTTGCGTGGTGAGACGCGCCCGACGAGCAGGATCCGCAGTGGCTCAGCGGCTTCACGGTGTTCGGTCACCTTCTCCGGGCCCGGAACGCCGTTGTAGACGAGTTCGGTGCGCGCGCGGAGCCGGGGCAAGGCCGCGCCCAGCACGGCGCCGGTGGCGCGGCTGTTGACCACCACCGTATGCGCGGCCAGCAACGGCACGGCCAGCGCGAACCGGATGGGCCTGGGTACCGCGTCCTCGGCCTCGTGCACGTGGGCGAGAACCTGCGCGCCGGCCAGCCTGGCCAGCGGGAACCACAGCGGCACGGTCACAGTGTTGACGTAGACGGTCTCCGGCCGCGTCCGGCGGAGGAGCCGGATCATCGGTCCGAGCGCGCGGACCGCGTCGACGACCAGTCTGAGCAGCCCTGCCGGACGCAGCGCGGCCTTGCGCAGGATCGGTGTCGGGCAGAACGTCACTTCGGCCCCGGCCTTGCCGACCTCGGCGACCAGCGGCCCGTCTTGGGGGAGCGTGACGACGACCGGACGGCCGGTGGCGATCGCGGCGTGCACGGACTCGAGGAAGACGCGGTCGGAGCCGTAGAGCTCGGAAGAGGCATGGGCGAGCAGGATCGTGCCGCCGTTCATCGCGCACTCTCAACGGGCCGTGCGGCCAGGTTCAACCAGGCGACGACGACGAAGAGCCAGGTGCAGGCCACGTTCGCCGGAGCGCCGAGCTCCTGGGTGAACACCGAGTCCGCCAGCAGGCACAGCATCACCGCGAGGATGATCCCGCGGTCGACTCGAAGCTCGGGGCGCTGGGTGTTCTTGGCCAGCTTGCTGGCCGAGCGCAGGATCACCACCAGTAGCGCGGCCCAGATCAGCGCGCCCACCAGCCCGGTGTCGATCAGGATGTTGACCAGCGCGTTGTGCCCGCCGCCGAGGCCGATGGCGTCGAGGAACAGGCCGCGCGACGCCGTCAGCCCGAAACCATACAGTGGGTGTTCGGGGAACAGGTTGAACGCGTAGGCCCAGAGGTCGGTCCGGGAGTTCAATGTGGACAGTCGCTGGAGGGACTCGCCCCGCGCGAAGAACGATTCGATGGCGGAGGAGCTGGTCAGCGCGAAGATGACCAGCAGCACCGCGACCACGACCCCGGCCTCGACCTTGCGCTGCCCGCGCCACCTCGTCCACACCACCACGAACACCCCGACGATGGCCCCGATCACCGCGCCGCGGGTCTGGGTCGCGACCAGTCCGCCGCCACAGATCACCAGGAGAACCAGGTAAACCGGCAGCCGCCAGCGTGGACCCGGTCTGTCGAGCCCGTAGGTGACCACGTAACCCGCGAGCACGACGACCCCGACCGCCAGCATCTCGCCTGCCTGCACGGGATGCACGTAGAGCCAGGTGAAGCGCCCGATCTGGGTCGGCAGCTGCGGGAACGGCACGGCCAGCCCGAAGAGCACCGAACCGGCCATCAGACCGGCGAAGCCGTGGGCGATCCGGTGCATGTCGGCCAGGGTCGCGTGCCGGGCGATCGACCGGCACAGCGAGAGGACCACGACCACCTGGGCGCCCCGAACGAGCGCGAGCGCCAGGTAAGGGGAGTAGAAGGCTGAGCAGACCAGGACGGCCGTGTAGGCGTACGCCAGGTAGGTGATGGCGTTCGTGCGGCGGATCCCGGTGCCCGGACGGAACTTGAGGAACAGGAAGAGGGCGACAACGCCGTAAAGTCCGATTTCGAGGAGGACGAACGGATCGGCGTTGCCGGACACGGCCTGATCGTCCGCGCGCAGGCGGAACTTGTAGTCGCTGGCGACGATCAGTGTGAGAACGCACACCATCGGCCAGTAGGCGGCGGAACGGACAACTGGACTGGACCTCGTGGTCAAGGCCTGTTCAGGTGATGTTTCGCCGGGGTTCATCGGTGCCTCTCCGCTGCTCCTGCTCGGGCGCGTGCAAGCAGGTGGCCGAGAACGGCCACGGACAATGTAACGAAGTACCTGGTCACCGTTATTACCAGGATGACACACGATAGAGTCGGCCGGTGTTGCGCTTTCGGTGACGGGAGCCAGCCGGTCCGGCTTGTTCGAGTGAATTCCCCCGGTTTCGACCCCCAGAGGTGATGGGCGAGCGATGCGCATTGCGATGATCGGCACGCGCGGTGTCCCCGCACGCTATGGCGGCTTCGAAACCTGTGTCGAAGAGGTCGGCCTGCGCCTGGTCAAGCTCGGCCACCAAGTCACCGTCTATTGCCGCCGCGCGGAAGATCCACACGGGAACGGCTCTCCGGGTTTCGACACCGAATACGAGTTGGACGCCGACGCCACCGAGCACCTCGGGATGCGACTGGTGCACTTGCCCGCGCTCCGCCGCAAAACCCTGGAAACCCTGAGCCACACGGCATTGTCGGTGGTGCACGCCAACTTCCACCGGCCCGATGTCGCTTTCGTGTTCAACGCCGCGAACGCGCCTTTGCTGCCGTTCCTGCGGTTGCGCGGCATTCCGGTGGTGACCCACGTCGACGGTCTCGAGTGGAAACGCGCCAAGTGGAGCGGTTTGGGGCAGCGTTACTACCGCGCGGCCGAAGCGCTGGCGGTGCGCTGGTCCGACGCGCTGATCGCCGACGCGGCCGGGATCCAGGACTACTACACGGAGCGATTCTCCGTTTCGACCGATTACATTCCCTACGGCGCCCCGATCATCACCGATTCCGGTGCCGAACGCCTCGCCGGGCTCGGCTTGGAATCGGGCGGTTACCACCTGGTCGTCGCGCGGTTCGAGCCGGAAAACCATGTCGACCTCGCGGTCGAGGGCTATCTGCGAAGCGGCGCGAGGCGGCCACTGGTCGTGGTCGGCGCCGCACCTTATGCCGACCGTTATACGGCGGCGATCAGGCAGCTCGCGGACGGTGACCAGCGTGTCCGGCTGCTCGGGTCGGTCTGGGACCAGCGGCTGCTCGACCAGCTCTATTCGAACGCGCTCACCTACATTCACGGACATTCCGTCGGCGGGACCAATCCGTCGCTGCTCCGCGCCATGGGGGCCGGGACGGCGACCACCGCCTTCGACGTCAACTTCAACCGCGAGGTGCTCGGCGAATACGGCCGCTACTTCACCCGGCCGGAGGACCTCGCCGCGATCTGCGACGAGGCCGAAGCCAATCCGAGCGCGACCGAGGGCCGCGGGCACGCGCAGATCGCGTCCCTCGACCGCTACGAATGGGACGACGTCGCCGACAAGTACGAGAAGCTCGCCGTCCGGCTCAAATACCGCCGCAGTCCGAACCGCAGCTTCGCCGACGGTCTGGACCGCCGGTAGGCCCTCACTCTCCCTTCTCCCGGATTCCCCACTGAGCAAAGGAAAAAGCATGTCTAGAGTCCGCAGGCGGGCGTCTGTCATCGCCGCGGTGCTGGCGGTCGCGCTTCCGGTGATGCTGCCGGCGTCGGCACTCGCGGCCACGCCGCTGCCGACCCCGGTGACCGCGGGCGGAATGCCGACCCCCCAGGTCGACGGCATCGTCTTCTCGGTCGCGATCCTCGGCAACACCGTCTACGCGGGCGGCCGGTTCACCAAGGCCAGGCCGTCCGGGGTCGCTCCCGGCGGCGCCGGCGAGGTCGACCGGCACAACCTGCTGGCCTTCGACCTGACCACCGGCGCCCTGCTGCCGTGGGCTCCCGACGTCAGCGGGTCGACGTACACCTCGACGACCAGCCCCGGCCCGTTCTGCAAGACCGTCGGCACGAACACGTACGACTGCGACACGGTGTTCCGGATCAAGGCGGCACCCGACGGCTCGAAGGTCTACGTCGGCGGCGACTTCGACAAGATCAGTGGGCAGTGGCGGTCCCGGCTGGCCGCGTTCTCCACCGCGGACGGTTCGCTCGACCCGAACTTCAAGCCGACCGTGGCCGGCCGCGTGCGCGGGATCTCCGTCACCGCGAACTCCGTCTACGTCGGTGGCGGATTCACCTCGGTCAACGGCGTCGCCCGCACCCGGCTCGCGGCGCTCGGCCTGGACGGCACGCTGCAGCCGTGGGCGCCGACCGCCGACGGCGAGGTGTTCGCGGTGACCGCCGCGTTGCCGCAGGGCCGCGTAGTGATCGGCGGCAACTTTCAGAAGCTCGACGGTTCCGCCCACGCCTCGGTGGGTTCGGTCGACGCCACCTCCGGCGTCATCGAACCGTGGAACCCGCTGCCGGTGACCACCAGCGTCGTGACCGACATCGTCACCGACGGCAACGGCACCGCATACCTGGGTGCGTACAACTTCGTCGTAGGATCGAACCCGCGGTTCGAAGGCCGCGCTGCCGTCGACATCGCCAGCGGGGTCGCGAAATGGTACGACGGCTGCTACGGGGACACGCAGGCCGTCACGGTGACCAACGGCATCCTGTACAGCGGTTCGCACAGCCACGACTGCTCGGCGCTGACCGACGGGTTCGTCCAGAGCCCCAGCTACTACCGGCTGATCGGCGAGACCGCCGCGTCCACCGGACCGTCGGCGGTCACCTACAACCACGTCAAGGCCGGCGATCCCATCCCGACCATGCTGCCCTGGTACCCGAACACCAACGGCGGACCGGCGGACAGCTACTGGAAGAACGGGCCGTGGGCACTGGACTCGAACAGCCAGTACGTCGTCGTCGGCGGTGAGTTCAGCGAGGTCAACGGCAAACCGCAGCAGGGACTGACCCGGTTCGCCGCCCGCGGCGTGTCCGGCGCGGTCAACAACGGGCCGCAGACCCCGTTCAAGGCCCCGGTGCTGACCAAGAACGCCGGGAACCCGGTGATCACCTGGACGAGCACATGGGACGCGCAGAACCCGGCCGTCACCTACCAGGTGTTCCGCATCGGCACGTCCGGCCCGATCTACTCGGTGTCGCAGCAGTCCCGTCCGTGGAACACCCCGACGCTGAGCTACACCGACCGCTCGGTGACCGGTGGCACTTACTACGTCCGTGCCGTCGACGCCGACGGTGCCGCCATCGGCTCCCCGCAAGCCACGATCTGAGGCGGTTGGGCGGGTTGGGCGGGTTCCGTGACGGCGGTGGCGAGGGGTCGCCCCCATACGAATGCGTGTGAGCCGCGGCGTCAGCGGATCGGGGTCAGGGTGCCGATGTTCGGGGCCGGGGCGGGGTGGACGCCTAGGGCGGCGACGATGTCGACGGGTAGGGGGCGGCCTGCGCTTAGGCCCGGGGCGCCGGGAAGTAGTGAGTAGTCGTTCTTCGCGGGGGTTTTGAACGGCGACGTCGTCAGGTCTCGCGTCAGGCTGTGGGTGTCGCTTCCGGTCGCGTGCGAGAACTCGGCCAGCGAGCCGTATTCCTTCGACACCCCGCCGTCGCCGCACCAGGTGAGCAGCGGAGCCGGGTCCTCGGCTTTCGTCCGGAGATAGGCGTTGCCGTCGCTGGTCGCAACGAAGGCCCGGTCGCTCTCGGAATCGGCTTTGTAGTCGGCCGATTCCACCACCGGGTTGCCGGATTCTTCCTGGGCGTAGAAATTGTTCACTAGCACGGTTCCGGTGGTGCGCCAGGAAAGTCCGGCCTGCGCACTGTACGGGTCGGAATCCGGGCTGCGTTTGTCGTTGTACAGGCCGAGGGAGACCGCATTGCCGAGAAAGGTGTTCTGGTAGACGCGTACCTGGTCGGCACTCGAGAGCTTCAGCCCGCGTGCGCCGTTGCCGTCGAGCACGTTGGACGCGATGAGCGCCCGTGACGAAACCTCGTAGTAGAGGCCGTTGACGACGTTGTCCTTGGCCAGGTTGCGGATCACGGTCGCGTCGGTGCAGCCCAGATCGCACCACCAGCCGCTGCCGATGTTGCCGACGAACTTGTTGTCCGCGACGTACGGGCTCTTCGTCCGGGTCACCTTCGCGCCGGCGGCGCCGATGGCGTCCCCGCTCAGCGAGAAGTGCTCCTGGTTGTTCGCGGTGAACGTGTTACCGGTGAGCCGGAGCCGGTCCGCGCGGTTGGCGACCAGCCCGACCAGCCCGTTGTCCGAGAACGAGCTCGCGGAAACCTGCACTCCCGGCTGGAACACCGCCAGCCCGCTGGACGCCGACCAGGCGAATGTCGTGTTGTCCACGGTCACGTTCGGGGCGTTGACCACCAGCATCGCGCCGTGCTTGCCGTAGTCCTGGTTGGAGCCGTACTGGGCAACGCCGATCCCGCGGAACACGCTGCCGCCCGCGGCAGCCGAATCGAACTGGGCCAGCCGGTCGAACTTGGTCGCCTCGACCGTCCGGCCGGTCGGCGCGTCACCGAGGACCAGTGCCTTCGCCTGCCTGTCCACGAAGAAGGTTCCCGGCCCCACGTCCGCGGCTTTGTCGACCTGGCGCAGGGACTTCCCGTCGAGGAAGACCATGTCCGGTGAGCCGGCGACCGGATGGTCCGGGTCGATGATGGCCGGGGTGAAGCAGTTCTGGCAGAGGTCGCTCGTCCAGCCGGTGTGCCGCCAGCGCTTCCCGGACGGCGACCACGCGGAGACCACCACGCTGCCCTTCAACCACACCTGCTCGCCCGGGTAGGACTCGATCGTGAGGCGTTTCGAAAGCTGGCCCAGTGTCTCGCGATAGGTACCGCCATGGATCACGACCGTGCCGCCCGCGGGTGCCCGGTCGACGGCCGCGGCGACCGAGCGCAGGGGCTGTGCGGCGGTTCCCGGCGCCGAGTCCTGACCGGCGGGGGAGACGACCAGCGCGTCCGGTGGGACGGCGTAGTTTCCGCCCGTGACGGGGAGAACCGCCGCCGGTTCTGTCGATCCCGCGGCGACCGGCCGGGTTTCGACGTCACGGCTGGGCAGCGCGGCGACCACCAGCGCCAGCACCGCGGCCGCGGCGATCGCTCCGAGGACGACCAGTCGTGATCTTGGGGACATCCGACCATTATGGACCCAGCGAGCCCTCACGGCCTGCTCAAGCCGGCGCGGCTCATGCGGGTGAAGAGATGGCTTTGCGCAACGCCGTGCTCGAGGTCTGCACTGTGTAGGGGAAGTACACGATCCGCGCGCCGACGTCGGACAACAGGGCTTCCAGCTTGATCCCGCGTTCGGTGCCCCGCCAGTCGTCGCCCTTGAACAGCACGTCGAACTTCAGTTCCCGCCACGAGTCGAACTTGTCGGTGTGCAGGTCCGGCACCGCGTTGTGGACGTAGCGGATACTGCGCACGATCTCCAGCCGTTCGGCGAACGGCACGATCGGCAGCTTGCCCTTGGCCTCGCGCACCACCTCGTCGGACACGACCCCGGCGATGAGCAGGTCGCACTGCTCGCTCGCCCGGCGCAGGATGTTGAGGTGTCCGATGTGGAACATGTCGTACGCGCCGGGCGCGTAGCCCACTACGGGCATCCGGTCCTCCTCGCTCACGAGTCGAGCGCTGTCTTGTCGAGTGCTGTCATGTCGGTGAACCACTTGCGCAAGGCCAGCACCAGAAAGGCGAAGTTCGCCAGGAAGAGCAGCCCGTAGACCACGGCGAACACGGTGTGGAAACCGAGCAGCAGGAATACCAGGCAGAGCAAGCCGTAGTCGGTCGGGATGACCAGCAGCGACCGCAGCGTGGACGGTTTGCCCGACCTGTCGCGGTCGATCCCGCGGACCCGGCGCAGCTGGTCGTTGAGGATCATGGCGAAGAACATCACCGCCGCCACGATCGAAAAGCCCATCGGCACCAGCAGATAACCGCGGGGAAGGTCGAAGTGGCGATACCCCGACACCAGAACCGCCAGGTGCAGCGAGGAGATCTTCGCCGCATCCACGATGTGGTCCAACCACTCACCGGCGATGCTGCCGCCGCCGCGCAACCGCGCGAGCTGCCCGTCCGCGGCGTCGAGCGCGTAACCGACGACCAGTGCCAGACAGACCGCTACGCCGACCGCCACCGTCGGGGTGGCGAGCGCGATCGTGGCGATCCCGGCGAAGGTGAACAGCCCGCTCACCGCGGTGATCTGGTTCGGCGTCATCCCGAGCTGGAACGCCGCGGCCGCCAGGTAGCCGCCCGCCCTCCGGTTGACGAAACGCGAGTAGGCCGGGGCGCCTTTCGCGGTCTTCTGCGCGGACGGCAAGCGTTCGAGCGCGGCCGCGAAGCCGCTCTTCGCTGGTTTGTCCGTGGTCAACTGAAGTATCCCCCTGGGGAAACGCGTAAGGACGTCGAGTACCGGCCGGGGAATCACCGATCGCCTGCTTGTCGTTTCAAGGCCGGTGACAACAGGCATCCCGGCCGGTGACCGGTGCGAATATATCAGGATAAGCCGCGCCGACAGGCTCCGATCCGGTAACGCCAGGCGGAATGTGGCCGATTGCATTGGCAGCGGTGTCCACCGCTGTGTAGCGCGTCAGGTCGCAGAAGAGTGAGGCGGAAGGGTGAAGCGGACCTCGTTCTTATTTCCGGCTGTCGCGCGCGCCGGATTCGGTTCATGGCAGCGCCGGGTCGGCCGTCGCTGCTGATATATTCGCCGTTGCCGCCCATACCCTGGTCACGGCCGCCTTTTGTGCCCGGTTCCGCACCGCGCTCGACGATCGGACAAACAACGCATGGACGACCAGCCGTCGCCGAAAATCCTCGAGGCGCTCTGGCGTTACCGGTGGAGTTCGTTGGTGATCGTCGGGGTGGTGTTCGTGCTGAGCGCGGTGGCCGCGCTCGCCTTCTCGTCGCATTCCTCGGCCACCGCCCATATCGTGCTGAAAGCCCCCGACAAAGCCGGCATCGTCGGCGTCGACGCCGGCAGTGAACCGGCTTTCGTCCGCTACGTGAACCAGCGCGCGTTGTACGTCGTTTCCGACCGCGTACTGGCGACGGCGAGCACGAACCTGCACGGCGCCGTCTCGGTGAACGAGCTGCGGGACGAGGTCACGGCGAAGGCGTCGACGAACGGAGATTCGATCGACCTGACCGTGGCCGGCAGCGTCGGTTCGACAACAGCCATCGCCGACGCGGTGACAGCGGCGTACCGCACGGAGTCGCTTGCCGACGTGCAGGCGGCGGGCCAGAAGATCCTCGACGCGCTTGCCTCCCGCCGGCGCGACGTTGTGGCGTCCCTCACTCCGGACGTGGCGACTCACCCGTCCGACCCGAACAACCTCGCCGCCGGGCAGACCCTCAGCGATCTCGACAAGCAGGCCACCTCGGTCCGCGTTGCCGCCCAGCAGTTCGGCGACGGCGTGTCCTTCGTGGACAAGGCCGTCGCGGACGGTTCGGGGCTGGCCCGCTCGGTGCTGCGCGACGGCGGCATCGGCATCGCCTTCGGCGCGCTGCTCGCCGCGGTGCTGGCCTGGGTGCGCGCCGACCGCGACCGCCGCGTTTCCGGCCCTGACTACCTCGCGGCGGCGACCGGTTCGCCTGTCCTCGCGACCATCGAAGGGCTTGCCGAGGACGAGGTCGCCGGGTTGAAGAAGCTCGGCAGCCCGCCGCTGTGGCCGTACCAGTTCGCCGCTTCGGGGCTGCGGACCGCGGTGGACCGCGGGGTCGTGGTCATCACCTCCAGCGCCCCCGGCGACGGCGTCACCACCTCCACCCTGCAGATGGCCACGGCGGCCGCGCTGAGCGGCGCGCGGGTCCTCATGATCGACGCGGCGGTCAGGTCGCATGGCCTGTCCGACGCGCTCGGCCTGGGGTTCGACTCGGCGGGCCTGACCGCGATCGCCGTCGGCGCGGTGGCGCCCGAGTCGAGCGTGCGCTCGATCGACCTCGGGCACCGGGTGATGATGTGGGCGATCCCGGCCGGCCTCTACCAGGAGACCACGCTGGACCACTTCCGGTCCGACCTGCTGCAGAAGGCCATCGCCTCGATGCGCACCACTTACGACCTCGTGCTGGTCGACTGCGCTTCGCCGGACATCGCCCCGGAGGTCTCGCCGATCATCCGGGAGTCCGACGGGGTCGTGGTCGTCGTCCGCCGCGGTCGCGAAACACAGGCCGTGCACCGGCTCCGCGAGCAGATCGGCCTGCTCGGGGGCACGATCGCCGGGTACCTGTTCACCTTCGCGCGGCCCAAGCGGGACGCCCCCAAGCGCGCGGTCCCGGTGGTCTGGACGCCGAACGGCGTTGCATGACCCGTGTCCAAAGTATTCGGAGCGCTGCGCGGGCTGCTCGGTAAGGTCGGCGCGCCGGTCATCTCCCAGGGCCTGAACGCGGGCACCAGCCTCATGCTGCAGGTGATCGCGGCACGGGCGCTGGGCCTGCTGGAGTACGGCGTCTTCGCGCTGCTCCTGTCCCTTCTCGTCAGTGCCACCGCGCTGTTCACCGGGTATGTGGGCGACAGCTTGGCCGTCCTCGACCGGCACGCCCCGCCGATCCGGGCCGCGCTCGCGAACAGCGCGCTGATCCTGTGGGTGGCGACGTTCGCGGTCGGGTTCACCTGGGTGCTCCTCGTCCGCCACGGTCAGTGGACCACCGCGTTCGTCTACGCGGCGATGCTGGTGGCTTGGCTGATGGAGGAGACCTTCCGCCGTCTGCTGATCGCGCGGCTCGAGTTCTGGAAGCTCGTCGCGAACGACCTGACGTACCTGATCGGCACGGTGGTCGCGCTGGGCAGCTGGTACCTGGTGGCCGGCAAGGTGACGTTGACCATGCTGTTCGCGGCGATGGCTGTCGGCGCGCTGGCCGCGGTCACCGTCGGGTTCGCCCAGGTCCCCCGCGACGAGGTCAGCCGGCTGCGCCGGGCCCGCGCGGCGATGAGGCAGGTCGCGACCTTCGCCGGGTGGCGCTCGCTGCAGGCCGCCCTGCGACCGACCGCGCTGCTCCTGTCCAGGCTGCTCGTGGCCAACCTGGTCTCGCTGACCGCGGTCGGCATCCTCGAAGCCGGACGCCTGGTCATCGCCCCCCTGCAGGTGATCATCAACGGCGCCGGAAGCTTCCTGCTGGCGGGGTTCGCGGCGGGGGAGAAACGCGGCGACGGCAGCACCAGCAGGCTGGCCACCCGCGCGGCGTACCTGCTGACCGCGGTGACCGTGTTCGGCGGCGGCGCGATGGCGCTGTTCGCCGGGCCGCTGGGCAAGCTGATGACCAAGGCGCCGGTCGACCCCTGGCTGCTGCTCGGCTGGGTCGCCTATCTCGGCGTGTGGGCGGCCGGCCTGCCGTATGTGACCGAGGTGGTGGCGCGGAAGCTGTCCCGCGCGGTGTTCATGACCCGGTTCGTCGACTCCGTCGCGGGCCTCGGCCTGGCGTGGGCGGCGTTGCTGGCCGGGCTGTCGCTGAACCTCGTGCCGTGGCTGATGGCCGTCGGCGGCGTGTACTCCCTCTGGCGGCTCCGCGCGTTGGCGTTGCGCACCCGGAAACAGGGGCCGGTCCTCACCCGCCGCGTCGACCTGGAAGCCACCGTGATCATCCATCACATCTGAGACAAACTCCGCGTTGTGCACTCGCGAGCGAGTCGACTTCGGTTGAGCGGTCGTTCACTCACGCGGGTCCCGGGCGCACCAGGTGCCTCACGGACGCGGGCTTCTGATCCAGTCGATGTGCCCGGCAGCCCCAGAGCGCTACTGCGCTTCGGCGACGCCGGGGGGCAGGAAGCCGTGGGCGGAGAGGTCGAACCAGTTGCCCTCGGGGTCGATCGCGCGGTATTCGGCGAAGGGGCGGTCGCTCGGGCGCTGGGCGGGACGCGGCAAGCCTGCCGCGGCGAGCCGGTCGGCGATCGGTTCGACGGCGTCGACCTCGAAGCCGAAGTGGTTGAACCCGGCTGCGACGTCCCCATCGAGCCGCTGCTGGATCAGCGCGAGGTTGATATAGCCATCGGTCAGGAAGTGGCTGCCGTCCGGGTCCTGGTGGAACAGCTCCATCGCGAACTGCTCGCGGTAGAAATCAGCGAGCTTCTTCGCGTCCTGGACGACGAACGCGAGGTGGCGCAGGCGGGGCCTGGGCATGGTCGGCTTTCCTTTCGGCGGTGCGCTTTCAGCGGTGCGGGATCATGTTGTGGAAGGCGGCGATCGACCACTCGCCGTCGCGACGGGTCACCAGCGCCTGCGCGTGTGTGCTGACCCCAGCGGGCATCACCTGTGAAGTGACGTGCACCAGGCAGACGTCGTCGGCGACGGGACGGACCAGCCGGACGTCCGGCACCAGGTGCGTGTTCCGGTAGACCGTCTCGAACAACTTCGCGTGGCCGGCTTCGACCTGTGCGCGGCCGGCCTGTTCTTCGCCGCGGACGTTCACGAAGTCGGCGTCTTCGGAGAACACGCCCGCGAACTTGCCCGCGTCACCCAGTGCCCAGGCCTCGGCCATGGTCTGCCACAGTCCGCGGATTTCCTGCTCGTCGGTCAACGTGACTCCTTTGTGGACAGGGGCATCGCGGCGTCCACGCGAAGCGGGAGCGGAGTGCAGTCCTCGGACCAGGCCGCCAGTGAGTAGTAGAACCCACCGTGCTGCTGTTCCAAGTAGCAGACGACGTTGACCGGCAAGCCGGAACTGCGGAACATGTGCTCGTCCATCGGGGTCGGCCGGTCGCTCAGTGGACAGTCCCTTTCGGACTCCGGGCCGAGGCGGTGCCAGTCCGGGTGCAGGTGGATCGAGCCGAGGATGTCGTACCCCAGTTTCGCCGCTTGGCGCGAGATACGCAGGAGGTCGACCGGGTCGAGCCACCAGGCGCGCACGGGGTTCTCATAGGCCGAGCCGAACCGAGGCACGATCGTGGTGGTGAACTCCTCGTGCGCGCTGGGATCGCTGTTGCGCGCGTTCCGGCCGAACGCGACGTCGTCGATCACGAACGCGGCCTCGGTCTGGGTGCCCAGCAGCACGGCGAAACAGGGTCTCGGCTCGTCCGGGGTGATGCGCGCGTATTCGTCGGCGGCCGCGGCCAGGAACCGCCGCACCGCGCTGTCGGACAGCAGGACAGCCTGCCTGCCGAGCGTTTGCACCGGGATGTCGATGACTTCGGTCACACCGGACCTCTCCAAGACTCACCCGTCTGGGTACTTCGGGGAAACGGGACAAGGCCTGTTGTACCGCAAGGAAAAACGTGAACCGCCCAAAGATCGACAAGGTCGCCGGAATGGCGCTATTGCATTCGGCGATAGCCTTTCGTCTTCAGTGTCCGGATCGGCCCGTAGAATGCCTGGATGCGTCTCGAATTCCGCCATCTGGAGCTGATCGTCGCGATCGCCGAGACGGGAAGCCTCCGCAAGGCCGCGGCCGCGTTGTCCCTGACCCAGCCTGCCGTGACCACCCAGCTGCAGCGGATCGAGAAGCACCTGGGCGGCCCCCTGTTCGTGCGCAGCACCGATGGCGTGCTGACGACCGAAACAGGCACGGGGTTCATTCGCGACGCCAAAGCGCTGCTCGACGGCCTGAACCGCCTTGAGCGCACCGCGCAGCTGAGTGTCCAGCGCGGTGCCGGCGCCCCGATCCGGGTGGGTGGCGTTCCGGCGCATCAGTTCAGCCTGCTGGTCAACGCGTTGGCGACCGTGCTGCCCGGTCGTGAGTGCAGCAGCCGGACCATTCGAGAAACCGGCACGTTACGCACCTTGCTGGGTTCCGGGGAGCTCGACATCGCCGTGCTGCGCGAGTTTCCCGGTTTCCCGTTGCGCCTGCCCAACGGGGTCGAGCATCGCCTCCTGCTGACGGAACCGATTTTCACCGGGGTGTCGGAGAACCACCGGCTGGCTGGTCGGGACGAGATCCCCCTCGCCGAACTCGGCGTGGAAAAGTGGGTCATGCCCCATCCCGATGACAGCGGAATGAACGAGTTCTTCGCGCGCACCTGCACCGCCGCCGGGTTCGAGCAGCGGGTGACCCATCTGACCAACGAGGCGCACATCGCGTTCGCGCTCACCGCCGAAGGCGGCTCGGTCTGCGTGCTCTACCCGATCGGCAGCGCACGGCAGGGACTCGCGACGTTACCGCTGATCGGGAACCCGCTGTACCGGGGGCTGGTGCTCGCGTGGCGCGCGGACTCCGTGCTGGCGTCGACGATCGACGACCTGTGCGCCGAAATCGCCCGCGGCTACCTCGAACTGGTGCAGGCCGCTCCGGTGTACGCAGAATGGTGGCATCGAGGCGGCGCGGACTTCGCGCTGCCGTGAGTGTTCGAAGAGGAGATCACCTGTGCCCATCCGAGGTCTGAACCATGCCGTCCTGTGGGTCCGCGACTGCCGGCGCAGCGCGGAGTTCTACGTCGACGTGCTGGAATTCCGGATCGTGCACAGCACGGCCAAGTCGGTGTTCCTGCAGGCGGCCGACTCCGCCAACGACCACGACCTCGGCCTGTTCGAGATCGGCGCGGCCGCGGCCGGCAGCCGCGCGGGTTCCGGTGAGGTCGGGCTGTACCACCTCGCTTGGGAAGTCCCGACGCTCGCCGATCTGCGCGACTGCGCCGAGCGGCTGCGGGCGGCCGGGGCACTGGTGGGAGCCACCGACCACGGGACGACCAAAGGGCTGTACGCCAAGGACCCGGACGGACTGGAGTTCGAGGTGTGCTGGCTGCTTCCGCCCGAACTGGTCGACGACGAAGCCCAAGCCCGCCGAGGTGAGCTCGACCTCGCCGCGAACATCGAGCAGTACGGGCCGCACACCTTGGGCGCCTGCGCACGAATCGGCGCCGTCCAGGGCTCGTGAGCGTTCCGGCACGCCCGGGTGCGGGTGTCCCGTAGGACACCGTAAGCGGCCGGAACAGTCACGAGCCCTGGGGGCGCCCGGTCACCTCGTCGACCCACGAGCGGACCAGTGCCAGTAGGTCGTCTTCGGTGTCGGCCACCTGGCTGACCGCTTCGCCGTGTGGCAGGTCGTCGACGCGGATCAGCCGCGCGGTGAAGCGGCCCTTGGCGGGCGCCCACACCCGGATCACCAGCGCTGCCGACGTCTCACTGTCGGCGGGATCGTCGGCCACGGGTCGGCTCCGTTCGTCGGCGGGTCGGCATCCTGGATCCTCCCTGCCCCCGCGTCACCGCGGCGTCACACCATCGGGCAGCCGCCGTACGGGTTCGGTGACGCGTCGGTGACGGCGGCTGCGGAAAG
This sequence comes from Amycolatopsis sp., assembly GCF_025464955.1. Lineage (GTDB taxonomy): Bacteria > Actinomycetota > Actinomycetes > Mycobacteriales > Pseudonocardiaceae > Amycolatopsis. The sequence continues at coordinate 87,848 of NZ_JAODNM010000079.1, read as the reverse complement.
TAGGCAGCCAATGCGGGTGTAACGAAGGGAGACGCGGCCATGCCCATCAGTCCCACCTATCCGGGCGTCTACATCGAAGAGCTGCCGAGCGCGGTTCGGACGATCATCGGGGTGCCCACCTCGATCGCGGCCTTTGTCGGCACGGCACCGAGAGGTGCCGTCGACCGGCCGGTCCACATCACGAACTGGGGAGACTACGAGTCGGAGTTCGGTGGTCTCGACACGTCGAGCGACCTCAGCTACGCGGTTTACCAGTTTTACCAGAACGGCGGCAGCGAAGCCGAAATCGTCCGGATCGTGCGGACGGACCCCGGGGAAACCGGCACCAAGGCCACGTCGTCGGCGATCACAATCTCGGGCGCCACGGGCGACCTCGTCCTCGCCGCGGCGAGCCCGGGAAAGTGGGGTGACTCGCTGCTGGTCCGGATCGAGGCCAACCCCGACGACAACGGGACACCGCAGACCACCTACAACCTGGCCGTCCGCGACTCTTCCACCCGGGCTACCGAGAGCTATCTCAACGTCAGCACGGATCCGACGGCCCCCCGGGGTCTCGCGAAGCTGCTCGCGTCGTCCAGCCTGATCTCGGTGACCAGTGGCGACTCGAACCTGCCGAAGCCACACAAAGCGATCGACCCGAAGGACGGGTCACCGGACCCCTTCGACCCGAAAAAGCCGGACCGGTACACCCAGGCGACTGCGACCAGCGGCGCTGACGGCGACAAGCCCGGGGATGCGGACTACATCGGATCGGTCCTCGACAAGACCGGTATCAATCAGCTGATGAAGGCCGACATCTTCAACATCCTGTGCCTGCCGGGGCTCGCGGTTGACCACGCCTTTATCCCCACGGCGTTGAAGTTCTGCGTCGACCACCGCGCGATGCTGATCGCCGACCCGCCGGAGGGCTGGACGAGCGTGCAGGCGGCGTTCGACGGCGTCCGAGCGGGCACCGCGCTCACGGCCGAAGGCGGCGCCAATTCCGCGCTCTACTTCCCCCGCATCACGGCAGCCGACCCGAAACAGAACGGTTTCGTGCGGGAGTTCGCCCCCAGCGGCGTGATCGCGGGTATCTGGGCACGTACCGACGTCCAGCGTGGCGTGTGGAAGGCCCCAGCCGGCACCGACGCTACGCTGAACGGCGTTTCGAAACTCACGCTGAAGATGAACGATCTCGAGAACGGCCGGCTGAATCCCCAAGGGCTCAACTGCCTTCGCACGCTTCCCGTTTTCGGGAACGTGGCCTGGGGCGCGCGCACCGGGTTCGGTTCGGACCAGCGGGCCGACCAGTGGAAGTACGTCCCGGTGCGGCGGCTCGCGCTGTTCCTCGAGGAAAGCCTGTACCGCGGCACGCAGTGGGTGGTGTTCGAACCGAACGACGAGCCGCTGTGGTCCTCGGTGCGGCTCAACGTCGGCGCGTTCATGAACAACCTGTTCCGCCAGGGCGCTTTCCAGGGCAGCACCCCGCAGCAGGCCTACAAGGTGACCTGCGACGCGACGAACAATCCGCAGAACACCATCGACCAGGGCATCGTCAACATCCAGGTCGGGTTCGCGCCGCTGAAGCCGGCGGAGTTCGTCATCATCCAGATCCAGCAGCTCGCCGGTCAGATCCAGGTCTAGCCAGAGGGGACAACGCAGTCATGGTCGACAGCAAGACGAAACGACGTGATCCGTACAAGAACTTCCGGTTCCGGGTGAAGTTCAGCGGTGGCACCGAATACATCGCCGCGGTGACGAAGGTGACCGGGTTCAAACGCAGCACCGAGGTCATCAAGCACCGCAGCGGCGGGGACCCGGCGACCAGCTTCAAACTGCCAGGGCGGACCGAATACGACGCCATCACCCTCGAACGCGGAGTCACCAACGACAAGGTGTTCGAACAGTGGGCGAACCGCGTGTGGAGCTTCACCAACGCCTCCGGTGGGCTGGAGAGCTCGCTGAAAGACTTCCGCCGTGACCTGCTGGTCGACGTGTTCAACGAAGCCGGCCAGAAAGTGCTGTCCTATCAGGTCTTCAACTGCTGGGTCTCGGAATACCAGCCGGTGTCCGATCTGGACGCGAACGCGAACGCGGTGGCCATCCAGCACATCAAGCTGGAGAACGAGGGCTGGGTGCGTGAGGACCTGCCGGAGCCCGTCGAGAACAGCTTCGAAGACCCGAGCTGACCATGGCCGCGCTGACCGAGGCCGGGCTGCTGGCGGTCTGGGAAGCCGGTAGCGGACACGGCGGGGTGCGGCGGGCATTGGTGCTGGCGGCTTCGGGTGGCGCGAATCCGTCCACTGTGGCCGATCTCAGCATCGGCCGTCGCGCGGAGTTCGTGCTGGCCTTGCGGGAAAGGTGTTTCGGCAGCGTCCTGCCGAGCGTGGTGACCTGCCCGGGATGCGCGGAGGAGCTCGAGCTGGAGCTCACCGTCGACGACGTGCGCGCGGCCGAGCCCCAGAGCGAACGGCGGGTCCTCGTCGACGGCGTCGACGTGGAGTTCCGGCCGATCACCAGCCGGGACCTCCTCGAAGTCGGTCCGCACGAGCCCGACGCCCGCCGGCGACTGCTTTCCCGATGTGTGGTCGGCGCCACGCGGGACGGCCGGGAGATCGACGTCGGCGCACTGGGAGACCCGGTGCTCGACGCGCTGGCCGAAGCACTGTCCACTTGCGACCCGCAAGCCGACGTCCTGCTCGAACTGGACTGTGCGGCCTGCGGGCACGAGTGGAGCTCGCCGTTCGACATCACGGCCTACCTGTGGGGAGAGATGGACGTTTACGTACGACGCCTGGTGCACGACGTACACCTGCTGGCGAGCGCCTACGGCTGGTCCGAGGCCGAGGTGCTCGCGGTGAGCCCGGCGCGCCGCCGGTTCTACCTGGAGATGGCCTCATGAAGAACGACTTCGCGGACCGGCTGCTCGGCCGGACGGCTGCCCCGGCCGTGCGCCCCCTGCTGCCTTCGTTCTTCGAACCAGTCGCCGGATCGACCGCGCAGTCGGCCGCGCCGATGGGGGCGGTCACCGAAACCGCCGCACCGACGACGTCCGCCGGGCCCTCCGCCTCACGGACCCCGGTCCAACCCGACCCCGATGCTCCTGGCGTCCCCTCGGTCACACCGGTACGGGCGAGCGAAACCCCACTGCTGCCAGCAAATCCGACGCCGATCGGCTCCCCTCTGGCGGAGGTCCGAACGGTTCACGTGTCGCGGACACTCGCGGCGCCGGATCGGGAGTCGCTACCCGAGCGAACGGCTGAGCTGGACTCCGCGTCTGTCCCCGCACCGGCACAGACAGCGGTACCAACTCTGCCAACACTGCAGACGGGACATCCCGTGACGACGCCTGGTGCCGAGACGGCACGGCCGGAAGTCCCCATCCGGCCGCCGGACCCGGTGCACCACGCTCACCCTGTGCGCCCGGCCGCCGACGACGACCAGCCGCTGCACCCCGCTCACTCCGCTTACTCCACTGTCTCGGCCACGCGTCGTGACCAGCCGGTTCGCCCGGCTGCCGTGCCGCTCCCACCGGCCTCCCGGCGGTCCAGCCGGATGGCGGCCGAACCGACAGTGCACATCAGCATCGGCCGGGTCGAGGTCAAGGCCACAGCCGAGCCCGCCGCGCCGAAGCGGGCCGAACAGCCGAGACGCCCAGTGCTGAGCCTGGACGACTACCTGCGCGGACGGGCGGGAGGTGCCCGGAAATGAGTGACGTCTTCGCCATCGCCGCGGTCACCGAGACCCTCGGCCACCTGATCCACGCGGCCGTCGACCTGGCCGAACCGGGGAGCAAGGTGGTCACGATGCCGCCGAACGAGGTGGCCGTCAGCAGTACCGAATCCCGGCTGAACCTGTTCCTCTACCAGGCCGATGTGGACAGTTCACTGCGCAACGAGGATCCGCTCGACGTCCATCGCGGGGAAACCGCCGATCCCGGTGTGCCACTGGTCCTGCACTACCTGATCACGCCGTATGTCCCAGGTGGACACGACCCGGCCGCGCACCGGATGCTCGGGGCGGCGATCCGGACGCTGCACGACCATCCCGTGCTCACCCGCGATGACCTGCGCGGCGCGCGGACCCCCAGCGACGTCGGCGAGCAGCTGGACCGGATCCGCATCACCTGGCAACCGTTGGAAGAGAAGGACATCTACTCGCTCTGGTCGGCTTTCCAGACGCCGTACCGGCTTTCCGCGGCTTTCGAGGTGCGGGTGGTGCTACTCGACAGCGGGATTCCGATACGGGCGGGTGTGCCGGTGCTTTCGCGGGGCCGGAACGACCGCGGCCCGGTCGCCGACGCGAATCTCGACTCGCCGCTGCCGGTGCTCACCGCGGCTGCGCCCGCCCACCGGCAGACCGCCGCGCGGGCCGGTGAAGAGGTGACGCTGCAGGGTGTCAACCTCGACGCGGACACCGCCACCGTCGTGCTCAGTCATCCGCTGCTGAGCCGGCCTGTACCGGTTCGGCTGCTCAGCGCCGGATCGTCCGAAGTGCGGTTCACGCTGTCCGCCGCGAACACCGTCTATCCGGCCGGGCTGTGGTCCGTCGCACTCGAACTGGCGTCGGGCACCGGTGCCGATCGCGTGGTGACCACCACCAACGAGGTTCCGCTCTCGATCGCGCCGACCGTCACCGCGGGCCTCCCGTTGACGACCACCCGCGACGCCCGGCACACCATCGTCGTCGAGGTCACGTTCGTTCCGGGGCCTTTGCCGGGACAACAGGTTTCGCTGCTGTTCGGGTCGCGCTCGGTCGCGCCGAACGTGGTTCCGGGACAACCGCCGAGACCTCTCGACCACCCGCGGTTCCTCGTGACCGACGTCGAGCCGGGGCGTTATCCCGTGCGCCTGCGGGTCGCCGGGGTGGACAGCGTGCTGGTCGACCGGTCCGGCGACAAGCCGGTCTTCGACGGCACCCAGCTGGTCACGGTGAACCAGTGAACGCCGCTCAGGACTGGGAGACCGTGAACGGCCGGTTCCTGACCGCCTCACTGGAATGGTTGCGGCTGTTGTTACGCCTTGACGCCGACGAGGAACGGCTCGCTGCGGCAGAAGATGCAATCCGCGAGGCCGAAGCGTGCTCGCCACCGCCGGCGTTGGTGCAGCTCGCCCGGCAACTGGGCCTGTCGAGGTTCGAGCGGGACACGTTGCTGCTGTGCGCATCCGTCGAGCTCGATCCGTCGATCGCCGAGCTTTGCGCGCGGGCGCACGGAAACGAATTGACCCCGTACCCGACGTTCGGGTTGGCGATGAGCATCCTGCCGGAGGCGGCGTGGGAGATCGTCGCGCCGCAACGAGGCCTGCGCGGCTGGCGGCTGGTCGAAGTCACCGCACGCCCCGGCCAAGGGCTGATCGCCAGCGCGCTGCGGGCGGACGAGCGGATCGTCAACTACCTCAAGGGGCTCAACTACCTCGACGACCGGTTGGCGCCGCTGCTGGCTCCGCTCGAACCGGTTGTCGGCATCGACCTACCTCCTTCGCAGCAGTCCGTCGTCGACGGGATCCTCGCAGCGGACGGCCTGGTTGTTCAGCTCGCCGGTCCCGACGAGGTCAGCAAACAGCTCGTGGCGGCGCACGCCGCGGAGGAGCGTGGGTTGAGCGCGTTGCGGCTCGCGATCACCGCACTGCCCACTCACCCTGCCGAACTGGACGACCTCGCGCGCTTGTGGCAGCGCGAAGCGTTGCTGCTGCCGTTGTCGCTCTACCTCGATGCGGGCGATGCCGACGACTCGGACCACCACAGGTCGGCCGCGGCGCGCTTCCTTGGAAAAGTCGGCGGCTCCGCCGTGTTCGCCGCTCGGGAGAGCTGGAGCGACGTCGGTCGGCGGTCCCTCGTACTGGACGTCGAGCCGCCGACCCCGGCCGAGCGGGTCCCGGCGTGGTGTGCCGCGCTCGGACCCGGTGCCGAGACGGCAGACGTCGACTCGCTCGCCGCCCAGTTCGCGCTCGAAGTACCTGCCATCGCCCAGATCGGGGTCTCCTCCGGCGGGGATGCGGCTGAGGCGTGGAAGGCCTGCCGGGCTCGTACCCGCCCGCGGATGGACTCGCTCGCGCAGCGGCTGGAGCCGAAGGTGGATTGGGACGACCTCGTGCTCTCGCCCGCGGCCGACGGGTTGCTGCGGCGGATCGCGGAGCAGGTTCCTCAGCGCACCACCGTTTATGAGACGTGGGGGTTCGGTGATCGGGCCACCCGCGGGCTCGGGGTCAGCGTGCTGTTCGCCGGGCCCAGCGGGGTCGGCAAGACGATGGCGGCCGAAGTGCTCGCCCGCAGGCTGAACCTGGATCTGTACCGGATCGATCTGTCCGCGGTGGTCGACAAGTACATCGGGGAGACCGAGAAGAACCTGCGACGGCTGTTCGACGCGGCGGAGACCGGTGGGGCGATCCTGTTCTTCGACGAAGCCGATTCACTGTTCGGCAAGCGGACCGAAGTCAAGGACTCGCACGACCGCTACGCCAATATCGAGACCAACTTCCTGTTGCAGCGAATGGAGCAGTACCGGGGATTGGCGATACTGGCGACGAACATGCGCTCTGCGCTCGATACCGCGTTCCTGCGCCGGCTGCGATTCGTCGTCGATTTCACCTTTCCCGGCCCGGCGGAACGACGTGTCTTGTGGGAGAAGGCGTTCCCGGAGCGGGCGCCGAGGGGCGAGCTGGATTTCGACCGGCTCGCGCAGCTGCAGACCAACGGCGGGATGACTCGCAACATCGTGCTCAACGCCGCGTTCCTCGCGGCGTCGCGCGGCTCCGCGATCACCATGCCGATCGTGCTGGACGCCGCGCGGGCCGAGTTCGAAAAGCTGGAAATGCCGGTACGGGCGAAAGACTTCGCCTGGGAAGCGGGAGGTTCGTCGTGAACATCCGAGTGCGGATCGACCGCGTGGTGCTCGACGGGGTCAGCGGCGACCCTCGCGCGATCGAGCGGGCCCTGCACGCGGAGCTGTCCCGGTTGGTGCTGGCGTCTCCCCGGTCGACCTGGCAGGAGTCCCGGCGCCAACGCCGGGTCGAGGCGCCGCGGGTGTCGGCCGGACCGGCGGGCTCGCTGGGCCGGGGCATCGCCCGTTCGATTCACAGTGGACTTGTCGGAGGACGGACACCATGACCGCATTTCCTGAAGCACCACGTCCGGTCCGGGGCGGGTTCGTACTGGTGGACCCGGATCTCGGCCTGCCGAAGAACACGATCCCGTTCCAGTACAACCCGGACACGCTGACCCGGACCCTGCAGCCGCAGGGAATCGGCGGCGAGCCGGGTGACCGGCTGGAGGTGCTGCGGCTCAAAGGGCCGCCGCACGAGTCCTACAAGTTCGATGCGGAGTTCGACGCGACCGACGCGCCGGAGTCCTATCCGGACGGGCTGTTCCCATTACTGTCCACTTTGGAGCTGAGCATTTACCCCTCGACCGCCCAGCTGCTCGACGAGAACCGGCTGGCCGGGAAGGGCATGATCGAGATCGCGCCCGCCGAGTCCCCGCTGCTGGTGCTGGTGCTGGGCAAAAGCCGGGTGGTGCCGGTGCGGATCACCGACTTCAGCATTACCGAGGAGATGTTCGACCCCGCGCTCAACCCGGTCCGGGCGAAGGTCTCGATCGGGGTAAGGGTGCTCACGGTCGACGACCTCGGTTATGGCAACAAAGGCGGCTGGCTCTATCTCGGTTACCAGGGCCGCAAGGAAGGGTTCTCCGCCACCTTCGGCCACCTGATCGCCGAAGTCGGCCTGACCACAATCTGAAGGGGGAAACCGTGTTCTCGATGACCAGCCGTTACCAGGGCCTGCCCACTGTCACCTACGTCTCACCGGACGGCCGGAAGGTCGCGTATGTGCGGCGTCGTTTCCTGCCGCACCCCGAGGACCTCACGCAGATCGGGGAGTACCGCGTGCTGCCGGTGGATCGGCTGGACCGCGTCGCGGGCAAGGAGTTCGGCGACGCCGAGCGGGCCTGGCAGATCGCGGACGCGAACGGCGCGATGGACACCGATGAGCTGACCGCGGTACCCGGCCGGACCCTGCGGATCACCCTGGCGACTGTGCTGCCGATGGCCACCGGGATGGCCACCCGGCCAGGGGGTGCGGGTAATGGCTAAGAGCCTGCAGTTCCTGCTGATGATCGGCAACGTCGTCGCGGTGCCGGCGCCGCAGCAGCTGATGGACGCGCTGCAGTCCGCGCAGGTGACTTCGAGCGTCGACGGGCCCAGTGGGTTCCAGCTGACGTTCGCGGTCAGCAAGCGTTCGGTGATCACCGAGACGCTGCTGCCCGCCGGCGTGCTCGACCCGCCGGCGAGAGTGGTGCTCGCGGCCGTTGTCGGCGGGGCCACCGAAGTCCTGATGGACGGCATCATCACCCGTCATGAGCTCACCCCGAGCGACACCCCGGGCGCGTCCACCCTGACTGTCACCGGGTTGGACCTCACCGCGCTGATGGACCTGCGGCACGAAGAGGACTTCTTCCCCGCGATGCCGCTGCACCTGCGGGTGCTGCGCATCCTGATGAAGTACACGATGTATGGGATCATCCCGGCGCCGGTGCCCGCGGTGTTCCCGACCGCGCCGGACCCGCTCCGGAACATTCCGATCCAGTCGAGCACGGACCTGGACCACATCTACGCACTCGCGTCCGAGGCCGGCTACTCCTTCTTCCTCATCCCCGGTCCGAAGCCCGGGATCAGCACCGCGTACTGGGGGCCGCAGGCGCGTGCCGGGTTCGTGCAACCCGCACTGACAGTGGATTCGGGCACTACGGGCAATGTGGAATCCCTGTCGTTCGGTTTCGACGGGATGGCCAGGATGCAGTACACGATCCGCCTCACCGAACCGACCACCAAGATCGGGATCTCGATCCCGGTTCCCGATGTCTCGTTGCTCCGCCCGCCGCTCGCGGTAAGACAGGCGGTCACCCTCAAGGAGCAGCCGCTGCCCAACATCGGTGGCAGGCCGATCGTCGACGTCATGCTGCGCGGGCTGAGTCAGACGACCAAGGCGTCGGACGCGGTCACCGGCAACGGAAAGCTTGACGTGCTGCGGTATGGGCAGGTGCTCAAGGCCCGCAACCTCGTCGGCGTGCGCGGCGCCGGACTGGCCTACGACGGGCTCTACTACGTCAAGAAGGTCACCCACGAGATCAAACGCGGGGAATACAAGCAGAGCTTCGAACTGACGAGGGACGGCTTTGTCCCCTTCGTGGACAGGGTGGGCACATGACGACGGATGCGAAGAAGTATCACGGCCTCTACCAGGGCGTGGTGACGAACAACATCGACCTCACCAACGAGAACCGGGTGCTGGTCGGAGTCACCGACGTCCTCGGCGGAGATCCGTGTATCTGGGCCAGCGCCCACGCGGCCGCGCCCGGGATGAACGTCGTCCCGATGATCGGCTCCGGGGTCTGGATCCAGTTCCTCGACGGCGATATCGACCGTGCCGTGTGGACCGGGTTCTGGCGCGGCGGCGTCGGTGACGCGCCGCCGGTCGCGCAGACCATCCCGCCCGGCGTGCCGCAGGTCGTGCTGGGCACGCCGACGCAGAACTACCTGCTGATCACGGATCTGCCGGGGCCGACCGGCGGGATCCAGATCCAGCTGCACGGACCGGCCGGGCCGTTCATCAAGATGAACGAGCTCGGTATCCAGATTTCGAACGGACAGGGCGCCTCGATCACGTTGGGCCCGGGTCCGCTGGTCAGCATCAACAACGGTGCGTTGACCATTCCGTTCTAGAGGGGGAGATCATGCCGGGCTTCGTGATGACCACCGCGGCGGTGCTGACCTGTCTGCACCAGGGACCGGTGACCATAACGCCCAGCGGGCCGCCGCGGGTGCTGATGGACGGCGTTCCCGTGGTGGGTGCCGCCGACCAGATGATGGTCGCCTGCCCGAAGAACATCTGCGCGAACGTGGTGTGGGGCAACCTGTCCACCAGGGTACTGGCCGACGGGCAGCCGATCGTCCTGCAGGCCGTCCCGCCCGCGGGGTCGCCGGTGACCGCCGACGGAGTCTGCGTCCCGCCGGTGCCGCCCGCATCACCGCCGGCGCTGGTGGACTCCATGATCCCCCGCGCGATTGCGACGTGACCGCCATGACCGATCCTTTGTGGATAGACATCCCACTGGGCTTCGACGCCCGTGGCCGCACGGCGGGCACGAGCTATCCGAACCACGTGCTGGACATGATCGAGCAGGTGCTGTTCACCACCCCCGGGGAGCGGGTCAACCGGTCGGACTTCGGCTGCGGGCTGCTCACGCTGGTGTTCGAACCGAACAGCTATGAACTGGCGGCGACCCTGCAGCTGTCCGCATCGGGTGCGCTGCAGCTCTGGCTCGGTGACGTGATCACCGTGGAGTCGCTGGAAGCGACTGCCGAGGACAACGTGCTCCGGGTCGTGGTGCGCTACGTCATCCTGGCTACCGGCGAGCGCCGTACCGACGTCATCGAGGGGAGCGTGAACCGATGACCTGCACAGACGACCGGCGCCGGGAGAAGGTCCAGCAGGAAGGCATCAACGGGATCGACGGGGTCGGTGTCGACGGCGACCGGATCACCGTGATCTTCTTCGGCGACGCCCCGGAAGACCTGGTGCCGGAGAACTTCCGCATCGACGGCGGCCGCCGGATCACCGGCATCGAGGTCGTCGGCGTCCACTGCTGCGGCGAGGACGACCCGGAACTCTCCGGGCAGGTCGTGCTGACCGTCGACCGGATCGGTGACCTTTCAACGTATCGGCTTTCCGTGGTCGAGGTCGATTCCCGCGGTGAGCCGGGCACCGAGCCGTTTCCCGGGTTCGATCCGCGGTACTCCTTCCTGGACTTCACCTTCACGTTCGGTTGCGAGGACCTGGACTGCGCTCCCACCGGCGACAGTCCATCCGAAACTTACGCCGAGCCGGAAATCGACTATCTGGCAAAGGACTACGCGAGCTTCCGGCAGCTGCTGCTGGACAGGCTTTCGTTGACCACGCCGCGGTGGACCGAGCGGCACGTACCCGATCTCGAGGTCGCGCTCGTCGAACTCCTTGCCTACGAAGGAGACCGCCTCAGCTACCGGCAGGACGCGGTCGCGACGGAGGCCTATCTCGACACCGCGCGCAAGCGGGTGTCGGTGCGGCGGCACACCCGGCTCGTCGACTACCCGATGCACGACGGGTGCGCGGCGAGGGCGTGGGTGTGTGTGGAAGCGGGCGCCGAAGTCACCGTGCCCGCGGGCGACTTCCGGTTCGCCGCACTGGCGCCCGAGTCTCTGCCGGGCAAGGTCGCGCTGGTGCAGCGCGACCTAGACCAGCAGCGCGGGTTGCCGGCCTATGAGGTGTTCGAACCGGCGCAGGCCGAGGAGCTCACCTTCCACCCGGGTCACAACAAGATCAGCATCTGGACCTGGGGCGACAACGCGTGTGCTCTGCCTGCCGGGTCGACGTCGGCGACACTGGTGGACGGACCGCCGCAGCCAGGGAAACGTGCGCTCAGCCTGCAGCCGGGCGATGTGCTGGTGTTCGAGGAGGTCCTCGGTCCGAAGACCGGGAACCCGGCGGACGCCGACCATTCGCACTGCCAGGCCGTCCGGTTGACTTCGGTCACCCAGACAACGGACCAGCTGTATGCACAGCCGCTGCTCGACGTCACCTGGGAAACCGAGGATGCGCTGACTTTTCCTTTGTGTGTCAACGCCCGCGGTGGTCCGTTGTGCGCGGACCTCGAAGTCGGCGTGGCGCGCGGCAACGTCGTCCTCGTCGAGCACGGCCGGTCACTGACGTGGTGCGGGGCCGAACCCGAGCCGCTGGACCCCGTTCCCGGGCCCGAGCCCGGTGAACCTGGCTGCCCGGATCCGGTCGAGTTCGGCTGCCCAGACGAATTGCTGCCCGCCCAGCGGCCGGGATACCCGCCGCTGGTCGCCCGGTATGCACCTCGGCTCGGTTACTCGCCGGTGACGCAGAGTGCGCCGTTTCCGTTGCCTGCCCAGGTCGCCAAGGCCCAGGGGCGGCAGTTGGCCGGGGCGCCGGACCGCGCCCGCGCTCGGCTTCACGAGCTGTGGCGGTGCGGTCGACTGTCCGATGTGGACATCGAGTACCTGACCGTGCTGTTCGGTGCGGCCACCCTGCGCCGGGTCAGGCTCGCCGAGCATCCGCGCCGCGCGTTGCGGGAGCTCTCGGCCCGCTTCGGCGAGCTCCTGGAAGCGAAGCTCAACCGCCTCGCTGAACTGATCCGACGCGCTCGGGCAGGCTACGTCTTGGATTCCGGCGGCGAGGCTTGGGAGATCGGACAGACCTGGGGCGCGGAGGAAGGCCAGAACCTGACGTCGACGAGGGCGGCCTTCCGCGGGCCCGCGGCCCTCGCCGCGCAGCCCGACCCGCGGTCAGCCCTGCCTGCTGTGACACTCGACGACACCATCGGGCGGGAATGGACGCCGCGGCGCGATCTCCTCGACAGCCGGCCCACTGACCGCCATTTCGTCGGCGAACTCGACGACGAAGGCCTGCTCAGGCTCCGCTTCGGCGACGGCACCAACGGCATGAGCCCCACTCCGGGCACCGCATTGTCCGCGCGGTACCGGATCGGGAACGGTTCGGCGGGCAATGTCGGCCGCGAGGTGATCAACCGGATCGTTTTCTGCTCGACCCGCCAGGACGCGATCACCGCGATCCGCAACCCGCTGCCTGCCACCGGCGGCACCGATCCCGAACCGCTTTCCGAAGTGCGGGCAAGGGCTCCGCAGGAGGTCCGGCACCGGTTGCTGCGCGCCGTCACGGCCGAGGACTACGCGACCGTGGCCTCGGGCGTCACCGGGGTGCAGCGCGCCGCGGCCGACCTGCGCTGGACGGGAAGCTGGTACGAGGCGCAGGTCGCGATCGACCCGCTCGGCGCGGAGGTGGCGACCGCGTCCCTGCTCGACGCCGTCCGCGAGGCGCTGCACCCGTTCCGCCGGATCGGCCACGACCTGTCCGTGGCCACCGCCACCCTCGTACCGCTCGACGTCGCGCTCTGCATCGACGTCCAGCCGGACTACGTGGCCGGGCACGTCCGGGCGGCGCTGCTGCGCGCCCTCGGGGCTCTGTTCACCCCGGACGCGCTCACCTTCGGCACACCGATCCGGCTGAGCCGCCTGGTCGCCGCCGCGGCCGCCGTCCCCGGGGTGCGCAGTGCCCGGGTCACGAAGTTGAAGCGGCTGTTCGGTTTGCCCAGCGGGGCCTGGGAAAGCGGCCTGCTCGACATCGGGCCACTGGAAGTGGCCCAGCTCGACAACGACCCATCCCGGCCGGAGAACGGCCGGTTGACCCTGGACCTGCGAGGTGGCAGATGAGTTGCGGCTGCGCGAAATGCTGTGAAGGCGTGACGGCTGTGACGCCGATTCCGTCCTACAACCGGCCGGGCCTGCCCGCGCTGTCCTACCGGGCGGGCACGCACGGGAGTTTCCGCGAGTCCATGCTGGCCCGGTTGTCCAGCCGGCCCGCGCTCACCAAACTGACCAGTCGCGAGCCGGACGACGCGTCCATCGCATTGCTGGACTGCTGGGCGGTGGTGGGCGACGTGCTGACGTTCTACCAGGAGCGGATCGCGAACGAGGGCTATCTGCGGACCGCGACGGAACCGGAGTCCCTCAACCTGCTCGGCCGGCTCGTCGGCTACACGCCGAGGCCGCCGTTGGGGTCCAGCACGTACCTCGCGTACACGCTCGGCCCCGCCGCGAAGTCGGTGATTCCGGCTGGTGCCGGCGTTCGGAGCGTGGCGGCGCAGGGCGGGCTCCCGCAAACCTTCGAGACCACCGAGGAACTGGTGGCCCGTGAGGAGTGGAACACCCTGCAGGTGCGGCTGAACGAGCCGCCGGACATCACCGCCGCAACCGCTAAGACCCTCGACGCGCTGACCGTCGAGGGGTCCACGGCGAACCTCAAGGGCGGCGACAGGCTGCTGTTCGTATTCGGCCGATTCGACTCGACGCCGGACAGCGGAGTTCGGGTCGTGAAGGAGTCCAAACCGGACTTCCTGGCGAACCGGACCGCAGTCACCCTCGTGTCGGCGGACCCGCAGGATCCGTTCGTGGTGGCGGCGAACTATCTTGAGTTCAGGGTCAAGGAGGCTGAAGGCGCGCCGATCGTCAGCCAGTCGGCCTTCGCGTCCCAAGTGGACTCCGATTACCTTGCCGAGCTGGTGGTCCTGCTGGTCAGGACTTCCGCGCCGCTGGATCTGCTCATGGGCGACGGGGCGAACGGCCACCACGGCGTGCCGTACTTCCTGGCCAGGTTGCGGGAGGAAGAAGCCATCGCGGATGCGCGGGAGAACTGCGCTGTCCGGGACTGGTTCACCTACTACATCGCGGACGTGCTCGACGCCGGCGACGCGGTCGTGGCGCTGGCCGTCACGCTCACCCGGCTGACTCCGTCCGAAATGGACGCTCTGGTCAAGCTGGGCCGTGACCTCGTCTGCCCCTGCAGCCAACAGGAACTGACAGCGCAGGCGGCACAGGCCGCGCCGAGGGGCGGTGGCGGTTGCGGTTGTTCGAACGACGACTGCGATCGGGCGGCCGCGCTCGTCGCGCTGACCCCGGTTCTCCCGAGTCTGCGTAAGGACCCGTCACGCCCGCCGCGCCGCTCCCGGGACCTCACGGTGGCGGTCGGCGACCAGTTCCGCGCGGATTCCGATGTCCACGCGAAACTCCTGATCGCCGCGGACGCCCGGCTCGCCCCGAACCTGCACCGGGCCTGGGCCGCCCAGCAGATCGCGCCGCCGCCGGAGGTTTCGGACCTGCAGGTCATGCGGGTGAAGGCGACGCTTCTCGCGTTCAAGACTGACAGCGACCCGGTCACTGTGGGCATGCTCGTGCTGGACATGGTGTACGCCGGGATTGTCGCCGGAAGCTGGATCGTGCTCGAACCGAATGACGGCGGCGCCTCGGTCCAGGCCGTCGTCCGGTCGGTCCGGCAGGAACCCCGGCCGGTCACCCCTACGCCGCCGGGTACCACCCCGCCACCGCCCCCTCCGGTGACCATGCTCGTTGTCGACTTCACGACCCTCGACACGACGAACAAGACGTATGTCGTCTGGGCGCAGGGGGAGTCGCTGAAGCCGCTCGGCGCCGCGATCACCACACCACTGGCGGGACACCAGATCGAGCTCGCCCGGATGTACGACGGACTCGAACCGGGCCGCTGGCTGGTCGTCTCGGGTGAACGGACGGATGTGCCCTACACCAGCGGGGTGCCCGGGACGGAACTGGCGATGGTCGCCGGAATCCGCCAGCGGGTCGATCCCAGCCGCCCCGGCGATGCACCCGTGACGACCCTGTTCCTCGCCAACGATCTTGCCTACACCTACAAACCCGGCACCGCCAAGCTCTACGGCAACGTCGTCGGTGCGACGCAGGGGGAGACCCGGAACGAGATACTCGGTGGCGGGGACGCCGGCCGCACCGGCCAGACTTTCCCGCTGCGGCAGGTGCTGGCCACCTCGCCGCTCAACTGGCAGGCGTCGGACAACCCGTTGGGTGCGGAAGATTCGCTGGTCACCAGGGTCAACGGGGTGCGATGGCACGAAACCGACGGCCTGGTCTGGCCGGCGCCCGACGAGCATTCGTACGTGCTGGCGTCCGCGGCCGACGGGTCGTCGTCGGTGCAGTTCGGCGACGGCGTGCACGGCGCCCGGTTGCCGTCCGGGATCGAGAACGTGACGGCGACCTACCGCATCGGCGCGGGCAGCTCCGGCAACGTGCCGGCCGGCACGATCACCCAGCTCGCCGCCCAGCCGCTCGGCGTCACGGCCGTGACGAACCCGATCGCGGCCACCGGCGGCGCGGACGGCGACGGTCCGGACGACATCCGGAGCACGGTGCCGCTGCGGATGCTGGCGCTCGACCGGCTGGTGTCGGTCCGCGACCACGAGGACTTCACCCGCGCGAGAGCCGGTATCGGCAAGGCGAGCGCGCGCAAGCTGCGGGCCGGCGGCCAGGAGTTCGTCCACGTCACCATCGCCGGGATCGGTGATGTTCCCATCGATCCCTTCTCCGGGCTGTTCAGCAGCCTGGAGGTTTCGCTGGTCGAGTTCGGCGATCTCGGTGTCCCGGTGCGGGTTTCCTTGCGCGAGCACGTACTCGTGGTGGTGCGGGCCGGCGTCAAGGTGCTGCCGGACTACTCGTGGGACCTCGTCCAGCCTGCCGTGCGGGACGCTGTCCGGACCGAACTCGGATTCACCGCGCGTGGGCTCGGCGAGGCGGCCTACCTGAGCCGGGTGGTGTCGGTGATGCAGGCGGTCGAGGGAGTGGACTACGTCGACGTGGACCTCTTCCACGGTATCCAGGGCGACGTGAGCCCGATCGACCTCGCCACCATCGTCGAAAAGCTCACCGTCGTCGACACCGCCGTGCCGGCGCTGCCCGCGCGCTTCCAGGAAGTGACCCTCGGCCCGGACGACCTCCGGGCGTTCAGCAGTCTCACCGATGTCGCCAACCGGTACGGCCTGACCATTGCCCAGCTCGTCGCGCTCAACCCCGGGCTCACCGGACCGCTGCTGTCCTCTATGGACGGTCTGACGGTGTTCCGCGGCGTCCGGCCCGCCCAGCTCGCCGTGCTCCCGGCCGACGTGCCGGAAGCCCTGACCCTGCGGAGGATCCCGTGACCCGCGACGCCGACCGCCTCTACAACCTCGTCCCGGCGTTCACCCGGCAGAAGGACATCGAGCAGGGCGGACCGCTTCAGGCCCTGCTCGGCGTCATCACCGAGCAGGCCGACATCATCGGGGCCGATCTCGACCAGCTGTATTCGGACTGGTTCATCGAGACTTGCCAGGACTGGGTCACGCCCTACCTCGGCGACCTCGTCGGCTACCGGATGCTGCCCGGATCGGACGAAGCGCTGTCCGCCGGCACGGACGAGGGCAACCGGTTGCTGGCGGCCATCGCGTCGCGTCGCGACGTGGCCCACACTGTCGGGAACCGCCGCCGCAAGGGCACGCTCGCGCTGCTCGAACAGCTCGCGGCCGACGTCGCGGCGTGGCCCGCGCGTGCGGTGGAGTTCCGGAGGTTGCTCGACGTGACGCAGGCGGTTCGCCTGCACGGCAGGGATTCCCGGGCCGACAGCCGCAGGCTGCACCGCGGCAGGCTCGTCGACCTGCATGCCGTGGAAGCGCTCGACCGCCTCGACGGCCCGTTCGACGAACTCGCGCACGGCGTCGACGTTCGCCGCATCACCAGCGCACGCGGGCAAGGCCGGTTCGACATCGGCGAAGTCGGTCTGTACCTGTGGCGGCTGCGGCCGTATTCGATCACCCAGGGCCCGGCCTACTGCCAGGACCGGTCACGCACGCAGTTCACCTTCAGCATCCTCGGCAACGACACGCCGTTGATCACGAAGCCCGTCGAGGAGCCGTCGCCGACCCACATCGCCGACGAGACGAACGTGCCCGCGTTCGTCCGGCGGCAGGCGTTCGCGGCCCGGCCGGCGCAGTACTACGGGCCAGGCAAGAGTTTCTGCGTCTACCGGGCGCCGAACAAGCCGGTGCCGCTGACCCAGATCGTGCCCGCGGACCTGTCAGGCTGGCGGTACACACCGAGGCGCGGCCAGGTCGCCGTCGACCCGGTGCTCGGCAGGATCGCTTTCCCCGCAAGGGAAGCACCCGACGACGGCGTGTGGGTCGACTACCACTACGGCTTCTCCGACGACACGGGCGGCGGTGAGTACGAGCGGGTCCTCGATCCCGAGTTCCCGGCGACCGTTTACCGGGTCGGCGAAGGCGACCGGATCATGGCGGCCGTCGAAAAGTGGTGTGAGGACAAGACAACAGACCCCGCCAAACGGACGGCCGTCATCGAGTTCACCGAGTCGGCCGCCTTTTCCGAACAGCTCGAGATCCCGCTCGACCACGGCGACCGGCTGACCCTGCGCGCGGCCTCCGGGGTGCGACCGGTGCTGCGCCTGCTCGACTGGTATGGCAACCGACCGGACTCGCTGCGGATTCTGGGCACTGGCAAGGGCTCCGGTTCGCTGCCGCGGATCGTGTTCGACGGGCTGCTGATCACCGGGCGCGGCGTGCGGATCCAGGGGGAGGTCGGGCAGGTCGTCGTCCGCCATTCGACGCTGGTCCCCGGCTGGTCGCTCGACGCCGAGTGCTGTCCGGAGCATGAGGAAGAGGCCAGCCTGGAGCTGTTCGACACCCCGGCCTGCCTGCAGGTGGAGCGCAGCATCCTCGGCACGATTCTGGTGAACGTCGACGAAACACACCACGAGCCCAACCAGATCTGGCTCTCCGACAGCATTCTCGACGCCACGGGCAACGACGTCGCGGCGCTGGTGGCGCCCGGTGAGCGGCACGCACACGCGGTGTTCAACGCGCGGCGTACCACGGTTTTCGGGCAGATCCGGGCACACGCGCTCGGCCTCGTCGAGAACTCCGTCCTGGGCGGGAAGACGGTGATCGCCCGGCGGCAGGTGGGCTGCGTGCGGTTCTGCTGGTTGCCCGCCGAATCCCGAACCCCGCGGCAGTTCCACTGTGGACACGGGCTGCCGCCGCTGTTCACCAGCGTGCGCTACGGCACGCCGGGCTACGCCCAGCTGGCTCAGGGATGTCCCGACGAGATTCGCCGCGGGGCCGAAGACGGCTCCGAGCTGGGTGCCTTCCACGACCTGTTCCAGCCGCAGCGCGAGGACAACCTGCGCGCCCGCCTCGACGAGTACACACCCGCCGGCTGCGATGCCGGAATCCTCATCGTCACTTAGGAGAGTGTCATGCAAGCCGATCTTTCGCGGACCACGTTCGACGCCGCCAAACACTTTTCCGCGGTGCTGTCGCAGCAGGGCCGCGTCCAGCTCGACGCCGACGCCAACGAGCAGGCGGCGATCCTGTTGCACCAGCTGCGGACCGCGATAGCGGATCTGATCGGCCCGGCCGGCGCCCCGGAGGACGCCCAGGGCTTCGTGATCGGCGCGGTCGCGGACAAGGGCAAGGCCCCCGACCTGACGATCTCGGCCGGTCGCATATACGTCGACGGCATCCTGGTGGAGAACGACCAGGACACCACGTACTGGGAGCAGCCCGACGGCCACCTGGATCCGGACAGCAATGACCGGCTGCCGAACGTGCCGTACGGCGTCTACCTGCGGGTCTGGGAAAGGCTGATCACGGCTGTCCAGGACCCGGCGCTGCGCGAGATCGCGCTGGGCGACCCCGGCCCGGATACCGCGGCCCGGTCGAAGGTCGTCTGGCAGGTGGCCGCGACCGCGCTGGAGACCGACTCCGGCAGCGACCCCGGCAACACACCGGCGAAGCAACTGGACAACTGGCTGGCGCAGTTCGGTGCGAATCGCGGCCTGCTCGGCGCGCGGGCGCTGCGGCCGGACGACACGGACGCCGACGCCTGCCACCTGCCGCCCGAGGCCCGGTTCCGCGGCCCGGAGAACCAGCTTTACCGGGTCGAGATCCACTCCGGCGGCGAAGCGTGGGACGACCGGAACGACAATGCGGCACTGAAAAGTGGGGACTTCACCTGCCTGGACGGCGCAACCTTCAAGTGGTCGAGGGAAAACGCGTCCGTGGTGTTCCCGATCGTTTCGCTGTCCGGCTCCGACGTCACGGTGGCCACCCTCGGCCGCGACGGCAAGCTCGCGCTCGAGGTCGGCGACCTGGTCGAGATCGTCGACGACGCGACGGCCTGCCGGGTCGCCGACGACGTCCCGCTGGATACCGGCGACTCGGTACCGGCCACGCCACTGCGCCAGGTCGTCGCGATCGACCCGGTCGACCGCCTGGTCACCCTCGACGGGCCGGTCGGCGACGACTGCGGGCCCGGCTCGCGGCCGGAGCTGAACCCCGTGTTACGCCGCTGGGACAACCGGGGCACCGCGACGACCGAGTCCGCGAAGCTGAAGGCGGCCTCCGACGGCGCGCTGCCACTGTTCGAGAACGTGTGGATCGATCTCGAGGACGGCGTGCAGGTCAGGTTCTCGATCCCGGGCCACTCGAAGGCGACCTATCGCGGCGGCGACTACTGGCAGATCCCCGCGCGCACGATCTCCGGGGACGTGCAGTGGCCGATCGCCGACGGCGCGCCGGCGGCCTTGCCGCCCAACGGCGTCCAGTACAGCTATGCGCCGCTCGCGCTCATCGGCACGGATGGCACGGTCACTCCGCTTGCGTCGACGTTCCCGCGGTTGGGGAAAGCCGCGTCGGCCGAAGGAACCGCGTCGCGGGCCGAACCTGCAGGAGCTGAGTCTGCCGCGACCGCGTCCGCTTCCACACTGCCCGCGGCGGCTGAGGCGTCCAACGCCGACGCGTCCATACCGACCGAGACGGCGATAGCCCCGGTGCCGCAACCGCTGGTGCCGCAACCATTTCCCCGAACCACGCCGGCTCCGGAAGGAATGGCGGGTAAGGAGTCGAGTAGGTTTCGCGGGCCTCAAGATGTCTGACCAGCTGACTTCGTGGCTTCGCACGGTCGTTCCGGGACTGTGGTCCGCGCTCATCGCCTGGCTGGTCACCCTTGGCCTGCCGATGTCGTTCACCAGCACCGTTTCCGGGCTGGGCAACGCCGTCATCATGCCGCTCGTGCTGGCCGCGGTCTACGCCGCACTGCGCCAGTTGGAGGCGAAGATGCCACCGTGGCTGACAGTTCTGTTCCTGGGGTCGAACCGGCCACCGGCCTATTCGGACACTCCGCCGCCGGCCACGCCGGCCACGTCACCGACCCCGGCGGGCTGACGGCCGATGCCGACCGGTGCGGGACCGGAGCCCGCCGAGAAAAAGCCCCCGCCTGCGGTCCCCGCGGTGGTCCGGCCGGCCGGGCAGCAGCTCGATGCCCGGCCGACCGCGAGTACCCGGTCCGACCGCGACTTCAGCGCGACTCCGATGCGGGCAGGCAGAACGACAGGCTTCAGTGAGGACAAGCGGCTCTTCCTGCTGGACCTGAACGCCAACCCGCCCCGCTGGGAGGAGGCCGCGCAGCGGCTTAACGGCTTTCGTGACGAGGACATCGTCGTGCTGCTGGAAATGATCGGCGCGCGCAAGAACGGGGTCGAGCAGCTGGCGCAGCTCAGTGCGGCGGCCGAGTCGGCGCAGCCGCCCAAGCAGGGCAACGCCGAACGGATCACCGCGTTCATCCGGCCGGTGCTGAAGAACCTCGGTCATGCGCGGCAGGTCTATGCCGACTACCGGGTGGCCAAAGAGCAGCTCGACTACCTGCGGATGGCGTTGCTGCTCAACGACATGACGTCAGCGGACATCCTCAGCAGGCTGCGCTCTGCCGATCTCACACTGCCACAGCTACACGAGCTCGAGAAGACGGTGAACACCAACCTGGCCGCGTGGCCGGGACCGCTGCACGCGCATGTGGTCCAGGTGCTCGGTGAGCGGACGCCCGCGCCCGAGCTGCCGACCCCGGGCGTCGACCTCGCGCGTATCCCCGGGAAACCCGTTGTCGCGCCGCCGGCCGACCAGCTCGCCGAACGCGACGCCAAGGCGAGGGAATTCGGCGCGGCCGACTACGCGGACTATGTGACGAACATGCTGACTGGCGGCGAGGCGTTCGGCGTCCGGATCACGCCGGCGAATCCGGTGCACCCGCTGTTCCTGCGGCGGCTGGAGGCAGCCACGGCGGTTGCCGCGGAGCTCCTCGGCGGTACGAATTTCGGGGTCAAGGCCATTTCCGGGTACGACAACCGACCGGGCTACCACGCCTACGGGCTCGCGGTGGACATCGATGTGTCCCCGAATCCTTATATCATCAACGAATCGGGGGAGAAGGACCTCGATCTGGCGCTGGAGAAGGTCTACGACCGGATCTCGACGGCCCTGCTGCACCGGCCGACGGTGATCACCGCCGCGCTGGCGGGCCGGGAAACGGGACTGGCCACGGCCACCTACGACCAGCTCGCGGACGAGAACGACGCGATGATCGCCTACTTCTCCGTCCTCACCAAGCCAGGGGACAAGGCGGTCGTCCCACCCGTGCTGCGCGCGCACGCGCTGACGTTCCCGCAAGCGATGCTCAATGGTCTGGACCAGGCGCAGGTCCGGGCCGACTACGAGCTGATGCTCACCAAGAAAGGCGGGTTCAAGAACAGGGCCGGGCAGGTCATGCCGAAGGCCGACGGCCCGTTCGTCAACGGCGGCCCCGGCAAACCGCGCGACCCGGCACGGGGTTTCCTTTCCCATCACGAGTACGTCGTCGCCGCACTGCGCGGGGTCGGCCTGGCTTGGGGTGCGACCGACTTCTCCGCCGGTTCGGGTGACGTCATGCACTTCGACGACCGCAGCGATGCCCACCACAAGGAATACGTGGCCTTCGGCGCCCAACACCCAGCCTAGTGGGCGCAGCCGCCTACCCGGCGATTCGTGAAGTCTCGCCGAGCAGTCGTCGCATTCCCGGCGACGGGCTGACGTCCAGCTCGCGCAGGAGCAACAACCGGTACGAGTGGTAGGTGTTCAGGGCTTCGCTGTAGTTGCCCTCGGCCAGATGGATCTCCATCAGCAGCCGGTGCGGGCTTTCCCGCAGTGGCTCGACCCGCAACGCCGCCAATGCCGCTTCCAGCGCGTCGGTGTAGCGGTGTGCCAGCAGGTCTTCGGCGGCGAGCGTTTCCACGGTGTGCAGATACAACTGACGCAGGCGTTCCCGCTCGATCAGGACCCAGTCGTCGTACCAGCCGGGCAGGAGCTCCCGCATACCGCCGTCACGGATCGCCATGATGCCGGCCGAAGCCGTCCTGGCGGAGACGAACCGGGCCGTGTCGACGAGGTCGTCGACGTCGACGCGGACCCAATCGTGCAGCCGCAACGTCTCGCCCTGTGCCGACACGATCGGAACGCCGAGCTGGTGCAGCCGCCACAGCGCGGTACGCAGCCGCCCGAACGCCTTCTGCTCGTCGGAATCCGGCCACAGCGCGCCGACGGCGAGCGACCTCGTCGCTTGGCGGTGCAACCCGAGAAAGGCGAGCAGGCGTTGCAGGGTTTTGGGTACCTCCGTCGATTCTCGGTCGCAGTCGAGACCGAATCCGTCGAGTAGCGTGAGTCGTGCGGTACTGGTCATGACAACCTCGTCCCCCCTGGGTACAGGCCGTTCGTCCGCGGGGCATGATCACCCCCGTGAAGGATGCCGGAGTTACGAGTGCTGCCTCGCTCCCGTAGGAGAGGCCGAATGGCCGAAAGTGATCACCCAAAAGGTCCACCCGAAAGGGCAAGCTCGGGGACAGCAACTCGCCGTCGACTTGCGATCGCAAGTCGACGGCGAGTCGTGGTGGTCAGTACCCGGCGGCGATTTTCAGGTAGGAGAAGGGTGCGGCGTGTGCCAGCGTTTTGCCGTCGGTGCCGTTGTGGCCGCCGACCACGGTTTCGACGTCGAGTCCGAGCTTGACGATCGCCTCATAAAGCTGCGTGGTGACCCGGCCGCGGCCGGAGTTGGGCGCCGGTTCGACCGGGGTCGGGTTCCACAGGTCGGATTCGAAGACGAGCTTGGCCTTGCTCAGGTAGACGATCAGCATGTCCTCGGTGTGGTCGTTGGTGATGCGGTACAGCTCCACGTTGCCACCGTCGGCCATCGGCAAGGCGAGCGAGTCCGCCACTCCGCGAACCGTTACGGGTACCGGGTTTCCGGAGAACCGGTCCGGGTCGACGGTGTGCTGTCCGTCGAAGATCCGCTCGAAGAAGGGCACGGTCGGCTCCCCGACGAGCACGGTGATGCCGCCCTCGGCGGCGAACTCGCGCAGGCCGCCGATGTGGTCGTAGTGGAAGTGCGTGCCGACGACCGTCCTCAGTGGCTTGCCGGGGAAGGCGGCCTTCACCTGGGCGAGCGCCGCGTGGGTGTATTCGTCGTACAGCGGGGCTTCGACGGCGAGCGTGTGGTCGGGCATCTCGACGACCATGGTGTTGTGGCTGGGCCCGATGACAAGCTTGACGCCCTCGGCGAGGTCCACCGCCTCGGGGGTGACCGGCGCGACCTGCAGGTCGAAGTAGAAGCGCACGCCCGCGAGTACGTAGGTCATGATCCATTCGGTCGAGTAGTGCGCATAGGCGACTTGTCCGGCTGAACCGTCCTGCACCGCCGACTCGGCTACGGCGAATTCGCCGTCGTCAGCCCGGTCGCTGATCTCGATCGAACTGCGCACCTCGTCGTGCACGGTGACGCCGTCGATGGTGATGGTCACGTGATGGGGCAGCGTCAACACCCCGGCCTCGCGGTAGTCGCCGAACCACACCTCGACGAGCACGTCGCCGAGCGGCGAATGTTCTTCGGTGACCGCGAAAGTGGCCGGTAGACCGGTCGCCGGGTCGAGCGTGATCCGCAGCGGCGGGCGGCCGACCTCGCGCAGGGTGAGGACGGCGTCGTCGACCGACACGTCCGCTTCCGGGGCGAGCAGCTTGCGGGCGATGCGCAGCGGGGAGATGAGGTCGTTGTGGCGCTGGCGGGTGGCGACCCGCCACGACGCGATGGGCGTGTTCACCGGGCGCGTGTCGAACATGAAGTCGACGCCGTCGACGTGGCCGCGGCTGCCGTTGCCGGTCTCGACGTAGTCCAGCTGCGCCGGGACGAGGTGCGTCTTGGCCTTCAGCGCGAGCCGGTAGCGCGGGGCTACGGTGTCCTGGCGCAAGGTGTAGCTGAATTCGGCACTGGACTCGGGTTCGCTCGGCAGCGTGCCCCAACCCGGGTGGTGGCGCCATCCGTCCGCGACGGTTGTTTCCGTGGCGGCGGCGGAAACGGCCGCGGCGCCGCCAAGGGCGGACACCAGCCGGTCGACGAACTCGGTGTAGCGGGGGAGCGTGTCCTCGGTGCTCATAGCCGGTGTTCCTTCCAGTCCGAGACGTGGACCCGAGCGGGCCCTCTCGCTCTGTCCAGCACCGCCCCGCACCCTCCGATTCCCCGCGCTCGATGCATACTTCGCAGATCAACTATGCGCTGCATGCATGCATGGTCCTGACATCAGATCCGACTCGGGGGACCCCTGGTACGAATGATTCGTACCAGGGGTCCCTCGAGTCGGCAGGGTGGCTAAAGCAGCTTCGCGCCCGTGGCGGCGCGGACCTCGTCCTCGGTCACGCCGGGAGCGCATTCGACGAGGACCAGGCCGTCCGGCGTCACATCGATGACGGCGAGGTCGGTGATGATCCGGTCGACGCACGCCACCCCGGTCAGCGGCAGGGTGCATTCCTCGAGGATCTTGTGCTCCCCGTCGCGGCTGACGTGGTCCATCATCACCAGGACGCGGCCGGCGCCGTGAACGAGGTCCATCGCTCCGCCCATGCCCTTGACCATTTTCCCCGGGATCATCCAGTTGGCGAGGTCGCCGGTCGCGCTGACCTGCATCGCCCCGAGCACGGCGACGTCGACGTGGCCGCCGCGGATCATCCCGAAGCTCGCCGAGGAGTCGAAGTAGCTCGCGCCCGGCAGCACGGTGACGGTCTGCTTGCCGGCGTTGATGAGGTCGGCGTCGACCTCGTTCTCGGTCGGGAACGGGCCGACGCCGAGGATCCCGTTTTCCGAGTGCAGGACCACGGTCATCGTCGAGGGCACGTGGTCGGGCACCAGGGTGGGCATGCCGATGCCCAGGTTCACGTACTGCCCGTCGGTGAGTTCCGCTGCCACCCTGGCGGCCAGTTCGTCGCGGGTGAGGCTCATGCCCGTACCGTCCTCTTCTCGATCCGCTTCAGGGCGTCGGGCACGTGGACCACGCGCTGCACCATGATGCCGGGGGTGTGCACCTGGGCGGGGTCGATCTCGCCGGCCTCCACCAGGATTTCGACCTGGGCGATGGTGATCCGCCCGGCGCTCGCCGCCACCGGGTTGAAGTTCCCCGCGGAGTGCCGGTAGACGAGGTTGCCGTGCCGGTCGCCCTTCCAGGCGTGGACGAGCGCGTAGTCCGTGCGGATCGCGTGCTCCAGCACGTAGGTGACGCCGTCGAACTCCCGGGTTTCCTTCGGCGGGCTGGCCACCGCGATACCGCCGTCGCCGTCGTAGCGCCACGGGAGGCCGCCGTCGGCGACCTGGGTGCCGACCCCGGCGGGGGTGTAGAACGCCGGGATGCCCGCGCCGCCGGCGCGCATGCGCTCGGCCAGGGTGCCCTGCGGGGTGAGCTCGACCTCGAGCTCGCCGGCGAGGTACTGGCGCGCGAACTCCTTGTTCTCCCCGACGTAAGAGCCGATCGTGCGGCGGATCCGCTTGTTCGCGAGCAGGACGCCGAGGCCGAGGCCGTCGGTGCCGCAGTTGTTGCTCACCGTCTCGAGGTCGGTGGCACCTTGCGCGAGCAGTGCGTCGATGAGTATTTCGGGGATCCCGCAAAGTCCGAAGCCGCCGACGGCCAGTGACGAGCCGTCGACGATGTCGGCTACTGCTTGGTCCGCGGTCCCGTAGACCTTGTCCATTCAGATCCTTCGGTGCTGTGGGCGGCGCCCGGTGTCCGGGTGGTGGCGAAGCGGGTGTGTCGAAGCTCAGTATTCCCGCTCGGTGGGCACCCGTCAGTTAACCCTCGTTCACCCGGGCGAGGGAGGCGGAACGTGGCACGGAACACACGCCGCGACCTGCCCCTCGCTAAGTACCAAGGCAGGGCACTTGGGGACAAAAGTGCCCTCGTTGAGCATTCAAGCATCGCAACTCGACGGCGAGTTGCGGTGGCAACGACCCACGCCTACGACCGACGAGTCGCATTTCTGGCAGGGTCGGGGGATGACTCGTCCCGAAACGCCCGCCGAGGTCTTCGACGCGCTCGGCAAGGACTACGAAGCCGCTTTCCCCAACCAGCCAGGTCAGCACGCCGTGCTCGACTGGCTGGTTTCCCGGCTGGCCGGGCGCGCCAAGGTGCTCGACCTCGGTAGCGGAACCGGGCGTCCCGTCGCGGAGACCGTCGCGGCCGCTGGACACGACGTGACCGGCTGCGACGTCTCGGCGAACATGGTGGAGATCGCGCGGGCCCAGGTCCCCGCGGCGCGGTTCGAACTCGCCGACCTGCGCACGGTGTCCTACCCGGCAGGTAGCTGGGACGTGGTCATGACGTTCTTTTCGCTGATGCAGATGACTCGCGCCGAAGTGGACGCCGTGCTCGACCGCATCCCCGCCTGGCTCGCACCAGGCGGGTACGTCGTACTGGGCACGGTTCCCGCTGACGTCAGCGAGGTCGACTTCGTCTTCCTGGGGCACCCCATCCGTTCGAGCAGCTACCCGGCCGAGGTGTTCGTCAAGCGGTTCGAGGCCGCCGGGTTGGAGATCGTCTACTGGGAACAGGTGGACTACGTGTCCGCCCATTCCGACGTCCGGCCTGAAGTTCAGCTCTACCTCGTTGCCCGAAAGCCCGAATAGGCGTTACTACACGAGCATTACTGCACCTGGAAGTTCCCCAGCATCCCCATGTCCTCGTGCTCGAGGTCGTGCCGCGTTCAGTCGGCCTTGAGCCGCAATTCGGGCCGGTGGCGCCTTCCCGAGGGACATCTGCCAGAGTGCTCTTGGTGGGAAAGAAACCTCCGCGCGAAGAAGGTCATCGAGTGGCTTCCCGAGGACGTCTTGACGGCGGGCTTGACGGCCCCGGCCCGAAGCAGCACGCCGATCCCAACCTGGGGTTCGCCTGGCTGCGGATGATCGGTGCCATCACCGTGGTCGTCGACCACAGCTCACCGCTGGTGCACCCGGAGCGCCTCACGATCTTCCCGGCCGCGTGGCACGCTTCGCCGGGCTACGTCGCGCTGATGGGGTTCTTCGCGATGAGCGGGTTCCAGATCCAGGACAGCTGGCTGCGCGACCCGAGCTGGTGGCGGTTCAGCGCGCGGCGGCTGCTGCGGATCCTGCCGCCGCTGGTGTTCGTGCTCCTGGTGTCGGTGTTCGTGATCGGACCGGTGTTCACCTCCTGGTCCGCCGGCGACTACTGGTCGGGCCTGCAGACCTGGCGTTATCTCGTCGGCAACACCGTGCTGTTCCTGACCGAGCACATCCTGCCGGGCGTGTTCTTCGGCAACCCGTACCCGTGGTCGGTGAACGGGGCCATCTGGACTCTGCCGATGGAGATGGTCGGCTACGGGATCGTGCTGGCCGTCGGCGTGGTGATCGCGCTCGGGGTGTCCCGGTGGGTGCTTCTGCCACTGTTCGCCGCACTGGTCGTCGCGGACGGTTTCATGCAGGCCACCTTCGGCTACCAGGGGAACGCGGGCGCGCTGGCGCACGTCCCGACCGGCTCGCTGGTCGCGTTCATGGTGCCGTTCGCCATCGGAGTGATCCTGCGGACCTTCCGCGACCGGATCCGCTTCTTGCCGATACCGGCGCTGATTCTCTTCGCTGCCTGGCTGGTGTTGCACCAGACGCCGTTGGACCGCTATCTGCTCGCCGCGTCGGCGTCGTACGGGGCGATCGTGCTGGCCCATCATTGGCCGAAGCGGCTGGAAGGCACCGACCGCTGGGTGGTCGGCAGCTACGGGCTGTACATCTGGGGGTTCCCGGTACAGCAGATGATCATCTATGCCGGCGTCCGCAACCAATGGCTGCTGATGTTATGCGCGGTGCCCGCGGCGTACGCGTGCGGGCTCTTTTCCTGGAACTTCATCGAGAAGCCGACCCAGCGCCTGCGCCGGTTCCTGCCTACACCGAAACCCGCGGCGAAGGTCCTCGCCGAGCCTCGTATCGAGGTCCGCGTCTAGGACTCGTGAGTGTTCCGGCCGGTTAGAACCTGGTTAGAACCGGCCGCAACACTCACGAGCCGGCCTCTGTCATCGCGGCGACGATTTTGTCGGTCAGGCGGTCGAAGTAGCTGTCGTCTCGCGGCGAGCGCAGCACGGTCAGGCGCCAGTAGAGCGGACCGGCCAGGAAATCGAGGTTCAGTTCCAGGTCGTGGCCGGCCGGGAGCTCACCGCGCTCCACTGCGCGACGCAGCAGCAGCGCGGCTTTCTCGCGGCGGGGGTCGCGGACCGACGTCATCAGGGCGATGCCGAGGTCGCTGTTACGCGCGGTTTCGGCCAACAAGTCCGGGATGATCTTCGACGCCAGCGGGTGTTCCAGCGCCGCACCCGCGTTGACCAGGTACGCCCGCACGTCCGAGCGCAGGCTCCGGGTGTCGGGCACGTCGATCGCGGCGATCGCCACCTCGGACAGGACCGCCACGACCATCGCCTGCTTGTCCGGCCACCGCCGGTACACCGCGGTCTTGCCGACCCCGGCGCGCTTGGCTACGGCTTCGATCGAGAGTCTGCCGTAGCCCGTCCGCGCCAGCTCGTCGAACACCGCGTCCTTGATCGCCGCGGTGACGTCTTCCTGGAGGACCGCCGCGCCGACCGGTGGACGGCCGGTCTTGCGCGAGGTCCGCGTCTCGTCCGCCATGGGGTGATCGTAGCGAAACGATGGGACGGTCGCGTCCCGACGTTGCGAGAGCAGGGCTCAGTGGATGACGCCGGTGAGCTTCCACAGCTCGCTGGGGTTGCTGTCGACCAGGTACGCGGTTCCGGCGCTGTCCAGGGCGAAGTTGCTGATGTCGCTTCGGGTGAACTCGGTCAGCAGCACGTCGGAGCCGGTCGACGGGTCGAGGCGGGACAGCTGCCCGCCACCGCTGACGAAGTAGACCTGGCCACCGCGGGCCTGGACGCTGTTGGGTTCGTACACCCCGGCTTCGAGGGTCGTGGTGTGCCCGGTCGCGATGGTGACCTGGAAGATCGCGCTCAGGCTGCTGACGTAGACGTGCCCTGCGCCGTCGCCGGAGAGGCTCAGCACGACACCGAGGTCCTGGGCCAGCAGCTTCGGCGGATTGCCGTCGGCCACCTGCCACAACCTGCCGTCGTTGCCCCCCACGAACAACCGGCCTCCGCTGTAGGTGGCGCCGAGGAGCGCGCCGAGGCCGGAGGCGATCACCCTGTGGGCTCCGGTGGACGCGGTGATCTGCTGGACGTTGCCGTCGTAGTCGGTGGTCCAGACGGTGCCGGTGCCGTCGGTGGTGACTCCGCGCAGGTTGCCGAGGCCGGCGACAACGGTGGTGGACACCCCGGTGGCGACCGGCACCTTGCGCAAGGTGCCGGTCGCCGAACTCACGTATGCGCTGCCCTGACCGTCCAACGTAACCCCGAAGGAGTCGGCGGACAGCGTGCTCACCGGGCTGCAGTTGCCGGACGGGCAACTGGTCGACGTCAGGGTTGCCGCGCCGGCGCCGGAAGCACCGGTGAGCTCGAGCGCGCCGAGGACGAGCGCGCCGAGGATCACCGAGGCGGTCCTTTTCCGACGACGGACGGGAAGGGAAGCGGTCATGGTCGTGAGTCCGTTCCGTGAACGCCGCGGCCCGGTGAGCCAGGGTCTAGCCACAGACACGACGTGCCTGCCGCGCGAGTTCACCTTTTGTGGAACTGCCTCGGATTCCCGACTTTCGGCGTGGGCCGATCGGTGGCCTGGTGCGCGACGCTAGCTCTCTTCGTCCGCACGGTCCTTCGCGCGTTCGACGAGGAACCCGGCTACCACCGTGCTGATCAGGGACACCGAGATCAACGCTTCGGCGATGAAGAACGAGGCGAAGTCGACCACCGAACCCACCGGAGGCTGCCCGGGAACCGCGTTGCGCAACGGAATCAAGGCGAACAGCAGGGCACCCATGAAGCTCATCGACGGCCAGAGCAGGCCCTTCCGGCCACTGATCGCGAACCAGGCCGCTATCACCGCGGCCAGGCTCAGGCACCACATGAAGATCATCACGAACAAGGCGAAAGCGAACGTGCCCATCGACCGGTCGAACCCGGCGCTGAACAGGACGGCGCCGGCGACGGTCTTGGTGTCCTTCGTGGAGAGCTTGAAGAACGAATCCGCATTGACGAGCGACAGGCTGATCGGAACAGTCGTGCCTTGCGATTCTACGGTGAACCCGAAGTCGGCCTGGTAGCTGTCGAACGGATAGTCGGTGATCACCCCGGAGTTCAAGGCCACCTTCACCGTGGCCACGCTGGGGGTCTTGCCTGCCTTGAACGGCAGTGTGTCGCCCGTGAGGCCGGTGGTGAACACGGTCAGGTCCTGACGGGGATCACCGTTTTCGTCGGCCAGGGATCCTTGGGGGGAAACCTCTACCTGCGCGGTGATCTCTTGTGCGGCAGCGTCGACCTTCTGCACGAAGACGCTGACGTCGACGCGGTCGGGCGAGGAACTGTCGCCGAGGTCGACCTGGGCCTGGCCCTGGCTTCGTTCCACGAGGTACGTCGTGAGGCTGCCGCCGGTGGCGAGGAGGATCACGATCGCCACGATCACGGCTTTGATCCGTGAAGTCCTTCGGCGGCTTTTTTCTGTGGTCATTTCAGTTTCGCCCGATCATTTTTTGCTGGTTCTCGCTCATTCGAACACTACGAAGAGCTGGCCTGAAAGAAAATGCCCGCGGGTTACCCGGAGTGGCGCGGCCCGGCGGGATCAACGTAAGCTCTGCATGAACCTATGCACTGGCTGCATGAAGGGTTCGGATCGCCTGGGGATTTGTGGTGGGGCGGGTATTGGGGACGTGTGGTGGCCACACGGTGATGCCGGCGGAGAGTACGTTGACCGGGTGAGCATGCCGCCCCCGGCCCTCGCTTGAACAGCCCGGCGCGCCGGGCTCGCCTCGGCAGGGGGAGTATCGGGCAGATAATCGGGTGCGAACGGGCCGTTTTGCGGCTTGGCCTGGGCGGCGGCGACTTGGCCGCACCGCCCGCCGCGCCGCGCTTCCGCTGTGGTCAACATGGGGCGTGAGCTGGTGAAAACTTTAGTATGGACCGGTGATCGGGACATCGGACACGCGCAGTGAACCGGCGGGGAGAGTCTTCGGGCCCGACTTGCCCATTGTGGACGCGTAGGTAAATTGTGCGCCGAGGAAGCTGGCAGCGGGACGCGTCCGATCTCAAGTGGACTGTCCGATTTTGTGGAGTAGTGAATCATCCGAAAGGTCGAAGTTCACCACGATGGAGTGTCGCCGGTGGAGAGCCGGCGCGTTCATCCCGTGTTCACCAAGGGTCGGGAGAGACGTGCGGTTTTCACCAGTGCGGATGAAAGAACCTACCGTCGGCATGAGTCTCGTCGCGTCAGCGGCCGCGCCGGGTGAGAATGAGTTCTGAGTCCGGCTGAACCGGTACGCCCACCGCTACGTGTACGTGCTGTCGGTAGGTCTCCGCCGCCGGTGGTGCTCCCTCAGCACGGCCCGGAAAACACCAAAACAGGAGGATCGCATGGCAGGCTCAAGCAACGCCAAGGTCAATACCCAGATCATGCGCCAGGGCGCGGCCACCATCAGTGACCACGCGGACCAGGTCAAGACCCAGGAAGGCCAGGTCCGGACCACCATCGAGACGCTGATGAGCACCTGGAAGGGCACCGCGTCGCAGACGTTCGACGGTGCGATGCAGGAGTTCTACGCCGAGTGCGACAAGATCATCAACAAGCTCAAGCAGCTCTCGACGGACGTCACCTCGGCCGCCACCAACTACGACCACCACGACGACACCGTCACCTCGGCGGCGAAGTCGGCCGCGTCCAGCATGGGCGGCGGGCTTCAAGGCTTCTGATCCAGGCTCGTCCACCAGCTCGTACTTGAAAGGAATTCGCAGTGACCGGTCAGTATGAAGTTTCCTTCCCGGGTATGGACCAGGCCGTTTCGGAGGCCAAGGCCCACGCCGCGCAGATCACCCAGATCCTCGAGGACATGAACTCCCAGACCCAGTCCCAGCTGGACTATTGGGTCGGCTCTGCCAAGGACGAGTACAACTCGACCTACGCGATCTGCTACCAGGTCGCCCAGGCCCTGCCCCGGGCGGTGGACGCGGCGCGGCAGACGCTGGAGAACATCAACACGACGCTCGTCGACGCCGAGAACTCGAACTCGAAGATCTTCGCCAGCGGCAGCTGAGTTCCAGGCCGCGTTCCGCCCGGGGGTGTCGAGTCCACTTTTCGTCTCGACACCCCCGAACTAGTCACCGTGTCACTCCTTCGGGTGGCGCGGATCGCGCCCTCTTCGGTGAACACCGGGTCTGGTGCGCAGACCCGCATTTCTTGGTCGTGAAAACAGCCCGGTCGTGAAAACAGAAGTTGAGGATGTGTGAACAATGGGTGAAACAGCGAGCGTTGCGAATCCGAACTCGTCGTCCAACAACCCGCCGCCCCCGCCGGCCGGTCCGTTCAACTCGTCGGGTGACCACTCGATCCCGGACGGGGGCGGGACGTTCACCGGCCGGGGCGACGTGGCGCAGCCGCCGGCGGTCCCTGGTGGCGACACTCCGGGCAAAGGCGTGACGGCGGTGAACACGGCGGCGATGAAGACCTTCGCGACCAACCTGGCGAGCCTGGAAACCCCGCTCCAGGAACTGAAGACCTATCTGTCCGAGGTCAACGTGAAGCCGGGCGGTTTCCGATCCGCGGTGGCCTTGGAGAAGAAGACGACCGATCTGAAGACCTCGTCGGTGGACGCGGTGTCCGGCCTGATCGGCGCCATCACCACGCTGTCCGACAAGATTGCCAAAGCCGCGTTGGCGTACGACACCGCCGACGACGCGAACAACATGAGTTCGACCGACTACGCCAACTACTTCGGCCAGGTCACCACCGACGTCAACAACCTCGGCAAAAAGGGGTAGTTAGCTCCCCTTCCTGCTCGATTGTGGCCGAACGGTGTCGAAGACAGTGCTCCGGGAGTGAGAAACGATGACGGACCCCAACAACAGCGGCGGGTTCACCACCGACAGCAACGGCGTCTGGGTCGATCCGTCCCAGCTTCCTCCCGGCGGCACGGACTTCCAAGGCTGGACCTGGAAACAGATCGAGGCGGCCGTCCTCGGTGGTGGCTCGATGAGTGTCGGTGGCGACGCCGCCGACCTGGCCAGAGGCAACGTGGATCCGCAGACGCTGCAGGACGCGGCCAACACCTTCAACACCGCTCAGCAGAGCCTCACCGTCATCGCCCAGTCCATCAAGGACCAGACCGCCGCGCTCGCCGGCGAGAACGGTTCGTGGAAGGGCACCGCGGCCACCACGTTCGTGGGGCTCATGGCGAAGATGGCGGCGCAGGTCGACGGCATGGTCGATCAGCTCTCGGGCGGTGGTGACGGCTCCGAAAACGTGCCGACGCAACTCGCGAACAGCGCCAACTACCTGCAGTGGGCGCAGAACGCCATCCGGGAAATCGACAGTTACTACGCGGCGCAGGTCATCGCGCGCGGGGCGGTGCTCCCCGACGGCCGGGCCTTCATCTCGAAGTTCCCGGAAGCCGTGAAGATGATGACGGACGACATGAAGAATGTCGCCGACCAACTGGGCACCAAATACAGCAGCTTCCAGGTCAAGCCGCTCGCGGTGCCCGACACGACCGGCACCGGGCCGCCCGGCGGGGGCAACATCCCGACCCCACCGCCCGGTGGCGACATCCCGCCACCGCCGACCGGCGGTGACACGCCGCCCCCCGGGGGCGCGAACATCCCGCCGCCGCCCGGTGGCAGCGGTGGCGGTGGTGGTGGAGGTAACACGCCGCCGCCGATCAACAGCGCGTCCATCCCGCCGCCTCCGGGTGGAGGTTCGGGTGGTGGTGGCGGTGGTGGCACGCCGCCGCCGATCAACAGCGCGTCCATCCCGCCGCCTCCGGGTGGTGGCGCGGGTGGTGGCGGTGGTGGCACCCTGCCGCCGTTCCAGAACCTTTCCGTGGCACCGCCTCCGGGTCTCAACGGCTCGGGCGGCAGCGGCCCGGGCGGCAACGGCCCTGGTGGCAACGGACTGGGCGGGATCAAGTCCCTCACCACACCCCCGCCGCCGGGTGGATCGAACAGCGGTGGCGGTGGCGGTGGCGGCCTCGGCAACATCCCGCCCATCACCGGCGCGAACATCCCGCCGCCCCCTGGCTCGGTCGGCGGAAAGAACAGCACCGGCAACAACACTGGGAACAACACCGACGGCACGAAAGGCCTCGGCAACTTCCAGAACCCGAACATCGGCAACGGCCCCGGCAACAATGGGCTCGGCTCCAATGGGCTCGGCAACAACGGGCTCGGCTCCAAGGGCCTCGGCAACTTCCAGAGCCCCAAGATCGGCGGTGGCCCCGGCAGTGGTGGCACCGGTGGCGCGCCTGGCGGGATCAACGGCCACGGTGGCGGAGCGGCGCCCAACAGCCTGAACAACGACGCGATCAAGCCGGTCAACCTGCCGCAGGCTCTGCAGAACCCGCCGGTGGACAACACCAAGGCCGCCGCGCCGCCGCCGATGATGCCGCCTGGCGGTATGGGCGGCGGTGGTGCGGGTGCCGGTGCGGGCAACAGCGCCGAGCGGCCGGATTCGGCGGGTCTGCTGGGCGGGATCGACAAGCCTTGGATCAGCCCTCCTCCTGCGGGTCTCGGTGACCCGAACTCGCTGCTGAACGCGCCGCCGCTGAAGTCGGCGTCGTGGGCCCCGCCGCCGGTCAATGCCGGTGGCGGTGCCGGATCGTCGGGTGGCGCGAACAGCGCACCGGGTGGCTTCCACTCGGCTGGGGCCGACAACCTGCACGCGCCGGCCAACGCCCCGAACGACTTGGCATCCTTGAACAAGCTGACGGGTTTGACGCCGCCGCCGGCCACTGCGACTGCCGGCGGTACGCCGCCTCCCGGCACGCCGATGATGCCGCCTGGTGGCATGGGCAGCGGTGGTGGTGCCGGCGCGGCCGCGGGCAACGGTGCCGAGCGGCCGGATTCTGCCGGTCTGCTCGGCGGCGTGGACAAGCCCTGGACCGGGGCCTTGCCGCCAGGGGTCGGCGACCCGAGCTCGCTGGTGGACACACCCGCGCTGAAGTCGGCGTCCTGGGCTCCGCCGCCGGGCGTCATTGGTGGCGGGTCCGGATCCTCCGGCACGGCGACCGTTGGCGACATCGCCGGTGTCGGCGCGAACGGTGGTCCGGCCGACACGAACGGTCCGGCCGGTTTGACCGGCTTGACCGGCCTGACGGGTTTGACGCCGCCGCCGGTCACGGCGACCGCCGGTGGCACCGCGCCTCCTGGCACGCCGATGATGCCGCCTGGTGGCATGGGCAGCGGTGGTGCTGGTGCGGCCGCGGGCAATGGTGCGGAGCGGCCGGATTCGGCGGGTCTGCTCGGCGGCGTCACCCAGGCCTGGACCAGTGGGCCTACGCCTGCCGGGGTCGGCGATCCGAACGTGCTGGCCGACACGCCGCCGGTGAACCCGGCGTCGTGGGCCACGCCGGACGAGCCCGCGGGCGGCGTGCCGATCCTGCCGCCGCCGGCTGGTGCGGTTGGTACGGACGGCGGCGGCACCGAGACCGAGCGGCCGGATTCGGCGAACCTGCTGGGCGGGGTGAGCTTGCCGTGGGCGACCGGCCCAGCCCCAACCTCAGCCCTGACCCCGGTCTGGGAAGGGCCTCCGGCCCAAACGGCGTCGTGGGCGGGTCCGGCAGCGGCGCCTCCGGGTGTCGTGCCGCCGGCCGAATCGTCCGAAGTGGACGGTTCCGAAGTCGGCAGTTCCGAAGTGGACGGTTCGGCGGTCTTCGCGGCCTTGCCCGCGCAGACCGAAGCACCCGCTCCGCTCCGGCCGCGCTGGGGACTTTCGGACCCGGCGTCCGTTAACTCGGAGGAGGTTTCCGTGAGCCCGGCACACCGCAAGGAAGAAGCTGTCCCACCAGGTCAGGGCCCCGGCCCGGACACGGCCGCAGGTGGCGGCGCGGACGGGGGCGCAGGCGCGGACGGCCCGGACGCCCCGTATCCGTCCCAGAGCTACGAGGCTCTGTTGCGCGTCCCGGTGGTCCGGCCGGTCGACGCCGTAGAGGACGTTTCGTCATGGGACGTCGGGACAGCGGAGTTCCTGCCCGGGTTGCTGCCCGCAAGCGCGTGGTCGACCGACGAAACCTCGGAGGAGGTGCTCGTGCTCGACCTCGTCGAGCACAGCGACGAACCGTGGAGTCGCGAGGACGACGCCGACCTCGAGCCGATGGAGGCCGAGCTGGCCACCTACCGGCGGCGTAAGCGAGGCGAAGGCGAGGTCATCTCCAACGGAGAGTGGCCCACGTGCTCCGGTGACGACCCGCCTCCGGAACCCGAAGCGTCCGATAAGGATGCCGACGGCGAAGAGTCCGATGAGGACGAAGACGGCGAAGAGGCCGAACGTTCCATGGCGGACCTCCTGAGCCAGGACAACTCCGCTTGGGGCCGGGCCGTTTCGAAGCCGTCAGGCGTCTTGGAGTGATCCTGGACTGTGAAGTGACCCTCGACGTTGAAGTGACACTGGATCCGATGAGTGGGAAGGAGGTGCACCGATGAGCACGGTGACAGTCAAGCGCGGACCGCGGGCGGCCGGACCGGAGCGGCCGGAGGGCCAGGAAGAGCTCCAGGAGCCACCGGTGCTCGCCGAGCCCGCGGCCCGCGACTACAACTCGCTGATGATGATGCTCCCGATGGGCATCGGCTCGATGGTCATGGTGCTGTCCTTCTCCGGAGCGGCCGGCAGTTCACCGATGACCTACGTACTCGGTGGTGGCATGGGCGTTTCCATGATGGCCATGAGCCTCGGGCAGCTGACCCGGTCCGCGGGTGAACGCAAGCGGAAGATGCGCGCGGAACGGCGTGACTACCTGCGTTACATCGCGCAGGTCCGCATCCGGGCCCGCGAGACCGCCGAGCAGCAGCGTCGCGCCGTCGCGTGGAACAACCCTTCGCCGGATTCGCTCTGGTCCATGGCGATGGGGCCGCGGCTGTGGGAACGCCGGGTGAGCCACGACGACTTCGCCCGCGTACGGATCGGCCTGGGTTCGCAGCAGTCGGCGCTCGAACTCGTCCCGCCGGTCACCAAGCCCATCGAAGACCTCGAACCGCTGTCGGCGATCTCGTTGCGCCGCTTCAGCGAGGCCTACCGGACGCTCTCGGGTATCCCGACCGCGGTGGGGCTGCGCAGTTTCACCAGTGTCGAGTTCGACGGCGACCCGGGTTCGTCGGTCGCGCTGGTGCGCGCGATGCTCGGCCAGCTGGTCACTTTCCACTCCCCGGACGAACTCCGCATCGCGGTACTCACCACCGAAGCGGCTCAGCCCGAATGGGACTGGGTGAAGTGGCTGCCGCACAACGCACACCCGACGTCACGCGACGCCGCCGGCCCGCTGCGGATGCTTGCCTCCGACCACGACGAGCTGATGGACGTACTCGGCCCGGACGTCGCCGACCGCGACGACCACGACAAGGCGGCGGTGCCGACCGCCGCCGAGCCGATGGTCGTCATCGTGGCGCACCTCGCCTCGATCCCCGACTCCTCCCGGCTGCTGGGCGCGGGCCTGCGCAACGTCGTTCTGCTCGACGTGACCGGCGCGATGCCCGGTGGGCCGAAGGTACTGCGGCTGACCACCGAGGGCGACCGCGTCGAGTTCCCGGCCGGCTCCGGTGTCGGCTCGGCCCAGCGCGACGAGCTCGGGGTCGTCCAGGTCGAGGCGCTCGCGCGGCTGCTCGCTCCGAAGCGCACCAGCGGGACCGTCGACCTGGTCGACCGTCCACTCGAGAGCGACTTCGGGCTCACCGCGCTGCTCGGCATCCGGGACGTCCACACCTTCGACATCGCCACCCAGTGGCGGCCGCGGGCGGTGCAACGCGCCCGGATGTCGGTCCCGATCGGGGTGACCGAAGAGGGCGAGATCGTCGAGCTGGACCTCAAGGAGTCCGCGCAGGGCGGGATGGGCCCGCACGGGATGCTGATCGGCGCCACGGGTTCGGGCAAGAGCGAGCTGCTGCGCACGCTCGTGCTCGGCCTGGCCGCCACTCATTCCTCGGAGATCCTGAACTTCGTACTGGTCGACTTCAAGGGCGGCGCGACCTTCCTCGGGATGGACCGGCTGCCGCACACCTCGGCGATGATCACCAACCTCGCCGACGAGCTGCCGCTGGTCGACCGGATGCAGGACTCGCTGAACGGCGAGATGGTCCGGCGCCAGGAACAGCTGCGTGCCAGCGGGTACCCGTCGCTGTTCGAATACGAGAAGGCTCGCGCGCAGGGGGAGCAGCTCGCTCCCATGCCGACCCTGTTCCTCGTCGTCGACGAGTTCAGCGAACTGCTGGCCAGCAAGCCCGAGTTCATGGAGCTGTTCGTTTCGGTCGGGCGGCTGGGCCGGAGTCTCGGTGTGCACCTGCTGCTCGCGTCGCAGCGGCTCGACGAAGGCCGCATCCACCGCGTCGAAGGGCATCTGTCCTACCGAATCGCGCTGCGGACGTTCTCCTCGATGGAATCCCGCAGTGTCATCGGGGTTGCCAGCGCGTACGAGCTGCCGTCCGAGCCTGGCAACGGCTTCCTGAAGATCGACACCACGAACCTGGTGCGGTTCAAGGCGGCGTACGTGTCCGGGCCGGTGCCCGCGGGGGTCGGCGACGGCGGCTCCGAGGAGGCCCGGGTCAGCCGCGAGGTGGTCCCGTTCTTCACCCAGCCGCGGCCGAGCCTCTACATGCTGCGTCCCGAAGGCCCGGACCAGGTCGCCACCGCATCCGAGGACGACCACGCCGACGCGCTGCAGTCCACCGGACCGACGCTGGCGGACGTGTTCATCGATCGCCTGGTCGGTTCGGGACCCGCGGCGCGCCAGGTCTGGCTGCCGCCGCTGGCCGAGTCGCCGAGCCTGGATTCGTTGCTGCCCAGCGTGTTGCCGGACCCCGTCCGCGGGATGACCGTGGAGGACCCGGCGCAGCGCGGCCGGCTGCGGGTGCCGCTCGGCATGATCGACCGGCCGTTCGAGCAGATCCGCGAGCTGCTGGTGGCCGACCTCAACGGTGCCAACGGCCATATCGCGGTGGTCGGCGGGCCGCAGTCCGGCAAGTCCACGCTGCTGCGGACGCTGGTGCTTTCCCTTGCCCTGACCCACACCCCCGAGGAAGTGCAGTTCTACGGCCTCGACTTCGGTGGTGGCGGCATCATGTCGATCAGCGGCCTGCCCCACGTGGGCTCGGTCGCGACGCGCCTGGAACGCGACCGGGTGGTCCGGACGGTCGAGGAAATGCTGCAGATCATGGAGAAGCGGGAGAACATCTTCTCCGAGCGCGGCCTCGAGTCGATGGAGGTCTACCGGCAGCTGCGCAAGTCCGGCCAGATCGACGACCCGCATGGGGACGTCTTCCTGGTCATCGACGGCTGGTTCAGCGTCAAGACCGACTACTCCGAGCTCGAAGCGAAGATCGGTGAACTCGCCTCGCGCGGGATTTCGTTCGGACTCCACATCGCGGTCGCGTCGACCCGGTGGTCGGAGATCCGGCCGTGGCTCCGGGACCTGCTCGGCACCCGGTTCGAACTGCGTCTGGGTGACCCGATGGAGTCCGAAGTCGGCTCGCGCAAGGCGAAGACCGTGCCCAACCAGCCGGGTCGCGGGATGACCGCCGCCGGTCTGCACTTCCTGTCGAGCCTGCCCCGGATGGACGGCAGTTCGGCCACCGACGACCTCGCCGAGGCGACCAAGGCCGTCGCCGAAGAGGTCCAGACGTTCTGGCCGGGCCGTCGGGCGCCGGCGGTCCGGATGCTGCCGGGCACCCTGCCGATGACCGACCTGCCCCGCCCGGAGGGCGATCTCAAGATCTGCCTCGGCCAGGACGAACAGCGGTTGTGGCCGGTCTGGCACGATTTCGAGACCACGCCTCATCTGCTGGTCTTCGGGGACAACGAGACCGGCAAGACCAACATGCTGCGCCTCGCCATCCGGTCGGTGCTGGCGCGGTATTCGTCCGGGGAAGCGAAGATCCTGCTCGCCGACCCGAGCAGGCAGCTCGACGCCGAGGTCCCGGCGGCTTACCGGGTCGGCTACGCGACCACGGGCGAGGCGCTCAAGGAGCTGTCGCAGCAGGCGATCGTCTCGCTCACCGGTCGCATCCCCGACCAGACCGTCACAGCCGACAGGCTCAAGAAGCGGGACTGGTGGGACGGCCCGAGGCTGTTCCTCGTGGTCGACGACTACCAGCTCCTGACCATGGGCATGGGTTCGCCGCTGGATCCGCTGCTGTCGCTGCTCGCGCAGGGCGTCTACATCGGATTCCACCTGATCGTCGCGCGGAGCACTTCCGGTGCCATGCGGGCGTTGAGCGACCCGGTGCTGCGGCGGATGTGGGAGCTCGGCAGCCCGGGTGTCGTCTTCTCCTATCCCAAGGAGGAGGGCAAGTTCCTCGGCGAGGCCATGCCGCGCAAGCTGCCCCCTGGCCGCGCGCAGCTCGTCACCCGCCGCGGCGTGAAACTCATGCAGACCGGCTTCGTCGCCACCGGCGCCGACGCGAACACCCAGCTCGTCGGCGGTTTCCGATGAGCCCTTATCGGACAGCCTTCGGGGAGGAGCGGAAATGACCAGCGCACAACAGGCCGAGCTCTGCCGGATCACCGTGTTCGGCCCTGGCGGCCGGGCAGATCTGGCGGTTCCGCTGTCGATCTCGGTGGCGAGCCTGCTTCCGGTGCTGCTGCGGCACACCGGTGGCCGGGACGAGTTCCAGGACTCCTGGGCCCTGCAACGACTCGGTGACGCGCCGCTCGACCCGGCAGGCACCCCGGAGTCGCTGGACTGGAAGGAAGGCGAGGAGTTCTACCTGCGGCCGCGGGCCGACCCGCTGCCGGAGCTGGACTTCGACGACATCGCCGACGGGATGGCGACGGCGGTCAACCGGCAGCCTGGCCGGTGGAAGCCGGAGTTCAACCGGTGGCTCTTCCTCGGCTTCTCGGTCGGCGCCCTGCTCGTGCTCGCCCGCGTGCTGGTCTATCCGGGCACGATGGCGTTCACCACGGGCGCGGCGGCCGTCATCGCGCTCGGGCTGCTCGTCTCGGCGATCATCGCGGGCGTGCAGACCGAGGACAAGGCGTTGATCCTCCTGCTGGGACTGGGCGGCTGCGGGTTCTCCGCGTTCGCCGGCGCGGTCGGGCTCGCCGGGCTGGACCCGGCACTGGACCTACAGGGCGGTCCGATCCTGGTGGGCGGGCTGGCACTGGCGTTCGCGGGCGCGATCCTGCTGGGCGCCCGGGTCTTCTGGGCCCCGGTCATGCCGTTCATCCCGTTCGGGACGGTGGTCGCCATCGGTTTGCTGGCGGCGGTGGCGCAGTGGCTGCACCTCGGTGTCCTGCTCTCGACGGTCCAGGTCGCGGGGCTGCTCTCGGCCGTCCTGATCGGGGTGCTCGTGTTCGCGCCCCGGATCGGGATCCGGCTGGCCCGGATCCGCGGGCCCCAGCTGCCGAGGACGGCCGACGAGCTGCAGTTCGACATCGAAGCGGCGCCGGCTGCCCAGATGGTCGAGCGCACCGCCTACGCCGACGGCTACCTGACCATGGGCGCGGTCGCTTCGGCCGTGGTTTTCGCCTGCTCGTTCCCGTTCCTGATGGACCAGGGCCTGTTCCCGGCGATCCTCGCGCTGCTGATCGCGATCGCCGCGGTGCTGCGCTGCCGGGCGCTGCTCGGCGCGTGGCAGCGGGTGTCGCTGGGTGTCGCCGGCGCGTTCGGACTCGTCGTGGTGGCACTGTCGATCATCTCGCCGCTCGCCGCCGGCGGTCGCGGGGTTTCGCTCGCACTGCTGCTTCTGGTGTTCTCCTTCATGGTGATGGCGATGCTGCGACCGCCACCCCGGCGGCTGCTGCCGATCTGGGCGCACCTGGCGAACTGGCTGGAGACACTCAGCGCGGTCGCCGTCGTGCCCGTGCTCCTGCAGCTGTTCGGCGTGTACGCGTGGGCTTCCGGTTTGGCGAGGTGAGGTGAGTCGTGCAGACACAGAAGGACCACGTCGAGGCGTACTCGTTCCTGATCGGGCGGATGACCTCCGCGCTCGTCCTGGGCGACGCGAGCCACCTCGAAGTTCCCGCCAAACGGACCTGGACGGGCCTGATCGTCGGCACGGCGCTCGCGGTGCTCATCGCGGCGGGGTTCTTCATCTTCGGGCTGATCGAGCACAAAGCGGCGCCCAAGACGCCGAGCGCGCCGGCCGGGGTCGCCGCGGTCCAGCCGGCGAGCACGATCGATTTCACGGGCGGGTGAACTAGACCGGTTCCGCCGTACGTGTAGGGAAGTGCCGGGCGCTGGAGAGCGAAGCCAACGCGGGTGCCGGACGAG
This sequence comes from Amycolatopsis sp., assembly GCF_025464955.1. Classification (GTDB taxonomy): domain Bacteria; phylum Actinomycetota; class Actinomycetes; order Mycobacteriales; family Pseudonocardiaceae; genus Amycolatopsis. Next base: position 44,949 of record NZ_JAODNM010000079.1, on the reverse strand, counting down.
GAAGGATGAGGGCGAAGATGGCAATGTCTATCGTGCGCCGCCAGAGCGCGGCCGAGGGTACCGAGCTGACCAAGCAGACCGTCGGCAACGCGTTGGTGGTCCATCCTGCCGGGAAGATGACCGAAGGGGCGCAGGCGCTCGCGCTCGGCGTCGCCCCGGACACCGAGCACGACCTCGTCGTGGTGGACCTGCCGGTGAACTCGCCCATCGCCATGTGGGAGTCCGTCGCCAAGGCGCTGCCGCGCCGGCGCCGCGGTGTCCGCCTGGTGATCGGCGGCCGCTCACGGGAAACTTCCGCATTGGCCGGGCAATGGCTGTGCGAGCGGCTCGGCCGTACCGTGATCGCCCCGGACGGCATGGTCATCCCGAGCGCGGGCGGCTCGCTGTTCGTCCACTCGGGACGCGGCAGTGGCTGGGTGCGGTTCCACCCCGGCCGCGAGCCGAAGTGGGAGGCCAAACGCTTTCCCCGGCCCAGTTGGGATTCCGGGCTGACCGCCGAGATGTCCTCGACGAGTTCTCGCGGGGTCGCCGAGCCGCTGCCCGGCGGCCTGTGGATCAGGCCGGTCGGGTTCGACCAGCAGCAGCGCCACCACCGCGCGCGCCTGATCGAAGGGCTGCCGCCGCAGGACGACGTGCTGACCATCGTGCTCGGCTGCCCCGGCTGCCCGCCGCTGACCCTCGACGACGCGGCGCGCCTGTGGATCCGGCTGCCCGAGAACGTCCGGCAGAACGCGCGGTTCGTCCGCTACGGCCCGATGTCGGCCCCGAGCGGCACGACGCTCGGTCAGGCCCTCGCGGACCTGCTGGGCAAGGAGATCTCGTTCTACGCCGGGATGCCGGTCGGTAGTACCCGGTCGCCCGAAGTGCGCACGGTGCTTTTCGACGGACGGCTGGGCTGGCCCTCGTTCGCCCGCGAACTCACCTACCTGCCCCGTGGCCAAGCCGGTCCGGACTCGTTGCCGCACCTGATCAGCCACCGCGTCCCGTTGCCGGGCCTGACCGAGCTTTCGCCGGCCGTGTACTGGTGCGCGCCCGACGCCGTGATCGAGGTCGTGCAGTCCGGGCTGCTGGTCCGGTCACCGTTCGACGGCGCGAACACCGCCGCGCTGCGTGGCGTCACCCTGGACACCGCGATCCACAACCTGACCTTCGATGCCGCGAGCGCGGACAACATGGACCGGATGCGGCGGCTCGCCGACGACGTCCTCGGCAGCCTCGACCCGCTCACCCGTCGAGTGAGCCGGGTTCTGGCCGCGTCCGCCTTGCTGGCTGAGCGGACAACGACACACGTGAGCAGGAAGGCGCTGGCGGAGATCGAAGCCGGCGAGCCCGTCTCCGTGCTGTTGGCATCGAGCCCCACCGAGGTGGTGGTCCGCGAGCCCAGCGAACCCAAGCCGGGCGCTTATCGGCCGGGTGGGCCGGTCCCGTCCTTCGCCGGTCCGGTGGACCTCGCCGTCGGTGCGGTCTCCGCGCCTGCCGAGGAGCCCGCGCTGGGCATCGTCCAGCGGCTCGAACCGGTGAAAGCCGCACCTGCCGCGCGTCCTGTACCGCCTGCACCCGTTGCGCCGCCACAGATGCTGGTGTCGCCGCCGCTCACGCGGCCCGTGTCGCCAGTCTCGCCGTCGGCGCCGCTCCGCCTCGAGTCCGCTACCGGGCCGGGCGCGCAACCCGCCATCCAGTCCCCGGCCCCGCCACCCGTTGTGCCCACTGTGTCGACGGTGTCGACGGTGTCGACGGTGTCGACGGTGGACCCGGTGGACCCGGTGGACCCGGCCGCGCCGGTGGCGCCCCCGGCCGAGCACGCGCCCGTGCCCGAAGCGGCGGCCGAGTCTGCCGAGCCGGCGCCGGAAAAGCTGGAGATCCCCGTCGCCCCACCGAAGACGGATATCCGACTGCAGCCGACCCCGGAGCCCGAGGCGTCGGCGCTGCTGCCGAAACGCGGGGTGGAGCAGGAACGCACTTGGCTGCGCAAGTCCCTCGGGCAGGAATACGGCTTGATGTCGAACGGCATCGCGCGGGTCCTGTCGCAGCACCCCGGGTTCCAGGGCGCGCTGTCCTCGTCGCAGGCCGAGGTGCTGACCGATGCCGTGGCCGTGCAGCTCTACCTGTCCGCGAAGGGCGTCGCGATCGACGCGGGGCTGCGGACGGGCAAGGTCGGCCCGCATGTGCCGATCGCCCGCTGCGTGGTGGCCGGGCTGAGCCGCCTTCCGTCGCACCGGGGGCCCGCGACCTTCACGCTGTCGCCCACGGCGAAGGAGTGGAAGTTCTACCGCGCCAACACCCTGTTCACCGAGTGGGGTTTTCTCAACATGCTGGCAACGCCGTCGTCGAACGTGCCGGGCGACACCGACGTGCTCGTATGGTCGATCACCGCGCGCCGCACCAAACTCCTCGAACCTCAGCAAGGCGGCCTCGCCGACCGCGTGCTCTTCGTGCCGGGAACCAGCTTCAAGCTGCTGGAACTAAAGGAGCCCAGGGACGGCGGTCGCGGTCTCATCCTGCTCAGGGAGCTGACCGCGAGCGAGGTCGACGAGTCGGGTCGGGTCGATCCCAACCGCATCTCCCTCGACGAGCTGGCGCTGGTTTCGTTGCGGCGCGAACTCGAGGTGTGGGCCGAGTCGGATGAGCGGCGGCCGATCGACCCCGGGGCGGTCGCGCGGTTCGCCGCGCTGCCGGGATTGGTCTGAGGCGGCCAGTGGTGACGCGAGCCCGGTGCGGGCGCAGATGTGATGCGGGGCCTGCGGGCGCCGGCGGGAGAGGCGGAAAACGATGAACCGACAGCTGCTGGTGGTCGGCGGTGATCGGCCGGGTTCGTTCCCGTCGATCGGTGCGGCGCTCGGGCGCGCGCAGCCGGGCGCCACGATCAGTGTGAATCCGGGCCGGTACGAGGAGAACCTGGTCGTCGACCGGATGGTGACCCTGGTCGCGGAGCAGGGCGAGGGCACGGTCGAGGTTTTCGCGCGCGAGGGCAGTGTCCTGGTGGCGAACGCCGAAGCGGTGCAGCTCAACGGTTTCGTGCTGATCAGTGCCGACGACAAACTGGTCGCCGTCGACGTCGTGCGCGGTGAAGCGGCGTTGGACGGCTGCCGGATTTCGGGGGCTTCGTGGGCCACCATGCTCGCCAGGGTCCAGGGCTCACTCGCCCTGCGCGGGTGCACGGTGACCAGCTCCGCCGGGGCCGGCATCGTGGTCGCCTCCCCGGCGTCGAGCACGATCGAGGACACGGAGATCATCGACGCGGCTTCGTCAGGGGTCGTGGTCGCCGAGCAGGGCTCGGTCATCCTGCGCCGCTGCACGGTGACCCGCCCACAGGGCAACGGGATCTGTGTCAACGGCGACGGCGTCGCCGTCATCGAGCAGTGCGAGATCTCCGGTGCGGCGAAGCCCGCGATGGTCGTCGAGCAGCAGGGCAGCGCGACCATCACCGGACTGACCGTGCGCGAGAGCGCGAACGTCGACCTCTATCTGACCAGCCAGGGCCGGATTTCCGTTGCGGACTCGCGTTTCGTGGACGCCCCCATGCAGGCGGCCCACATCGCCGCCGAGTCCTCGCCGCTGCTGCGCGAGTGCACCTTCTCCGGGGCGGAACGGAACGCGCTGCAGGTGACCGGCAACGCCACGCCGCACCTCGTCGACTGCACGTTCGAAGGCTCCCCGGTCGCGATCCTGCTGGACGGCAACGGTTCCGCCCGGCTTGAGCGCGCCACGGTCCGCGGGTCCTCGCAGACCGCGATCCTCGTCAGCGCCGAGTCCGAGTTGCGCATCAGCGGTCTCCGGCTGACTGTCGACAGTGGACCGGGCATTGTCCTTTCCGGACAGGGAAGGTTGAACCTCTCCGACGCCTCCGTCGAGACTGGCGCCGAGATCGGGATCGACGTCACCGAATCCGCGCGGGTCACCGTCGCCGACCTCCGCGCCGGTTCCACCGCCGAGTACGCGATCGTGCTCGGCGGCTCCGGCCCCTCGTCGCTGACGTCGGTGCTGACCCGCGGCGGCGGGGTCAAGATCGACGGCGGTCCGGCCGAGAGTTCTTTGCAGGACTGCGAAATCGCCGACGCGGTGGCGGACGGCATCACGGTCGCCCCGAACGCGGTGCTGACCGCGTCGAGGTGCCGGGTGCGGGCCGCCGGCCGGCACGGGGTCTCGGTGGAGGACGGCGCCCGGGTCTCCCTGACCGAGTGCGAGGTACTGGGGTCCGGTGAGGACGGCTTCCGGTTCGAGACCAAGGAACCCGTAGTTCTCCGCAACTGCGTGGCCAGGAACAGCGGCGGCGAAGCGGTCCGCCGGTTCGGTGAAGACCGGGTCGTGGTGGAGAACCTGGAAACCGACGAGCACCGGACGGACGGCGCCGAAAGCCGTCAGGAGCCGGCCGCTATGCCGTTGTTCCCGGACTTCTCCGAGCGCGACGAGGTCAGCGAAACCCCGCGAGCGCAGGAGAACGAAGCATCCGCGGTGGTGCTCGACGGACCGCTCGGAGAGCTCGAATCGCTCGTCGGCCTGGCGGGGGTGAAAAAAGAAGTCACCGGCCTGATCAACCTCATCAAGATGTCGCAGATGCGCGAGCGGATGGGCCTGCCGATGCCGCCGATGAGCCGTCACCTGGTGTTCGCCGGTCCTCCCGGTACCGGTAAGACCACGGTCGCGCGCCTCTACGGCACGGTGCTCGCCGAGCTCGGAATCCTCGCCAAGGGCCACATGATCGAGGTGGCGCGGGCCGACCTCGTCGGGCAGTACATCGGGTCGACCGCGATCAAGACCACCGAGGTGGTCAACAAGGCGATCGGTGGCGTGCTCTTCATCGACGAGGCGTACACGCTGACGTCGCAGGCGGGCGGGTCCGGTCCCGACTTCGGCCAGGAAGCCGTCGACGCCCTGATGAAGATCATGGAGGACCAGCGCGACGAGTTGGTCGTCATCGTCGCCGGGTATTCGGGACAGATGGAGCAGTTCCTGGACTCCAACCCCGGGCTGGCGTCGCGGTTCACCCGCACCATCGAGTTCCCCAACTACAGCGTCGACGAGCTCGTCACGATCACCACCGGGCTCACCCGCAAGCACTACTACGAGCTGACCGACGACGCGATGGGCGCGCTGCGGGAGTACTTCGAGCGCGTCCCGAAGAACGACACCTTCGGTAACGGCCGTGTCGCCAGGAAGCTCTTCGAGTCGATGGTGAACAACCAGGCTTCCCGCCTGGCCTTGGAACCGCCCACCAAGGACTCGGACATGAGCAGGCTGACCGCCGAAGACCTCGCCGCGGAGATCGCGCAGATCCCGATGGCCGGTCAGGCGGCGGCCGCGACGATCGAGTCGGACCCGGCGGCGGCCGTCGGCGCGAGCGAGGGTTGGCGCCGTCTGCAGAACCTGGTCGGGCAGTCGGCCGTTCGGGCCGGCGCCGGCCGCACCCTGATCCGGCTCGGCGAACTCAAGCACGGCAACCAGCCCTTGGCGCAGAACGCGAACGTCGTCATCGGCGGTCCACGCGGGACGGGCCGACGGGAGATCGCGAAGCTGTACGCGCAGAGCCTCGCGGAGCTGGGCCTGGTGGCCATCGGGCAGCTGGTGAACTCGTCGATCCTCGACGACCTGTACCCGAGGTGGCCGGGACAGGCGGAGCGGCTGGCCCAGACCGTGTTCGACGACGCGGCCGGGGGAGTGCTGGTGATCGACCTCGACGGCGACTTCGACGCCGCACCGAACACCCCGGGCGTCGAGGCGGTCGAAGCGGTCACCCAGGCCGTGACGAAGCGTCCTGGTGCGCAGGTGGTCGTCCTGACCGGCGAACAGGGGCGGTTGGCTGCGTTGTTCACCGCAGTCCCGGCCCTGCGCACCTGCTTCACCGAGGGGTGGGAGCTTGCCGAATACAGCGTCGGCGAGCTGGCCGAAATCGCGGTGCGACTACTCCAGCGCCGCGGTCACGACGTGCCCGAGGAAGTCCGTGACGCCCTCGCCCACGAGCTCGCCGGTGCGGCACAGCACACCGTGTACGCCGCGCATCAGATGGCGCGGACTCTGTCCGCCACGGCCGCTTCACGCACGTTGGCCGCGGCGGACCTGCGCGGCGCCCAGTCACCGCAGATCGGCGCCCTGGCCCTCGGCCAGGGGCTGGCCTCGGTGAGCTGATCGAGAAGGGAAGCGGAGGAACGATGACGTCGCCTTACGAGAAAACGATGAACGACGCGCTCGCCGCGTACAAGCGGCAGCGGGAGGAGTTCTCCCAAGCGCGGAAGAAGATGGACACGGTCACGAACTCGGTGACCTCTCCCCGGCAGGTCGTCACCGCGACCGTCGGCCGCCACGGCGAGGTGCTCTCAGTGGCTTTTCCGACCAGCGCCTACAAACGGATGACTCCCGCCGAACTGGGCACGATCATCGTCAAGACGATCCAGGACGCCAGGGAGAAGTCCCTGAGCCAGTCCGCCGATCTGCTCAAGCCGATGCTGCCCGAGGGTTTCTCGGCGGCGGACCTGCTCAGCGGCAAGGCCGACCTGCAGTCGATGCTGTCCCGCCTGTCCGGCGATGAAAACGAAAGGCGCAACCATGAGTGACGGAAGCTTCTTCGTCAATTCGGACGGCCTGGACTCCAGCAAGGAAGGGTTCCACGACAAGGCGAACCAGATCCAAGACCTCGCCGTGCGCATCAACGACCTGATGAACCCCGCGCGGGTGGCCGACGCCGCGGGGAACGACAAGAACGGTCGGACGTTCGCCGAGCAGCACATCTCCGCGGTCGCAAAGATCCACGACGGGATCTCGAAGTGGGGACAGGTCGTCGGCGACACCACGGACGCGATCGGCGGGATGGCCAAGTCCTTCCGCAAGACCGACGAGGTGGTGACCGACGCCGGCGACCAGCTCGGAAAGAGCTTCCTCAAGCTCAACCAAGATACCGACTCGGCGATGACCGGTGGTGGTGGGAACGGTGGTGGTGGCGACACTCCTCCGGGGCAGCTGACGCCGGCGAAACGTTTCGATGCGAAAGTGGAGACGTCTGGCGGGACACCGCTGCAACCGGCGGTTCTGGGTGTGCCGGCGGACATGACTCCGCGAGAGTTCACGCCCGCGACGCATTTCGGTGCCGTGGAGGACACTCCTCGGAGCGTGCTGACACCCGCGACGTTCACGCCTACAACGCGTTTCGAGGCACCAGTACCTTCGGTGCCCGCGGTGGATGACTCGAAGTAGGTCTTCGAGCGGGCGGGCGGAGGTGTCGCCACGGAACTGAGGCTGGGAAAGGAGTTACGCGATGAGTCTTCAAGTCGATCCGAGTCTTGACTGGCTCTTCTACATCATCGCGGGCGACGCCTGGCCTCAGGGCGACGAGGACAAGCTCCGTGCGCTGGCCGCCGAATGGGACGAAGTCGCGCAGCGGATCAAGGATTCGGGCGAGGGCTTCGACGATCTGGCAAGGCAGGTCGTCAGTCACGTCGGCGGCACAGTCGGCGAGAACTTCACCCAGTTCGCGTCGAAGCTCTCGGGATTCGAAGGGGATTTCGCGCAGAAGGCGACCGCGCAGGCGCAAGCTTTGCGTTACCAGGCCTTGAACGTTGAGAACAGCAAGTATTCGATGATCATCGCCATGGTCGTCACCGCCCTCGACGTGCTGTGGGCGATCGCCGATCCGTTCACCGTCGAACTTGTCCCCGAAATCCTCGGCCTCGGCCGGTTCGCGATCAAGGAGATCGAGAACACCCTCCTCAAGCACGCCGCCGAACTGATCGCCGAAATGGCCCAGGAAGCAGCCGAGGAAATCTTCGAAGACATGCTCGCGCAGCTCATCCAGATCATCCAGGGAAACCGGAAGGGCTTCGACGCCCAGTCGATCATGCAGTCCGGGGTCCTCGGCGGGGTGGGCGGCGCGTTCGCGCACGGCCTCGGGCACGGCATCGGCATCATCGACAAGAAGCACGGGACGAAAATCGGTGACAGTGCGATCGGGGAGGGCGGTATCGAAGCCGCCACCGAGGTCGTCGTCGGTGGGGTCGGCGCGGTTGCCTTCGGCGGTGATACGGGCAGCATGGGCTGGTCGGCCCTCAACGGCGGGCTGAGCGGTGCCGCGTCCCACGGCGGTCACCATCTCGGCGAGCAGCTCCACCAGAAGTTCGGCGGCGGCGACCACGGCACCGTGCCGAACGGCCCCGACAAAGCTGGTCCTACCAACAACAACAGCGCTGCTGCCAACGTCGACCTGTCCCTGGGCACCCCACCGCCGACGACCTCGGGCCCGGTGACAACCGGAGGGGCAGGCACGTCCTCGGGAGGTTTCAGCTCGGGAGGTTCCAGGGGCGGGCCCGTGCCGGTCGGCGGCGGTTCGTCCCCAAGCAACAGTGGCGGCACTACAGGCGGCAATACGGGCGGTAATACACGCGGCGGTTCCTCGGTCTCGACGCCCCCGCCTGCTGGTGGGGGACTGGCCGGATTCACCTCCGGCTCGTCCGGTGGTTCGACCCAAACCGGTGGTGGCAACGGTTCCGGCGCGGGCACGCACAACTCGGATACGAACGGCCAGACCGGGAACGGTACCTCCGGCGGCCAGAACGGCAACACTTCGCCGAACAACACGGGCACGTCGAACGGCGCCAACTCTTCGAACGCCAGCAACTCCTCGACCAGTACCGGCGCGCCGAACAGTACGGGGACTTCGGGTGGCAACACTTCGCTGAACGGCAACACTTCGTCGAACGGCAATACTTCGTCGAACGAAACAAGCACGGCGAACAGCACGAACTCCCCGAACAACACTGGTTCCCCGAACAGCGTCAACGAGGCGAATTCCGCGACGAACAGCGCGAACACGTCGAACACTACGACGACAAATTCGCCGTCGAATGTCACGCCGTCACCGTCGTCGCTGAACTCGTCGGCGACGCCCACCCCGGCGCCCAACCTGTCGCCGACGCCGAACTCGTCGGTGAACACGACTGTGCCTCCGGTGTCGGACTCCACTGCCACGCCGACCCAGGCACCGAACGTGTCGGCCACGCCCAATGCCACGCCGAATGCTCCGTCGAACTCGTCGGTCACCACGAATCCGAACACCTCGACGAGCCCGAACACGAGCACCAACACCAACACCAACACCAACACGACGTCGACTGTCTCGTCCGACTCGTCGAAGGGTTCGACTCCGTCGCCCAACACCCCGGCGCCCAACACTTCGGTGAGCACGACGCCGACCCCGGCACCGAAAACGTCGGTTACGCCCGCTCCTGAGCCGAGTTCGTCGTTGAACACGACGCCGACCCCGGCACCGAATGTCTCACCGGCGCCCGCGCCGAGTACTTCGGTGAACACGAACACGGCACCGAACACCTCGGTGAACACGAACACGGCGCCTGCGCCGAACGCCGCCGTGAATAGCTCGCCCACCCCGGCGCCCAAGGTGTCGGTTACGCCGTCGCCTGAGCCGAGTTCGTCGTTGAGCACCACGCCGACGCCCGCGCCGAAGGTATCTGCCACACCGTCGCCGGAGCCGAGTTCGTCGCTCACTACGAGCCCAACGCCGGCACCGAACGTTTCACCGAACCCGTCGCCCAACTCGACGACGAATGCGAACTCGACCCCCGAGCCGAACCGGGCAGCGAGCAGTTCGCCGACGCCCGCGCCGAAGTTGGACACGACTCCTGCTCCGGCGCCAAAGGTATCGCCGAATACCTCGCCGAATACCTCGTCGGTGTCACCAACCCCTGCGCCGAAGATCTCACCGTCGGTGGATCCGAAGGCTTCGCCCGAGCCGTCGCCGGAGTCGAAGGCGACTCCGGCTCCTGCGCCGACTTCGGTCAACCAGAACCTGAAGGATTCGCCGAACACCTCACCGACCACGGACCCGAAGACCTCTCCGACTCCGAAGCAGAACTCGGACACCTCGCCGAACGCGGATCCCAAGCCGGTCACCAAGACTCCTGTTCCGGTCGCGAAGGGGCTGAAGACCAGTACGGACAGCCCCGTGCCCGGTGGCAGGCCGAGTCCGTTCAAGAGGGTCGATCCGTCCCCGGTTCCGTTGCATTCGTCCGCGAACGCGCCGAAGTCAAAGTCGGACCCCGGCCCCGGAAAGAAGACGGCTGGAGCGCCACCGACCGCTGGGCCTTCGAAGGGTGGTCACACGCCACTGCCGGACCTTGGTGGGAAGAAGGAGTTCCAGCAGGCTGTTTCGAACTTCGGGATCAAGGTGGTCAGCGACCGCGGGTTCGTCGGCGGGCCGTTGGGGCACCGCAATGACGGCAACAAGAACTCGGCCGGGATCATCGGCACAGTGGCCGCGACGCCCGACGTGAACTTGACGGAGTTGGCGAAGAAGTACGCCGGGGGGTTTGACGGCAACACGAATTCGGTCGACGGCCGCTTCGGGTTGGTGATCGGGGTCAACTACACCGGGGGCGGTGCCGAGGCCCAGATCAATGCCGCGATCGACAAGTTCACCACCGAGTGGGAGAAGTCCGGCACCTTCCCGGTCGCCGTCGTGGGCTTCACCTGGAAGAACTCGGCGATCGAGCAAGGCAAAGCGGTCGCCGACCAGAAGACCATCCCGTACGGGGCGATCCGGGAGACGATCATCCGGCACCCGCGTACCGGGGAGATCACCCAGCAGGTCCTCGACGCCGGCCCGGGGACACATACCTATCTGCACACCGGTGACGCGGATGTCGATTCGCTCGTTACCGAGAACGGCCCGCTGTTCGACGCGGTCAACGCCAAGATCGACGTGAACAGCGAATTTCCGCCGGAAGTGATCAGCGGCGGCTACCACGTACGCGACCAGGACGGTCCCGTCGCGGTGAAAGCGGCGGCGATCGACCTCGCCGTCCGGGGTGGGATGGCGAAGGTCGATCCGCGCAGTGTCTACTTCCCGGAGCCGAACACCTTCGTCCGGGTCAATCCGGACACGAACGGCAAGGTGGAAACGGACATCACCTTCGGCGTCGCCAATGGCGAGTCGAAGACCTTGAACTACCACGGCCCGATGGAAGGCCGGGGCCTGTTCGACTCGGTCCTGAAGCAGCGGGGCCCGGGGCGGACTGGCAACGAGGACCCGATGGCGGTTTTCGACCCCCGGCTGGCGACGAAGACCGATGGCAGCCGGGTGGGTCAGAAGCTGGGCGGGGACAGCACCCAGGTGCTCAGCATTGTCCAGAGCCACGCCAACAAGGACACGTGGACGGGACAGATATCCCACTACATCTCGACTTACCATCCGGACGTCGATCCCAATCTCGCGGGGAACTTCGCGAATATCGCTTTCCACGGAATTTCCGGAGCCGGACCTGTTCCCACCAAGGGCGGGGTAAGTAAGGAACTCGACGGGGACATGGCGGCCATCAAGGCTGGCCTGTCCGACAACAAGGCATTGAGCAAGGCACTCGTCAAGTTGACGATGAACACGCGGAACGCCCTCATCGACGGCTTGAGCCCCGGACCTGGCAAGCAGACCGGTGGCAATTCGTTGCAGACTTCGTCGAATGCGCCGACGAGCACTCCGAATTCTTCGCATGCTCAGCCGTCTCCGCGGCGCCCTGGTGGCACGGATCCTCGTCCGTCGCCGTTCGGTGACCAGCGCGAGTCGGCGCCGCCGAGCAGGTTTACGTCGGAGCGGTTCGATCCGGACAAGCGGGGGATCACCGACGGAAAGGTGATTTCGGGTCGGGTTACGCAGATCCGTTTCGATGTGCGGCATTTCGAGACGACGCCGGGGAACTGGGTGCGGGAACTGACCGTGCCGATAGATCTGGTGTCGCACAGTGGGTCGGTTTCGCCGGAGGTTCGGGCGCAGATTGCGGCGGAGATCCAGCAGAGTCTGGACGACAACATCAACAACCGCCACCAGCTTCCTGGTGGTGACCAGTTGCATGTGACGGTCCAGGTGCGCACTCCGCCGAACGGTGACCGGGGTGCGTCGGATTGGCAGTCGAACAACTCGAAGAGCGTTCCGGTGAACGTGTTCGATCCTGGTGTCGATACCGCACTCGATGCGCGGACCAATCAGTTGGCGTTCAATGCTCATGACCCGGCGGCGATCTTCACCCATGAGGTGATGCACTTCGCCGGGCTCGGTGAAGGTTATGTCGATAAGGAGTTGTTGTTCAGGCGGCAGGATCAGGCCGGGGTCATGGGGCCGAAGGCCAGGGACGGTGTCGCGGTCCTCACCGACGACAACGTGAGCAAGATCGACGAGGTTTCCCGTCAGGCCGGTCCGATCCGCGATCACCCACTCGTCACGGGGCCGGCCACGGTGTCGACCACTACCGCCGGGCACCCCACGCCTTCGGCTGAGGCCGCGCCGCATCCGCAAGCGCAGACGCTGGATCCGCCGTCCGGTCCACCCCCGGGGTTTGTCGGACCGCTCAACCAGGGGTCCGAGAACCCGTTGCAGAGCCCCACCAACTCGCCCACCCCCGGCACAATCAACGGACTCCCCGCCCCGGACGTCACGCCGGGCGCCGTGGTGGGAAAGGTGCAGTTCGCTCCCGCCCAGGACGTCCAGCTCAGCACGCACGGAATGGTGGCAGTGGTCGCCGGCGGGGCCGACAAGGTGAGCAACTTCCACGACGCCGTGGTGCGCAGCCTGCCGGCCGACGCGCCCAAGGAACACGCGCGGATCACCGGCGACCTCGACCGGTTCCGCCAGGACAACCCGCTGAACGACAATCTCGACACGCTCGCCGAAGTCGGCGGGGTGCACGTACACGTGCTGAAGACCGACGGTTCGTGGCAGTCGGTCGGTCCGGTCACCGGACGGCCGGTGCACGTGGTCGAGACCGAGGTCAACGGCAAGCCAAGTTTCCTGGGGACCAAACAGGACGTCCAAATCGGACTGAAGGATGTCGTTTACCCTGGTTCGACGACCATGTCGTTCAACGGCGGGAAACACCTCGTCCACCGCGGTGAATTCGAAGTCGAGACGATCGCGGGCAAGCACTACGTCCGGATGTACACCGCTGTCGCGAACCCGGCCCCGGCCGGGTCGTCGCACAAGGACGTCCATCAGGACCAGGACGGCAAGGTGACGCTCTCCGGCGGCAGCGGGGACACCTTCTGGGCCGGCGGCGGCCGTCCGCTGCGCGCGGTGCAGTGGGTGGCGAAGTACCAGGGGGAGTGGAGCCACAAACCCGAAATGAAGCCGGTGCTCCGCTCCTATCTGGTGCCGTTGGAGAACTTCAACAACCTGACGAGGAACATGACGCTCGAGGGCGCTCCTCACTCCGACGGTCTCAGTATGAACGTGGACCAGAACGCCGACACGAACCAGTTCGGCGTCCGCGGCGTCGATCTCAAGGCGCTGCAGGACAACGCGCTCCCGGGGTCACTGGTCACCTACGCACCCGGCGGAAGCAAAGGGTACGGCGAGCAGAACCTCGCCGGACGCCAGGAGGACATCGCCGATCTGTACAGCAGGCTCGGCATCGACCCCGGCTTCTCCTCGACCGCGCTGGGCCACCGCAACGACCCGTGGTTCGACTGGGTCCAGCAGAAGGACGGCAGCTGGAAGTTCGGCGGCTTCCGCAACGACCCCGGTGCGCTGCGGAAGCTCGCCGAAGACCTGACGAACCAGCTCCATGCCTGGAAGAACTCTGATCTCGGCAAGTCTGCCGATCGGCTGCCGGACGCGATGATCGAGCCGCACACCGACTCGATCCCCGAGCCGAAGGGCGGCGGGGGCGGCGGTCGCAAGGGCTCGGCCAAACCTCTGACACCGAAGCAGCGTGAAGAAAACCTGAACGTCTTCATCAACAGTTTCGGGCCGCCCGCCGAAAACCTGAACCACGTCACGACCGTGGTCTCCAGGGACTTCGTCAGCGCGGTGAACTCCGAGATCACGACCACTCCGCCGCCCGTCGATCCCAAGGAGTTCCAGAAGCTCACTAACGAGGCCGTCAAGTTCTCCTTCCAAAGTGTCAAGAGCACTACGGAGAACAGCCTCAACAAGCTGCACGTCCCAGAGCCCGGCGCCCCGCCGCGGGTGGAGACCGTCGAACACGTCGTTGCCGTGCTGAAGCATCAGGATTTCGATTCCACTGTGGTCGATCCGATCGCCGGCAAGATCGCCACCTCGGTATCGCAGCACGACGCGTTCCAGTTGCTCGAACGCACGACGCCTGACGCGCAGACGAAACCGGGCCTGCAAGGTTTGCACGATGCCCTGCACGAACGCGTCCACGCACTGGTAAAGCAGAACTTCACCGAACTTGGCGGCAACGGCGAATTCGCGAAACAACTGAATGCCGCGAAGCAAGGAGCCGGGAAGAAAGCAGGCTGGTTCAGCGGCGACCGGGCCGAGAAGTTCTTCGACAAGGTCGTCAAGGATCTCAAGACCGATCCCACTCTGGTGGGCAAGCTCAAGTCGATGGACCTCAAGATCGACCCCAAGGCGCTGAACACCGTGCTGGAGGACCAGGTTCTCCCCGAAGCGGCGAGCAAGAACCTCGACGGCGTCAAGAAGGAAAACCTGATCGGGGTCTCGCCCGACGAGCTCCGCGGGAAGCTCGGCGGGGTGCTGCCGGCACTGAACAACGCGCTCGGTACGCAGCTCAAGGGGAACAGGGCACTCGGGCTCATCGATAAGACCTATCGCGACGACCTGGCGGCCAAGGTCTCCGCGAAGACGAGCCAGTCGGGGATGGACGCGCTGGGCAAGGCGAACTTCACCACCGTCAAGGCGGACGACGTCGATCATTTCATGGACAAGCTGCCCAGCTTCGCGACCCAGGCCCAGATCTCGGCGGCGATCGGCACCGACGCCCGGCGCGCCAAAGTCGACTTCAACACGCGTGACGACCAGGGTGAGCCGTTCGCCAACAACTTCGGCCACTGGCGTGACGTCCAGGTCACCGGGTATACGCGGAAACATGACCACACCGTGTTCACGCTGCACCGGGAGGTCGGGTCGGAGGTCAGCGCGACGATCGATCGGGAGTTGGCTGACCCGAACGACATGTCGGCGAAGAACATCCTCGACAAGCTGGTCACCGGGGTCGACCGCGACGTGTCGGCCGCCCACGACCAGTTGGGCCGCAAGTTCGCGGAGGTCGTCAAGGTCGAACGCCAGAACACGCAGTACCGGGCCAACCCCGCGGCCAACCCGAACACGTTCGGCGAACACGCGCAGATGGTGCTGAACCAGTTCCTGAAGCTGACGAAGAACGACGTCGACGCCACACGATTCGTTTCCCGTGACGCACTGGCCAAGGCGATCCTGTTCCACGACATGGAAAAGGTGAACTCGAAGAACCAGTTCGGCGACGGGCAAGGCCGGCACGACCAGGAACCCGAGCACCGTGGCGCGATCGACCAGATGAACCGGCACGAGGGGATCTGGAACGACAAGCGCGAGTTCGTGATCGCCCGCGCTGTCGTCGACTCGGACCCGTTCGGCTTCTACATGCGAAACATGGGGCTCAAGGCGGACGATGTCCACGCGTTCATCCACGACCTCGCGCAGAAAGTGAAGAACGCCGACGGCAGCGACCCCAGCCCGTCGGACGAGCTCAAGTTCTTCGACGAGTTCCACCAGTACTACCAGGCGGACTTCTCCTCCTACACCTCGGACGCCAGGTTCGTGAATGACAACACCGACGAGCTGGAGCGCGGTAAGAACGCTCTCCGCGGGTTCGATCGAGGTGGGGTCGACGACCCGCTCAAGCTTGTCGACGGCGGTCGCCGGTTCGCCTACGACAACGAAAGCAAGGCTGGCAAAGTCAGCTACGAGCAGAAGTTCCGGGAACTACGCAAGGTCTTCGAGGACGCGGCCACCGCGGCGCACGACCAGAGCTCCAGCCAGGTCAATCCCCTGCAGGCCCCGGCGAACGCACCGAAGAGCGATTCACCGCCGGTGGTTCAGGAGGACAAACTCGCTGCTGTTCCTTCGATACCTCTCACCCCTCCCGTCGACGGTCCACTCACTCCGGCAATGACGCCCGCCACGCGGGAGCCGTCGGCGGTGGAGAAGATGATTCCTGAGTACACCAAGGGAAACAAGGCGCTCGGCGCGGTCGTCGCGACCCAGGTCAAGGGTGCCGCGGACGTCGGTAGGAGCATCGACAGCCTGCTCTCGAACCTCAAACAGGGAAATTCGGTTGGCGTCGACAGGATTGTTTCGGCTCTTAATCCGGCGGAGTTCGAGTCGTTCCTCGGTGACGGCCGCAGCTTCGGAGTCCGGGTCGGCAACACCTGGTTCGAGGCCTCGGTCAAGGCCGAGCTGAAGCTGAAGGACGCCGGCCCGGACAAGGTGACCACGCCGGCGAGCGACACGCGGGTCGACGTCACCGTGCAGACGGGCGCCTCGTACGCCGAGACCCACACCGGGGACACTTCTCACGAGGTCGGCCTCTCCGGAAGTGGGACGTTGGCCGTCGGCCCGTATGTCTGGGCGGGTGGCCACGTCGTGCTCTCGGCACCGTCGACTGACCAGACCCTGTCCGCCGGGTTCACCGAGCAACGCGCAATCCGCTCGGGCGGGAACTCGAAGACCGCCGACGTCGACGTGGCCTACACGATCACCGTGACCTCGGCCGACGGCCGGGGGATGACCGGGTCCATTGTGGACGGCAACGTCTCGCTGCAGATCTCCGGCGACGTCAGCGAGATGAAGCCACCCAAGCTTCCCGCCACCCTCCCGACCCCGGACGCGGACTGGGCCGAAAAGGTGGAGTTCAAGGTCGCCGAAGCCGTGGTCATCGACGACCCGAAGAAGCTGTTCGACACGGTGAGCCGGGCGCTGCACCCATCGGTGACCAAGATCGGCGCGCCGGGCCGGACCTCGCTGCAGGAGTTCCTCAGCCCCAGCGGGATCCGCGCCCACCTCGGCCAGTTGTTCAACGGCGGCCCGGCGCTGTCGGCGGATCTGGTGAGTCCACACGGGAGTTACCGCAGCGCGGTGCGGATGGACGTGGAACTCAAGTCCGCCGAGCTGGTGGGAGTTCCGGGCACCGGGGACCTCCGGGTGCAGGAGACCTCGACTGCCGGTCGCGGGCAGAGCGCGTCGACCAAGGCGGGTTTCGACGCGAACATCACGCTCGGTTATGGGGCCCCCGGCGGGTATGCCGGGCTCAGCGGGGCGATGGCGCGCAAGACCACGGAAACCTCGCAGTCGGGCAGTACCAGCACCTCCCGGGCCGGTATCCAAGTCAAGGGCGAGGCCGGGATGTACAAGGTCGCGATGGAGGTGAAGGTGACCACGCCCGGCGGTGAGGTCATCACCGTTCCGGCGACCTCCTACATCCGGATGGGTCTACCCGAGGCCAAGGCACGGGGGCTGGCCGTCCCGGACAGCACGGCGGACAGGTTCACCGATGTCGGCAAGCGGTTTGAGCCGCCTTACCTGGCTTCGGAGATGGCCGCGGGAAATATCAAGGTCGGCGAGTTCGCCGCGGCGGCGAAGGTCCAGTCGCAGGTCGAGGAGACGCTCAAGAACCTCACCGGCTTCGAAAAGTTCCTGCCGAAGTGGACCAGGTCCTCACCGGAGACCGCCCGGACGGCCAAGAACGGCAGTGAGTTCGCAGAGCAGCTCGCGAACCTGCGCAAGATCGCCGCGGTACTCTCGCCGACCGCGCTGAAGTCCAAAATGGACAGCCTGGTCGGGCCTGGGGTCTCGGTCCAGCTCAAGCGCACCGGGTTGTTCACCGACACGTTCCTCAGCGTCACCGTCAAGGCGAAGACCGGCGAGGGCACCCATCTCGGACAGGCGGACGGACACAGTGTCCGCGCGGCCAGCACGGTCAGTCCGCAGCTGGGCAGCTCAACCTCGACTGAGAAGTCGTGGTCGGCAGGGGCAGAGGGCCAGCTGTACCTCCCGGTCGTCACAAACGTGGTGCGGGTGACCCCGTCGCCCGGCGGTTCGGTCGGGGTGACCGGCACCACGACGCACAAGAACGCGGCCGGGCCGACCGTCACCAGCAGCTCCACCAACGCCGGCAGCCCGGATGCCCAGGTGTTCTCGCACGACGTCGAGTTCGAGGTCGAGATCACCAGTTACACCCGGAACCGGCCGTGGGTGAAGCGGCTGACCCCGGGGTCCCCGTTCCGGATCACGCCGACGGTGTCGACGATCGCGAAGACGGGCGCTTCCGGCACCGGCCAGATCGACCTGCCGAAGATCTCCGGCAAGGTCGACCTGTGGGTCAACGACGGTTCCTCGCTGAAGACCGATCCTGCCGCGTTCGCTCCGCAACCGGTGACCTCGAAGGACATTGCCGCAGGAAACGTCCCGACCATCAAGGGGCTGCTCGGCCGGAAGCTGCCGGCGGCGCCGAAGTGGCTCCACGTCGAAGCCGTCGCCAACACCGAGGCCCTGCGCACCGCGGCGATCGATCAGCTGACCCGGGCCGCTGGCGGCGACGGGGTGCTCGGCCTGCCGGGCAGCGCGTCCCGCAACCGCGTCGACGCGCTGTTCTCCCCTGAGGTGATCAAGGCCAACCTGCACAAGCTCGTCGGCCACGGAGTGCGGGAAGGCGGTCTGAAATATGACCGCCGCCTGGCGGACCGGGTCGGCGCACTCGGGATGAGCATGTCGCTGAGCGCCCCCAAGCTAGTGACCGTCGCCGAAGCGGGCGGTATCGAGAACACCCTGACCGGGGGCTCGACGGCGAGCTACGACAAGTCGCACCAGACGTCCGTCGACACCAGCTTGTATGTCAACCTCCCGATCCGGGCAGCGGCGCACGCGAAGGGCCAGGGCGGTGTCCGCCCCTTGGTGAAGTGGCGGCCGTGGTCCAAGACCTCCGGGGCGTCCAGGGAGATCTCGGCCCAAGTCGACCACAACCTCTCGACGCCGTCCACGGGCCGCACGGTCCTGGTCCAGTTCGACGCGGACGTGAGGATCGTCGCCGAGACCCGGTTGGAGAGCCTGGTCAACGGATCGAGCATGGCCACCGGCGCGGACGTGAAGATGCCTGGCGCGGTGTTCGTGCGCGTGAGCGAGACCGAGGCCCGCGCGCTCGGCCTGCTGCCGCCCGCCCCGGCCACCACCCCGGTGCCCGGCACGATGACGCCGCCGGCCATGCTCCGCCTTGACGAGCCGTCGTCGCTCGGGCTCGGTGTCGTCGAGGAGGCCCCGAACCTCACCGGCCTGGTGCACAACGCGAGCACCGAGCTCGGCAAGCTCGGCTCCCGGCTGCTGCCGCAGTCGGTGCTGAACGACTCGATGAACAACCTCCAGCGGATGCTGGACTTGACCTCCGACGACAGCGTCAAGGCGTTGGTGGACAGCGCGCTGGACGGCGGAGTGCCGCTACTTGTGCACGATCCGGGCTTGCTCGGCAAGGACACCTACCAGGTGACTTTGCACGCCAAGGTCACCGAAGTCGAGTTCTCCGACGTGGTCAACGACGGCATCTCGATGGACCACACCCTTACCCGCTCGACAGCCGCCACGGAGTCGGCGGGAACCGGAACGTCCTACGGTGTCGGCTTACGCGTTCACGCCCGGGGTGTGATCAACGACCCGAACGTCACCGGCTCGGCGGGCGGTTTTTTCTCCACGGGGGTCACGAAGTCCCACTCCGATTCCAGCTCGAAGACGTCCAGCGAAACCGCCGAACAGACGCGGCTGGCCGATGGCCCCGCCGTCCGCTTCAAGGCGAAGGTGCAGTTCGAGCTCGTCGTGGAGAAGGGGGGCATGACGCTTCCCCCGATCACCTCGGTCGATGGCACGATGGTGGTCAGGACACCGGCGGACAACGAAAAGATCGCCGTAGGCGGCCGGCAGGCCCCGGGCAGCGTGCACAACCCGACGGACAAGCTGCTCACCCCCGCCGAGGGCACGGCCGCCAGCCTGCAGGCGTGGCAGTCGGAGGGCCGCCCGCTGCCGTCCTCGGCTTCTGCCGAAGGAGTCCGCGGCGTCGGCGCACTTCGTGACGCGGCCGTGCGGGCGCTGAAAGCGGCCGGGGCGAACGAAGGCATCGTCGGCTCGGGCACCGGTGCCAAGAACACGCTGTGGTCCTCGCTCAACACCGACGTGGTGCAGGCCAACCTCCCCGGCATGGTGGACGGCTCGCTCGACGTGCCCGGGTTGCACGAGGCCAGCGTGCTGGTCAGCCAGCACGCGGGGCTCAAGGTCTACGCCCGGATGGCCAATCCGAAGCTCGCCGGGCTCAGCGACGGGATCGACCTCAACCGGGCGGAAAGCTCCGGCACCAGCACGTCGACCGACAGCAAGGACACGCTGATCGCGGACACCGGTGTCAATCTCGGTACGTTCGCCCTGACCGACAGTCACAAGAACGAGCCTTACCTCAGCGGGGTCGAGGTCCGCGCCAATACCGACACTTCGCGCGGCTCGTCGGCCGGGACCTCCGGCAGCCACGGAAGTACGCTGAAGGCCAAGGGGCGCAGCGGTTTGGTCGGTTTTGACGTCGAGTACCGGGTGGTGGCCGACCTCGCCGGCGGGAAAACCGCGGTGGTCGAGCTGACCGTGCCCGACTCGGTGCGGATCCGCGTCTCCGACGCCGACCTGGAAACCGTGCTCGGCAATGGACCGCTGCCCGCTGCCCTGACCAGCGCCCAAGACGAGGTGAAGTCCACTGCGGACACCTGGCGCGGGGCCGAAGAAGCGACGGACAAGGCCCAGCGCGCGGCTGACGACCTCTGGCTCGAGCAGCCGGTCGCGACGCAGGAACACACTCAGGTGACAACCGGCCTGGACACCTCGACCAAGGCCATGGGGGTGCTCGACACCCGGATCCAGGGAGTCAAACAGGAATTCCGCCAGGCGCTCGCCTCGGCGAAGGACGTCGTCCGTGACACGGGCGTGAAACTGCGCACGGGCAGCGCGCAGGTCGCGGACCTGCAATTCCGCGCCGACCAGGCCCTGACCCTCGCGGGGGCGGCCGATCCGGCTTCGGCCGACCACGCCACGGTGATGCAGGTCCTCCGGCAGGCCAACACCGAGCTCGAGAACGCACTCGGCCGGCAGGCCGCGTTGGCGCGCGAGCGTTCCGACGCCCAGGACAGGGCCGCGCGTATTGACACGGTCCTCGACGGCTCGGTCGCGCAACGCGACCAGCTGCGTGCGCTGCCGCCCGCGACCGGGCACCTCGGCACTCTCGAGAACACGCTGGCAGACCTGGAGGCGCAGCGGCAGCGGCTCGACGTGGCCCAAGGGACACTGCGAACCGCCCAAGACGTCGCCGCGGCGAAGATCGGGGACCTGGCTGACCGGCGTGCGGCCGCCTTGACCACCCTGGCCGACGCCCGGCGGGACGCCGACGCCGCCCGGCAGAAGTGGTGGGACGCCAAGGTCGACGTCGACCAGCGGGTCGCCGACGTCAATTCCGGCACGCGGCAGCAGAACCGCGACAACGTGTTCGTCCAGGTCGACGACAATTCGGACGACGAGTTCGACCCGTCCGTATATATGACCGAGAACGCCGGAAACACTGCGAACACCGCCGCAGACGCGGGGGTTTTCCACGGTACCGACTGGGAAACCGGTGAGCTGTACTCCTTCGGCCAGTCGGACCTCGTTTCCCGCAGCTTGACCGACCACGAGGGCAACGTCATCGGCGTGACGTTCCTGCCGTCGGACACGGCCGACATCGAACAGCGGTGGGCGTCGCAGGACACGGGCGAGACCGGGCTGCTGGAAAAGGGCGTGACCAACGATGTCCTCGGTCCTCGCCTCGACGAGATGAGCCGCACGCGGAAGGCCCAGTTCATGGGCGGCCGTCCGTTCGGTCAGTGGTCGCACAACACCCAGGCGCCGTGGGCCGCAGACAAGGGCCGCGGCGGGACGTTCTTCGTGATGACCCACGGGAGCCCGACCTCGGTCACGGTGAACCTGCTGGGCCAGGGGCCGGCCGAGCGGACGGTACGGATCGACGGCGGGACACTGGCCCGGATCGTGACGGCCTCCGAACAGTTCGCACTGGCAGGTGCCCAGGATCGGCCTTCGGCGACGCTGATCGCCTGCTGGACAGGCAGGCTCACCGAACCCGGCGGGCTCGCCCACGACTTCCAGCAGGCACTGGCCAACCTCGGTGGACCGTCGACGGTCCACGCTCCCACCAAGCCCGCGGCGTTCACCGGGGACAACCTGGAGACCGGGAAACGGCCGATGATGGGCCAGGCCCTCGGGCTCCGCGGCGGTTTCACGACGGTCACCGACGGCGGCCACTGGGCGACGTTCGGCGACTCGGCCGAGACCGGCCACGTGGTCGACGAGCTCGTCCAAGCGATGTCCGACGGCCACCGGTACGCCGAGCCCGCCCGGCCTACCGGTGACGACCGGATCCCGCTGTCGGATCGGGGAAGTACGGTCGAGCTGGCCAACTCCCTGGCGGACATGCTGGTCACCGCCGTCGAGGGTCGGGAGTCCGGCGGTGCGTTGCCGCTGACCGCCGTGGCGCCGGCGGTGGGCGTCCACGAACGGCCGGACATCCTGTGGCCGGCGATCCTGACCAAACTGGCGGGCCGGGACGACATCGCGCCGAAGGTGCGCTGGGTGGTGGACCGCGAGTTCGACGCACACTCGGGTCAGTGGGTGCCGGTGGACTTGCCGCCGGCGGCTCGCGCGCTGTACACGGTCATCGGCAAGGGTGACTGGGCCGATGACCAGGTGCGTCGCCCGATCAGGATGAACGAGCCGGGCAGTTCGGGACCGGCGCGTGACTCCGCCGTCGAACTCGCACCGGACGCGATGCGGGTGTTGTTCGATGACGGTGGGTCGGTGGCCAATGAGCATGATGTCGGGCAGTTCGCTTCATGGTTCGCGGAGTCGGTGCTTGAGCGTGAGCAGGATGGCGTGTCGCCGCCCGTCGTCCACTTCACCGGTCCGCGGGATCTTGCCGAGGAGGCGCGTTACCACTTTGGTGCGGAGGTGGACCAGCGGCTCGACGACTTGACTGTCGGGCATGCTGACCAGTACGACACGGCGTCCCGTCTGAAGGTCGTCGAGTCGACTGACCCAACTGTGACGATCACGTCGATGCTGCCCGGCGACCCCGGCCTGGCGGCGTCGTCGAACTTGTCGGACTCGTTGGATTCCTTGCGCTCGAAGGATTCCTTTGACCCCGCGGACTGGACGGAGGTGGACTCCGCCGATGCCGACGAACAGGGCTACGTGGTGGTCCCCGCGAAACAGACCGAACAGCAGGCGCGAGCTCAAGAATTCGCGGAAAAGCTGAGAAGTGAAGGTCGGCTGCAGGTCAAGTATCAGGACTCCTTCGGCATCTTGCATCGTGATGGTGGCTCCGTAGAATTCAAGAAATTTGACGGTGGGACCGTCCGGCTCGACCAGAAGGAATGGCGTGCCTTTGTCAGGAATGCGGTTCTGGTCCAGGTGGACACGGCTACTGTCGCCGACCGGAACGGCGGCGAACTGACCGGGCGGATCGACGGCTCGCCACCGATGACGATGGAGTTCGACAAGTCGGGGATCTCGTTCGCGCACCGGTCCTACAATGCCCCGGCCCCGGTGTCCGTGTCGGGTGTGCTGCAGCCGAACGATCATCTGACGATCGAAAACTCCTTGGCTACGCTGCTGGCCCACGCTCGGCACGATCCGGAGTTCCTGCAGGGGTTCCTGCAGGAACGGCTGACGAAGAACAAGAGGGACTTCAACGATCAGCTCGGCTGGCACAACTACGGGGAGATCGACAACCTTCATTTCCGGCCCGACAAAGCAGCGCAGGCCGGCGCCAACAGGGGTCTGGTCGATCCGTCCGAGGTCGACAAGTCCATCACCCTGCGCCAATTCCTGGACTTTGTCGACAACGCGTCCGAAAAACTAGGGCTGTCCCAGCGTTTGCGTGAGCAGATCACCGGGTCGATCGGCACTGTTCGAGGCAGGATGGCGGTGGACGCCGACAAGCTGTACTTCAGCAGTGCGGGAAACCGTGACCTCGCCAAGCTTGTGGTGCTGGTGACGAAGCTGACCGATTCACGGGCGATCCCGGAAGCGCTCAGCGGCCTGGCGGACCGGCCGACCAGGGTGCCGATCGTGGGCTCCGACGTCCCGACGATCTTGGCGGGCACCGGGGACTACACCCCCGCGCTGAACAGCATCCTCGACCGGCACTGGCCGACTGTCGTGCACTGGATCACCCACCCCGACGCGGTGAGCGCGAACCCGGACTCGCAGCCGAGCCCCGACCAATCCGCCAACAGCGCAGGCCCGGAGGCGGGTCCGTCCGGCGGTACGGAGCTACTGACGATCAACGTGGGGACAGATCCCGAACTGACCCACGCCAAGCTCAAGCAGATAGTGACAAAGCTGGTACCCATCGCCAAACACCTCACGAAGTGGGCGCCCGCGGCGGAGCGCGGGCTGGCGAATCCGCGGGTGATGATCACCAGCACGGCGAGGACGGTCAAGGACGCGCAATGGGGCGCCGACATGGTCGCGGAACACCTGACCGATCGCGTCGGCGCCAAGGTGGTGAAACAGGCGCCCTTCCAGACTCGATGGGTCGTCGACAAAGCCGCGCCGCCCGGCGCGACGGTACGGATCACCTCCGGCGACGCCAGCTTGCCCGACCGCGGCCGGTTGCCGGCCGTGCCGACCGGAGACTACGGCGATCTGCCGGCGAACAGCCGGCAGCTGCGAAACGCCCGGGACACCCTGGTCGCTGCCCGCACCGCTCTGGTGGGCGCTCGAAAAGCGCTCTTCCTCGGGCCGTCCGGCGACTTGACCGCGTTGCGGAAGACACACGACACCGCTTGGTCGGCTTTCCGACTCGCCGACCAGAAGTACTCGAAGGCCGCCAGGGCGGCGCTGGGCCAGGCCGAGCGCGACCTCGCGGGCGCCCGCGCGACGGTCAAGGACGCCCGGAACGAGCTGCGGACGGCGTCGGCCGTGCTGCCGGCCGACAGCACACGCGTCGACGCCGCTCGCGTGGCCATGGCGGCGGCGGAAGCCGTGCAGACCAAGGCATCCCGGCTGCTGGCGGACGTTTCGCCGGGCGTCGGGCATCCGGTGCCGACTTCGATCCTCGACGACGAGTCTTGGCTGAACAGCGAGGCCGATACAGCGGACTGGTCGAACCCGCGCAACCCGGTGAGCGAACGGGATATCCAGGAAGCCCGGCTGAACGCGCCGTACTCGGTCGTCTCCAGCGAGGTCACGTCCGTCTGGCGGACACCCCGGGCGTGGGATCCGCGGCCGAGGAAGCTCCACAAGTACGGGGCGAACTTCTCCTACGACCTGCGCCGGTTCACGGTCGGCGGGGTCGGGGTGAAGGACTACACCGTCCGGCTATACCTCGATGTTCCTGCGACGGTCTCCGCCCCTCGGGAATTCCGGGTCCGGGCCGACGCGAAAATCGCTGTCGACCGGTTCTACAACCCCGGGTACCGGCTTCCGTCCGGGGACCAACTGCACGTGACGCTGCAGTTCGTCTCCTCCGCCGCCGAAGCGCACCATTCGGTCAAACTCGACGACTCTGCCGGCTACGCGCGTTCGAACACCGGGATGTGGTGGATCGGCGCCCCGGAGGACACCTTCGCCCACGAGATCGGGCACCTACTCGGGCTCAACGACGAGTACGCCGACCCGAAAACCGCGTTCACCAACCTCGGGCGGACCTTGCCCGAAGACGCGGTGCGCACCCGGGCCCACGCCGACCGGATCACCCGGAACGACTCGCGCCTGCACGAGGACAACGCCCTGATGACCGGCCGTACCGACCGGGCGACGGCCAAACTCAAGCCGAGGAACATCTACCAGCTCGAAAAGCATTCACAGGGGCTCGGTACCCCGTTCGAACCCACCGCCGGATTGGTACTGACGGCCGCGCGCGAGGACGAAAGCGACACGACGGTTGTCGAGGAGCTGGTGGCCTCACTGGGCAGGACGGACGTGCCGGCCACCCCGAAGCCCGGCGAACAGATCAGTATCGCCGACCGGGCGGGCACCCGGTGGCTCACGCGGGACCTGGCGATCAAGTTGGCGGCCGCGGTGAAGAAGCCGGGCGCAGTTCCGGGTGGTCTTCGGTTGACCGACGTCGCGGCTGAGGTGGGCAGGCATGAACGGCCGGAGGTGATCTGGTCTGCTCTGGTGACGTGGGCGGACCGCACTATCGCCGGCTCCATCAACCATGTGGTGGACCGGAAGTTCGACCACCAGGCTGGCCGGTGGGTGCCGGTGGAGCTGCCCGCCATGGCTCGCGATCTCTATACCGTCACCGGAAAGGCCGAGTGGGTGGCGGACGAGGTACTTCGTCCGATCAGGCTGCTCCGGCCGGATGAGCCGGGACCGTGGCGGGTCGCCGGCGAGGCCATGCCCGAGGTACTGACTATTTCGCCGACCGGGGAATCGATCCACAATGTGTCCGAAGTGGACATTTTAGCTCGATGGCTGGCGGAGTCGGCGATCGAGCGCTCGTCGGACCGGGTGCCGCTGCCCATCGCCCGGGTCGCGGGTCAGGGTGCGCTCGCGGATGCGACGCGGACGCGTCTGTTCGAGGAGACCTCCGCCCGGCTCGCCCTGTTGTCGCCGCCTGGCGCCCGGATCGACGCGCGGGCGATGATCCACCAGTCGTCTTCGGATGCGGCCGACGTGACTGTCAGCGTGTCACTGCCCGACCATCTGGTGACCGACTTCCCGTGGGCGGACTACGTTGCCGTGGCTCGGCGGGTGGTGCCTGCGCTGGAGAACGGTGAGGATCTCCTACGCCGGGCGGAGGACATCGTCCGGCCGCGGCACGGCTTGCCCACGGCCGGGAGCGCCGAGTTCGAGCTTCAGCTGAAGCTGACGGGGGATATCCGGTTCGCGGTGGCGCTTCGGTTGCATGAAGAGGGTGGTGACGTCGAACCTGAGGGGTCTGCTCAGCATCTGTCGGAGTTCCTGCTGGCGATGTTCGGCAAGGCGGACCTCGGTACGTCCACCGGATTCACGCATTTGGCGGCCGGGCCCGAACCGTCTACTTCGGACCTTTACAGCCACGACGCCGGGCTCGAGGTGCAGCACCACTCGATGCTCGACGCCGAAGGGCGGGTCGTCGGTGTTTCGTTCCTGACCGCGGCGAACAGCGTCCGCAACGTCGGTGCGTGGACCGCTGCCCCGCGCAACACCGACACTTACGGGTTCGCCTCCGGCGTCGCGGGGCAGTCCGGCGTCAGGCAAGCACTGGCGAACAGGCAGTACACGCGTGAGGTCGCCCCGTGGAGCGCCGACGCGACCACCGGCGGGACCTTCTACGTCAACGCGCCAGGGGTGCCGGACAGCGTCGAGGTGGTCTTGCGGGACGGCCGGACGAAGATGGTCGACGGCGGGACGCTGGCTCGGATCGTGGCGCGGACCGACGAGTTCAGGTCCGCGGGGGAGCGGTCCTCGGTGACCCTGCTGGTGTGCAGCGCGGGTAAGTTCACCGAGGACGGCGGCGTGGCGGTGAAATTCGCCGAGGCGTTGCGCGAGTTCGGCGGCCCGAGCCGGGTGCACGCGCCCACCACTGGGATGTTCATGGTGACCGAAGGGGCGTCGGGCTCGGCCGCTCGGAACGCGGTCACCTACGTGGAGGACGGCGGCTACTGGAACACCGTCGACGACGGTGCCTCGAGTGACGACGAAATGACGCCACCGTCCACTCCGGTCCTCGGCCCTCGTCGTGCGCAGCCGCCAGACCAGTCGGAGCGTCCGCCGGCCGTGCCAGTCGAGGAACAGGGCGACCGGCAGGCCACCTCCGCTGAGGAGAGCGAAGCCGAGCGTGAGCTGGCGAACGCGCGCGCCGCGGTGGCCTCAGCGCGGGCGGACGTTCGGGCCGCACAGAGTGAGCCTGCGCCGGGTGACGCGCGTGCGCAGTCCGCGCGGGCGGCGCTCAAAGCGGCCGAAGCCGTGCAGACCAAGGCTTCCCGGGCACTGGCCGACGTGTCTCGTGGCGCTCGACACCCCGAGCCGCGATCGATCCTTGACGACGAGTCCTGGCGCACCAGCGAAGCGGCTACTGCCGAATGGTCGGAGCCGCTCGACCCGGTGCGTGAGGAGGACATCCGGGTCGCCCGCCGGGAGGCGCCCGCCTCGGTCGTCGCCAGCGAGACCAACGACGTCCTCCGCCATCCCGTGAAGGAGGACTTTCCGGCCGCCCAGCGGGTGAAACACCCCGAGGACGATTCCAAGGACAGTCGTTATCTCGGGCGGCTCGACGGGTCGTTCGGTTACGACCTGCGCCGGTTCACCGTCAACGGTGTCGGGGTTCAGGACTACACGGTCCGCCTGTATCTCGACACCCGGCCGAACCCGGACGCGCTGGTCACGGCCTCGGCGGTGTCCGGGCAGCAGATCGCCGACCTGCGGGTCCGCGCGAAGCTCGGCGTCGACCAGTTCTTCAATCCGGGTTACCGGCTCCCGTCCGGGGACCAACTGCACGTGACCGTACAGTTCGTCGGTTCCGCGGCCGAAGCCCACCACTCGATCCTCGTCGACGGGTCCGCCGGCGTCCGGCGCTCCGACCAGGGGATGTGGTGGATCGGCGCGCAGGAGGTCACCCTCGCCCACGAGGTCGGGCACCTGCTCGGGCTTGACGACGAATACGCCGATGTCGCGAGCGCCTTGGCGCAGGGCGGGAAAGCACGTACGGCCAAAGCGACCCGCACGCAGGCTCACGCCGAGCGGATCGCCCGCGGTGGCTCACGTGTCCACTCCGACGACGGGCTGATGACCGCCGGTTACAAGCAGAAGGGCGCGGCGCTCAAGCCCAGAAACCTTTACGTGCTGGAAAAACGTGCGCAAGGACTGGGTACGCTGCCGGAGCCGATGTCGACGAACTTCCGGTTCGCCGAGGCGGAACCGGCGCAGGTTTCCGACGAGTTCCTCGGCACCGGCGACGTTCCCGCGGCGGGCAACGCCCTCGGTCTTGACGTTCCACTCGACGACCTGGCACTGGACGACCTGGGTGACGACCTCGGGATGGACCTGCTGGACTTCGGCCAGGGTTGGGACTCCTCAGGCGATCCAGCTCAGCAGCATC
Organism: Amycolatopsis sp.; assembly: GCF_025464955.1. Classification (GTDB taxonomy): domain Bacteria; phylum Actinomycetota; class Actinomycetes; order Mycobacteriales; family Pseudonocardiaceae; genus Amycolatopsis. The sequence goes on along the minus strand of NZ_JAODNM010000079.1, from coordinate 16,060 downwards.
AACCAGCCGACGAGAACGGCGAACTGGAGGTCATCACGCTCAGGGCGCCGGCGCGCCCGGAACCCGATGTCGCGTCGGTCGATCCTGCCGCGGTCGCCGAAATCTTCGAGGAGTACCGCACTCGACCCGCGGCGATCGAGGTCTTGACCAGCGAGATCACCAGGGCACTGGCGACGAACGGGGCGAGCCTGGACGGCTACCGGCAGGCGTTGACCGCGCTCGATCTGTATGGGGTCGTCGGCACCTTCCTGAGCAAGGACGTGGATCCGCGGCTTTCCGCCGGGGCGCTGTTCGATGTCCTGGACCGCGCGGCCACCGACACCGCCAACTCCATCGAGTATGCCGGGAAGATCGCCGACAAGATGGACGAGCTCGAGGCGCAAGGCCTGATCGACACCATTTTCCACGGCCCCGGCGAGTTCGCCGACCGTCGGCGAGTCCTTTCCGGACATCTGGACGGCCGGCAACGGCAGGATACCGTTGACAGTCCGCGTCTCCGCAGTTCGGAGGCGGACCGGGCGCAGTTCCGTTCCGGGTATTCGGACTACGGTCGCGGAGCGGATCTTGTGCGGCGTGCGGTCGAGGAGGACTTGATCCAGGGGCCGGTGAGTGCTGAGGAGGATCTGGTCAGTGTCGCGGCGTCGGCCCGACCGGAGTTCCTCGGGCCGATCAACGCCGCGCTCCGGTCCGGCGACGAGGCGGCCGTGGGGCAGTATGAGCCGCTGATCCGGTTGATCACCTCCGGGATGAACCGGCTGCCGGTGTATCAGGGTGGTATCACGCGGACCATCGATCTGCCGGACACCGCCGCGGCACAGGTTGCCGCGGCGAGGTATGAGCCGGGAACCGTTGTGCAGGAGCAAGAGTTCACCAGCGCGTCGATCGCCCATAACCAGCCGGGGCAGATCCGGTTCCTGATCAACTCCGGCTCCGGCCGTGAAGTGTGGCGGGTCTCCGGGACCGGTGCGGGTGAGGTCGCTTTCCCACCGGGCACCCGGTTCAAGGTGGTCTTCCGCGAGGCCCAGGGGGACCGGTGGCTCATCGGCTTGGACGAGCAGGTGACCGAGCCGCCGGGGAAGGCCGAAGTCGTCGCGGGCAACGGGCCGCATCCGGTCGGAAACCCGCTGGTGTGGCTCTCTGCCAAGGCGATGGCCCTCCTCGACAAGGCAGGCCTGGCCGGATCGCTTGCCGGGGACGTCTTCGCCGAAGCCATCCGCGGCATCGCCCAGGGGTGGGACGGCGACGAGATCGGCCGAAACGGCACCTTCGAGCAGCGTGCCGAGGTGACTATGGCAGTGTTGCGCGTCTTCCGCCGCCGACGGCTCACCGTGGTCAACCTGGGTTGGCTGGCCAGATGGCGGGTGGCGGCGGCGGTCCGCGGGTATGTGGCGATGGAAAAGGAAGCGATGGCGGAACTGGATGCCGAGATCGCCGAACTCGACGAAATGGGCAAGGCTGAGGGAGTGATCAAGTCGGATGGCTGAGGACCAGTGGGTACTGCTCGTCGACCCGGCCTGGCAACCTGGAACCGCCGAAGGGGCCGCTACCGGGACAGGGGTGGCTGGGCCGCCGCTGGCCGCGGTGGTCGGCGGCTGGCTGGCCGGTGCCGACGGGACGGTGGGCCGGTTCGAAGCGAACCCGGCTTACGAACCGTCGGGCCCGGAATCCCCGACCGACCCGCTGGACGCCGCGCTCAGGCTGATGGCGCTCGGCGAAGTGGACTTCGATCGGCTGTCGGCCGTGCTCCGGGAGTCGGCCTTCTCGGTGGCGCTCGGCGCGCAAGGTGAGCCGCTGATCGCCCCGTCGCCCGACGACGTGCCGTCGCTGCTGGTGACGACCGCGCCCGTGCACCGCGCCCGGGTCCGTGCGCAGAGCTGGCAACTGTGCACCGCCGCCGAACTGGCCGGCTTGCTCCGCGAAGCCGGGGTGGACGTCCTGATCAACCCCGGCGCCCCGGCCTCAACCCGGCTGCTGGCCGAGTCCGTCGAACGCGCCGTTTCCAGCGCCCGGCGGAGCTGAGCCCCTCGCTCCCCGTGTTGCTGTGGGTGTAGTCGTAGTGCGCGCCGACTTTCTGGTGTCCGTAGCTGCAGGGCGAGGCGTGTCCTGCTGCAGAAGGACTGCGGTAGTCGGGCGTTCGCAAGTCGACGGCGAGTTGTGATTCGGGAAGCGCCGTCACCGTCGTGCAGCCGCTCCCGTCGACCGAAGCAAGGACAGGGGCCGCGAGGGACTGCGGTGCGGATCCGAGCGCCACTCCCGTCACGCGGTGGCTGCCGCGCCCGGTCCCGTTCGCGAGTCGGCGGCGAATTGCGAAATCCGGGGAATGCAGTCAGGGCTCGTCAGTGTCACGGCCGGATGATCCGGTCGCGGCACTCACGAGCCCTGGTACGGGATATTCTATGTGGCGTGTAGGGTGTTGCGCCTGGGTCTTCGAAGCGGATCGAGATAAGCGGGCGGGATGAAGTCCGGTCTCCCGTCACCGCCCATCCGCACTTCCCAACCACCACAATGCACCAACCTATGGTGGCGTTCACATAAGAGGGTGAGGTTCTCAAAGTTGGTTTGGCCACCATTAGCCCAAAACACAATGTGGTGACCCTCGGTATGTTTGGCGTGTTTATTACAACCGGGAAAAGCGCAGCCGCGGTCACGCATGACAAGTCGGCAGCGTTGCCCGGGGGTGATGATGCGTTTGGACCGACCCAAATCCATCGGCTCGCTATCCATACCGAGAACAGCGGGAATGATCTTGCAGTCACACGCCAACATCCGCGCCTCGGCGGCCGTGATGACACCACCGAAGTCGAGCATCGCCACCCCGATCCCAGACTTGAGTGTTTCGAAGTCCAAGGTGACCGCCACATGCACCCGATCACCACCATGAGTCGGGATCTTCTTCGACGTCATCGCGAGCCGGACCAGGTCGACCAGCGCGTCGGCCTGGCGTTCCCATTGGCTGCGGGTGTCGCGGCCTTCCTCGGTGGAGTGCGGTTTCGCGAGTGGGTCGAGGGCTGCCCGCAACTGTGCGTAGGCCAGGTTGTCCAGCTTGCCTTTGAAGCTGGCGGTGCCGTCGCGGTGTTCCTGGAACGCCAGCTCTCGCTGCGGTCTCTCCGGCGGATCCTTCGGCTCCGGCCCATCCGGATCGAACGTGTTCAACAACCGGTCACCGGCCTTGCGGACCTCGAGAGGTGTCGCCTGCCGGGCGAGGTCGACCAGGATCTTCTCCGCACCCGCCCGATCCCGATCAGACACCGTCGCAGGCATCTTGATCATCGTCGCCACAATCTCATCCACATGCGCCGGAGTGATCTCACCCGCGCGTGCCGCGATACCGGCCAACGGTGCGATCGCAGGGATCTCCGTGCCATCCAGGTTACTGGAGGAGTTCACCGCCTTACCCCGGATCACGATCCGCTTCGCCGCCGCCGGGCCGATCTGAGTGACATCATCCAACCACAGTGCCGTGTTCAGATACTGGTAGACGACCTTCACACCCTCGGTCTCCACCTTCGCCGCCAGCACACCGAACAGCGCGTCGCACTCGTTGTAAATCCGCGCCAGTCGGCGAGCGATCTCCGCGGCTTCCACCGGATTCGCACGCCGAATCTCGGCAAGCGAGGGAAACCGGATCAGTGTGCTGGACACCCCTTTATTCTACCGTGATTCGAACGACCATTCGATACCCTTTCAGGTGATCCGCCTTATCGCTGCACGTGATCATTGATTGGACGTGAAGGCCACCTTCACGGAAAATTACGTCGTGAAGGTGGCCTTCACGTCCAACTGCATATCGCGGGTGTCACTCACAGATGCACCACGCCCGCGAGGCTGGTTGCTTAACGTGAGTGGCGAACTGCGAACGGCACTGAGGCTTTCCGCGTAACGTCGTGTGGCGTTGCGTGATCGTTTTGATGGTCACGTCGTGCGGCCGTGTTCGTGGTGGAGCAGGATCAGTGCGGCGGCAACGATGTCGCCGAGGCGCCAGGGGCAGCCGCGGTAGCGGCGGAGCGCCTTGTAGGTGGTCTTGAGCAACGAGTTGGCGCGTTCGCCGAGGCAGCGCAGCGCGCCGTGGATGGCGTTGTAGGCCTGCTGGTCGATGGTCAGTTGCCCGTTTTTGGGCTTCTTGAACGGGATCGTGAACGTTTCAGGTTCACCTTCGTAGCCCAGGTCCGCCAGTGCGTGGGCGCCGTCGCTGATCCAGTCGGTGATCCGGGCCAGCAGGTCGGGATCGGCGCGGGCGGCGCTGGTGTCGTGCTCGCGGCCGGGCCGCACGTCCGAGGTCCACAGTGGCCATCCGTCCGGAGCGGAGACGACCTGGATGTTCCCGCCGTGATGGTGGTGCTTGCCGCTCCACCACAAATCCAAACCCGACGTGGGACCAGGTGTGGAGATCCGGTCGGTGTGGATCAGCGTGCCATCCACGATCACATGCGAGTGACCAGCGGCCTTGGCCGCCAGCAGCGCCCCGTGCAGCGACGGCCGGCAGGCCGCAAGTACCGCGATACCCTCGTCGCGGTAGCCATAAGCGGTAGACAGCGCGATACCGTTATCCCTTGCCAGGGCCGACATCCGGGTGTCGTCGAGGAACCAGCGCAGCACCAGCACGGCCTGGGTGTAGGTGCCCAGCGCGCGGGTGCCCTCGCGGGTACCCCTACGCAGCCGTTCGCCGTGCAGCAGCGCGGACAAGAACAGCACGCTGTCCTCGGATACCTCCAGGACAGCGGCGTATGTAACACTCATCGACGCGGGACCTCTGTGAAGTTGATCTGTGAGAAGACCACTTCGTAGCAGGGGTCCCGCGCTCTCATCCGGATGCCGTCCCGCACGACCCCAAGATCACACAGCGTAGCGAACCGTTACCCGGAACGGCTCATTGCCAACCGTGACTCCGCCGTTTTCGAAGACCCGGACAGCCTCGACCTGCGACGTGATGCCCGCCGCCACGTCGCCTTCGGTTTCGGTGTGCACCAGTGTTTGGGCCAGCCGCTCGCCCGCGTCGAACTCCAGGTGGTCTACAGCACTCTCTACAAACGCGTTCCCAGTTTGAAACTGGCCACCGAACTGGACCGGATTCCGTTCAAACACGACGGATCCGTCTACGGCGTCTACGAACTGCCCGTCACTTGGTAGCCGTCCACCCACTCCCGGCCGACGCCAGGGCGAGCAGCGACGCGAGTGCCCATGGCCATGGTTCGGTGGTCGAGGTGGCCAGGTAGATGTTGGCTGCCGCGGCGCCGGCGAAGATGGCTGTCGCGGCCCACCAGAACAGCTGAATCCGGCGATCGGACTTCGTCATACGGGGGAGCATGGCCTACTCCTCACTTTTCCGATGGGATCGTGACATCGTGAGGAGGCGCCCAGGAGTTACCGACTGGAGGGATTTGCGCGGAAGATCACCCGCGGCGGGGGTATTTCCTGAACAGGTTTCACGTATTCCGGTCTGTATTCACGGAGTGTATTCCCGGTCTGTATTCAGGATGGGTGGAGGAATCCTTCGACGATGCGGTTGACCTTGTCCACTGCGGTCGTGTCGCCGAGCCGCAACGCGGTGTTGGCGGCCATGAGTACCGCGTCGATCTGGAAGGCCACGAGCTCGGCGTCGAGGTCGGCGATCTCACCGGCTTCGGTGGCGCAGCGGAGTTCGGCGGCGATGAGACCGCGCCACACCTGCTGATGGCGGACGAGCGCATCGCGGACGTCGCCTGGCCGGCTGTCGAAGTCGGCCAGGTTCGCCGCCCAGAAGCAGCCTCCCGGGAACAGTGGCGCTTCGGCGTACCGGATCCATTGTTCGACCAGCGCGCGTAGCCGGGTTGCGCCGCGAGGAGTCGTCAGCACGGGCTGGATCACGGCCTCGGTGAACGCGTCACGTGCGGATTCGGCCGCTGCAATCTGCAAGTTCTCCTTGGTGCCGAAGAGGGTTTGAACGCCGCTCTTGCTGAGGCCGAGGTCGGTGGCCAGCCTGCCGAGGCTGAGTCCGTTGAGCCCTTCCAGCGACGCGACGTCGACGGCATGGCGCAGGATCGTGCGCCTGGTCCGCGCGCCGCGCACCAGGCGCTGGTCCGTCACGGCCGCATCCGCAAGCTCGCTCATCACGTCATCCTGCCACTTGACTAAACATACGACCGGTCGTACGTTTAGTTTGCCACAGCTGCTGACCCTTCGGAGGACTGCCGTTATGCACACCGGTCGGATGGTGGACCTGGCGCAAGCGCTTGCGGTCGCCAAGAGCAGGCAGGACGTACCGGCGGCGATGAAGCTCCTGCACGCGGACATGCTGCTGGAGACCCCGGCCTTCGACGCCGCTGCCCGAGGTCCGGCCGAAAACGCAAAGGTGCTGACCCGGTTCTTCCGGACGTCCCCGGACTACAACGTCGTCCTCGACGAGCTGCCGGTGTTCATCCAGTTCGTCTTCAAGGACGACCTGATCAGCGGCGAGCGGTTCTTCTTCGACCTGTCGTCGCTGTGCGCGCAGTCGGGAGTTTCGACCGACGCGGTCCGGCGCACGGTGTTCGGCGGCAACCGATGACCTCGGACCCGCGGATACGGCCCGTCGGCGAAATCACGACGGAGCATCTGTTCGACATCGTCGTCGATTTGGCGCCACCACTGGACATGGGCACTGGTCCGTTCGGCAAACGGATCCTGTTCGGCGCCGCCGGAGGGTCGTTTGAAGGCCCGGGGTTGCGGGGCGAAGTGCTGGCGGGCGGTGGCGACTGGGCGTTGATCCGCCCCGACGGGACGATGACGCTGGATGTGCGACTGACCCTGCGCACGCACGACGACGCACTTGTGCACATGACCTACGGCGGCCGATGGATCATTCCGCCCGAACCGCGAGCCGACCTGTCCGAAGTCGTCAAGCGAAACCGGATCGACCCAGCCGGCTACTACTTCCGGACCAACCCGCTCTTCGAAACCGGGGCGACGCAGTACGCGTGGCTGAACGACGTCGTCTGCGTCGGTTCGGGCTACCTGGTCGACGGCGGAATCGCCTACAAAGTCGCGCGAGTCAGGTGACTGCCCGGGGCTGATGGGTGAAACGGCAGGTCCCGGCTTTCACTGACACGGGACAGCAGTTCGCCCCCCATCGCTCCCGCCGCTCGTTCCGGGCCGCTGTCGGCAAGCGACGTCAGTTGCCCTTGGCGTCGATGGCGGCTTGCAGGGACTGGGCGTAGGCGTCGCTGGTCGCCGTGGCTCCGGACACGGTGTCGACGTGGGCGCTCTGCGCCTGGAGGGCTTCCTGCCGCAGGGTCGGCGCGGCAGCGTCGGCGATGCGCTGGCTGTGCCGGTCGCCGGGTTCGGTGATGATCTGCACGTCGGTGATCTTGCCGCCGGTGAAGACGACCTGGACCTGATACGGCCCGAACTCGGTGTCCACAGTGGACCCGTTGACGGTCTTGGTTGCGGTGGCGCTGGGGGAGGGCGTTGGTGTGGGGCCACCCGGCGTCGGCGGGGCAGCGGTGGTCGAGGTGACCGGGCCGGTGGGCTGGGACGCGGAGGTGTGTGCCGCGGTCGTGGTGGGGCTGGACCCGCCTGGGTGATAGCGCACGAGCGGGACCAGCCCGGCGATGGTGAACAGGACGATGATGACGACCCGCCGCATCGGAGTCTCCTTTCAGGCCGCGAAAGCGAACCGCTCGGTGTGGCATTGCCCGGCCGGTACACCGAGCTGGGTCAGGGTTCGCTGGACCGCCGCGGTCATTCCCGGCGGTCCGCAGAGGAAGACGTCGCGCTGCCGGATGCGCGGCACCATCGCGGAAAGATGCGCTGGCCCCATGATCGGTCCGTGCCGCCCGGTCGCCGTCGACGGGCCGACCACGATGTGCAGGCGCGCGCCGTTGCGCCGGGCGAGCGCCCGCAGTTCGTCCACCAGTACGGCGTCGCGCTGGTCGCTCACGCGGTAGACCACGACGACGTCGTCGCGGGCAGCCGAAAGCTCCTCGAGTAACGCGCGCACAGGTGTCACACCCACTCCGCCGCCGATCAGCAGGACTCCGCGTTTCGTGCGTTTCCGGGTGGTGAACGCCCCGTAGGGACCCTCGGCGAACACTCGAGTCCCGGGATGGATTCCGTGCAGCGCGGCACTTCCGTCACCGAGGGCCTTGACGGTGATGCGCAGCGATCGCCCGTCGGGCATCGCCGAGAGCGAGTACGGATGTGCCTGCCACCACTGGTCCTTGGTGAGGAACCGCCACAGGAAGAACTGCCCGGACCGCGCGGGCAGCGTGTCCAGCTGACGTCCGCTGACGTGGATCGACACGACGTCGTGGCTTTCGCGGACCACCGAGGTGACGCGCAGGTTGTGCCGCAGTCCGCGGCTCACCGGCAGGATCAGCCGGAACGCCAGCACCGCGGCGAGTGCGGTGCCGTACAAGCCCCACCAGTACACGCGGCCGACCGGGGAGCCGATGAAGTCGCGTCCGACGGTGACCTGGTGCAGGAATCCGAGCAGCACGGCCAGATAGGCGTAGAGGTGCGCGAAGTGCCACGACTCGTAGCGCATCTTCCGCCGTGCCGAGCGCGCTGACGTCACGGCTACTACGATGAGCAGCACCATCGCTACGGCGGATTTCAGCACGTCTTGGGTGTCGAAGAGCAGGGTCCCGATTTCACCGAGTACCGGGCTGTGGTCCTGACCGGCGTAACCGAGCGTGATGAACGTGACGTGCGCCAGGAGCAGCCACAGCACCCAGAACCCGCTCCAGCGGTGCCACAGCGTCAAGCGATCCATCCCCAGGCTCCGCTCGAGCCAGGGGATCCGGGCGATCAGTACCAGCTGCACCACCAGGCCCAGCGCCCCGTACAGCCCGGTCAGCCGCCCCAGCCCGGTGAGCAGCGCGCCGGGGGCGGCGAGGGTGCCGAAGCCGCCGCCGAGGAAGAACAGGTCAGTGCACCAAGCGGCGTTGAGCGCGAGCAGTGCCCACAGCCACCAGGTCGCACCCAGGGGCTTCGCCGGTCGCGCGCTGGTCACAGGTGGGTCCTTCCGTCGTCACCAGCGAGTCTTGTCCGAGTTTCTGGGTGAAACCTGGGTATCGAGGCCGGTCGACGTTCGAGGGTGTTTCGCCGATTGGATTCCGGGGTAGCTTCGGACCGCTGCCGAGAGGAACGGGGTACCACCGACGATGGACGACCTGAGTGCGGATTCGGCCGGATCCGAGGCTCCCACCCGTTCCCGGTACGCCCTCTGGGACATGGACGTCCCGGGCGACAGCAAGGGGGGCAACGCGGCGGGTGACAACCCGGCGGGAGATGACGAGGACGACGCCTTGTCCGCCCTGGTCAGCCGCCGCTACGAGCTCGGCAGGCTGATCGGTTCAGGTGGCACGGCGCGGGTCTACCGGGCCTACGACCACAGCCTCGACCGCGAGGTCGCGATCAAGGTGTTCCACCGGGACGTGGTGCCGGTCGAACAGCGGCGACGGCTGCACGAAGTCGCGGTCATGGGCAGGCTGGACCACCCCGGGGTGGTTCCGCTGTTCGACACCGGTGACGAGGACGGCCACACCTTCCTGGTGATGCGGCTGGTCGACGGGCAGAACCTCGCCGACCGGCTGCGCTCGGGGCCGCTGCCACCGGGTGACGTGACCGCGTTGACGACGCAGCTGAGCGACGCGTTGGCGTACGTGCACGCGCGCGGGGTGACCCACCGGGATCTCAAGCCCGCCAACATCCTCCTCGGCGACGACGGGCCGGTGATCAGCGATTTCGGCATCGCGCAGTCGGTGGACGCGACCAGGGTGACCGCGACCGGGGCCATCGTCGGCACGGCCGCGTACATGGCACCTGAGCAGGTGCTCGGCGACCTCGTCGGGTCTCCGGCCGATATCTACTCGCTCGGCCTGATCCTGCTGGAATGCCTGACCGGCGTCCGCGAGTACACCGGCACCATGGCGGAATGCGCGATCGCGCGCCTGACCCGGCAGCCGCGGCTACCGCAGGACCTGCCGCCGGCATTGGCCCGGCTGCTACGCCAGATGACAGCCCGAGTCCCCGCGCAGCGCCCGACCGCCGCGGTCGTGCGCCAGACCCTCAGCGCGGACGAGGAAGCGCCTTCACCCGTCGACGCGCCGACGACGATCGTGGCCAGACCTGTCCCGCGAGGACACCGCGGAGTTCTGGTCGGGACGCTGGCGGCCGGCGCGGCGGTGATCGCGGCGGTGTGTGTCTTCGGTCTTCCCACTGCCGTGCAAGGGAATCCGGCGTCGTCGCCACCCCCGACCGTATCCTCCCCGCCAAGCCCGGTCGCGCCCCAGTCGCCGTCCTCATCCGCACCGAATCCGGTGGCAGGCCTGCCGCAGACACAAAGCGGTGCTGAACCGGCAGGGATCGCACCGGCACCGGCACCGGCGCCAGGTATCTGGGTAAAACCGGGGAAGAACGCCAAAAAGCACATCCCCAAGGGAGAAGGCCGCGGTGGTGGCCACGGCGACGAGGGAGGCTGACGCTGCTCAGCCGTCCTTCGTGGTGGGACCTCGGCCGATGCGCCGGGCGATCAGCACGCCGGCCGCGAGCAGGACCACCGCGCCGAGGATCCAGGGCCACAGTGGGACAGTGCCGCTCGCGGCCGCGCTGTCGGTGGTTGCCGGAGCGGCCACCTCGGCGACGAAGGGACCCGCGGAACTCGGTGGGACGGCGGAAGCCGGCAACGGGGTGGCCGTCTTCGGGCCGGCGACGGTGAGAGTGAACGGCACCGACCCGGACACGGGGTGGCCGTCCGCGGAAATGACGTGATAGTTCATCGTGTACTGCCCGGCCGGGCCCAGCGGCCGGAGGCCGTTGCCGAGTTTGTCGCCGGTGATGGTGGCCGCGCCGGTCTCCCAGTGGGACTTCCCGTCGGGGCCGATCACGGACAGCTCGGTGAAGCCGCGGCTCAACGGTTCGTTGAACTCCAGCACAACCTGCGCCGGGGCGACAACCAGTGCGGAATCTTTCGCCGGGATGCTCGACATCAACACGCTGTGCGCGCTGGCGGCCGGCGCGTCGGTGAGCAGAAACAGTGCGGACAACAGCACCGCGGCACCTGTGGTCAGGGCCTTGTTCCTCGTGAGTCGCATGTCGTTCCTCAGGGAGTGCTCGAAAACAGTGAGTTTTTCGGTATCGCGGCAGGGGGTGGCCGTCGGCGACGTTATCGCCCACTTCTCGGCGCGCAAGCCCGTCAAACGAAACAGCTGCGTTAAACAGTTCTCACCGCACTTTCCCGAACGCGCGGGTAACCCGGACAAAGTGGACCTGGAAGTGGTCTGGCAAGCCCTGAGGGGCCACACGATCGAGTGAACGCGGGTCTGGGGTGCCGGGGACTTCACCGGCGTGGGTCACCGAACTCGATCCGACTTTACTTGTCCTTCATGTGACGATCACGCCACGAAACACGCGTTCTGGTTTTCTTCTGCCCCATCACCACACCGTTATTCCAGCCCAACGGTCCCCGCCGCTCGTCGGTTCCCGCGAGGCCTCCGTATTCCCGCGATACGGCCGACCCGCGAATTCGAAAACGCCGAACAGGGGGCGACAACCATTACCGGAGGAACGCCCGTGCCCGTTTCGGTAGGCCTTTCCCTGCGGCGTGAACACCTGATCGCGGCGTGCCTGACCGGCGCGGTCGTGGTGATCGTCGGCTACGCCTCGGGCCTCGGCTTGAAACCGGGCGTCACCTCGACTTCCGCGCCTTCGGTCATCGCCGGGGGAAGCCCGCCGGTGGGCCCTGGAACACAGCAGTCGCTGCCTTCGGACATCCCGCCGGTGAGCACGGTGCCGCCGATGCCACCGATGGGGGGAATGCCGAACACCGTGCCGGTGGCTTCGATGCCCGGCGGCGTCGGCGGGGTCATCGCGCAAACCCAGCCGCCGGCGGACTCGACCTCGCCGGGTTCGGGGAACCCCACACCCACCGGTCCGCCGACGACGTCCACCCCGCCGCCGCCTCCGCCGGGTACGCCGCTGCCGCAGTGCCAACCCGGTCTCGTGCAACCGGTTCTCGACGGTGTTTCGGGGCTGCCGCTTGTCGGCGGACTGGCGACCGGGCTCGGGGTGACCGGCCCGAACGGTTTGCTGGCCACGATTCTCGGCTACTGCCAGGCCGCCGACGGCACCGCGCAACTGGCAATGGTGCCGGCGCCGTCGGCAGCACCGACAACGCCGTCGGCATTGCCGCTGCCGGTGAACGGGGGCTGAGCCGTGGACCTGACCTCGGCCAAGGCCGTGTACATCATCGCGCGCTGCGCCGACTACTTCGGCATGACGCTGTTCCTCGGCGGCCTGTTCTTTCTGGCCGTGCTGTGGCCGTCGGGCGGGGACAGCCGACGCGCCCGCGGTGTGATCGTCACCGGCTGGATCGTCGGTTTCCTCGGCACCGCAGCGGGAATCGGTCTGCAGGGCACGTGGGCGGGACAGCGTCCGGTCGGCGACTTCGTCCGTTGGAGCCTGATCAGCCAGGTTCTCGACACCGACTTCGGCCGGATCTGGTTCGCCAAAACGCTGCTGTGGGTGCTCGGCGGCGTCATCCTCGCCGACCTGCTGCAGCGCGGACGCCGTGCCGCCGAGTCGATACCCTGGCGGGTCGGCGCCGGAGCCATCGCGATCGGCCTGCTGCGGACGACCGGGCTGACCGGGCACTCCGTCGAGAGCTCGACTCCGCTGCTCACCCAGACCGCGGATTTCGTGCACCTGGCCGGAGTCTGCGCCTGGATCGGCGGTCTCGCGGTGTTGCTGTTCGGCGTGCTTTCGCGCCGTGACCCCGACGAGCTCGCCGTGGTTGTCTCCCGTTACTCGAAGCTGGCGATGGCGTCGGTGTCCGCGGTGATCGTCGCGGGGGTCGCCCTCGCGTGGCAGACCGTCGGCTCGGTGGGCCGGGTGTTCACCACCGACTACGGCCACATCCTGCTGGTGAAGCTGTCCGTGCTCGCTGTTGTCCTGCTCATCGCGCAAGGCAGCCGCAGCTGGGTGTCCCGGCGGCTGGACTTCGCCGTGGTGCTGCGCGGTGACGCCGGCGTTGTCCGCTCGTTCGTCTACTCCGTCGCCGCTGAGACCGCGCTCGTGATCGTGGTCCTGCTCGCGGCGAGCTTTCTCGTCACGGCCAGCCCCGGCCGTTGACCGTACTACCCGAAAGGAATTCCTTTGATGGACGACCTCGACACCACCACGCCGGCCGAAGGGCCCCCACCGGCTAAGGCGGTGGGCAAGCGGAAGAACTGGCCGATCGGGGTGGCGATCATCGCGCTCGCGGTGGCGATGTTCAGCCTGTCGATCCTGCGTGGCGGTGACGCGCCGACGACGACCGCTGCCGGGCAGACCGCCGATGTCAGCCTCGCCGCGCTGTCGGCGCAAAGCCCGATGGCCATGCCGCTGTACCAGGGCCTGGTCGCGCAGCAGGCCGGCGCTTCGGCGGCCAAGACGGTGGCGGTCGACGCGAGCGGGTACAAGTTCACCCCGGCGGCACTGACCATCGCGGTGGGGGACACGGTGACGTGGACCAACCACGACCAGGCCCCGCACAACGTGGTGATCACCGACGGCCCGGAGAAGTTCACCACCTCGACGATGCAGACCGGGCAGTCCGTCAGCCACACCTTCACCATGGCGGGCAGCTACTCCTACTACTGCGCGATCCACCCGGACATGAAGGCCACGATCACCGTGACCGGGTCCACCACCCCGCCGCCGACGTCGTCGAGCTCGACCCCGCCGCCGACGTCCAGCTCGAGCACCCCGCCGACTTCGTCGAGCTCGATGTCGATGCCGCCGACCAGCTCGGTACCCGGTGGAACCACCTGTATCGACAAGGCGATCCTGCAGCCGTTCATCGACCACCTCAAGGCCGCGCACCTGGAAACCTCACCGGGCCAGCAGGTGCAGGACCTGCTCAACCTCGACCAGTACATCAAGACGCACACCGTGCTGGTGGAGAACATGCTCAAGCCGGTGTCGGACGGGTCGGTCACGTCGCTGCTCGGCGACACGCTGACGCCGATCATCGCGCACATCAAGAGCGCGCACCTGGAGACGTCACTGGGGCAGCAGGTGCAGGACCTGCTCAACCTCGACCAGTACGTCAAGACCCACACCGTGTGGCTGGAGTCGGTTCTGACTCCGCTGCTCAACCAGGCCACCTGCTGACCCGTCGGCACGTCCGCGGTGGCCCGGGGCGAGGAGTCCCGGGCCACCGCACGTCCGGTGCGTTTTTCCGCTTTGGAGACGATATGCCCACTGACACTCAGATTCTGCCCCTCGATCCGTCCGCTGTGGAGGAGTACCCGCTCGCCGCGGACTACCGGCTCCGCGAGGACCGGTGTGTGGTCGAGCTCTCGATCCGGCCACTGGGCCGTCCTGTCTTGAGAGGACGGTTGACCGCGACCGACGGGCACTTCGACCTGACCGGGCAAGGGGACGGCCACCAGCTTGCGCTTACCATGACGGCGGTTTCGTTGCGTACCAACGTTCCGTTGCTGCACAAGGTGTTGACCGGTCGCACGGCCTTGCGTGCGGCTGACTTCGCCGAGATTGCCTTCACCAGCAGCGACATCATCCTCGACGAAAACCGGGCCTTGGACATCGTCGGGCAGGTCGAGCTGTGCGGGATGACGCGGGAAGTGCGGCTGCGCGGGGATATCCGCCACGCCGACGCCGCGTCCGTAGTGGTGTGGGCCGCCGGGTCGCTGCCCGCGCCCCGACGCAAACCGCGGGGGATCGGCCGGCTCGCGAGCTTGCTCGCCAAGCGCCGGATCCACCTGGAGATCGCCGTGGAGTTCACCCGATGACCCGTCTCCTGCGAGTCCTGCTGGCCGGGCTGTTCTTGTGGGCGCTAACCAGCGTGGCCTTCGTGTCGCCGGTCAGTGCCGCCACCAGCCAGGTCGCGATGCAGAACTACGCCTTCTCCCCGGCGTCGCTCACCGTGCACGTCGGCGACACCGTCACTTGGACCCAGCACGACACCGCGCCGCACAACGTCGTCACCACGAGCGCGCCGGTGGCGATCAGCGGGCCGCAGTTGTCCCAGGGACAAACCTGGAGTTACACGTTCAGCCAGGCGGGCACCTACTCGTACTACTGCACCGTGCACCCGGACATGCGTGCCCAGGTCGTCGTGCTTGCCGCCGCGACGCCCGCGCAGCACCCCGTTCAGCAGGCACCGGTCGCGCCCGTCACGTCGAAGCCGCATGCCACCGCCGCGCATCCCGCGACCAGTACGCCGGCGACCGCCGCGTCGACCGGCGCCGCCGCGGCCCCGGTCACCGCTACGACCGGCGGGGTCCCTTCGGCGGGGGCTCCGACGCAGGTGGTGGCACAACAGGCCGCGACGACGACCAGCTCGCCGACGCTGGACCCGATGCTGCTCGTCGCCGGTGTGGTCACCGCGGTGGCGGTGTTCTGTTTGCTGCTACTGGGGTCGCGACAACGGCAGTGACAACGGCTCGGGAGGGTTGGTTCCGCTTTACTGCAGCAGGGACTGGGGCCGGCCACGGGTTCGCGGAGCGGATCCGAGGGCCTGTCTCCTTTGTGCTGGTGGCTGCGTTTTGTGAGTGCCGAAAGGGCTTTCCTTGCGGTGAACGCACGGATAACGCCGTTCGCACTTCGCTACTCACTTTAAGCAACCGACGTCACGGGCTTGGTGCATCAGTGAGTGACACCCGCGATATGCAGTTGGACGTGAAGGCCACCTTCACGACGTAATGCGCCGTGAAGGTGGCCTTCACGTCCAATCAATGATCACGTACAGCGATAATGCGGATCACCTGAAAGGGTATCGAATAGTAGTTCGAGTCGCGGTAGAATAAAGGGGTGTCCAGCTCAGTGATCCAGTTCCCCTCGCTCGCCGAGATTCGGCGTGCGAATCCGGTGGAAGCCGCTGCGATCGCCCGTCAACTGGCGCGGATTTACAGTGAGTGTGACGCGTTGTTCGGTGTGCTGGCGGCGAAGGTAGAAGCCGAGGGTGTGAAGGTTGTCTACCAGTATCTGAACACGGCACTGTGGTTGGATGATGTCACTCAGATCGGCCCGGCGGCGGCGAAGCGGATCGTGATCCGGGGTAAGGCCGTGAACTCCTCCCATACCCTGGACGGCACAGAAG
>NZ_JAODNM010000044.1 GCF_025464955.1 Amycolatopsis sp. | reverse complement strand
CTTCCTGCGCTCCCAGGCAGACGCACTGCTCGCCATGGACTTCATCGAGACCGTCACCCTGACCGGGCAGCGCCACTACGTCCTCGCCGCCATCGAACACGCCACCCGCCGCGTACGCATCCTGGGCACCACCGCACATCCAACCGCGTCCTGGGTCACCCAGGCAATCAAGAACTTGGCCATGGACCTGGACGACGCCGGAGTCAAGTCGAAGCACCTGATCCGCGACCGCGACGCGAAGTACCCCCCTGATCGACGAAGTCCTCGCCGATGCCGGCATCCAGACCGTGCTCACTGGTGTCCAGATGCCACGGATGAACTCGATCATGGAACGCTGGGTGCAATCCTGCCGCCACGAACTGCTGGACCGAACCCTCATCTGCAACGAGGCCCACCTGCGGCACGCCCTGCGCGAGTACGAGCAGTTCTACAACCAGCACCGCGCCCACCAGGCCATGCAACAAACAGCACCCCTGCGCACGGCACCCGAACCGATCAGCGATAAAGAACAGATCACCCACCTCGACATACGCCGACGAGACCGCCTGGGCGGAGTCCTCCACGAGTACCACCATGCCGCTTGACCTGCACGGACGTAGTTTTCGGCAGGCGCAGCACCCCCGTCAAACCGACGGAGTCCGGCCTCACAGCAGTGCGCTCCGGAGTGTCAAACCCCATGTCTTTCGCACCTTCCGGGATGAAATCGAGAACGTGAATCCAATATGGCCGACCTGAATATCCGAGGACAGAGCGAAAGGCCGGGCGCTTATGTACGTCACCTTTCCTGTGACATCGCGCCGCACAGTTTCGGAATTGAATATTCCGCTTCTGCACCACGCCGGGACATGGCCGAAAACAGCCACCCGTTCGGGGTGATCGCTGTACTCTCCGCCAATGACGCCTACGACGCCATCAACCCCGTCGAGTCCTTCGACAGCGGACGCCGAGTGTGCCGCGCTCACCCGGAACCTGCGCCGCCGAGGCACCCTCGTACTCTCCGTTTTCGCCCTGGTATGGGCCTTCGCCGGCGCATCGGGCATGGCGTCGTCGACCGCCGCCCTGGCCGTCGAGATCGCGGCCGGGACGCTCACCGTGGCGGCGATCGTCCTCGCCTATCGCAAGGGCGCCGCGCCCTCGCCCCGCATGGTGAGCCTGCCGGACAACTGGGCGCGCGGGGTCGGCATCGTCAACGTCATCGAGGTCGTGGCCATCTTCGCAGTGATCGCCGTGTCCAACGCCTCGGGACACCCCTCGTTCATTCCGGCGGGCATCGCGCTGGTCGTGGGCCTGCACTTCTTTCCACTCGCAGGCCTCTACGACCAGTGGCAGTACAAGGGGGCAGCCGTACTGCTGACCGTCGTCGCGGTCGTCGGCTTCGGCCTCATCGCCGTCGGCCTCTCCAGTGAGACCGTACGGGCTGTGGTGGGCCTGGCCGCCGCGGTCGTGTTGTGGGCTTCCGCTTACCACGTGGCGGTCAAGGACTGAGCTTCGGCAGGTAGGCGAACACACGCAAGCATGTACCCGACCGGTCGGCTGGCCGGGCGGGCTCATCCTTTGGTGCGTGAATCAGCCGGTACGGCCGATCCGCATCAGCAGGCGGAGCAGGTGCTCGACGAGGACGACGAGGTACCGATCGAACCGCTGGACGCGCCCATCTCCGGCAGCGCCACACCCTGGGCGACCTCGAGGGTCTCCAGTTCGTCCGCGTCGAAACCGTCGAACGCCTTCTCCGCGTCGTCACCGTTCTTGATGTCGTTGATGCTCATGTTATGCATTCCCTTCGACTGACTCCGGGGTGTCCATGAAGTCCACCCCGAATCGACAATCCTGCGAATGTGTCGCCGTCCGGCTTTTCTTTCCTTTCCGTCCGGCTGCGATATCCATATTGCCCGGCCGGCCATCCACCAGAGTTTCCGACGGCTCGCTGACATTTATCACGGGGCAAATGACTCTTCTCCGGGAAGCGACCATTCCGGGCTGTTCACCATGTGCCATTCCTCGCCGGGGTCGCCGGCGATCCCGGCGTCCGGGCCAGGGGTGCCGAGCAGGAAATCGCCCCACGGAGGACTCCTTGAGGTAGTCCAGGCCCAGGACGCGGGCGGACATGTCGGCGTCCCCGTTGCCCAGGCCGCAGGGCGCCAGGCCTATCGCCGTGGCCACCAGATACATCGTCTGGTAGAGCACGCCGGCGTGCCGCAGCGTCGTCGCGTACGCCACGGCCCGGTACTTCCACGCCATCCGCTGGAAGCGCGAGGTCACCGTGACGAGCGCGTCGGGCCGCACGTCGAAGCCGACGGCCCGCGACGCACGGATAGCATTCTCGGCACCCATAGTCTCCCCGGACCCGACTTGCACCGGCTGGCTGCCCTGAGCTTGACGCTCGGTTACATCCCTTCAACCTCCTCGATCTCTACGGGCGCCCGAGCTGCTGGACGTACCTCTGTCGCCCGATTCGGCCGACCTGCCGAAACCGACCGGCGGCTAACGGTGAACGTGCTGGTGAGGCTGATCGAATCGGCCCTCACCGCGGATCGGGCGACAGAGTCGTACAAGGACGCCCGCCGGTTGTTCCGGCGTGACGCCCACGGGAGGTGCTCGGAAGGCAAGCGCGTGGATCCCGGATGCCGAACCCAGATAGAGGAGCTTGTTGGCCGCCTTGCTGGAGAGGGAAACCCTCCTTTTAGCGGCTCATCGCTCTCTTCTGTGGGTCGGCTGTCCCGTGTCACCGAAGGTTGAGTGATGTCATCGAATATTGAGCGGTGGACTGCGCTCGCGTCAGGCTGAAAGGGGGGACGGGGAGTCTAGTGGTGTGTCTCAGTTTTGAGTGACTGCTTTCAGGGCGACGCGTCCGCGCTGGACCTTCTCGATGATCTCGTCGGCAGTGGCGGTCCAGACGAAGGGCTTGGGGTCGTCGTTGTGGACGTCGA
>NZ_JAODNM010000019.1 GCF_025464955.1 Amycolatopsis sp. | reverse complement strand
CTCGCATCACGAGACGGCAGCGTTGCCCGGGGGTGATGAATCGCTTCGATCGCCCCAAATCCATCGGCTCACTATTCATGCCGAGAACGGCGGGAATTACCTTGCAGTCACACGCCAACATCCGTGCTTCCGCCGCCGTGATGACGCCACCGAAGTCGAGCATCGCCGTCCCGATCCCGGACTTCAGCGTCTCGAAGTCCACGGTGACCGCCACATGGACACGGTCACCGCCGTGGGTGGGGATCTCGTCCACCGTCATGGCGAGGCGGACGAGGTCGACGAGGGCGTCGGCGTGGCGTTCCCATTGGCTGCGGGGGTCGCGGCCTTCCTCTTTCGTCGAGTGCGGTTTCGCCAGTGGGTCGAGGGCTGCGCGGAGTTGGGCGTAGGCGAGGTTGTCGAGCTTGCCCTTGAGTGTGGCGGAGCCGTCGCGGTGTTCCTGGAACGCCAGTTCCCGCTTCGGTCGCTCCGGCGGATCTTTCGGCTCCGGCCCGTCGGGGTCGAGGGTGTCGAGGATCCGGTCGCCGGCTTTTTTCACCTCAACCGGGGACGCGGCACGGGCCACACCGATGAGGATCTTCTCCGCCGCCACCCGATCCTCCTCCGACACCGTCGCGGGCATGGCCGTCATCGTTTTCACGATCACGTCCACATGCGCGGGGGTGAGGGCACCGGCCAGTGCGGCGAGCCCGGTCATCCCCGTCGTATGCATCAGCCACTGCACCGCGGAGTTGTACTGGTGAGTCGCCTTGATGCCGTCGGTCTCGGTCTTGGTGACCACGAGCCCCAGCAGCGCGGTGTACCGGTTCATCTCCCGGGTGATCACCCGGGCGTACTCGACCAGCGTCGCCGGATCGGCACGCCGGATATCGGCGGGATCGGGGAGGGTGATCGTTACGCTAGGCACTCCTTTATTCTACCTCTATTCGAACGTACATTCGGAACACGTTCAGGTGATACGCATTATCGCGGAAGGTAGTCATCGATTATTCACAAAGTCTGCCACCGCAACGAAATCCGCCCGCTCGCATCCTGCAACAGCTTGTCGCGTCACTCACGCATACGCCAGACGAAGGAGGACAGTCGCTTACCGTGATTGGCAGGTGCCGACACGCCGACGATCCTGGATGCGTGACGTGGCAAGGGTTTCGTGGCGAGCTAGTCCAGCGCTGGTCAGGTTGGATGAGCTGTCGCATGAGGAACTTCCAGCGCGGGCTCGCGCGAGGAGCCAGGCCCAGAACTCTCGGATTTCGCCTCTGCGGGTCGTGGCTCGTCGCAACTCGCCGCCGACTTGCGAAACGGACATCCATCGCGACACGGCAAACTCGTGTGCACAGATCGCAAACACAGGTCGCCGTCGAGTTGCGGTCACCGGCCTCGCACTTTTGCGCTTTTGTGCGGTCTCTTAGTTTCTAAGAGACCGCAACTCGCCGTCGAGTTGCGATAGCACCGTCAGGGTTTCTTCGCGCTCGCCTTGGCGTCGAAGCCGGTGCCTGGGCGGGCCGGGGGATGGTTCGTGTAGTAGCCGCCGTGCTGGATGTCTCCGGCCGGTGGCTTGTAGCCCGGCCTAGGTCCGTGCATCGTCTGGAAACCGTCGTAGTGGTCGGAGTAATGCACCGAGCCGTCGCTGCCGAAGACCAGCCGACCCCCTTGAGCCCCCGATTCCGGAGTCCGGTCGGGCCTCGGTACTTGACCGCCTGGCGGTTCGTTGAACTTCGGAATCGGGTGCACGTCGTATTCGTGATAGTCCACGCCGGTCGGGAGTTGGGGTTTCCCGCCGGGGGTAGCGGGGTGGTTGGCGTAGGTCTTGCCGCCGTAAGTCGAACCGTCCGGGGCTCCTGGCTTGGGCTCGGTGCCCTGCCATTTGTACGGCTTCAGGTCGCCGGTGGTCTCGGTGCCGTTGTGCTGGTGGTCCTTGATCCACTGTGCGGACTTCCAGGCTTCGTCAGGGATGCCCTGCGGCCTTGAGCCGCCGGGCTCTCCACCACCACCGGGCTTCCCGCCTCCCTTGCCGCCACCCTTCTTACCGCCGCCCTTACTCCCACCGTGCGCGCCCGCGCCCACGGACGAGTCGCCACCACCGTGGCCGCGGGTGGCGGGCTTGTCGCCGCCGGACTTCTTGTCACAGGCAAGGCCGAGCGGATCGGTGTCGGCCAGCGGGTCGGGTACATACGCCGCCGGGTTCGCGGCCGGGCCGAGGCCTTGCGGATCCTGGCTCAGGTAGCGGCCGAGGCCGGGGTCGTAGAACCGGAAGACGTTGTAGTGCAGGCCGGTCTCGGCGTCGGCGTACTGCCCGGGGAACCGCAGCGGGGTCGTCGCCCGCGCACCCGGCCTGGCCACCACTCGGCCCCACACACTGGACAACGCCGACCAGGCCACCCGGCCCGCCGGGTCGAGCAGTTCGGTGGGGGTGCCGATCTGGTCGGTCACGACCGTGTGCACCGCGACGTGCTCAGGCCGGTCCGTCGCACCGAACCGGTCCGCCTGCAGCAGCGGGGCACCGGTTGAGGGATGGCGGTCCCACGTCGTGATGTGCCTGGTCCCGGCCGGATCGACGCGCACCTGCTCGGCGAGGCTCAGTCCGTCCCAGAAGAAGTCCGTCCGCTCGGCCGGCTCCTCCCGGCCTGCCGGCCGCCGGACCTTCGAGATCCGCCTGCCCAGCGGGTCGTAGCCGTAGTGCCACCGGGAACCGTCCGGAACGTCGACGGCGACCAGCCGGTCGCGGCTGTCCCAGCCGTACTGCCACACCAGCAGCGCCCCGGTGTCCGTGACGACTTGCCGCCGCACCTGCCGACCCTGCCGGTCGTGCTGGTAGCGCACCGATCCGGCGGCCACCACGGTGTTCGCGGTGTAGGCGCGAGGACCGTTCTCCGGGTTGGCCGCCCACAATCCCGTGGCGTGGGCGGCGACAACGTTGCCCAGCGGGTCGTAGTCGAACCGCTCGGAGCCGGTGGCTGAGCCCGCTTCGACGATCCGGCCTGCCGGGTCCCTGCGGTAGGTCGTCGCCACC
Organism: Amycolatopsis sp.; assembly: GCF_025464955.1. Classification (GTDB taxonomy): domain Bacteria; phylum Actinomycetota; class Actinomycetes; order Mycobacteriales; family Pseudonocardiaceae; genus Amycolatopsis. Next base: position 43,830 of record NZ_JAODNM010000019.1, on the reverse strand, counting down.
TGAAGCGGGTTCGTCCGATCGGTGAGTTTGCCGTCCGGCGCGTAGCGCACCGAGTACCCGGCGCCGTCGGAAAACGACTGCCTGTCCAGACGGCGTCCGGCCCCATAGCCGTGCGAGAGCACCATGAACCCGTTGATACTGCGTTCGGTCTCCAGGCCGTCCGGATCACAGCGCAGCACGACCTGGCACCCGGAACCGGTTACCGTGGCGGGGTTTCCGGCGCTGTCGTAGGTCCAGTCCGTGTCCACACCGGACGGTGTGCGGCGGTGCACGACCCGCCCTGACTCGTCGCGGTGGTAGCTCGTGGTGTGTCCGTTGACAACTTCGGCCAGCAGTGTGCCGTCGTCGTCGCGGACAAGGACCAGCTCGCAGCCGGGTTCGGTGGCTCCGATCAGCCGGCCGAGCGGATCGTAGCGATAGCTGGTGACATCGCCACCGCAGTCGCGGCTGATCAGCTGCCCGAGCTGGTCGTAGCGGTACTCGGTGACCTGACCCGCACCGTTGACCGTACGCACCAGGTTTCCGGCCGAGTCGTGGGTGTAGGTGAGGGTCCTGCCGTCGTAATCGGTCTCCGAGACGACACGGCCGGCGGGATCGTACTCATAGCGCCAATCCAGGCCCAGTGGCGTGGTGACGCGGATCAGCCGCAACTCGGTGTCGAACTCGCGCGTGGTCACCGCGCCATCGGCCGCCGTCTCGGCGACCGGCATGCCGAACACCCCGACCTGGGTCCGCCGCCAGCGGCCCGCGGGCGTGAGTTCGCCCGTCTCGCTGCCCTCGGCATCCTGCGTCCAACGCCAGGTCGCGCCCGACGGCTCATGTCGCGCCAGGCGCTGTCCCTCGACTGTCCAGGAGAAACCGGTCCGGCTGCCTGCCGCGTCGACGACGTGCGCCGTCCGGCCGAAGATGTCCCGTTCCCCCGACGACGCGGTCGCGGCAGCGGCCTGAGTGTCCGCCGTCGACAGGTCCTCGTAGTGTACCGCGCCGGCGACCCCGATCGGGTCGACCAGTGGATCCGGCATCGCGTCCGCCGAATAGGTGCGTCGGTAGCTGCGTTCCCCGTCGCGCACCTCCGTGACGACAGTGCCGTCGTCCTCGCGGAGCAGGGTCACCCGGCTGCCGTCGGCGCGCAGCACGGCGACGCAAAGGCCGTCCCGGTCGTAGGCGAACGAGGTTGTCGCACCCAGCGGATCGGTGCGGTTCAGCAGCAAGCCGTCGGAATTCGAGGAGAGCAAGGTGGTGTGGCCCAGCGGGTCGGTCCGCTCGATCAGGTTGCCGTGTTCGTCGAACCGATACCGTGCGGTGTTGGCGAGCGAGTCGGTGAAATGGGTGAGGCGCTCCTCGTAGACGAGGGTGCCGTTGAGGAAGCCGCCTTCGCCGATCGTGCGGACGCACCGGCCCGAGCCGTCGTAGACGTAGTGGTACTGGGCGCCGGTTCGGTCCTGCCAGCCGGTCATCCGGCCCGCGGCGTCGTAGGCGAACGTCTTGGGGACGCCGGACGAGTTCGTCACCCCGGTCAGTCGTCCCGCCTCGTCGAAGCTGTAGGCCGCCACCAGTACACCTTGACCGCCGTCGGCGAGCCGGACGGCGCGGACCCTGCCCTCGGCGGTGTCGACGAGCAGCACGGGGCCGGTCGAGTGCCGCAGCCGCAGCGGAGTGCCCTGGTCGTCGCGGTCCACGATGACCGATTCGCCCTCCGCATGTTCCACTACGGACAGTCCGAAGTGGTCCGAGGTCGTCCGGGTGAACGTGCTGATGGTGCGACGTCGGGGGTTCCGCACGGAGAATCCGCCGCTCGCGAGGAGGGTGAGCTCGTGCATCGGCCCGACGACGGGACGGACGGGAACGCCCGGCTCCGGCATGGAATAGTGCAGCATCGCGCCGTCCGCGGTGAAATACCGTACCCGGCCGTCGTGTACTTCGACACGCTCGTCCACTGTGGACGCCCAGTTCGCGCCGAACCAGCCGCCATGGCTGTAGGACGACAGATACGTGCGCTCCAGCACCGACGCCAGCACGGTCGGCAGCCGGAGGTCCACTTCGGTGAGTAGCACGTCGCCGGTCGCGACATCCACCGGGTCCGTCACGCACTCCTTGGTGTCCGGGGACTTCGCGTCCGCCGCGCTCGGCGTGTCACCGGAGGTGTCGCCGGGCTTGTGCGCGGACTTGTCGCCGGATCCGTTGCCTTCGTGGTTGGTCGCGGAGGATCCGGTCGACTCATCCCCGTTGCCACCGTGCTCGGCCGATGACGTGGTCGAACCGGGATCCTTCGACGACGGCGGTGGCTGAGGCTTGTCACCACTGTGATCGCCCGAGAGCGAGGTCGAATCGCTCTTGCCGTTCGGCGGATCCATCGGCTTGGGCCCCGACGACACATCGCCGTGCTTCGCCTTCGGGACACCCTCACCAGGCTTGATCTTCTTCAATGCCGACGCCGCGTCCCCGAACAGCTTGTCCGCGTTCTTCATCAGCGGCATCAACGCCTTGAGCGCCTTCACCAGCCCTTTGGTCACCTTCGCGATCTCCGAAGCCGTCTTCGCGACCGCCGCGATCACCTCCGGCACCACCCACGCCAGGCCGATCCCGAGGGTGAACAGCACCTGCAACGCCCAGCTGATCAGGTGCCCGACCAGTTGGGCGATCGTGTCGCGCACCAGCGTGCGCACGGCGGCGACCACCTCGCCGGCGGTCTTCACCCCGCTCGACGCGCCCTCGCAGCCCTTCGAGGCGGCCTGCAGCAACGCGACCGTGTCCGTCGATCGCTGCCGGTAGGCGTCCCCGGCATCCCCCATCCAGGACGCGGTATCCGCGGCGACCATGGACTTCAGATCATCACCGACCCCGCTCAGCTCGGTCGCGATGTTCTTCCAAGTCTCGGAATTCGCCGAGATCTGGTCGGCATCGCCGGTCAGCGCGTTCAACGCCTCTTTCAGTGGCCCGACGTGCTCCAGCAGCCAGCCGACACCGGCGGCGAGGATCGCGCCGAACGGGTCCATCACAGCGGATAGCGCATCGAGCGCGGTGCCTACCGCGCCCATCGCGATCGACGCCCAGTCGCCGCTCTCGATGCCCTGTTTCAGACTCTCCGCCGACTCCACCAGCGAGATGCCGGAGTAGCCCTTCGTCGAGTCCTGCACCGGCGCGACCAACGGGTTACCCACTATGAAACCGTCCTTAACGAACAGAGCGGTGCCGCAAAGCCCGCCGAACCGTCATCCTTGAATCACATCTTGGAGGTCCAGACCTCCAGGTGCGGTTCTCCAGCTGAGTATTCAAGGCACGCTATCACGGGCTCAACCGGCCCTGTTCGCGTGTAAACATGTTGTCCGCCATGGCAAAACGCCGGACAGGTAAGAACGGGCACGCCTGATGTCCATTCCGCCTCAATGCCGTGGTGGAAGCAACCGTTCGGGCTCACTGATGGACGTTCGCCCGCCATGTTGATCACTATGCGGGTATGGGAGCACGCGGTCAGTGAGTGAGCCAACGCCGCACCCCTGCGCGTTTCGTGCAGGCGCCCGCGTCGAACGTGCAGGACACTTGCCGAACCGCGGTGCACAATCATCGGGACCAGACCTCGGCTGTATGGGAGCGCGGCTCAATGCGGAGTTTCGACTATTCCCCGAATCCTGCCCGGGTGGTGTTCGGTTCCGGGACGGCGAAGCGGGTGCGTGACGAGGTCGAGCGGCTCGGCCACTCGCGGGTGTTGCTGCTGGCCAGTCCCCAACTGGACGTTCCCGCCGGCCAGGTCTCCGACGTACTCGGCGACTTGCTGGTCGCGCGGTTCGACGGGGCGGCCATGCACACGCCCGTCGAAGTGACCGAGCAGGCGCTCGACGTCCTCCGCGAGCACGACGCGGACTGTGTCGTCGCGATCGGCGGCGGCTCGACGACCGGGCTTGCCAAGGCGCTCGCCGTGCGCACCGGTGTCGATCAGGTCATCCTCCCCACGACGTACGCGGGTTCCGAGGTCACCCCGGTCCTCGGGGAGACCGAGGGGGGCCGGAAGACGACCCGGTCGGCGCCGGAGATCCTGCCGGAGACGGTCATCTACGACGTCGACTTCACGCTCGGCCTGCCGCTGAACCTGTCGGTCACCAGCGGCGTCAACGCCCTCGCGCACGCAGTCGAGGCGTTGTACTCCCCGCAGGCCAACCCGATCGTCGACGCGATGGCGCTCGACGCGATTTCCGGGATCGCACGGGCCCTGCCGCGGCTGCGCGAGGATCCGTGGAATCTCGACGCCCGGGGTGACCTGCTGCGTGGCGCGTGGCTCGCCGGAACCTGCCTCGGCGCGGTCGGAATGGCGTTGCACCACAAGCTTTGCCACACCCTCGGCGGTTCCTTCGACCTGCCCCACGCCGAGACTCACACGGTGATCCTGCCGCACGCGATGGCCTACAACGCACCCGCGACGCGCGATGTGATGGCTCGTATCGCCGCTGCTCTCGGCGTCCCTGACGCGCCCAGCGGGATGTACGACCTGATCGTGGCGGCAGGCGGCCCGACGTCGTTGCGTGAACTCGGCATGCGTGAGACCGACCTCTCGCGCGCCGCTGAACTGGCCACCGCCAAGCCGTACCCGAACCCCCGTGAGCTCACCACCGAAGGCATCGTCGCGCTCCTGGACGATGCCTGGCACGGCCGACGCCCCGAAGCGCCGACGTCCGATCTGACCCGGCTCACCGAACAGGTCGTCGAGAGCTTCTCCGCCGCGGCCGGCACCAGGGTCGCCACGCTGCTCACCGACCTGGTCCGTCACCTGCACGGCTTCGCCATCGACAACGACCTCACCGAGGGCGAGTGGATGACAGCCATCGACTTCCTCACCCGCACGGGGCACATCACGACCGACACGCGGCAGGAGTTCATCCTGCTTTCGGACACGCTCGGCGTGTCCAGCGTCGTCGACCTGATGACCAACTCCCGCACCCCGGACACGACCCCGTCCGCGGTGCTCGGCCCGTTCTACGTCGAGGGCCCGCCGCCGAAAGCGCACGGCAGCGACCTCGCCGAAGGCTTGCCCGGTCTGCCACTGTGGGCCGACATCAAGATCATCGACACCGCGGGCGCGCCGGTCGCGGGGGCCGTCGTCGACGTCTGGCAGTCCAACGAGGATGGTTTCTACGACGTCCAGTTGCCCGACTTCGACGGCCCAGTGCTGCGTGCCCGCTTCACCACCGACGACCGCGGCCGGTTCACCTTCTGGTCGATCCTGCCGTCCGAGTACCCGATCCCGGCGGACGGCCCGGTCGGGCAGCTGCTCGACGCCGTCGGCCGCCATCCGTTCCGCGCCCCGCACGTGCATTTCATGATCAGCGCGCCGGGCCATCAGCGGCTGGTTACGCAGCTGTTCGTCAACGGCGGCGCGTACCTGGACTCCGACACCGTGTTCGGCGTCAAGGACCGCCTGATCGTCGACTTCACCCCGCAGGACGGCCCCACTCCCGACGGCCGGGAACTCGACGTGCCGTGGCGCCTGCTCGACTTCACCTTCCGTATCGCCAAGAACTGAGGTTCCCACGATGAGCGACTACGACACCGACGTCCTGGTCATCGGCAGCGGGCCCGCCGGCGGTTCGGCGGCTCTGCTGCTCGCCACCTACGGCGTGAAGACGCTGCTGGTCAGCAAGTACGGCTGGGTGGCGAACACGCCTCGCGCGCACATCACCAACCAGCGCACGATGGAGGTCCTCCGCGACCTCGGTCTCGAGGAAAAGGCACTCGCCGAAGGCACGCCTTCGGCGCTCATGGGCGACACGGTCCTGTGCACCGCGCTGGCGGGCGAGGAAATCGGCCGCATCCGCACCTGGGGCACGGGCCCGCATTCGATGAGCGAGTACGCCGTCGCCAGCCCGTGCCAGATGATCGACCTACCGCAGACGTACATGGAGCCGATCCTCGTCACCCAAGCTGCCGCACGCGGCGCGAAGGTCCGGTTCGACACCGAGTTCGTCAGCTTCACCCAGGACACCGACGGCGTCACCGCGCTCCTGCGCGACAGGTTGCGCGGAGACGAGTACACCGTCCGCGCCCGGTACCTGGTCGGCGCGGACGGCGGCCGCAGCCTGGTCGCCGAGCAGCTCGGGCTGCCGATCGCGGGGCAGGCGGGCAAGGCGGGGAGCATGAACATCGTCTTCAAGGCGGACCTCTCGGCGCATGTCGCGCACCGCCCGAGCGTCCTGTACTGGGTGATGCGTCCGGGCGCGCACCTGGGCGGGATCGGGATGGGGCTGGTCCGGATGGTCCGCCCGTGGAACGAATGGCTGCTGACCTGGGGTTATGACATCGACCAGCCGCCGCCGGAGGTCGACGACGCGGCCGCGACGCAGATCGTGCACGACCTCGTCGGCGACTCGTCGATCCCCGTCGAAATCACGTCGACGTCGTTGTGGACGGTCAACCAGAGCTACGCCACCGAGTACGCGAGCGGCCGGGTGTTCTGCGCCGGGGACGCGGTGCACCGGCATCCGCCGTCCAACGGGCTCGGGTCCAACACGTCGATCCAGGACTCCTACAACCTGGCGTGGAAGCTCGCGATGGTCGTCCGCGGCGAGGCCGGTCCGGCGCTGCTCGAGACGTACAGCGAGGAGCGGGCGCCGGTCGGACAGCAGATCGTCGACCGCGCCAACCTCAGCCGTGACCAGTTCGGCCCGATTTTCGAGGCGCTCGGGATCGCCGGCGGTAGCGACGACGAAGGCATTGTCGCTGGGCTCGCAGCCTGTCGCGCGACGGACGCCGAAGGCGCGAAGCGTCGCAGGGCGCTCGAAGAGGCGATCGCGCTGAAGAACTACGAGTTCAACGCTCACGGCGTCGAGCTGAACCAGCGTTACCGCTCGCTCGCCGTCCTCGACGACGACGGCCCGGAAGAGGAGTGGCCGCGCGACCCGGAGCTCTACCACCAGCCGTCGACGCGGCCCGGTTCCCGGCTTCCGCACGCCTGGGTGGTCGATGCCGACGGACAGCGAGTGTCCACTTTGGACTTGGTGGGCCGCGGGTCGTTCAGCCTGGTGACAGGCTTGTCGGGGGTCGGCTGGAACGCCGCCGCCGAACGGTGTGCCGAGCAGTTGGGCGTCCGGCCGCGCGTGGTGTGCGTCGGTGACGTCGACGCGCGTGACGCGTACGGCGAGTGGAGCCGCGTGTCCGGCATTGCCGAGGACGGTGGCCTTCTCGTGCGTCCCGACGGTTATATCGCCGCTCGCTGGACGTCTACGCCGGGCGACGAGAACGCACTCACCCGGACCATGTCGACAGTACTTGCCCGCGTTACAGAGAAAGACGCTGCTGGGTAAGGAAATTACCCGGTCGGGTAGCGCGTGGCCAACCTCGTTGACAGTGCTGGGCCCGCTCAGCACTCTGGATGAAGTGGCTCTCCGACCCCGTACCTTCCGTTCTCCCCGCTCGGCCCGCCCCGCTACCCAGCAGCACGTCGAGATCCCCGAACAGTCCTTGCTCCGCATCCCGGTCGAGGAGTTGCTCTCGTTCGTCACCGAGGTTTTCGCCGCCCACGACGTCCCCCGCGCGCGAGCCCGGATCGCGGCGGAGGCGATCTGTCACGGCGATCTCACCGGAAACCCTCGGATCGGGCTGGCCGGGCTGACCCGCACCTACCTGCCGTTGCTCGAAAGCCGCCAGGTGCGGCCGCGCGCCGAGCCGCTGGTCATCGCCGACAGGGGCGCCGCCGCGTTGGTCGACTGCCGCCGGGCGCTGGGCCTGTGGGCAGTCAGCGATGCCATGGACAGCGCCGTCCTCCGGGCCGGGCGTTACGGCGTCGGCCTGGTCTCCCTGCGCGGGGTCAACGCGTTCGGGCGGGCCGGGCACCACGCCGGGCGCGCGCTCCCACACGGGATGATCGGCCTGGTCCTGGCCACCGGCGGCGAGCGCAACACGGTGCGCGAGGGCGTCAACCCGCTGGGTATGGCAGCGCCGGGCGGGGCGTATCCGGCGTTCGTGTTCGACCTCGACGCCGCCGGGCTCGACGGGCCCGCCCCGGCCACCGCCGGGCTGATGCTGCTGGTCGAGGTGTTCGCCGGGCTGCTGTCCGGGGTCGAGGACCACGACCACGACACTGGGCTGTTCGTGATGGCCATCGCGCCGACGGCCCTGCGCAGCGCGGACGGGTTCTACCGCGCCGCGAGCGCGCTGTTCGGCAGCCTGCTGGGCTGGGACGACGGCGCACCGATCCGGTACCCGGGCTGGCGGGAGGCCGAGCACCTCGAACAGTGCCAAGCGCTCGGTGTTCCGATCGATGTCCACCTCTATCGCGAGCTGGCCGCGCTGGCCACCGACCTCCACCTGCCGCTGCCCCAGGGCTCGTGAGCGTTCCGGCCGCCTAGAACCGGCCCAAACACTCACGAGCAGGGGTCTTTCCGGTTTAGGGTCGGGCCGTGAAGTTCCAGGTCCTCGGCCCGCTGACGGCGTCCATCGCGCTGCCCTCGGCGGGGCAGCCGCGCCGGGTGCTGTCGATCCTGCTGGCCAAGGCTGGTGAGTTCGTCCCCCGCGACACCCTGGTCGACGAGATGTGGCCCGAGGGCGCGCCGCCGAGCGCGTCCGCCATCGTGCAGATGGCCGTGTCCAAGCTCCGCAAGGCGTTGGGCGTGGAGCCCGGCGGGGACAGACGCCTGCTGACCGGCCCCCTCGGGTACCGGCTGAGCGTCGGCGCGGGGGAGTTGGACGCCGACGAGTTCCTGAAGCTGGCTGCGGAAGCAGCTTCGGCGACCGACCCGGCGCGTCGTCGCGCGCTCTTGGAGGCCGCGCAGGACAGTTGGCGCGGGCCGGCGCTGGCCGACGTCGTGGGCGGGCCGCTGGTCGAGGCCCACAAGCTGTGGCTGAACGATCGGCGTTGGGCGGTGTTCGCCGACCTCGTCGACCTCGATCTGGCCGAGGGCAGGCACCCGGAGGTCGTCGAACGGCTGGCCCCAGTGATCGCCGAGCGGCCGACCGACGAGCGGCTGGTCGCCGGGTTCGTCACGGCGCTGGACCGGTGCGGACGCCGTGACGCGGCGCTGGAGTCGTTGCGCCGTACGAGGGAAGCGTTGTGGGAGCACACCGGGGTGCGACCGGGCCCGGAGCTGCTCGCGTTGTACCGCCGGCTCGCCGGGCGGGACTGGACGGCTGTCGGCCCGCCCGCGCAGCTTCCCCCGGCCACGCCGGACTTCGCCGGTCGGGTCGGCGCGCTCGCCGAGCTGGATCGCGCGCTGCGCACGCCGGGGCCGGTGGTGCTGCACGGGCCGGGCGGCGCGGGCAAAACGACGCTCGCGATCAAGGCCGCGCGACGGGCGTTGAAGCGTTACCCGGATGGCCAGTTGTTCGCTGAGCTTCGCCGTCCGGACGGCACCGGTGTCGAGCCGCGAGCCGTGCTGGCCGCTTTCCTGCGGGCGCTCGGTGTCCCACGCGAAGAACTGCCTTCCGACGCCAGCGAGCTCATCGCCCTGTGGCGCGGTCACACCGCGCACCGGCGGCTGCTGGTACTGCTCGACGACGTCGCGTCCGAGCGTCAACTGCGGTCGCTGTTGCCTAGTGGCTCGGCCTGCGCGGCGCTCGTGACCACGCGCCGCCGGCTGCCGGGGTTGGCTGGAGCGCGTGCTGTCGACGTCGGCGACTTCACCGACGCGGAGGCGTTCGACCTGCTCGGCTCGGTCGCCGGGCGTGCGCGCCTGGATGCCGAGCCGGGGGCTGCCGCGCGGCTCGTCCAGCAGTGCAGAGGGCTTCCGATGGCCGTCAGGGTGGTGGGAGCGAAGCTTGCTCACCGGCCGTACCTGCAGGTCGGCGAGTTGGTGGCGCGGTTGGCCGTCGAGCGTCGAACCCTCGACGAGCTGGTCGCGGGCGACCTCAGCATCCGTGGCGCGATCAAGGAAAGCCTTCGTGATTGTCCGCCGCAAGTGCGTGAGGCGGTACGCCTGTTGGGCGCGTTGAAGCTGCGCGAGGTCACCGAGTGGTCCGCGGCCGCGCTGCTCGACCTCGGGATTCCCCAGGCGCGGGACGTGCTGGACGGCTTGGCGGACTGCCACCTCGTGCGTGTCACCAGTCGGGACCAGCTCGGCTTCGTCCGCTACGCGCTGCACGACTTCGTCCGACTCTTCGCCCGCGAAGCCGAAGACGCTTCTGCCGTACGTCGCGTCCTCGACGGCTACCTGGCCGCTGCTCGGCACGTCGCGACGTCGTTGGGCCGCGCTGTCACGACATCCGAGGACGCCGTAGCGCTCCCGAGCGAACTCCGAAGCCGCATCGAAGCCGACCCCATCGCCTGGCGTGAAAGCGAGATCGACAACCTCGCGACCACCGTGCGCATCGCGAGCGGGCACCGCTGGCACCGGCTCACCGAGCGACTTTCCGGTGCGTTCACCGCACTGGCCGATGTCCGCCCCGCGGACTCCTCGGCGCGCGTCGTCTCGCTGCTGGGGCTGGCCGCCGCCCGGCGCGGCGCGGACCAGACCGGCACCGCGACCAAGCTGCTCGACCTGGGGACGCTGCACTGGGAACGCGGCCGCGCGGGCAGTGCTCGACGCTATTTCGCGATGGCCGAGGCACGGTTCCGCGCACTCGATGACCAGCGGGGCAGGGGAGCGGCGCTGATCGCGCTCGCCGACGTCGACGCCGAGGTCGGTGACGGCATCGGCGCGCTCAACGGGCTACGGGAGTCGCTCACCCTGCTGCGTGGCTGCGGTGACGTCGGCGGTCAGTCCGTCGCGTCATACCAGCTCGGTTCCCTGCTGGACGACCTCGGTGACGGCCGCGGCGCGATCGAGAGTTTCGAGGTCGGCATGCTGCTGGCCGAGACCTGCGGCGATGCGCGGCAGTACAGCCGCGCCGGCAAGCGGTACGCCGACGTCTTGCGCCGTCACGGACGTTACGACGAGGCTGCGTCGCTGCTCGACGAAGCGCTGCGAGGCGCGGTGAACGCGCACGAGCGGCATTGGGAGGCACACGTTTTGCGCAGCATCGGTGACCTCCATACGGAGCTTTCGGAACCCGACGAGAGCCGGCGCCACCTCACGCGTTCGCTCGAGCTGTTCGAGCAGCTCGGACACCAGCACGCGGCGGCGTACACCCACCGCGGCCTCGCCGAAGCGTGGCACCGCGCCGGAGATCCCGCGCTCGCCGAACGGCACCTCGCGACGGCCATGGGGACGTTCCGCGAGCTGAAAGATCGTCGCGGAGCCGGGTACGCCCTGCTCAGCCTGGGCCGGATCCGCGGCCGGTCCGGCGACGCGCCCGGTGCGGCGGCGTCGCTGACGCAGGCGGTGGACGTCTTCCGTGGCTTGGGATTCCCGCTGTGGGAGCTGCGTGCGTTGTCGGAGCTTGCCGAGGTCCCGGGCTCACACCCGAGCGGCCGTGACCAGGTTCGTGATCTCTTGACGAAGATCAGCGCCAACACCCGCGACGAGTAGCCCCGGGCACTCGATCAGACCCGGCGTTTAGCGAAGTTATAGCGCTGGGGGCTTGGCTTTCGGTGTCCGTACCGACACAGGAGGCAGTCATGCGGGTTGTTCCGATAGCACGCGCCGCGGTCGCCGCCGTGGGGATCGCCGCGACGCTGCTGTTCGCCACCGTCGGTACGGCGTCCGCGGTGACGAAACTGAGCCAGTCGGCGGCGGCCTCGCAGCTGAGCGCGGCGGGCATCACCCATTCGTCGAGCGGCAACTGCACCACCCGGTCGAACTCGACCTGCACCTCCTTCGACCAGATCAACGCCTCGACGGTGAACGGGATCATCACGCTCAAGCACGCGAGCGGCTGCGCGATCAACATCACCGGCGGTACCGAGGTCGGACACGCGTCGGGCACTTACAGCCACTACAACGGCTACAAGCTCGACATCGCGCACAACAGCTGCAACGACGGCTACATCAAGGGCAGCTTCACCTACATCGGCCTTCGCGGTGACGGCTACCCGCAGTGGAGGGCAGCCTCGGGCAACCTCTACTGCGACGAAGGCAACCACTGGGACATCACCTACTTCTAAGCCTTCGCCCCCAAATCCGCTGAGGGGGCTTCCTCCGATCAGTGCGGCACCCCCCCTCGTCGCACTGGCTGGCCCCGGAAGCCCCTTCAGCACCTTTCGGCTGTGCCTCGTCACGGACACGCGCCCTCTCGGCCCGCGGGCTCAGGCGAGGGCCGCGGCCAGAAGGGCGAACGCGGCGACGATGACGGCGATGCGGACGTAATGGAAGCGGTCCCAGCGGTTCATCTGCTCCTTCCAGTCCTCGGGCCGGTTCTCGACGGTCCACGTCTTGCTCCGGTTGTTGATCGGGACGAGGAGCAGGAGCGACATGATCACGCTCACGATCAGCAGCGCGGCGGCGACGACGACGAGGCCGGTGCCGGGGCGATGCCATCCGGTGATGGCCCAGACTGCGCTCAGGACGAGCGAGCCGATGTACCAGAACGGCATGACGGCGCCGAGCATCCGACCCCCGTGGGCGCGGCCGCGTTGGGTGCTGTCGTCGGGGAGTCCGTTGAGGATCGGGTTGATGACGAAGGAGACGGAGAACTCCACCCCCACCATCAGGCCGACGACCACGATGGTGAGGACCTCGAGTGCGCTGAGCATGGTGACCTTCCCGGAATCTAGCGTTGCTAGTTACTGGATCAACGCTAGTACTATCGACGCTTGGTTGTCTAGCGGTGCTAGAATTGACCCGTGTCGGTACCGGAACGCAAGCAGCGCGAACAGGTGGACCGCGAGCACCTCATCGTGGCGACGGCTCGCGAACTCGCCGAGCAGCAGGGCTGGGACGCGGTCACCACCCGCCTGCTCGCCGAGCGCATCGAGTACAGCCAGCCGGTCCTCTACAGCCATTTCCGCGGCAAGCGCGAGATCATCGGCGCCGTCGCCCTCGCGGGTGCCGCCGAGATGGCCGCGGCGCTACGGGCCGCGACCTCCGCAGCGGACGGCCCGCGCACCCGGGTCACCGCTCTCGTCTGCACCTACCTCGACTTCGCCGAGCGCAACCCGGCGGTCTACGACGCCATGTTCCAGCTCGACGGTGGCCTGACGTTCGCGAACGAGGACGCACCAGCACCGCTGAAGGACGCCTTCGCGGCCCTGCTGGAAAACCTCGCCGAGGTCGCCGGCGACGGCGTCCACCCGGCACTGTTCACCGAGGTGTTCTGGGCGGCCCTGCACGGGCTGGCCACCCTGACCCGGGCGGGACGGCTGCAGCCGGGGGACGCCAAGCGGAGGGCGGAGCTGCTGATGGACCGGCTCGCTATGGTCTGACACGCCGAGACTCGTGAGCGTTCCGGCCGGTTAGAACCGGCCTAACCACTCACGAGATCTTCAGTGCCCGCGGACTCACGTGACCTTGCCGAGGCGTAGGGGAGTCGATCGGCCGAGTTTGACGTCCTCGCCGCAGGCGGCGCAGATTGTGCGTGGGTTGAGGACTTGGCCGCAGCTGTGTTCCCACACTGTTGGTGGTTCGCCTTCGGTGATGTAGTGGTCGCCCCAGTTCATCAGGGCGAGTAATACGGGGTGTAGTGCGCGGCCTGCCTCGGTCAGGACGTATTCGTAGCGCGGCGGGTGTTGTTCGTACTGCTGCTTCTGCAGTACGCCGGCTTCGACGAGGGTGCGTAGTCGTGTCGCGAGGATGTCGCGGCTGGCGCCGGTGTTGAGCACGATCTGGTCGAACCGGCGGATCCCGAAGAACACCTCGCGCAGTGCCAGCAGGCTCCAGCGTTCGCCGACGACAGCGAGGGCGTTGGCGATGGAGCAGTTTCTGGCTTTGCCGGGCATAACGACGGTCCTTCCAGTTGCGATTTCCAACCTAGCGGGCCTTGGTGAAGACCAATGCCGCGTTGTGGCCGCCGAAGCCGAAGGAGTTGCTCAACGCCGCGTCGATACCGAGACGGCGTGGAGCCGACCGCGTGACATCGAGGTCGAGGTCGTCTTCCGGCACGTCGAGCGTCGGCGTCGGCGGCACTACACCGTTTCGGACCGATAGTGCGGTGACGAGCGCTTCGAGCGCGCCCGACGCGCCGAGCAGGTGTCCGGTCATCGCCTTGGTCGCCGAAACCACCGGACCATGCCCGAACACGGTCCCGATCGCCCTGGCCTCGATCATGTCCCCACCCGGCGTCGACGTCGCGTGCGCGTTGACGTGGGCGACGTCAGACGCGCCGAGTCCGGCGTCGGCGAGAGCCGCACGCATCGCGGCAACCTGGCCGGCGCCAGTGGGATCGGGCGCGACCATGTCATAGGCGTCGGACGTGATTCCCGCACCGGCCAGGACGGCGTAGGGCCGGCGTCCCCTGGCCGCCGCGGTGGTGGCGCGTTCGAGGACGAGGACGGCCGCGCCCTCGCCGAGCACGAACCCGTCGCGAGCCTTGTCGAACGGCCGTGACGCGTGCGTCGGATCGTCATTGCGGGCCGACATCGCCCGTGCCTGCGCGAAACCGGCCATCGTGAGCTCGTCGACGCAGGCCTCGGTGCCGCCCGCGATGACGACGTCGGCCCGGCCGAAGCGGATCAGGTCGAGCCCGTGCGCGAGCGCCTCGGCGCCCGACGCGCAGGCGCTCGCCAGCGTGTTGGCGCCGGCTCGCGCACCGAGGTCGATGCTGATCGCCGCGGCCGCGCCATTGGGCATGGTCATCTGGATCATCCGCGGGGACACCCGGCGGTAACCGGCACCGGTGAGCGCCTCCTTGTTGCCGATCAGCGTGGTCACTCCGCCGATCCCGGTGCCCATCACCACCGCGACACGATCCGGGTCGACGACTCCGCCGGCCAGTTCCGCGTCCTGCCAGGCTTCGCGTGCGGCGACGACGGCAGCCTGCGTCGAACGGTCGAGCCGCCTGGCCTCGACCCGTTCCAGTCGGCTCATCGGGTCGACTGCCATGCGCGCGGCCAGCCGGGCAGGCAGTGCGGCCGCCCACTCGTCCGGCAGCGTGATCACCCCGGACACGCCGTCGAGCAGCGCTTTCCACGTGTCCGTAGCGGTTCCACCGAGCGGAGTCGTCGCACCGAGGCCGGTCACGACGACGTCCATCATGGCTCCTCCGTTGAGAAGAGCACGTCGTCGGTGATCATGGCTCCTCCGTTTTCTTCCGTGCCCGATAGCCGCCGCTGACTTCCTTGACGGGTTTGTGCGGGAAGCGTTTCTCGGCGTAGGCCTTCGCCGGCGAACCCGGGGTGATGTAGAGGTTCTCGACCTTGTCCTGCAACGGCTTCAGCACAGTCGCCATGAAGTTGCTACGGTCTTCGAGGTAGGGGCCGAGCACGTCTTCGCCCGCCGGGCACACCGCCATGCAGTAGGCGGCCTTGTAGTTCGGCTTGAAGGCCAGGCTCTGCCACATCGACGCGTTCTCCGAGTCCGTGACGCGGGACCGGAAGTCCGCACCGTCATCGGAATCGGCGACGGTTTCCACCCACTCGGTGAACCCGCTCATGAACTCGCGGTAGTTGTGCGTCGAGCAGGCCATGAAGTCGAACTCGCCGCTCTTCGAAATCGCGCCCACCGGGCAGGCCGCGACGCAGAGCTTGCACTCCAGGCAGGGGTTGTAGTCGAGCGGTTCGCCGTGCGCACTGACCTCGGCGTCGACGATCAGCGTCGCCAGCAGGACGAAGTTCCCGAACTTCGGGTGGATCACGTTGCGGTGGATGCCCATCGCGCCCATGCCCGCCGCGACGGCGACGGTCTTGTGTGCCACCACCCAGATCCGCCCCGGGAAGCGGTCCATTTCCATCGGGAACGTCGCGGACGGGTTGAGCGCGCGGTGCCCGGCGTCCTGCAGTGCCTGGACTACCGTGCGCGCGGCGTCGTTGATGAGCTCCCCGCTGCGGTGGAACTCCAGGTTGGCGACGCTGCGGGCCGGCGTGCGGACGTCGTCGCGGTTCATCCGCAGTACCAGCGAAACCAGCGACTTGGCGCCGGGGAGCGCGGCCACCGCATGCGGGCGCTCCCCGGCGAGGTCGGGGTGATCGAGCGAGACCGCCGCGGCGTCGTCCGCGCCCGCGGACAGGCACAGTTCGCGCAGCCAGTCCGCGTCGATCACCTCGGGCGGAGATCCCTCGCCGCGGGCCAGTACCGCCCGCACCGAAGGATGTGCCGCCAGCTTCGGTGGAAGCCGTTTGCTCACAACGCTTCCAGGATGGTCGCGTTCGCCTGGCCGCCGCCCTCGCACATGGTCTGCAGCGCGTAGCGGGCTCCGCGCTGTTCCATGGCGTTGACGAGCGTGCCCATCAGGCGGGTGCCGCTCGCGCCGAGCGGGTGGCCGAGCGCGATCGCGCCACCGTTGACGTTGACCTTCGCCGGGTCCGCGCCGGTTTCCTGCAGCCAGGACAGGACCACGCTGGAGAACGCCTCGTTGACCTCGAACAGGTCGATGTCGCCCAGACTCAGGCCGGCGCGCCGCAGCACCTTCTCGGTCGCCGGGATGACGCCGGTCAGCATCAGCAGCGGGTCGGACCCGGTCACCGCGAAGCTGTGTAGCCGGGCGCGCGGCTTCAAACCGAGTTTGGCCGCGATCTCGCTGGTGGTGATGAGCGTGGCCGACGCGCCGTCGTTGATCGGGCTGCTGTTGCCCGCGGTCACCGACCAGTCGATCTGCGGGAAACGGCGGCCGAGGTCTTCGTCGAAGAAGGCGGGCTTCAACTTCGCCAGGACCTCCGTCGAGGTCCCCGGCCGGATCGACTCGTCGGTGACGGCCAGGCCCGACGGCGTCGACACGGGCACGATCTGGCTCGCGAACAGGCCGTCCGCGGTGGCCTTGGCGGCGCGTTCGTGCGATCCGGCGGAGAAGACGTCGAGCGCTTCCCGGCTCAGGGACCATTTCGCGGCGATCAGTTCGGCGCTGATGCCCTGCTGGATGAGCCCTTCCGGATACCGCGCGGCGACACCGGGGCCGAACGGATCGAGGCTGGGCAGCATGTTCGAGCCCATCGGCACCCGGCTCATCGACTCGACCCCGCCCGCGATCACCAGGTCGTAAGCCCCGGCGAGGACGCCTTGCGCGGCGAAGTGCACGGCCTGCTGGCTACTGCCGCACTGCCTGTCGACAGTGGTCGCCGGCACGCTGTCCGGGAAACCGGCGGAAAGCACGGCCGAGCGGGTGATGTTCTGCGACTGGTCGCCGACCTGCGAGACGGTCCCGCCGATCACGTCGTCGACCAGCGCGGGGTCGATCCCGGTCCGCTCCACCAGCGCCCGCAGTGTCGTGGCCAGTAGTTCTACCGGGTGAACCTCGTGCAACGAGCCTCCTGGCTTCCCCTTGCCGATCGGCGTCCGGACCACATCCACAATGACGGCGTCGCGCATGGCTTCCTCCTAGCAAAGTTGCCTTCTCCAACCGACTATGCCACCGAGTCGGTTGGAAAACAAGACTTGCTAGGGTGACCGGTCAGACGTTGCCGAGGACCCGGTTGACGGCGACCTCGATGACGACGCGTTCGGGGTTGGGCTTCGGCTGCCGGTAGCGCAGGCCGTAGCGGTCTTCGGCGTCTCGGACGGACTCGGCGTCTTCCCTCAGGACGGCGATGCCTTCGAGAGTCGACCAGCGCGGGCCGTCGAGCTGGCACATGGCGACCGGGATCCCGGCCGCACCGGCGGCGAGCACGCGCCGGGCCTTGTACGAACCCCGGAACGTGATGACCCTCGCCGTCGCCGTCGGGACGTCGAGGGTCACGCCGACCGCGACGACGTGCGGCGTGCCGTCCGCGCGCGGGGTGGTCAATGTGGAGAGGTGCCGTTCGGTCCAGAACTCGGCGAACACCGGACCCAGTGCGTTCAGATCGATCGTCATGGTGCCTACGGTAGGCACCGCTCAGCCATGGCCGCCGGGACCCCTCAAGGCCGCCAAGTGGCGGCCTTGAGGAACGCCGTCCCGCTGCTATTTCAGCGGGTTGTCCAGGCAGAGGGTGGACGGCCGGATCGGCCACAGGTCACCGATCGGCGGCTTCGGGACCAGCGGGATCGCCGCGGCCGCCAACTTGTCGTGCCCCTGCTCGGCGGCAGCGTGCAGGATATCGGTCGAGATCGACTGGTCGAGCGGGCTGATCTGCGGGTACGACCACGCCGACACGCCCTTTTCGGCGGCGGGGATCAGGAAGTCGACGGCCTTGTCGATGCTGCCGCCGTTGGGCGCGGTGTAGCCCCACAGGTCCACGCCGACCTGCTTGCCGATCTCGGCGAGCCTGCCCAGCGCGGTGAGGTTGAAGTTGGCGTAGTGCCAGCTGATCGTCCTCGTCAGCTCCAGCGGCTGGCTGCCGTCGGCTTTGATCTGCTTGGCGATCCGGTTCTTCTTCACGCTTTCGACGATGCTCTTCGCCATTGTCTTGTTGCCGATGTACAGCGCGGCGGTGGCGTTCTGCATGTCGATGTAGGAGCCGTGGTTGTTGGTCGCGGCGAGCTCCAGCTTGGCCTGCGGGCTGGTCTGCATCCAGTTCAGGAACTGCCCGACCCAGGTGGTGGCCGCGCTGTGGTCCTCGCTGGTCCAGCCGGGCGCGCCGGAGTCGAGGATGGCGAACGCGTCGAACACCGACGAGATCGACTGCGAGGTGTCGATGATGCCGGTGCCGCTGACGCGGTCGACACAGGGGATGACCTGCGAGTAGGTCAGGTTCGGGTTCATTTTTGTTGCCGGGTCGAGGAACCAGGTGCGGATGTCGAGGGCCGCGCGCTGCGCGTACTTGGCGTCGTGGGTGTAGAACCACGCCAGCGCGAGGTTCGGGATGGCGTCGAAGGCTTGCGCGCGCTCGGCGTGGTCGCTGATCGCGTCCGCCTCGGGGTTCCGCTGGCCGTCACGGTTGACGTACGGGCAGCCGAGCGGGTTGCCCGGGGTCTTCGGCTTGCTTGCCCATTGGTACGGCGCATGGCTGAGATAGTCGTGCTTGTCGCCGCTCGGCGGGACCACGTTCTTGTCCGTGACCGACCACGGTCCGGCGGTCAGTGCCGTGTTCGCTTGGGCCAGTAACGAGTTCAGTGCGGCTTTTTGGGAGCTGCTGGCGGTTCCCGTCGCCAGCTGGGCTTTGATGGTGACCAGTTGCGCGCCGTCCAGTACCACGGTTTTCGGCACGGTCGTGCCGGTGATGGCCCCGATCGCGGGAGCGCTGACGGCGGTGGGCACCAAGCCCACCAGCACCGACAACAGGGTTGCCCCGAGAAGTTTGAGAAGCCTGCTGAGCTGCGTCGACACTATTGTCCAACCCTTCGATGGCGAATTCACTCCTTGCGGAGGTGCCTACCCGGGCGGCGGAGCGGCTTTGGCGTCATGAATCTTGACGGCTTCGAGCCGCGCTGTCAATGCGCGTGTTCGGTCGGTAATAACTTCGGGCGAAAGCTGCCGCTCGCGTCCCGGTGAATGGAAATCTGTTGTCCCCCAACACCTTCTGCAAATTTCAATGGCGAGTTGACTACTTCAACTGGGTGTTGTAGATTCGATCTCGTGAGCCGCCTTTCCGCTAGTTACCTCATCCAGTTCGACGAACCTGCCGGGTATCTGGACTTCGCCCGCTTCGGCCCGCCGTCGCATACGGTGCTGGACACCACGGCCGCGTTGCTCGACCGTTCGGCGAAAGCTGGTCCGTCCACTGTGGATGAGTTGATGCGCCAGGAGGTTCGGGCGAAGGCTGCGGTGGCGCGGCTGTGCGGAACCGACACCGATCATGTCGTGCTGATGCCGAACACCAGTGTCGGGCTGTTCCAGGCCGCGTTCAACGCGCGCGGCGAGGTTCTGTTGTCCGGGGCGGAGTTTCCGGCCAACACCTACCCGTGGGCGCGGGCCGAGGAGGCGGGCAGGTTGCGGGTCCGCCGGCTCGAGCCTGAGCGCGGGTACGTCACGGCGGACGCCGTCGCCGCTGCCCTCACCCCCGAAACCACCCTGGTTTCGGTGAGTGCGGTCGACTTCCGCACGGGCTACCGCGCCGATCTCGCGGCCATCCGGGAGGTCGTCGGCGACAGAGTGCTTGTTGTCGACGGGATTCAGGGATTCGGCGTCACCGAGGCGCCCTGGGAGGTCGCCGACGTGCTCGTGGCCGGTGGCCAGAAATGGCTCCGGGCCGGTTGGGGGACCGGGTTCGCCGCGTTGTCGGACCGCGCGCTGGACCGGATGAACCCGGTGCTGTCCGGCTGGACGGGCGCGCGCGACCCGGGGCTGTTCGACGACGAGGTCCATCCGGCCGCCGAGACAGCGGCGAGCTGGTCGATCACCAACCTCAGCCCGGTCACCTCGGGCGCGTTCGCGGCCGCGCTCGAACTCGTCGAGGAAGCCGGAGTGCCGGCGATCGCGGCGAGGATCGCCGAGCGGGTCGGCGAACTGGAGGAGGTGCTGAACTCGTTCGGCGCCGGCATCGTCTCCGCCACCGAACGCCGAGCGGGCATCCTCGCCTTCACCCTGCCGGGGTATTCGGCGGCGGAGATCGGCGTCGCGCTCGTGTCCGAGGACATCGCCGCCACCGTGCGCCCCGAGCACGTACGCCTGTCCCCGCACGCGTCGACCTCACCCGCGTCCGCCGAACGGCTGCGCGTCGCACTCGCCCGGTTGACCAGGACGACGCGGGGCGCCGGGTACCAGGAACCCTTGACCGGACGGGTGGACGTCACGTACCCCGTGCTCACCGCGCTGGTCCCGGCGGTGGATTCCCTCGCCACCATGCTGGGTCCGGGAAACGAGGTGGTGCTGCATGACCTCAGCAAGCTGCCGGATTCGATCGTGGCCATCGCCGGCGGGGTCACCGGCCGCACCATCGGCGGCCCGATGACCGATCTGCTGCTCGGGCTGGTACGCCGCGGCAGCACCCAGGACCTCACCGACTACGAGACCCACGGCCCGGACGGGCACCCGATCCGGTCGTCGACCCTGTTCCTCCGGGATGCCGACGGCGTGGCGATCGGCTGCCTCTGTGTGAACAGTGCGCTGTCAGGCTCGGCGCGGCCCGGACCCGGCCTGGCCGAAAGCTTCCCGCCGGACGTAGACAGCCTGCAGCGGTTCCTGATCGACCGCGCGCTCGCCAAGGCGGGCATTCCCGTCGACCTGATGAAGAAGCGGCACAAGGCAGCCGTCGTGCGGGAACTGGACGAGGCCGGGTTCTTCCTCATCAAGGACGCGGTCGACGACTTGGCCGCCGAGCTGGACGTCACGAGGTACACGATTTACAACTACCTCAACGAAATCCGGGCCTGAGTCATGTCAGTTTTCTTCGCGCCGAACGAAAACGCGGTAGGCGGGCCGCAGCAGATCGACGAGCCCGTGGCGCCGGACCGTGATCGGGAGGGGGCCGAGCTGGTCGAGAAGCTCGTCGGGCCGGCCGGTGGCCAGTGGGCTCGACGGCAGCGGTTGTGTCTGCATGGCCCAAAAAGTATCGAGCGAGTTCGCCAACGCCTTCGCGCCGTCCGGCGTGTCCTCGTGAGCCTCTTCCGCGCCTTCACGGCGGGTTCGCAGGCCAGTGAGCAGTTGCTGCCGATCACGGCCGCGCCAAGCCAGGATTCGGAACGGGTCGGTGTCGAACGACTCGGCCAGCAGCTGGCAGACCGCGGCGAGATGACGGCACGGCACCTGCCAGTCCGGGCACGAGCAGTCCATCGACAGCTCGCGCAGGGTGTTCGGAAACAGCCGCAGGCCCAATTCCTCGAACACGGCCTCGATCTCCAACGGCAGTTCACCGGCCAGGATCTTGGCCGAGAACAACGCACTTTCGGCCAGTGCAACCTCAACCAGGTCCCACTCCGCGGCGTCGAGCGCCTTCACCCCGATGCGAGCGCGGTACGTGGACTCGGCGGCGTTTTCCCGGTGCCCCTGCACCTGCCCGACAACCACGCTCGTGGACAGCGACAGACTCAGTACCAGCCCGGCCTTGGCGTCCCGGCGGCCGCGGTCGAGGCCGGTGCCGAGGCCGAGCGATTCCAGCGCCGCGGTGAAGCGTCGAGACCAGCTCACGACAGCACCTCCGGCGCCGGTACTTCCGGGGACAGTACTTCCGGGGAGAGGGCGACAAGCTCGCGGAACCGGGCGGTCGACAGTTCGGTCAGCCAGTTCTCCCCGGCGCCGACAACGAGCTGCGCCAACGCCTTCTTGTCCTCGATCATCTTGTCGATCTTCTCTTCCAGCGTGCCGAGGCAGACGAACTTGCGCACCTGGACGTTCCGCCGCTGGCCGATCCGGAAGGCGCGGTCGGTGGCCTGGTCCTCGACGGCCGGGTTCCACCACCGGTCCAGGTGCACGACCTGGTTGGCGGCGGTCAATGTCAGCCCGGTTCCGCCTGCCTTCAGCGAGAGCAGGAAAATCGACGGCCCACCGGGGGACTGGAACCGTTCGACCATGGCGTCGCGAGCCGCCTTTGGCGTACCGCCATGCAGGAACAGCACCTCGGTATCGAACCGGGCGGACAGATGAGGCACCAGCATGCTGCCGAATTCGGCGAACTGGGTAAAGCACAGTACCTTGTCGCCTTCGGCAAGCGCCTCATCGAGAATTTCCTCGAGCCGCGCAAGTTTGCCGGAGCGTCCGGCAAGGCGCGAGCCGTCACGGAGCAGCTGCGCGGGATGGTTGCACACCTGTTTCAGCCGCGACATCGTGGCGAGCACCAGGCCCTTCCGTTCGATGCCCCCACTCCGTTCGATCTTCTCGAGCATGTCGTCCAGCACCGCCTGGTACAACGAAGCTTGTTCAACGGTCAGGGTGCACAGCTGCTTCATCTCGATCTTCTCCGGCAGATCGGAGATCACCGCCGGATCGGTCTTGAGCCGGCGAAGGATGAACGGCGCGGTGATCCGGCGCAGCCGGGCCGCAGCGTCCTCGTTGCCATACCGCTCGATGGGAATCGTGAACCGGGCGCGGAACGTGTTCGCCGAGCCGAGCAGACCGGGGTTGAGAAAGTCCATGATGGACCACAGCTCGGCCAGCCGGTTCTCGACCGGCGTCCCGGTCAGCGCCACCCGGTGGCGCGCGGGCAGCGCGCGGATCGCCCGGGCCTGGCGGGTCGTGCTGTTCTTGACGTTCTGCGCCTCGTCGAGCACGAGCCGGTCCCAGCCGATCCGGCTGAGCGCCGTGGCGTCCTTTGCGGCCAGTGCGTAAGTGGTGATGACGAGGTCGTTTCCGGCGACAGCGTCGGCGAGCTCGTCCTCGCCCGCTCGCGTGCTGCCGTGGTGTACCCGCATTTTCAGTTTCGGGGCGAAGCGGGCGCCTTCGCGTCGCCAGGTGTCGACCACGGACATCGGGCAGATCACCAGCGTGGGCGGGCGTCGGGTGTCGGCTCGGACCACCGCCTCCAGCGCGAGGAGCTGCACTGTTTTGCCGAGCCCCATGTCGTCGGCGAGGCAGGCACCGATGCCGAGCTCGCCCAGAAAGGCCAGCCACGCAAGACCTCTGCGCTGGTAGGGCCGGAGGACGCCGGTGAAACCGTCCGGAGCCTCCACCGGTTCGAGGAACTGTTCGACCTGTCCGGCCAGCAGTTTGCCCAGCCCGCCCTCACCGCTGACCGAGGTGACAGGCAGGGGGAGCCCGTCTTCTTCGGGCGCCAGCCCGATCTGATGCAGCACCTGGCCGAGCGAATCCCGGCCCTGGCCGTTGTCCCGCAGGAATTCGAGCCCGGCAGCGAGCCGCTTCGGGTCGGCGTGCACCCACTGACCCCGGATTCGGACCAGCGGAACCTTCGCCTCGGCGAGTTCCGTGAGCTCTCGCTGGGTGAGCTTTTCCTCCCCCAGCGAGAGCTCCCACCGGTAGTCGACGAGAGCCTTCAGCTCGATCGTCGCTTCGGCGGCGCCCGCGCGCGGCGTGTTCGCGCCGGAGGTCGTCAGCTTGAGGCCGAGCTCGACCGGACGTTGCCACCACGTCGGCACCAGCACCCCGAAACCCGACTGTTCCAAGGATGCGGCGTGCATCAGGAAGTCGTGCGCACCCGCGGTGTCGAGATCGAGACCGACCGGCTGGGAACCGTGCAACGCCGCGTCCAGCCCGGGATAGAGCCGGCTTGCTTGCCCGAGGTGGGTGAGCAGGAGTTCCTGAGGGCGGTCGATCCACCGGCGCAGCACGCCACCGTCGGCACGCCACACCTGCTCGGCCGGGACGAGCACACTCGGGTCGTCGGCCGCCTGCAGCAGGAAATCCAGCCGCCACGCGGGATCAGGCTCGTCCTGGTGTGTCTGGACGTCACGCAGGTCAGGGGAGCTGAGCCGGAAGCAGGTGCGCACCGGCCCCGCGTGCACACCACCGTCTCCCCACTTGGCGAGCTGCCTCGCGAGGGTTCTGCGTTGCGCGGGCTCGGCATCGAACTCGGCCACTCCGACGAGAGCGGCCAGCCAAGCTTCGGTGGTGGCGCTCATCGCGGCGACCTTCCCGCGCCGCGGCGGGAGAAGATCGAGCCGCTCGGTGGCGAGTCTCCGCCGCACGAGGGCGTCGACCAGGTAGTCCACTGTGGACCGCAAGAGTGCTGCCGGGTCCTGTCCTCGATGGTCCTGCCCGACGTTTTCGGCACGGCAGATCGGGGGCATCGCCTCCTGGAGCGCGTTGAACCGAGCGGAGTCCGGGCCGGTCAGTGCCGGTCGCCACCGGGCCGCCTCGCCGACCACTGCCGGTAGCACCCGCCCTCGGTCTACGAGTTCGCGCGCCAGCCTGGCGACAGCGATCAGGAAGTGGACGGATGCGCCGAGCCGGCAGTCCTCGATGGACTGTCCCCGTTCGTCGAGCCAGGAGAGTGCCGAGTCCGCATCGAGCAGGACGACCGGGACGACCCACGACCTCAGGCGGAGGCGTTCCCCGTCCTTGGGCTCAGCGACCAAGGCGTCGCGGGCCAACTCGGGCGACGACATGACCGTTGTCGCGGTCGAAGGGAGAAGCAAGGACACCGTGCTGACTTCACCGACTTCGCCAGTCAGTCCTAGTCGCTCGCGCAGTGAGTCGCCGGCCACAGCGAACGGATGAGTTGCCGTTTCGGCGGGCGTCGACCGGGTGGAATCCTCGGCCCACAAGGCCGTTTGCCCCCGTGCGGTGAACAGGCCGTGCAACACCAGCAGTGCGGTTCACCGCCTCCGAATCGCCGAGCATTTCTGGTGCGTACCCGGCTCCGGACACTGCGCGGATACCTGCCGATCGTACGTCGGAGCCGCCTTGGCGCACTGGCCGCCCAATGCAGGGCCCGTGGGGGCTGTCGTGCGCGCGTAGCCCTTTTCGATCAGGCACCGCTTTGCTCAGGCCAGCAGGTCCTCCCGATGTCCCATGTTGCCACGGTACGCGGGATCAAACGCACGTATGAATGGTCACTGCGATACCGGCTGTTTCGCCCGGTGGCGGCGGACAGCGTCCCGGTTCGCGCAGTTCGGTGAGCAGTACCGCTGCTTGCCGCCCCGGCTGAAGTCGCCGAACGCGGTGCCGCACTCGGCCAGCGCGCAGCGGCCGAGCCGGTGCATGCCTCGACCGGCGAGGTGCAGCGCGGTCCCGACGGTGATCAGCGCGCGGATCACCCCGGCCAGGTCGAGCTCAGGAGCCCGGTAGTGAAGGTGCCAGCCGCTGTTCGCGTGATCGGTCAGCCGCGGGTACGCCGACGCCTCGGCGAGCAGGTCGTTGAGCAGGCTCGCCCGTCGTTCCGGGGTCTCGGCGTCGACGACAGCCAGCCACCGCGCCAGGAAAACCTCGACTTCCGCCAGGTCAGCGGCCGTTCCCGGGTGCTCGACCGAAAGCCCGGCGTCGACGCAGCGCCTGGTCAGTTCGCCGGGGGTTCGGGGCGGATCGGTTGTGAGCTCCGTCGCCAACCTCACCGGATCTTCGCCGTAAGGGTTCAGATGCATAAGGGCATTACAGCACACTGGGCGCCATGACGACAGCACTGACAGCACTGACAGCCTTGACAGCGTGTGGGACCAAGACCCAGGCCCACCAGTGGGAAACGACTTCGAGCCATGTGACCAGCGAGGGCTGGGTCCGCTACCAGCGCTGCGACTGCGGGGTGACCCGCGTGCTGCTCAACGCCGAACGCGTCGACGCGGTAGCAGCCCAGTCTCAAGGCGCCCGCTGATCAGCCCAGGAATCCCTCCACCGCGTCGGCAGCGCGAGTCAGGCCGCCTTCGGTCCGCACCTTCGCTCCCAGTTCGGCGAGCCGATGCGCCATCGCGGCATCGCCGGCCACGGAGTCCACGGAGGTCCTCAGCGTCGCGGCGTTGACCTCGCCGGCCGGAAGGTGCTTGCCGACGCCCAGCGCGTCGAGCTGAGCCGCGTTGCCGAACCCGTCGGTGGCCTGAGGAATCGCCACCGTGGGCACACCGAACCAGAGCGCCTCCGCGCAACTGCCCATCCCCGCGTGGGTGATGAACGCCGACGCTGCCTCGAGCACGGCCGGCTGCGGAACCGTGCGGTGCACCTCGAAGTTCGGCGGGATCTCACCGAGTTCGGCGAATTCCACGTGCCGTCCGATCACCAGCACCACGTGCCATCCCGAGTCCGCGAACGCCGCCAGGCAGCCCTGGTAGACGTCGAGCTGGTCGGTGACCGAGGTACCGAACGAAACCAGCAGGACCGGCCGATCTCCCGGCGGCGTCCAGCTCCGGTCCGCGAGCCGTTCGGGGTCGAGGCACGGCCCGACGAAGCGGACGTTCGGCCCGACTCGATCCTCGTTCGGCTGCATCGCTCGAGGAATGAGCGACAGCACGTGCTCGGGGTGGTTCTGCCACGCGGCGGCGTCGGATTCGATGCCGTTTTGCCTCAGCCAGGCGTTGAACGCGGTGTAGTAGTCGCGTCCGGATTCCGAGTCCTTCAACGCTTTCAGCGCTTCGGCCAAGTCATCCTCGTAGCCGTTCCAGGCAACGACCGTCGGCGAAAGCTGGACCGCCGGCACGCTGTACCGCGCGGCCAGTACGGGCGCTGCCAAGCCGCCGATGTCGTACAGGAACAGGTCGGGCCGGTCGTGTTCGTACCGCTCGGCGAGCCGTGGCAGCAACGCCATGCCCTCGTCGAGGAACACCCGCATCGCCGCGCCGGGATCCTGCGGCCACACGCCGTCGACCTCGGGCAGGAGCGTCGGATGTGTGACGACCTCGGCGCCGCTGGACTTCACCAGGTCTGCCTGGGACTCGCCGACGGCGTACGTGACGCGATGTCCGCGCGCGACGAGCTCACGGATGAGGGCGAGCGACGGATAGATGTGGCTCGGTGCGGTGCAACCGATCATGGAAATGTGAGGCATTTGCCCCGGAGACTATCCGACCGAACTTCCGCCCATCCAGTGATTTACTCCCGTCAGCCCCGCCGTTAGTAGGGACCGTGCGGGTATTCGGCACGATTGGCCCAGCCGTGTGGTTATGGTTCATCCGGTTTCAGTTCCCGCATCCTGAACAGGGAGAATTGTGTGAAGCGTCTTATTCTCGTCGCGGTGGCCGCCGCGACGATGGCTTCGACGGCGATAGCCGCTCCGGCCGCGGTCGCCGCGCCCGCGACGCCGGCACCCGCGTCGATCACCTGGGGCCCATGTACCAACCCGAGGCTCGTCACGGCCGGAGCCCAGTGCGGGTTCCTCGACGTCCCCATCGACTACGCCAAGCCGTCCGGCACGAAAATCCAGCTCGCGGTCAGCCGCATCAGCCACAAGGTCGCCGACGCCCAGTACCAGGGCATCATGCTGACCAACCCCGGTGGCCCCGGCGGTTCCGGCCTCACCCTGCCGACCGCCGGCGCGCGCGTCCCGAACCACGCCGGTGACGCCTACGACTGGATCGGTTTCGACCCGCGCGGGGTCGGCAGCAGCAAGCCGGCGCTGTCCTGCGAACCGAACTACATGGACTACAACCGGCCGAACTACCTGCCGCTGACGCCTCAGCTCGAGAACACCTGGCGTGACCGCGCGAAGGGCTATGCCGAAGCCTGCGCGAAGAACAACAGCAAAGAGCTGCTGGACAACATGAAGACGACCGACACGGTCAAGGACATGGACTCCATCCGCACCTCGCTCGGTGCGAAGCAGCTCAACTTCTACGGCTACTCGTACGGCACGTACCTCGGCGAGGTCTACGGCACGATGTTCCCGCAGAACGTGCGCCGGATGGTGCTCGACAGCACCGTCGACCCGCGCAACGTCTGGTACCAGGCCAACCTGAACCAGGACGTCGCGTTCGACAAGAACCTCAACATCTGGTTCGGCTGGGTAGCCCAGCACGACGACGTCTACCACCTCGGCAAGACCCAGGGCGCGGTCAAGGCCGTCTTCGACAAGCAGCTGCTGAAGCTGTCGTTCCAGCCCGCGGGCGGAGTTATCGGCCCCGACGAGTTCATCGACGTGTTCCAGCAGGCGTCGTACTACCAGCTTCGCTGGTTGACACTCGGCAACGCGCTCTCGGTGTTCGTCAACAAGGGTGACGTGGCGACGCTGAAGACGCTGTTCGAGGCCTTCGATGGACGCGGTGACGACAACGGCTACGCGGTGTACCTCGCCGTGCAGTGCACCGACGTCCAGTGGCCGACGAGCTGGAACCAGTGGCGGTTCGACAACTGGTCGACCACCCTCAAGGCGCCGTACTTCACCTGGCAGAACGCCTGGTACAACGCCCCGTGCATCAACTGGCCCGCGAAGGCGGCCAAGCCGGTCAAGGTCGACGGCAGCAAGGTCGCCAACGTGCTGATGATCGACGAGACACTCGACGCGGCGACGCCGTTCGAGGGCAGCCTTGAGGTCCGCAGCCGCTTCCCGGGCGCTTCGCTGATCTCCGAGCCGGGCGGCACGAGCCACGCGATCACCCCGCGCGGCAACGCCTGCGTCGACAACAAGATCGCGGACTACCTCACGGCAGGCACCTTGCCTGATCGCCAGCCGGGACGCCGTGCGGACGTCGAATGCGCGCCCCTGCCGCAGCCGGTGCCCGCTCCGGTCCCCGTGCCGGCCCCGGCCGTCGCTTCGGCCGCCGGTGCGCAGCACCTCGCGATGCCCGCGTTCAGCTGACCCGGTAGTTCCACTCACTTCGGCCACCGCGGGCCTCCCGCGGTGGCCGAAGTGCTGTGCGGCGCCGGAAACCGATCTCATCGGCGACCCGCTCTCGACGGCGCCGCAGGTGGCCAGGCTGAAGGCATCGTGCTGCGCTCGGCCGACCGCCGCACCATCGACTACGACCGCACCCTGCGCCGCCGCCGCTGAGACTGTCGGACCCTCGTGTTTTGATGGGTAGCGTGGGGCAGGCTGGCAGGTGGGTCGTGCACCTGGATATGGACGCGTTCTTCGCCGCCGCGGAGCAGTTGACGCGGCCGACGTTGGCGACTCGCGCGGTCGTGGTCGGTGGGGCGGGGCCGCGAGGGGTGGTCGCGGGGGCGAGTTACCAGGCGCGGGTGTACGGGGTGCATTCGGCGATGCCGATGTCCCAGGCGCGTCGGCTGCTGCCGGCCGGGGGCGTAGTGCTGCCGCCGCGGTTCCGGCTCTACGAGCAGCTCAGTCGCGAGGTTTTCGGGATCGTCGGGGAGTACGCGCCGGTGCTCGAGCGCATTTCCCTCGATGAGGCGTTCGCGGAGCCGCCCGAGCTGGCCGGGGCGTCGCCGGACGAGGTCGCGGCGTTCGCGGTCGCGCTCCGGGCACGCATCCGCGCGGTGACCGGGCTGACGGCGTCGATCGGCGCGGGTCGGGCAAGCAGGTCGCCAAGATCGCGTCGGACCGGGCCAAGCCCGATGGGTTCGTCGTGGTGCCGTCAGGCACCGAGCGCGAGTACCTGGCCGGCCTGCCGGTGCGGGCGATGTGGGGGATCGGCCCGGTCGCGGAGGCCAAGCTCCGCGCCATCGGCGTCGCCACCCTGGGCGAGCTCGCGGCGTTGTCCGAAGCCGACGCGGTGTCCACTTTCGGCGGCAGCGTCGGCCGGGACCTGCGAATCCTCGCCGCCGGCATTGACGACCGGCCGGTCGCGGAACGCGGTGAAGCCAAGCAAATCAGCGCGGAGAACACCTTCGACGTCGACATCGTCGAGCTGGTCCGGCTGCGGGCCGAGACCCGCCGGATCGCGCAGGGAGCGCACGCCCGGCTGGTGCGTGCCGAGCGGGTGGCACGCACGGTGGTGATCAAGCTCCGGCACACCGACATGAGCATTGTGACCCGCTCGGAAACCGCGGCCTACCCCACCGACGACCTCGACCAGCTCACCGCGATCGCCGAACGTCTCCTGCTCGATCCCGCGGAGTTCGGCGGGATCCGGCTCGTCGGTGTCGGCTTCAGCGGCTTGTCCGAGCCGAGCCAGGATCCGTTGTTCACCTTCGCGGCCCCCGTCGCCGCCCCGGAGACGTCGACGGTGACCGTGCCGGAGCGCCCCGCCGAGTTCAGCGGCTGGCGGCCCGGCGACGACGTCGTCCACGAGGAGTTCGGCTTCGGCTGGGTACAGGGCGCCGGGCACGGCCGGGTCACTGTCCGTTTCGAAGCCCGCGGCACCGGTCCCGGCTCGGCCCGCACCTTCGCCCAAACCGACCCATTGCTTGTCCGTGGTGATCAGGTAGATGCTCTAGGAGCCACGCACGGGTGAATGAACGCGCAGGTCGCGGCTGACAACGCTAATCTCGCGGCGACCTAGTGAGAAAGTGGGCACAGATGGCTGTGGTCGAGGCAACCCCCACGTCGAGTGGTCCGCCGGAAGTGAGCCGTCGCAAGCGGAACACGATCGTCGCCGCGATCATGCTGGGCATGCTGCTCGCGGCGCTCGATCAGACGATCGTGTCGACCGCACTGCCGACCATCGTCGGCGACCTCGGCGGCGGCAACCACCTGTCGTGGGTGGTCACTTCATACCTGCTGGCCGAGACGATCATGACCGCGCTGATCGGCAAGTTCGGGGACCTGTTCGGCCGCAAGAAGGCCTTCATGATCAGCGTCGTGCTGTTCCTGATCGGCTCGTTCTTCAGCGGTATGGCCAACTCGATGACCTGGCTGATCATCTTCCGCGCGGTGCAGGGCCTGGGTGCCGGCGGCCTGATGGTCACCGCGTCGGCGGTGATCGCCGACGTCGTGCCGCTGCGCGAACGCGGTAAGTACCAGGGCGTGATGGGTTCGGTGTTCGGGGTGTCGACGGTCGTCGGCCCGCTGCTCGGGGGTCTGTTCGTCGACCACTTGAGCTGGCGGTGGGGCTTCTATATCAACATCCCGCTGGGCATCATCGTGCTGGCGATCGCGGCCGTGGCGCTGCCGGCGATCAAGTCGGTCGGCAAGCCCAAGATCGACTACCTCGGCATCATCCTGATCGCGCTCGCCGCGACCGGGCTCACCCTGGTGACCAGCTGGGGAGGTTCGCAGTACGCGTGGGGCTCGCCGACCATCATCGTGATGGCCGTCGGCTCGCTCGTCCTGCTCGGGCTCTTCATCGTCGTGGAACGCCGCGCCGCCGAACCCGTGATCCCGATGAGATTGTTCTCCAGCGGCGTGTTCAGCGTCGCGGCGGCACTGAGCTTCATCGTCGGCTTCGCCATGCTCGGCGGGATCACCTTCTTACCCACCTATCTGCAGTACGTCCAGGGCTCGACGGCGACCGGCTCCGGGTTGCGGATGCTGCCGCTGGTCGTCGGCCTGCTGGCGACGGCGATGGCCAGCGGGGTCGTGATCAGCAAGACCGGGCACTACCGGATCTTCCCGATCGCCGGGTCGGTCTTGCTGGCGGGCGGGCTCTTCCTGTTGTCCACCATGGACGCGCACACGTCGTTCTGGACGACGTCGGGCTACATGATCGTGCTGGGGCTCGGCATCGGCTGCTGTATGCAGGTGCCCACGATCGTCGTGCAGAACACCAGTCACTACGCCGACCTCGGCGTCGCGACCTCCGCGGTCAGCTTCATGCGCACGATGGGCAGTTCGTTCGGCGTTGCCGCCTTCGGCACGATCTACGCGAACAACCTCCCCAACCACCTTGCCACAGCTCTCGCCCAGCATCCGCTGCCCGCCGGGATCGATCCACGAGTGGTCAGCACGCTGCAGGGGGTCCACGCGCTGCCCGCCGCGGCCAAGGCACCGATCGTCGACGCCTACGTCGACACCCTGCAGACGATGTTCCTGGTCGCCGCGCCGATCGGGCTCATCTCGCTGATCGTGGCGCTGTTCCTCAAGGAGGTCCCGCTGCGCGACACCTCGCGGGCCTCGGCGACCGGCAACAGCGGGGTCTCCGAAAGCTTCGCGGTGCCGGACACCGGAGACTCGCACCGCGAGCTGGAGAAGCTCATGGCGACGGTTTGGAACAAGCGGAAGGGCGGCGATCCCGGGGCCGAGATCCTGGCCCGTTCCGGACTGCCGATCACCCATGCGCAGGGCTGGATGATCGTGCAGATCTTCCGGCACAGCAAGGACGACGGCGACGCGACGATGGCCGAGCTGGCGGAAAAGACCAAGATTCCGGCCGGCATCTTCGAGCCCACCGCGCAGCACCTCGTCTTCGCGGGTTACCTCACCGAGCTCCACGGGCGCTATACGTTCACTCCCTCGGGCACTGAGCTGTTCGGCCGGATCGTCGAGTCCTGGCGGAACTGGGTGCTCGAAAACCTCTCCGACTGGGGCGCGAGCGATGACATCGATTTCGCCGCGGCCGTCGACGAGATCGCCGATCGCCTCGTCAGCAACGGAGTGGAGCTCAGCGCCGGCCGCCACATGGCATCGGCGTAGTGGAGTCGGCGTTACGGCTATTCGAACAGCACGAGCAGGTCGGACAGCGGTTTGTCGGTGAACGAGCCGAGGACGACGTCGGCATGCCCGAACGGCAGCCGGGCGGTGACCGCGTTCGGGACGGCCACACAGCGGATACCTGCGGCTTTGGCCGCGGTGACGCCGTGTGGCGAGTCCTCGAACGCGATCGCGTCGCCCGGCTCCACGCGCAGGACGGAAAGCGCGGCGAGATAGAGATCGGGGTTGGGCTTCGCCGGGTGCAGGTCGCCGGTGAGGACGGCGTCGAAGCGGTCGAACAGGTCGATCCGGGCGAGCTGGGCGCGGACCCACTCCCCGGTCGAACTCGACGCGACAGCCAGTTTCAACCCGCGGTCGGAGGCTTCGGCGAGGTAGTCCCTGACGCCCGCCCGGGTTCCCTCGGTCTCCAGCAGACCGAGGACCCGGGTGCGCATCTTGGCCCGCAGTTCCCGCGGGTCGAAGTTGATGCCCAGTTCGCCGAGCAGGGCCAGCATGGCCGTGGAAGTATTCTGCGTGCCGACGACAGCGTGCCACGCTTCGAGCGGCAACTCGGTGCCGTGCTCGGTGAAGGACTCTTGCCAAGCGCGCAGGATCGCGGATTCGGTGTCCACCAACAGGCCGTCGAAATCGAAGATCAACGCGCGGATCGTCACGGGGGGATCGTAACCGGCCGGAGCGCCCTCTTGGCTGTGAGCAATCCTAAGTTCTTCCCTGCGGAGCCCTAAATCTAGCTCAAGATGTCTTGTTCCGGCGTGAGCTGAGGCACACCATCATAGGGCAGTCCGGCCGAACCTGAGGGGAACGGCCGGGGACCGTCGGGTTGGGGAAGCGGGTCCGATGTGTCCAGCTGGGGGCGTGGTGGTGTTCCACCACACGAGTGCAGCCGGTCGGCAGGGTCACCGGCCGGCTGCACTCGCACTCTCGTAAAGTAAGGTAAAAGCCTTGTCTGCTAAGGAGTAGGCAGCGCGCAGCCGGGGGTCAGCTTCGCGATCTGCTGGCCGGCGAGCAAGAACGCGCCAACGGTGTAGGCGTTGGTGTCGGAGGCCTTGGCCGCGCTGGGC
Source organism: Amycolatopsis sp. (assembly GCF_025464955.1). Classification (GTDB taxonomy): domain Bacteria; phylum Actinomycetota; class Actinomycetes; order Mycobacteriales; family Pseudonocardiaceae; genus Amycolatopsis. Next base: position 10,230 of record NZ_JAODNM010000019.1, on the reverse strand, counting down.
TTCGAGGCGTTCTCCTGGGCGTAACCGACCAGGCCACTCGGCTGCAATGCCTTGGTGGACAACGCGTTCCAGCCATTGTTCACGGTGGGCAAATACTCCGCGGAGTCGAGCACGCCCGCGTTGACGCCCCACGCGAGGCCGTAGGTGAGCAGTGCCGTGCCGCTCGATTCCGGGCCGCTGTGGTCGAACGGGTTGAGCAGGTTCGAGTTCCAGAACCCGTCGGGCCGCTGCACCAGTTTGATCGTGGCGGCCATCTTCTTGAACACCCGCAGGTACTCCGGGCGGCGCGGGTCGTTGTCCGGCAGGACCTGGAGCACCTTGGTCAGCGCCGAGAGCGCCCAGCCGTTGCCCAGCGCGGGGAAGGTCAGCGCGTCGCTGAACTTCGCTGTCTGGTTCCAGAGTCCGGTGAACTCGTTGAAGAGTCCGCGGCCGCCTGCCTGCTTTTCGGTGTAGTGGAACAGGGTCTGCATCGCCGCGAGGTCAGCCTCGCTGCCGTCCAACACGCCGAGCCGGGCGAACGACGGCATCGCCATGTTCAGGTCGTCGACGCTGTCCCAATAGCTGCGGTTTCCCTGCTGGACACTGGTGACCTCAGCGGCGACCTGGTTTCGCAGCGGGCCCAGCGGTGTGTCCGGGTGGAAGTACTTGAAGAGGTCCAGGTACGCCTCACCGGCGGCTTCGCTCTGGGCCGCGAACGGCTGGTTCGCGTCGATGGGCAGCTGGTATTGCACGGCCTGCGCCCACGGCAACGTCTTGTGGTTGGACTGCCCGGTGGTCAGAACCAGCGCGAGGTTGCCCACCTGGAACGTCGAGTTCTGCCAGTTCGCCGGGGCCTGGTCCGGACCATTGGCCACCCAGTAGTTGCCCGCGGAGACCATCTGCTGCGCCACCGTGCACAGCGCCGGTGGCGCCGCGGCCGCCGGCGCCTGGGGGGCGGCGTTCGCGGGGCCCGCCATCACCAGCGCCCCCGCGGTCAGGCCGCTGAGCAGCAGGGAGACACCGCGAATAGCTCGAACCGGCATTCCGTCCTCCGTATGACAGGGAATGACCGTTTCCCAGCATTGGGAAAGGGTCCTCACGAACGGACTATGCGGGCTTCCCGGCTACCGTGTCAAGATACCGGTGAGTGGTACGGCGCAACGGTTTTCAGCAATCTGCGTGATGCGGATTCGGCTCCGTCGGCGTTTTTCGCGAGCACCATGGTGAGCACTCTCGAGTGCAGGACCAGGGTGTCCAGCGAGGTTTCGCCCGGTATGTCCATCAGCTCGCCATGCGCGGTCAACGCGGCTACGACGGGTACCTGCAACTGGGCGATGAGCAGGTTTCCGGACGCCCGGATCAGCGCCGCGTGGAAGTCGCTGTCCGCAGACTGGAACGCCGGGAGGTCGCCGCGGTCGCTCGCGTCGGCCATCAGCTCGTAGGCCGCGGCCATCCTGGACAGCTCCAGCGGCCGCCGGTGTTCCGCGGCGAGCCGCGCCGCCTGCGGTTCGATCGTCAGCCGCAGCTCGGCCAGCTCCCGCATGTGCTGCGGCCCGTCGGGCCCCTGGACCCGCCACCCGATCACGTCCGGATCGATCGCGTCCCAGTGCTCGGGCGGCAGCGTCCAGGTCCCGACCCGCGGACGGGCGCTGACCATGCCCTTGGATTCGAGTACCCGCAAGGCTTCCCGCACCACCGTGCGGGAAGCCTGGAACCGGCGGCCGATCTCGTCGGGCACGATCGGCCGCCCGGCGCCGACGACGCCCTCGACGATCAGCCTGCCGAGTTCGTCGACGATGCGCGCGTGCAGGTTACGGCCGCCACCGGCGGGGAGCGCCATCACGGTTCCCCTGCCCGTCCGGCGCCGTCACGCCGGCAGTCCCACCCGGCGTTCGCCGCTCCGCAACTGCTGCAGGACCACCGCGGCCACCAGGATCACACCGTGCGCGACGTTCTGCCAGAACGGGTTGATGCTCAGCCCGGACATGCCGTTGTCGAGCACCCCGAGAATGAGCACGGCGAACACCGTGCCGATGATGGATCCCTTGCCGCCCTTGAGCATCGTGCCGCCGAGCGCGGCGCCCGTGACGGCCTGCAGCTCGAGGCCCTGCGAGCCGGACGTAGGCTGGCCGGACCCGGTGCGCGCGGTGATCAGGATGCCCGCGATCGCCGCGACCACCCCGACAAGCGCGTACACCCCGATGATGTAGCGGTTGATGTTGATCCCGGCGAGCCGCGCGGCGGTGTCGTTGCCGCCGATCGCGTAGACGTTGCGGCCCATGTCGGTGTACTTCAGCAGCAGGTGCAGGATCGCCGCGACGATCAGGAAGACCCACACCAGTGTCGGCAGTCCGGCGATGGAACCGTTGGAGAGGAAGATGAACAGGTCGTTGGCGCCGGTGTAGCCCTGCGCGCGCCCGTTCGCGACGAGCTGCGCGACACCCTGGTATGCCGCCAGCATGGCGAGCGTCGCGACCACCGGGTTGACCCGGCCGAAGATGATGATCACGCCGTTGACCAGTCCGCACACCAGCCCGATGCCCATCGCGACCAGGATGCCGACCACGGCGCTGCCGGTGGACATGAACACCATCGCCGAAACCACCGACGCCAGCCCGGCCATCGAACCGACCGAGATGTCCAGCGCGCCGAGGATGATCACCAGCGTCTGCACCAGCGCGAGCAGGCCCATGATGGTGATCGCGCTGCCGATCTGCAGCAGGTTCGCGGTGGTGAAGAAGGTGCTGTTCAGGCTCGAGATCACCACGAGCAGCACGATGAGCGTGATGATCAGGCTGCCGTTCTGCACCCCGATGCCGTCGAGCACGCGCCGCACCGGGGACACGCGCGCGAGCTCGGGTTCTGACTCTGTCGGCACTGGGTTCTCCTGGTGGGGTTGCTTGGTGTCGGCCGTGGACGTCACGACGCCACCTCCTCTTCGGCGGGCTCAAGGGCGGGGATGGCGAGGGTCAGGACGGCTTCTTCGGTGGCGTCGGCGCGGGCGATCTCCCCCGCGACCCGGCCCCCTCGCATGACGACGATGCGGTCGGCCAGGCTGAGTACTTCGGGCATGTCCGACGAGATCACCAGCAGTGCCATGCCTTCGGCGGCGAGTCCGTCGATGATCCGGTAGATCTCGGCCTTCGCGCCGACGTCGACCCCGCGCGTCGGCTCGTCGAGGATGAGCAGCTTGGGATTGCGGGCCAGCCAGCGGGCGAGCACGATCTTCTGCTGGTTTCCGCCGGAGAGCTTGCGCACCTCCTGCTCCATCGACGGCGTCCGCACCCGCAGCTCGCGGATGTACTCCGCGACGAGCGCGCGTTCCTTCGCCCGGCGCACGATGCGGAAGCGGCGGATGCGCTTGAGCACCGCGATGGACACGTTGTCGCGCACCGAACGCTGCATCAGCAGCGCGTCCGTCTTGCGCTCCTCCGGTGCCAGCCCGATGCCCGCACGTACCGCGTCGCCGGGATTGCGTGCGTGGAAAGGCTTTCCGTTGAACTCGACGGTGCCCGACCGTACCGGGAGGTCGCCGAACACCGCGCGGGCGAGCTCCGAGCGTCCGGCACCGACGAGGCCGGCCAGGCAGACGACCTCGCCCGCGCGGACCTCGAACGAGATGTCGTGGACGTCGTCGGTGGTCACCGAGTCCAGCTTGAGCACGACGTCACCCGCGTTGCCGGCGGCGCGGCGCCGCAGCTCGGACAGGTCGCGGCCGATCATCATCCGGACGAGCTCGTTCTCGTCGGTGGCCGTGGCGTCCTTGACACCGATCAGCTTGCCGTCGCGCAGGACGGCGACACGGTCGGCGACCCGGAAGATCTCGTTCATCCGGTGTGACACGTAGACCACGGCGACGCCGCTGTCCCGCAGTCGCCGGATGAGCCGGAACAGCGCCTCGACCTCGTGTTCGGACAGCGACGACGTCGGTTCGTCGAACGCGATCACCTTCGGCGGGGTGGTAGCGGTGAGTACCCGCAGGATCTCGACGATCTGGCGCTGGGCAGGGGAAAGCCGGCTGCCGATCGTCGACGGGTTCAGCACGTTCTCAAAGCCGTACTCGACCAGCGCCGCCTGCGTGGCGCGGTTCAGCGACCGCCGGTTGAACACCCGGCCGTGCTGGGGGAGTTCGCCGACGAAGACGTTCTCGGCCACCGAAACGTGGGGGATGATCTCGGGTTCCTGGTAGATCACCCGCACCCCGGCGGCCATCGCCGCGCGCGGGGTGTCGAAGATGACCGGTTTGCCGTCGATCTCGAGCCGGCCGTCGTCGGGGGTGTGGTCACCGGAGAGCACACGCAGCAGCGTCGACTTCCCGGCGCCGTTCTCGCCCATCAGTGCGAGCACTTCGCCGGGGCGGAAGTCGAGACTGACCTCGGACAGCGCCGTCACGCCGGCGAACCGCTTGCCGATACCGGTCGCGGTCAGCGCGGAAGGGGGTGAGGAGGACATGAGGGGCACCTTTGGGAGGGGGAGGGAGCGCGGGTGTCCAGTGCAGGTTCGCCCCGGACACCCGCGGGTCGGCGATCAGGTGCAGTTGACGCCGTCGGCCTTGTAGTTGTCCTTGTTGACGATGCTGGTCTTCGCGATCGTCCGGGCAGGCAGCGCCGTGCCGCCGCGGACCTTGTCGACCAGCACCTTGATGGCGTCGCGGCCGACCTCGTTGCCGGAGATGTACAGCGAGGCCTTGTTACCGGTGTCCTTGCCCGCGGCCCAGTCCTTGCAGGTCAGGTACGCGCCGAGGCCGACGCCGATGATGTTCGAGGCCTGCACGCCGGAGTTCGCGAGCGCGGTGACGACGCCGGTCTCGTTCTCGTCGTTGCAGCCCCAGACGACCCAGTGCTTGACGCTTGGGTTCGAGCTGATCACCGCACCGGCCTTGTTCTGCGCGTCGGTGACGGAGTTGTCGGTGCCGAGGTTGAGCACCGGGATCTGCGCGCCGGCGCCGGAGTCGAACGCCGTCTTCGCGGCGTTGACGCGGTCGGTGCACACGGTGAGGTCCTGCTTGTAGGACGAGATCACCTTGGTGTCGGCGGCGGTCCAGCCGGTCGCCTTGAACAGGCGCGCGGCCTCGGTGCCCACCGAGTTGCCCATCTGCGCGCCGTCGAAGCCGACGAACGGGGCCGCCGCGCCGGAGGCGTCCTTGATGACGTCGTCGGAGGAGACGAGCGGGATGCCCGCCTGCTTCGCCTTGTCGATCACCTGCGGGCCGATCGCCTGGTCCGGCACCACGATCGCGATGCCGTTGGCGCCTTGGGCCACCGCGGCGTCCAGTTCGGTGATCGCCTTGTTGGCGTCGGTGCCGAGGTTGACCACCTTGAGGTCGACGCCGAGCGTCTGTGCCTCGGCCTTGGCACCTTCGGCCTGCTCGACGAAGTACTGCTGGTCGCCCTGCTTCTGCAGGTAGTACAGGGTGATCTTGCCGGTGTTCGGCTTCTCGGCGGCGGCCGGCGTGGTGTCCTTGCCGGACGAGCAAGCAGTCAACACGGCACCGAGAATCAAACAACAACCAACAGCGCTCCAGGCGCGCCGCATGTGCGGGTATGTGGACATCGATAACTCCCGTGGGGACCGTGGATGAGTGTTGCGGGCGCGTTAACACCGTGTGGGTCGTATTACAAAACATACTTAACGCTGCCGTCAAGGCTGTACTGCCAGGCAGTTAGCAGAGCGACACCTACTGATCGTCACGTGTCGTCACGGTGAGAACACTTATTTGTCGTATTAATGGGTCTGAGCTGCCGGTGTCACTGCCTGTCTCCGTGACCACTCCGTGTCATCATCGGCTGGTCGCCACCGATCGTTTTTGTTTACTTGAGTTGAATTTCAGCAGGTCAGCGCCAGGGATCTCAGTCCGTCGTCACAGGGCACTCCTAGAAGTTTCAAAGAAACCAGTCGGAGACTTCAACCAGGGGCAAAGCCGAAGGGAACCAGCCGCATGAACGACACGACCCGAGCCAGGGCAGCCCGCCGTGAACACGGCCGTCGCCGAGTTTTCACGCTGACGACCTGGGTCGCCGCCGGGGCCGCCGCGCTCGCCACGACGTTCGGTGTGGTCTTCGGGCTGAGCGCGGCTTCGGCGTCGGCCACCACTGGCGACGGCACCACCACCGTCTCGCCGGACCAAAGCACCGGAACCGGTGACAGCGGGCTCAACGCACCTCAGCAGGTTCCTCAGACAGGCTCGGGAAGCGCGCACACCGGCTCCGGTGGGTCATGACGTCTCATGGCGGCATGGAGTTCGGGGCTGTGGAGTTCAGGGCACTGGGCACGTCGGCGGTGGTGCTCGTGACCGAGCCGGGACGGGTCCGCGCGGCCGAGCGAACGGTTCGCGCTCGCCTCGACGCACTCGACCTGGCCTGTAGCCGGTTCCGTGCCGATTCCGAACTCTCCCGGTTGCGGGCGGGGGTCGCGACGCGGATCAGTCCGCTGCTCGCCGAAGCACTCGCGGTGGCGTTGCGTGCGGCCGGCGTGACTGGTGGGCTGGTGGATCCGACGGTCGGAACCGCCGTGCGTGAACTCGGCTACGACCGCGACTTCGCGACCATGGCGAAGGACGACCCGCGACCGTTTCTGCCGCGTCCGGCGCCCGGCTGGCACCGCGTGCTGCTCGACGTCCGGACTGGCGAAGTCGTCGTTCCGCGGGGCGTCGAAATCGACCTCGGTGCGACGGCGAAAGCGATGGCGGCCGACGGCGCGGCGCAAGCCGTGGCCCGCGAGGCCGGGTGCGGTGCTCTCGTCAACCTCGGCGGCGATATCGGCGTCGCCGGGCCGCCGCCGCCTGGCGGGTGGCAGATCGCCGTGGCGGACGACCATGCGCTCGCGCGGCGGGAACCGCAGACGACGGTGAGCATCCGCTCGGGCGGCCTGGCCACTTCGAGCACCACGGTCCGGAGCTGGACGCGGGCGGGGCGCAGGGTGCACCACATCGTCGATCCACGTACCGGCGAAAGCCCGGAGCCGTGTTGGCGCACTGTCAGCGTTGCCGCGGGCAGCTGTGTCGACGCCAATATCGCGACCACCGCGTCGATTCTGCTCGGCCGGGACGCCCCGGCGTGGCTCGGCGAGCGGCGCTTGCCCGCGCGATTGGTGCGCGTCACGGGCGAAGTCGTCGAACTTGGCGGATGGCCCCGCGCGACAGACGAGAAGGCGGCGTGATGGGGCAGACCGCATGGTTCATCAGCCGGGGAACCGGCTTGGTGTCGCTGATCCTGCTCACCGCCACGGTTGTGCTCGGGGTCCTCACGAGTGGCCGGTTCGCGACTTCGGCGACCCCGCGGTTCGCGGTGTCCGCACTCCATCGGAACATCTCGATGCTGGCCGTCGTGTTCCTCGTCGTCCACATCTCGACCGCGATTCTCGACGGTTTCGTTTCGCTGCGCTGGATCGACGTCGTCATCCCGTTCATCGCGGATTACCACCCGTTCTGGTTAGGCCTCGGCGCGGTGGCGATCGACCTGCTGCTCGCGGTGATGGTCACGAGCCTGCTGCGCGCACGCATGCCGCTGAAGGTGTGGCGCGGGGTGCATTGGCTCGCCTACGCATGCTGGCCGATCGCCGTGGCACACGGACTCGGCATCGGCGGCGCCGACAGCAAGCTCGGCTGGGTCATCACGCTCAACATCGTCTGCGTGCTGTCGGTCGCCGGCATCAGCGTCTGGCGTGCCAACCGGACCGACGCCGATGCGGAAGCCCGTGCCCGGTACCGAGCGGAGGCACGATGACGACGTTTCCCGACACGGTGACCCAACCAGGTCTGCTCGCCGGGCGACGGCTGACGCTGCCCGGACACCTCGCCTACCACGGCCCCGTGCCCTGGCAGCGCTACTCGGGGAATCCCGGTCGCGCGGCGTTGCTCGACGCCGTCGAGGCCGCGGGGCTCACCGGCCGAGGTGGGGCGGGCTTTCCGACCGCGCGCAAGATGCGGGTCGCGGCCGGCGGCGCCAAGCGCGCGATCGTCGTCGCCAACGGCTGCGAAGGCGAGCGGATGAGTCAGAAGGACCGGACGTTGATGCGGCTCGCGCCGCATCTCGTACTCGACGGCGTCATGCTGGCCGCGCACGCCGTGCGAGCCACCGAGGCGATCATCTGCGTCCACCGCGGTGACCCGTCGGTCGCCGCGCTCGCCCAAGCCCTCGGTGAGCGGGGCGGTGACCCGGTCGCGACGCGGATCGTCGAGGTCCCCGCGCGGTACGTCGCGAGCGAGGAATCAGCGCTGGTCAACTTCCTGGCGAACGGTGACGCGAGGCCGACGGCGAAACCGCCGCGGCCGGTCGAACGTGGACTGAACGGCAGGCCCACGCTTGTCGACAACGTGGAGACACTCGCCCAGCTCGCGCGGCTCGCCCGGATCGGCCCGGAGCTGTTCCGCGCGGGCGAAAGCATGCTGGTGACGGTGAGCGGCGCGGTGTCCGGGCCCGGGGTGTACGAGGTCCCCGCAGGTAGCAGCGTCGGCGCCGTACTGGAACTCGCCGGAGGCGCGGGTGCCGCACAGGCGGTGCTGGTCGGCGGTTACGGCGGGAGCTGGCTGGCGTTGCCCGCCGGGAACCGCGTGCCGATGACCCACCGCGCGTTGTCCGCCGCAGGTGCGTCGCTGGGTGTGGCCGCGCTGTGGGTGCTCCCGGCGTCGGCCGATGGGCTCACCGAGACCGCCGGCATCCTGGCCTACCTGGCAGGGGAGTCGGCGAACCAGTGCGGCCCGTGCATGTTCGGGCTCCCCGCAATCGCCGCCGACTTCGCCGACCTGGCGGCCCGGCGCCCAGCACTGTCCCGGCTGCGCCGACGGCTCGGTGTCATCCCTGGTCGCGGCGCCTGCGGCCACCCCGACGGCGCCGTCCGACTAGCCGCGAGCGCGTTGAGGGTGTTTGCCGGTGCCTGAGGATGGGAAGCAGATGAGAGTCGACCCGATCGCCTGCCGGGCCCATGGCCTCTGCGCGGACCTGCTGCCCGAGCTGATCACCCTCGACGAGTGGGGTTACCCGATCGTGGCATCCAAACCAGTCCCCGCCGGCGCACTGGCCGACGGCAAACGAGCCGTCGCAGCCTGTCCGACGCTGGCGTTACGGCTGGTACCACGGGTTTGAGGTGAAGACGGGATTCGAACCCGTGTGCAAGGTTTTGCAGACCTTTGCCTATCCTCTCGGCCACTCCACCAAGTGATAGCTCCAGGTAACCGTTCTCGAAGATCCCCGTCAACCCGACGCGCCGGGATCCCGCCAACTGGGAAGCAACTTCCCTACGCCCAGTGACCGATTGCCTGGCGCGGAGACTACCGCAACTCGTCGACGACTTGCTGCCCGTGCCAGGGGGCGATGTCTCGAAACGCTTATGACTTCGGCGCCGGACGTGAGGACAGGGCGTTCGCAAGTCGACGGCGCGTTGCGGTTGGGGGAGTGCAGATAGGGCTGTGGTGTCGAGCGCTTCTGTTTACCGAAGCAAGGACCGGGGCGGAGGGAGCGCGCTGCACGGATCTGAGCGCCGCATCCGTGACGCCGTGGTACCACCGGTGCCGACGTGATCACCTAGGCTGCTGGGGCTTGCTGCGTCCACTGCCATTCGTACCAGGGGTCCCTGATTCAGTAGTGCTGTGGCGCGTTAGCAACTCGACGGCGAGTTGCGGCTGTAGTGCCGGGAATGCAGTCAAGGCTCGTCAGTGTCGCGGCCGGGTGATCCGGTCGCGACACTGACGAGCCCTGGAGGGGATATTTTGTTACAGGTGGCAGGTGTTGCGTCTGGGTCTTCGAAGCGGATCGAGATGATCGGGCGGGATGAAGTCCGGTCTCCCGTCACCACCCATCCGCACTTCCCAGCCACCACAATGTATTAATCGGTGGTGCCGTTCACAAAGGAGGGTCAAGTTGTTCAGGTCGGTTGGCCCGCCAAGGATCCAAAAAATAATGTGGTGACCCTCAGTGTGTTTTGCGTGTTTGTTGCAACCGGGAAACGCGCATCCGCGGTCTCTCATGACGAGTCGTCGCCGTTGCCCGGTGGTGATGATTCTCTTGGACCGACCTAAATCCATCTGCTCACTCTCGGTGCCGAGAACAGCGGGGATGAGCTTGCAGTCACACGCGAGCATCCGTGCTTCCGCTGCCGTGATCACGCCACCATAGTCGAGCATCGCCGTCCCGATCCCGGACTTCAGCGTTTCGTAGTCCACGGTGACCGCCACATGGACCCGGTCACCACCGTGAGTCGGGATCTCGTCCACGGTCATCGCGAGGCGGACCAGGTCGACCAGCGCGTCGGCGT
>NZ_JAODNM010000180.1 GCF_025464955.1 Amycolatopsis sp. | reverse complement strand
TGGCAGGCGCCGGTCTCGTGCCGTCCGATGTGGACGTTGTCGAGGCGCACGGCACGGGCACCACGCTGGGCGATCCGATTGAGGCGCAGGCGCTGCTGGCCACCTACGGCCAGGACCGTGAAACGCCGCTGCTGCTCGGGTCGATCAAGTCGAACATCGGACACTCGCAGGCCGCGTCAGGCGTCGCGGGTGTGATCAAGATGGTCATGGCTATGCGGCACGACAAGCTGCCGCGGACGCTGCGCGCGGACGTTCCCTCGTCCCACGTTGACTGGGAGGCCGGCGCAGTCGAGTTGCTTACCGAGCAGACCGATTGGCCGCGTGACGACCGTCCCCGACGCGCTGGTGTCTCGTCGTTCGGCGTGAGTGGCACCAACGCGCATGTGGTGATCGAGCAGCCGCCCGCCGTGGTGGTCGTGGCGGCGGAGTCACGGGTTGTGCCCGCGGTCGTTCCGTGGGTGCTGTCGGCGAAGTCCGAGGGAGCACTGGACGCGCAGGCCGGCAAGCTGAAGTCCTTTGTGGATGGTCAGTCGCCGGTTGACGTCGGGTTCTCGCTGGTGTCCACTCGCACGAGTTTCGATCACCGGGCGGTGCTGCTGGCTACTGACGAGGGCGTGTCGGAGGTTGCCAGGGGTGTTGCTGTCGCGGGTCCGTTAGCGGTGTTGTTCTCGGGTCAGGGATCGCAGCGGGTGGGTATGGGTTGGGAGTTGGCCGCTCTGTTCCCGGTCTTCGCTGAGGCCTTCGATGCGGTGGTCGGGCAGTTGGGTGTTGAGTTGCCTGATGATCAGGAGTTGTTGAACGAGACGGGTATGGCTCAGCCGGCGTTGTTCGCGATCGAGGTCGCGTTGTTCCGTTTGGTGGAGTCGTGGGGTATCAGGCCGGACTTCTTGGCTGGGCATTCGGTGGGTGAGATCGCGGCTGCGCATGTGGCTGGGGTGTTGTCGCTGGAGGATGCCTGCACGTTGGTGTTGGCGCGGGCTCGGTTGATGCAGGCGTTGCCGGCTGGTGGTGCGATGGTGGCTGTTCAGGCGACCGAGGACGAGGTTCTGCCGCTGTTGACCGCTGGTGTGTCGATCGCGGCGGTCAATGGGCCGACATCGATCGTACTGTCCGGGGTGGAGGATGCGGTGCTGGCCCTCGCGGGGCGGTGGAAGCACAAGCGGTTGTCGGTGTCGCATGCGTTCCATTCGTCGTTGATGGATCCGATGCTGGATGATTTCCGTGCGGTGGTGGAGGGCCTGAGCTTTGCCGCTCCGCGTATTCCGATTGTGGCGTCTGGTGATGTGACGTCGTCGGAGTACTGGGTGAGCCACGTCCGTGACACCGTGCGTTTCGCGGATTCGCTGCGCACCTTGAGTGGCTCTGGTGTGGGTTCCTTCCTGGAGTTGGGTCCGGACGGTGTGCTGTCGGCGATGGCGGCGGAGTCTTTGCCGCCGGAGGCCGTGGTGGTGCCGGTGCTGCGCAAGGACCGGTCCGAGGAACTCAGTGCGGTGACGGCGTTGGCTCGCCTGCACGTGAACGGTGTGAAGGTCGACTGGCCGAGGTTCTTCGGCGGGCTGGGTGCGCGTCGGATCGACCTGCCAACGTACGCTTTCCAGACCGAGTGGTACTGGCCTCCGACTGTGGTGCGCTCCGGGGACGCGGCTGGTCTCGGCCTCTCCGCCACCGGGCATCCGCTGTTGGGCGCCGGGGTGGAACTCGCCGGTTCGAACGGCTTCCTGTTCACCAGCAGACTGTCGATTCGCTCGCATCCGTGGCTGGCCGACCACGTCATCCTGGGTCAGGTTCTCCTGCCGGGCACGGCGTTCGTGGAGCTGGCGATCCGTGCGGGCGACGAAGTCGGTTGCGACCGGGTCGAAGAGTTGACGCTCGCCGCGCCATTGATCCTGGCCGAGGAGACCGCCGTCCAGTTGCAGGTCGTGCTCGACGCACCAGACGAGTCCGGCCGACGCCCGATCGGCATCCACTCGCGGCTTGAGGGTGCGGGGGAGCTGTCCTGGACTCAGCATGCGACCGGTTTCCTGGCCACCGGGGCGCGTACGACATCATTCGATACCACGGTCTGGCCCCCGGCCGGTGCCGAGTCCGTTGACCTGGACGGTTGCTACGAGCGGTTCGCCGAAGGGGGATTCGAATACGGCCCGGTGTTCCAGGGCCTGCGGGCAGTATGGCGCGTCGGGCAGGACGTCTTCGGCGACGTCGCACTGCCTGAAGGCGCCGAAGGCGAAAAGTTCGGCTTGCACCCCGCGCTGTTGGACGCAGTGCTGCACGCGGCCGGGTTCGGCGTGATCAAGCAGGGCGGGTTGCCGTTCTCCTGGGAAGGTGTGTCGCTGCACGCGAGCGGTGCTTCGGCGGTGCGGGTGCGGTTGTCCCCGTCCGGCGACGGCGCGATGTCGATCGCCGTCGCGGACGCCGACGGTTCGCTGGTGGCCTCGGTCGAGTCGCTTGCGGTGCGGGCCGTGTCGGCCGAACAGTTCAGTGAGGCCGGTGCGGTCGGGCGGGACTCCCTGTTCAGCGTGGAGTGGACGCCCATCGCGGTTCCCGAGACGACAGTTCCGGTCATCGAGTTGGGCCGGATCCCCGCCGAGGTCCCGGCGGTGGTGGTGTGCTATCTCGCCGGCGACGGCGACGTGGTGGAGTCCACGCACGCTGTGACCGCTCAGGTGCTGACACGCATGCAGCAGTGGCTGGCCGACGAGCGGTTCGAAAGCTCGCGGCTGGTGTTCGTGACGCGTGGTGCGGTATCCGGTCACGACCTCGCCGCGTCGGCCGTCTGGGGCCTGGTGCGTTCGGGGCAGTCCGAGAACCCGGGCCGGTTCGGCCTGTTGGATGTGGATTCCGATGAGCTGATGCCCCGGGCGCTCGTGATCGACGAGCCACAGCTGGTGATCCGCGACGGCGAAGTACTCGCGGCCAGGTTGGCGCGGGCGACCCCGCACGAGCCGGTGACGTGGGATGCCGAAGGGACCGTGTTGATCACCGGTGGCACCGGTGGTCTGGGCGGAGTCCTCGCTCGCCACCTCGTCGGACGGGGTGTGCGGAACCTGGTGCTGCTCAGCCGTCGCGGCCTTGCCGCCGAAGGTGCTGAGGACCTCGTCGCGGACTTGACTGCTCAGGGTGCCGACGTGACGGTTGCGGCTTGTGACGTCGCGGACCGTTCCGCGTTGGCGGATGAGTTGTCGCGGCACGAGATTACCGCGGTGGTGCATACCGCTGGTGTGCTCGATGACGGTGTGATCGGGTCGCTGACCGCTGAGCGGTTGGACACTGTGTTGCGGCCGAAGGTGGACGCCGCGTGGCACCTGCATGAGCTTTTGCCGGACGTCAAGGTCTTCGCGGTGTTCTCTTCCGCAGCGGGCACAATCGGAACCCCTGGGCAGGGCAACTACGCGGCGGGTAACACCTTCCTGGACGCGCTTGTCGAGCACAGGCGCGGACTCGGTCTGCCGGGTGTGTCGCTGGCGTGGGGCGCATGGGACCAGAGCGCCGGCCTGACCGGCAGCCTGTCCGAGACGGACATGGCCCGGATGACGCGTTCTGGCATGCCTCCGCTGTCCGTCGAGCAGGGCCTCGCACTCTTCGACACGGCGATCGGCTCCGAACAGCCCGTCGTGCTGCCGGTACGGCTGGATCTGCCCGTGCTGCGCGGTCAGGGCGAGGTTCCGCCACTGCTGCGCGGCCTGATCCGTACTCGGGCACGGCGGCTGGTCGCCGGCTCGGACGCCGCGGCAGGCCTTGTGCAGCGACTGTCGGTGCTCGGCGACGAAGAGCGTGCGGAGGCGCTGCTCGAGCTGGTACGGACAGAAGTCGCGATGGTGCTGGGACGTGCGGGCGCGACCACCGTGGACCCGAACCGGGCCTTCCGGGATCTCGGCTTCGACTCGCTAACCGCTGTCGAACTGCGCAACCGCGTGGACACGGTTTCCGGTCTCCGGCTGCCCGCCACGCTTGTGTTCGACTACCCGACGTCGATGGTGCTGGCCGGGTACCTTCGCGAGGAACTGTTCGGCGCGGACACCATCGCGGTGTCGCAGTTGCCGACGACGGTTGCGACCGCGGACGACCCGATCGTGATCGTGGGCATGTCCTGCCGCTACCCCGGCGGCGTCGGCTCGCCGGAGGACCTGTGGAACCTGGTGCTCGACGGCACGGACGCCATCTCGGAGTTCCCCGGTGACCGTGGCTGGGACCTGGCAGGTCTCTACAACCCCGATCCTGACCACGCCGGAACCTCGTACACGCGCTCGGGTGGGTTCCTGCACAACGCGGGCGAGTTCGACCCGGACTTCTTCGGCATGTCCCCGCGTGAAGCGCTGGCCACCGACTCTCAGCAGCGGCTGCTGCTGGAGGCTTCGTGGGAGGTGCTGGAGCGGGCCGGAATCGACCCCGCTTCGCTGCGGGGCAGCCAAACCGGCGTGTTCGCCGGGGTGATGTACAACGACTACGGCCTGCTTCTCACCGGTGAAGGCTCCGAGGGTTACCAGGGCCAGGGCAGTTCGGGAAGCATCGCGTCGGGCCGGATTTCCTACACGCTGGGCTTCGAGGGCCCGGCGGTGACGGTGGACACGGCGTGTTCGTCCTCGCTGGTCGCGTTGCACCTTGCCGCACAGGCACTGCGGCAGGGTGAGTGCACGCTGGCGCTGGCTGGTGGTGTGACCGTGATGGCCACCCCGAACGCGTTTGTCGGCTTCTCCCGGCAGCGCGGTCTTTCCGTCGACGGCCGGTGCCGGGCGTTCTCCGACTCCGCGGACGGCGTGGGCTGGTCCGAAGGCGTCGGTCTGCTCCTGCTGGAGCGGTTGTCCGACGCCCGGCGCAATGGGCACGAGGTGCTGGCCGTCGTGCGTGGAAGCGCGATCAACCAGGACGGCGCGTCGAACGGCCTGACTGCCCCGAACGGCCCGTCACAGCAACGAGTCATCCGCCAGGCGCTGGCGACTGCTGGTCTTTCTCCGTCCGATGTGGACGCTGTCGAAGGACACGGCACCGGAACCACGCTCGGCGACCCGATCGAGGCGCAGGCGCTGCTGGCGACCTACGGTCAGGACCGCGAGACTCCGCTGTTGCTGGGGTCGATCAAGTCGAACATCGGGCACACGCAGGCGGCTGCCGGTGTCGCCGGTGTCATCAAGATGGTCATGGCGATGCGGCACGGTGTACTACCGAGAACGCTGCATGTGGACGCCCCGTCGTCGCATGTGGACTGGGAGGCCGGGTCGGTCGAACTGCTCACTGAGCACACCGACTGGCCGGAGACCGACCGTCCCCGCCGCGCCGGCGTGTCGTCGTTCGGGGTGAGTGGCACCAACGCGCACGTCCTTATTGAGCAGGGCGACCCGAGCGACCTCGCCCCGCGCGGAACGCGCGAAGAAGGCCCGGTTCCGTGGGTGCTGTCGGCGAAGTCCGCCTCGACATTGGACGGCCAGGCGAACCACCTTCGGTCGTTTGTGGACGGACAGTCGCCGGTCGACGTCGGGTTCTCGTTGGTGACGTCCCGGTCGATGTTCGACCACCGGGCGGTGTTGCTGTCGACGCCGGAGGGTGTTTCGGAGATCGCGCGGGGTACCGCCGGCGACGGATCGCTGGCCTTCCTGTTCGCCGGACAGGGGTCGCAGCGTCTCGGTATGGGCAAGGAGCTGCACGACCGGTTCCCGGTGTTCGCCGAGGCATTCGATGCTGCCGCGGCGGAGCTTGATTTGTATCTGGACCTGCCGCTGACAGATGTCGTGTGGGGCGATGACGCCGATACGTTGAACGACACCGGTGTCACGCAGCCGGCGTTGTTCGCGATCGAGGTCGCGCTGTATCGCCTGGTGGAGTCGTGGGGTGTGCGGCCGGACTTCCTGGCTGGGCATTCGATCGGTGAGATCGCGGCGGCTCACGTGGCTGGTGTGTTGTCACTTGAAGACGCTTGCGCTTTGGTGGCTGCCAGGGCTCGGTTGATGCAGGAGCTGCCGACCGGTGGCGCGATGGTGGCCGTTCAGGCGAGCGAGACCGAAGTACTTCCCCTGCTGACCGATCGCGTGTCGATCGCGGCGATCAATGGGCCGTCGTCGGTGGTGGTTTCCGGCGCGGAGGAAGAAGTTCTGGCGCTGGCTGGGCACTGGAAGCACCGGCGTCTGTCGGTGTCGCACGCGTTCCACTCGCCGTTGATGGATCCGATGCTGGATGACTTCCGCGCTGTCGTCGAGGGTCTGACGTTCGAGGCTCCGCGTATCCCGATCGTGACCTCCGGGGATGTCACTTCGCCTGAGTACTGGGTGAACCACGTTCGCGGCACCGTGCGGTTCGCCGATGCCCTGCGCACCTTGAGTGACTCCGGTGTGAGCACGTTCCTGGAGCTCGGCCCCGACGGTGTGCTGTCGGCGATGGCAGCGGAGTCTGTGGCCACCAGTGCTGTGGTGGTACCCGTGCTGCGCAAGGACCGCTCCGAAGAGATCGCTATGGTGACCGCGCTCGCGACGCTGCACGTCAACGGTGTGAAGATCGGCTGGCAGGAGTTCTTCGAAGGACGCGGTGCGCGTCGGATCGACCTGCCGACCTACGCTTTCCAGCGTCAGCGGTTCTGGCCGTCCGGGGGAGCCCCGGTCGGAGACGTCGGCGCGGCCGGCCTGGAAGCCACGGACCACCCGCTGCTCGGCGCCACCGTGGAGCTCACGGGTGCCGACGGGTACTTGTTCACCAGCAGGTTGTCCCTGCGGTCACACCCGTGGCTGGCCGACCACGTAGTGATGGGCCGGATGCTGTTGCCGGGCACCGCGTTCGTGGAACTGGCCATCCGTGCCGGTGACGAGGTCGGCTGCGACCGGATCGACGAGCTCACGCTGGCCGCACCGCTGGTCATGCCCGAACAGGGCGCCGTGCAACTGCAACTGCGCGTCGGAGTCCCCGAGGACAACGGTCGCCGCACGATCGGCATCCACTCGCGGCTCGAGGGAGCGGGCGAGCTGCCGTGGACTCAGCATGCGACCGGTTTCCTCGCCACGGGTGTTTTGTCCACGTCGTTCGACACGACCGTATGGCCCCCGGCCGGGGCCGAATCCGTTGACGTGGACGGGTGTTACGAGCGGTTCGCGGAGGCGGGGTTCGAGTACGGCCCGGTGTTCCAGGGCCTGAAGGCCGTCTGGCGCAGTGGGGAAGAGGTCTTCGCCGAGGTCAGCCTGCCCGAGGACATCGACGGCAGCGGGTTCGGGTTGCACCCGGCACTGCTGGACGCCGTCCTGCACGCCGCCGGCTTCGGCGGAGGCGATCAGGGCGGTCTGCCGTTCGCCTGGGAGGGCGTGTCGCTACATGCCACGGGCGCGTCTTCAGTGCGGGTGCGACTGCGGCCGACAGGCGACTCCATGGAGATCGCGGTCGCGGACACCGCGGGCGAACTGGTCGCGTCGATCGAGTCGTTGGTGCTGCGGGCCATCTCGGCAGAACAGCTCACCGAGGCCGACGCCGTCGAGCGAGACTCGCTGTTCGGTGTGGACTGGACCTCCGTGACGCTGCCGGCCGCGGCAGGACAGACAGTGACCGTCGTCGGGCCGGACATGTTCGGCCTGGCCGACGTGGTGGTGCCGGATCTGGCGTCGCTCGGCGACGAGGTGCCGGACGCGGTGGTGTTCTCGGTCGCGGGTGACGGCGATAGCGTGGAATCCGTCCACGCGGAAACGTCCGAAGTCTTGGGCCTCATGCAGCAGTGGCTGGCCGAAGAGCGTTTCGCCGACTCGCGGCTGGTGTTCGTGACGCGTGGCGCGGTATCCGGTGGCGACTTGGCCGGGGCCGCGGTGTGGGGTCTTGTGCGTTCGGCACAGGCGGAGAACCCGGGACGGTTCGGCCTGGTGGATCTCGACGCCGAGGGTGCGGCTGTCGCACAGGCACTGCTTACGGAGGAGCCGCAGCTCGCGATCCGGAACGGTGCCGTGCTGGCGCCTCGCCTGGCACGCGTGGCCCCGCAGGAGCCGGTGGCGTGGGATGTCGACGGCACCGTGCTGATCACCGGTGGCACCGGCGGATTGGGCGGGATTCTGGCTCGGCATCTCGTTACGCGCGGGGTGCGGAGCCTGGTGCTGCTGAGCCGCCGTGGTCTCGCCGCTGAAGGTGCCGACGAGCTTGTCGCCGAGTTGACCGGTGAGGGTGCCGACGTCGCCGTGGTGGCCTGTGATGTGGCGGACCGTGCCGCTTTGGCCGAGGTGTTGTCGCAGCACGAGATCTCGGCGGTTGTGCACACCGCTGGAGTGCTCGACGACGGTGTCATCGGGTCGCTGACGCCGGAGCGGATGGGTGCGGTACTGCGTCCGAAGGTGGACGCGGCATGGCACCTGCATGAGCTCACCAAGGATCTCAAGGTATTCGCGGTGTTCTCGTCCGCGGCCGGCACGTTCGGCAACCCCGGACAAGGCAACTACGCCGCGGGTAACGCATTCCTGGACGCCTTGGTACAGCATCGACGGGCACTGGGTCTGCCCGGCGTGTCGATGGCGTGGGGCGCCTGGGACCAGACGGTCGGGCTGACCGGCACTCTGTCCGAAGTGGACATGGCGCGGCTGGCGCGTCCCGGCATGCCACCGCTGTCGGTCGCCCAGGGGCTCGCGCTGTTCGACGCGGCGGTTGCCGCCGAGGAAGCAGTGGTGCTGCCCCTGCGGATGGATCTGACGGTGTTGCGTGGTCAGGGTGAGGTCCCGCCGTTGCTGCGCGGCCTGATCCGGACGCGGTCGCGTCGTTCGGTGGCCGGCTCCGAAACCTCGGTCACCCTGGTGCGGCGGCTCTCGGCGCTCGGTGAGGTGGAGCGGCTCGACGCCTTGCTGGAGCTTGTCCGGGTCGAAGTGGCTTCCGTGCTCAGGCATGGGGGCGCCGAGACCATCGATCCGAACCGGGCGTTCCGGGACCTCGGGTTCGACTCACTGACGGCCGTGGAGCTGCGCAACCGCCTCGGCGCGGTCACCGGCCTGCGGCTGCCCGCGACGCTGGTGTTCGACTACCCGACGACCATGGTGCTGGCCGGATACCTGCGTGAGGAACTGCTCGGCGCGGACACGCAGCCGGTGGCGCAGCTGCCGACTCAGCTGCCGCCGATGGGCTCCACGATCGACGATCCGATCGTGATCGTCGGCATGTCCTGCCGCTACCCCGGGGGCGTCAGCTCGCCGGAGGAACTGTGGCGCCTGGTGTTCGACGGCACCGATGCCATCTCGGACTTCCCGGCCGATCGCGGCTGGGACGTCGAAGCCATCTACAACCCCGACCCGGACAGCGTCGGCACGTCGTATACGCGGTCGGGCGGGTTCCTGCACAACGCGGGCGAGTTCGACCCCGAATTCTTCGGCATGAGCCCGCGCGAGGCGCTGGCCACGGACTCGCAGCAGCGGCTGCTGCTGCAGGCTTCGTGGGAAGCCCTTGAGCGCGCGGGAATCGACCCGGTATCGCTGCGCGGCAGTCAGACCGGTGTTTTCGCGGGTGTGATGTACAACGACTACGGGCAGCTTCTCGGCGGTGACGATTTCGAGGGCCAGCGAGGCACCGGCAGCTCGCCGAGCGTGGCTTCCGGCCGTGTTTCGTACACGCTCGGACTCGAGGGTCCGGCCGTGACGGTGGACACGGCGTGTTCGTCCTCGCTGGTGGCGTTGCACTGGGCGATGCAGGCACTGCGTGCCGGTGAATGCTCGTTGGCGCTCGCAGGCGGTGTCACCGTGATGTCCTCACCGGGCACATTCGTCGAGTTCTCCCGGCAGCGCGGGCTTTCCGCTGACGGCCGGTCGAAGCCGTTCGCGGATGCGGCGGACGGTGTCGGTTGGGGCGAAGGTATCGGCCTGTTGGTGTTGGAGCGTCTTTCGGATGCTCGGCGCAACGGGCACGAAGTGCTGGCCGTCGTTCGTGGTTCCGCGGTGAATCAGGATGGTGCGTCGAATGGGTTGACTGCTCCGAATGGTCCGTCGCAGCAGCGGGTGATCCGTCAGGCTTTGGCGAGTGCTGGTCTGTCCACGTCCGATGTGGATGTGGTCGAGGCTCATGGCACCGGTACGACTCTGGGTGATCCGATTGAGGCGCAGGCGTTGCTGGCGACTTACGGTCAGGATCGTGAGACTCCGCTGTTGCTGGGGTCGATCAAGTCGAACATCGGGCACACGCAGGCGGCTGCTGGTGTCGCCGGTGTCATCAAGATGGTCATGGCGATGCGGCA
>NZ_JAODNM010000176.1 GCF_025464955.1 Amycolatopsis sp. | reverse complement strand
GGCGATGGACCCGCAGCAGCGGCTGCTGCTCGAAGTCGCCTGGGAGTCGCTGGAACGAGCGGGTATCGCCCCGCTGTCCATGAAGGGCGAAAAGGTCGGCGTCTTCGTCGGCGCCGGCAGCTCCGGCTACCTCAGCAATGTGCACGATGTCCCCGAAGGCGTCGGCGGGCACCTCATCACCGGTAATTCGGGCAGTGTGCTGTCAGGCCGCATCTCGTACGTGCTGGGCGTCGAGGGACCGGCCGTCACGGTCGACACGGCCTGCTCGTCCTCGCTGGTCGCACTGCACCTCGCCGTGCAGGCGCTGCGCTCGGGGGAGTGCTCCATGGCACTGGCCGGCGGTGTCACGATCATCGCCAGCCCTGACGCGTTCATCGACTTCGCGCACCAGGGCGGCCTCGCCGTCGACGGCCGCTGCAAGGCGTTCTCCGACGACGCCGACGGCACGGGCTGGGGGGAGGGCGTCGGCCTGCTCCTCGTGGAGCGCCTCTCCGACGCACAGCGCAACGGGCACAAGGTACTGGCCGTGGTCCGGGGCTCGGCGGTGAACCAGGACGGCGCGTCGAACGGTCTGACCGCGCCGAACGGCCCGTCCCAGCAGCGGGTGATCCGTCAGGCGCTGGCGAACGCCCGGCTGGCCGCGGCCGAGGTAGACGTGGTGGAGGCCCACGGCACCGGGACATCTCTCGGGGACCCGATCGAGGCGCAGGCGCTTCTCGCCACCTACGGCAGCCGGCGCCGGGCCGACGCGCCCCTGCTGGTCGGCGCACTGAAGTCGAACTTCGGGCACACCCAGGCCGCCGCCGGTGTCGCCGGCGTGATCAAGATGGTCATGGCCATGCGGAATGGTGTGGTGCCGCAGACCCTGCACGTGTCGCGGCCGTCCACCCAGGTGGACTGGCCGAAGGGCGCGATCGACCTGCTGACCGAGCGCGCCGAATGGCCCCGGACTGGACGGCCGCGGCGTGCGGCTGTCTCGTCGTTCGGGGTGAGCGGGACAAATGCGCACGTGATTCTGGAGCAGGCGCCGGCTGTCGAGGCGGCTGTCGAGGCGGTCGTCAACGTTCCCGCGGTGGTGCCGTGGGTGCTGTCCGGCAAGACCGAAGCCGCGCTGGATGCGCAGCTGGATCAGATCAGGTCCGCTGCGGACAGGCCGGTTGACGTCGGATTCTCGTTGGCGACGGGACGTTCGGTGTTCGAGCACCGTGCGGTGCTGCTGGTCGGCGACGGGAGTGTGGTCGAAGCGGCCCGTGGAGCCGCTGTCGGCCGGGCCAAGCTCGGGGTGTTGTTCTCGGGCCAGGGCTCGCAGCGGGTCGGGATGGGTCGTGAGCTGCATGCCCGGTTCCCGGTGTTCGCCGAGTCTTTCGACGCGGTGCTCGCCAGGTTGGGTGTCGAGCTGCCGGACGATCAGGAGGCAATGAACCAGACGGGGATGGCGCAGCCGGCGTTGTTCGCGTTCGAGGTGGCGCTGTTCCGCCTGATGGAGTCGCTGGGCGTTCGACCCGATTTCGTCGGCGGGCATTCGATCGGCGAAGTTGCCGCCGCGCATGTGGCTGGTGCGCTATCGCTGGAGGATGCCTGCTCGTTGGTGTCCGCGCGGGCTCGCCTCATGCAGGCGTTGCCGGCCGGTGGCGCGATGGTCGCGGTGCAGGCGACCGAGGCCGAAGTCGCCCCACTGCTGACCGATGGTGTGTCGATCGCCGCCGTCAACGGGCCGTCGTCGGTGGTCATCGCCGGTGTCGAAGACGAGGTTCTCAAGCTGGCCGAGCGGTGGAAGAACAAGCGGCTCAAGGTTTCGCACGCGTTCCACTCGCCGTTGATGGATCCGATGCTGGACGAGTTCCGTGCTGTGGTGGTGGGTCTTTCGTTCCAGGCTCCGCGGATTCCCGTGGTGTCGAACCTGACCGGTCAACTGGCGTCGACCGAGCTGGGTGAGCCTGAGTACTGGGTTCGGCACGTGCGTGAAACTGTTCGGTTCGCTGACGGAATCGCCGCGTTGTCGGCTGCCGGAGCGACGGCGTTCCTTGAGCTCGGCCCTGACGGTGTGCTGTCGGCGATGGCGGCTGACGTCTCGATGGTGCCCGCGCTACGCAAGGACCGCGATGAGGAGATCGCACTGGTCACCGCGCTGAGCCGGCTGCATGTCACCGGGGTTGCCGTGGACTGGGCTGCCCTGTTCGCGGGCACCGGTGCCCGCCGGGTCGACCTTCCGACTTACGCCTTCCAGCATCAGCGCTTCTGGCCGTCGGTGTCGGTCAGCGCCGGTGACGTTTCGGGTCTGGGCTTGGCCTCGGCGGAACATCCGCTGCTCGGCGCCGCCATGACCGTGGCTGGTTCCGACGAGCTGATCCTCACCGGCCGCCTGTCCATCCAGACGCATCCGTGGCTGGCCGACCACACCGTCAATGGTGTGGTTCCGTTCCCCAGCACCGGTTTCCTGGAGCTGGCACTGCGGGCCGCCGACCAGGTGGGCGGTTCGAGGGTCGCCGAGCTGTCGATGGCCGCGCCGCTGCTGCTGGCGGACCGCGGTGCGGTGCAGGTCCAGCTGTGGGTCGGCAGCCCGGACGAGACAGGTCGTCGGGAGCTGCGGTTCCACTCGCGCCCTGCCGAAGCGCACGACGCGGAATGGACCTTGCACGCCAGCGGGTCGCTGGCGGCGGAGGTCCCTGAGCCGGTTGTCCCGTTCGACACGACAGTATGGCCGCCGAAGGGTGCCATGGTCGTCGACTTGGACGGTTTCTACGAGGACCTGGCCGAAGCGGGGGTGACCCACGGGCCGGTGTTCCGTGGCGCGCGGGCGGCCTGGCGCCGAGGCACGGAGGTCTTCGCCGAGGTCGCGCTCCCAAAGCAGGTGGAGGATGGCGCCGCGTTCGGCGTGCATCCGGCGCTGCTGGACGCGGCTCTGCAACTGTCGGCGCTCGCCGGTGACTTCGGCCTGGCGACCGACTGGAACAACGTCGCGCTGCGGGCATCCGGCGCTTCCGTGCTGCGGGTGCGACTGTCCCGTGTGGACGACAGGGTCACACTGGCCGCGGTCGACGTCGAGGGGATGCCGGTCATCTCGGTCGGAACCGTGACGCTGCTGGCGGCTTCCGAGCTCACGACCACGCAGTCGCGGGATTCGTTGTTCCAGCTTGACTGGGTGCCCATCACGGTTGACGGCGAGTCGGACCCGGAAGTCGTCATGATCCCGATCACCGGGGACGGCACCGGGGTGCACGAGCTCGTGGCCGGCACGCTGGCGCTGCTCCAGCAGTGGTTGACCACCGACACGCGCGCGGTGTTCGTGAGCCACGGCGCGGTGTCCGGCGATGACGTCGCCGCCGCCGCCGTGTGGGGCCTGGTGCGGTCGGCGCAGACGGAGAACCCCGGCCGGTTCCTGCTCGTCGACCTCGATGACACGGCCGAGTCGGCGGCGGCGCTGCCGGGTCTGCCCGCGTTGCTGGACGCCGGTGAGACACAGGTGATCGTGCGTGACGGTGAGGTGCGGGCGGCGCGCCTGGCCCGGATGTCCGCGCAGACCGGTGTCTCCCGGGCTTGGGATCCCGGCGGGACAGTGCTGATCACCGGCGGCACTGGTGGTCTGGGCGCGGAGTTGGCGCGGCATCTGGTGACTGAGCGCGGTATTCGGCATCTCGTCTTGCTGAGCCGGCGTGGGCTTGACGCTCCTGGTGCACTCGAGTTGCGGGCGGAGCTGATCGCGCACGGCGCCGATGTCGCCGTGGCGGCGTGTGATGTCGCGGATCGCGACGCAGTGGTCGAGGTGCTGGCTGCTCTCGAGTATCCGTTGACTGCTGTGGTGCATACGGCCGGGGTCCTCGATGACGGTGTCATCGGATCGCTCACTCCTGAGCGGATGGACACGGTACTGAGTCCGAAGGTGGACGCGGCGTGGCATTTGCACGAGCTGACGCAGGATCTCGACCTGGCCGGATTTGTGCTCTATTCCTCGGTTTCGGGCATCATGGGCGCGGCCGGGCAGGGCAACTACGCGGCGGGAAACAGCTTCCTCGACGCACTCGCGGCACATCGCCGTGGTCGCGGCCTGCCCGCGGTGTCACTTGCGTGGGGCGCTTGGGCACAGGCCGCGGGCATGACCGCCACCTTGCGCGAAAGCGACGCCCGCCGGATCACCGAAGCCGGTATGCCCCTGCTGTCGGTCGAACAAGGTTTGGCGGCCTTCGACACCGCGATCACCTTGGACAAGTCGCTGGTCGTCGCGTTCGCGCAAGGCTCCGGCCGCGTCCGCGGTGAGGTGCCCGCGATCCTGCGCGGGCTGACCCGCTCC
Organism: Amycolatopsis sp.; assembly: GCF_025464955.1. Lineage (GTDB taxonomy): Bacteria > Actinomycetota > Actinomycetes > Mycobacteriales > Pseudonocardiaceae > Amycolatopsis. The sequence goes on along the minus strand of NZ_JAODNM010000176.1, from coordinate 49,217 downwards.
GGGCGCCGCCTCGCGGCGAGTGGCCGCGGTGCGACCAGTGCCGGGCTGGCACAACGCTTGGCGGAGCTACGCGAAGGCGAACGTGAGCGGTTCCTGATCGACTTGGTGCGCACTGCGGCGGCCGCGGTGCTCGGGCACGATTCCGCTACCGACGTCGGCGCCGACCGGGAATTCCGGCAGCTGGGTTTCGACTCGTTGACCGCGCTCGAACTCCGTAACCAGCTGGGCGCGGCCACCGGTCTGAGCCTGCCGGCGACGCTCATCTTCGACTACCCGACACCGCTCGTGCTGGCCGGTCATCTCCTCGCCGAACTGCTGGGCGAGGACGGCACAGCCGACGCCGGATCGCACGCGGCGGTCGTCGTCGACGACCCGATCGTCATCGTCGGCATGGGCTGCCGATTCCCCGGCGGGGTGCGCTCGCCCGAGGACCTGTGGCGGTTGCTGGCGGACGGCGGCGACGCGATCTCCGGCTTCCCCGCCGACCGCGGCTGGGCCGACGGCCCACTCGCGGACGTCACCGGCGAGGGCGGATTCCTCGACAGCGCAACGAAGTTCGACCCCGGCTTCTTCGGCATCTCGCCGCGCGAGGCGACGGCGATGGACCCGCAACAGCGGCAGTTGCTGGAGGTGTCCTGGGAGGCCATCGAGCGGGCGGGCATCAACGCCACCACGCTGCGAGGCAGCCGGACCGGTGTGTTCGTCGGCACCAACGGGCAGGACTACACCAACCTCGTCATGCAGGCAAGCAGGGAGATCGAGGGACACGCCAGCACCGGGCTGGCGGCCGCAGTCATCTCGGGCAGGCTGTCCTACACCTTCGGCTTCGAGGGCCCGGCGCTCACCGTCGACACGGCGTGCTCGTCGTCGTTGGTCGCGCTGCACCTGGCTTCGCAGTCGCTGCACAGCGGCGAATCCTCGCTGGCACTCGTCGGCGGCGTGACCGTCATGTCCACGCCGATGAACTTCGTCGGCTTCAACGCCCAGGGCGGGCTGGCCCAGGATGGCCGGTGCCGGGCATTCTCCGACGACGCCGAGGGCACCGGCTGGTCCGAAGGCGTCGGCGTGCTCGTGGTCGAGCGGCAGTCGGACGCCGAGCGCAACGGTCACCGGATCCTCGCCGTGGTGCGCGGTTCGGCGCTGAACCAGGACGGTGCGTCGAATGGGCTGACCGCGCCGAACGGGCCCGCCCAGCAGCGGGTCATCCGCGCCGCGCTGGCCGCCGCCGGCCTGTCGACCTCCGACGTGGACGCCGTCGAAGCGCATGGCACGGGCACGAAACTGGGCGATCCGATCGAGGCACAGGCCCTGCTGGCCACCTATGGCAGGGACCGCGAGCAGCCGCTGCTGCTGGGGACCATCAAGTCGAACCTCGGACACACGCAGGCCGCGGCGGGCGTCGCCGGGTTGATCAAGACTGTCCTGGCGTTGGAACACGGGGTGCTGCCGCGAACTCTGCACGTCAGCGAGCCGACGTCCCATGTGGACTGGTCGGCCGGTGCGGTCGAACTGCTCACCGAGCAGACCGCCTGGCCGGAGACCGGCCGTCCTCGCCGCGCCGGTGTCTCCTCGTTCGGCCTGAGCGGCACGAACGCCCACGTTATTCTGGAGCAGGGCCACCCCCGCGAGGTCGCGCCGCGTGGAACGCACGCAGAAAACACAGTGCCGGAAAACACGGTGCCATGGGTGCTCTCCGGGAAGACCGAGGCCGCGCTGACCGCGCAGGTCGAGCACATAAAGTCCACTATGGACAATCCAGTCGACGTCGGCTTCTCGTTGGTGACCGGACGTTCGGTGTTCGAGCACCGTGCGGTGCTGCTGGCCGGTGTCGAGGTGGCTCGCGGGGTCGCCGCCGAGCAGTCACTCGCGGTGTTGTTTTCGGGTCAGGGTTCGCAGCGGGTGGGGATGGGCCGGGAGTTGGCTGCCCGGTTCCCGGTGTTCGCTGAGGCTTTCGACGCGGTGCTCGCGCGGTTGGGTGTCGAGTTGCCTGATGATCAGGAGTTGTTGAATCAGACTGGTGCGGCGCAGCCGGCGTTGTTCGCGCTTGAGGTGGCGTTGTTCCGGTTGGTGGAGTCGTGGGGTGTTCGCCCTGATTTTGTTGGTGGGCATTCGATTGGTGAGGTCGCGGCCGCGCATGTGGCGGGTGTGCTGTCGCTGGAGGATGCTTGCACGTTGGTGTCGGCGCGGGCCCGGTTGATGCAGGCGTTGCCGGCCGGTGGTGCGATGGTGGCGGTGCAGGCGACTGAGGCCGAGGTGCTGCCGCTGCTGACTGATGGTGTGTCGATCGCCGCGGTCAACGGGCCGTCGTCGGTGGTTATCGCCGGTGTCGAGAACGAGGTTCTCAAGCTGGCCGAGCGGTGGAAGAACAAGCGGCTCAAGGTTTCGCACGCGTTCCACTCGCCGTTGATGGATCCGATGCTGGACGAGTTCCGTTCCGCGATCGAGGGTCTGTCCTTCGCGGAACCGCGGATCCCGGTCGCGACTTCCGGTGATGTGACCTCACCCGAGTACTGGGTGCGCCATGTTCGGGACGCTGTTCGCTTCGCGGACTCGGTGAACAGCCTGGTCGAGCAGGGTGTTACGGCGTTCCTGGAGCTCGGGCCGGACGGCGTGCTCTCGGCGATGGCGTCCGAGGTCTCGATGGTGCCCACGCTGCGCAAGGATCGCGGTGAGGAGACCGCATTGCTCACCGCGCTGGCCCGGCTGTACGTCACGGGGGTGCCCGTCGACTGGACTCCGGTGTTCGACGGTACCGGCGCGCAACGGGTCGACCTGCCGACCTACGCCTTCCAGCACGAGCGGTTCTGGCTCGAACCCACCGGGATGCCGGTCGGCCAGGACCCGGTGGATACCGCGTTCTGGGACGCTGTCGAGCGCGAGGACCTCGAGTCGCTGGCGGCAACACTGGACCTGGACGGCGAAACCGTGTCGGCGGTCGTGCCCGCGCTGTCGGCCTGGCGGAGCCGCCGCCGTGTCGAGTCCGGCGTGGACTCATTGCTGTACCACGAAAGCTGGCAGCCGCTGGCCGGTCTGACCGCCGCGGAGACGGCCGGATCGTGGCTGGTCGCCGTTCCCGCTGGGGCGGCGGAGAATGCCGAGACGCTGGCCGTCCTGAACGCGCTCGGGTCGGGCGCCGTGGTCGTCGAGGTCGCCGGAACCGACCGGGCCCAGCTCGCCGAGCAGCTGTCCGGCACGCGGGCCAGTGGTGTGGTGTCGCTGCTCGGGCTGATCGAGGACCGGGAAACGGTCCCCGAGGGTCTGAGTTCGACGCTCGTGCTCGCCCAAGCCTTGGGTGACGCCGGAGTGTCGGCTCCGCTGTGGGCGCTGACTCGCGGCGCGGTCTCGGTCGGTCGCACTGATCCGATCGTCAACCCCCGCCAAGCCGCTCTCTGGGGCCTGGGCCGGGTGGCGGCGCTGGAGCACCCTGAGCGCTGGGGCGGCGTCATCGACCTGCCCGAGGTGCTGGACGAGCGCGCCGCCCGGCGGTTGGCCGTGGTCCTGCACGGCGGGTCCGGCGAGGACCAGGTCGCCGTCCGGTCGACCGGAGTGTTCGGACGGCGGCTGGCGCCCGCCCCGGTCGGGCGACCCGCCCACGCGCCGGAGCTTTCCGGAACCGTGCTGATCACCGGCGGGACGGGTGCGCTCGGCGCACGCGTCGCGCGGGATCTGGCCGGCCGGGGCGTCGAGCGATTGGTGCTGCTCAGCCGTCGCGGGCCGGCCGCTCCCGGCGCGGCGGAACTGCGCGACGAACTGGTCGCACTGGGTGCGGATGTCACGATCGAGGCCTGTGACGTCGCCGACCGCGACAGTCTGGCGGCGGTACTGGACGCACACCGGGTGACCGGCGTGGTGCACACCGCCGGCGTGCTCGACGACGGCGCTCTCGCCGGGCTCACGCCTGAGCGGTTCGCCGACGTGTTCCGGTCGAAGGTGGATTCGGCGGTGGTGCTCGACGAGCTCACCCGCGATCTGGATCTTTCGATGTTCGTGCTGTTCTCCTCGGTGGCCGGTGCGGTCGGCAACCCGGGGCAGGCCAACTACGCGGCGGCGAACGCCGTACTGGACGCACTCGCGCAACGCCGTCGAGCCGACGGCCTGACCGCGACCTCGATCGCCTGGGGCGCCTGGGCCGGGGACGGCATGGCCGACCGGGCCGAGGTCGGCGACGCCCTGCGCCGTGTCGGTGTCTCGGCGCTCGACCCCGAACTGGCGCTGTCGGCGCTTTGGCGGGTTGTGGCCGAGCCGGTCGCGACGCCGGTGGTCGCGGATCTGCAACAGCCACAGCTGTTGACGTCACTGCTCAGCTTGCGGTCCAGCCCGCTGCTGGCCGGACTGCCCGCCGCCCGCAAGGCCGCCGAGGCCGTCGAGGCCGCGCGCCGGGAGACCGAGTCGGTCACCTCCGAGTTGCACCAGCGCCTGCGTGGCCTGGCCGAGGGCGAGCGGATCGAACCGGTGCTCGACCTCGTCCGTACGATCGCCGCGGCGGTTCTCGGACACGCGGGCAAGGAGTCGGTCAGTCCCGGAAAAGCCTTCCGTGACCTGGGTTTCGACTCACTGACAGCAGTGGAACTGCGTAACCAGCTCGCCGCGGTGACCGGGATCTCCTTGCAGGCGAGCCTGGTCTTCGACTATCCGACGCCGCAGGTGCTCGCCGGGTACCTGCTGGGTGAGCTTCTCGGCGCCGGAATAGACCTGGTGGGGGAGACCACGACCACGGTCGGCAGGTCCGACGACCCGATCGCCATCGTCGCTATGTCGTGTCGTTTCCCCGGCGGGATCGCGTCGCCGGAAGACCTCTGGCGCGTACTCACCGAAGGCCGCGACGTCATCGGTGAGTTCCCTGGCGACCGTGGCTGGGACCTGGCCGCGCTGTCCGGCGAAGGCCCAGGGCACAGCGCCACCCTCCAGGGTGGCTTCCTGGACGGGGTCGCCGACTTCGATCCCGCCTTCTTCGAAATCTCCCCGCGTGAGGCGCTGGCGATGGACCCGCAGCAGCGGCTCCTGCTGGAGACCTCCTGGGAGGCGGTCGAGCGCGCGGGGATCGATCCGGTTTCGCTGCGCGGCAGCCGGACCGGCGTGTTCGTCGGCACCAACGGACAGGACTACCAGCGGCTCGTGCTGGCGGCCAGGGAAGACCTCGAAGGCCATGCCGGGACCGGGCTCGCCGCCAGCGTGATCTCCGGCCGGCTGTCCTACACGCTCGGTTTGGAAGGCCCCGCGGTCACGATCGACACCGCGTGTTCGTCAGCGCTGGTCGCCCTGCACCTGGCGACCCAGGCGCTGCGCGGCGGCGAGTGTTCGCTGGCGCTGGTCGGCGGCGTGACGGTGATGGCCACCCCGACGAGCTTCGGCGGGTTCTCCCGCCAGGGCGGCTTGGCCGAAGACGGCCGCTGCAAAGCGTTCTCCGACGACGCCGACGGCACCAGCTGGTCCGAGGGCGTCGGGATTCTGTTGGTGGAACGCTTGTCCGACGCCCAGCGCAACGGGCATCGGATACTCGCCGTCGTCAAGGGTTCCGCGGTGAACCAGGACGGCGCGTCGAACGGGCTGACCGCGCCGAACGGACCGTCGCAGCAGCGCGTGATTCGCCAGGCGCTCGCCAGTGCCGGGCTCGCACCGTCCGATGTGGACGCTGTTGAAGCGCACGGCACGGGCACGAAGCTCGGTGACCCGATCGAAGCGCAGGCGCTGCTGGCCACCTACGGAAAGGACCGCGAGCGGCCGCTGCTGCTCGGGTCGGTCAAGTCGAACCTGGGTCACACCCAGGCGGCCGCGGGTGCCGCGGGGCTGATCAAGATGATGCTGGCGTTCCAGCACCAGACACTGCCGCGCACGCTGCATGTCAGCGACCCGTCGTCGCACGTCGACTGGTCAACGGGCGCGGTGGAGCTGCTGACCGAGCAGACCGAGTGGCCGGCGACCGACCGGCCGCGCCGAGCCGGGGTGTCGTCTTTCGGGATCAGCGGCACCAATGCGCACGTGATCCTCGAAGAGGCCCCGGCCGGCGTTCCCGCTGCCGAGCGTCCCGAGCTATCGCCGGTTGTGGTTCCCTGGGTTGTCTGCGGAAAGTCCGAAGCCGCACTGGACTCGCAGGTGGACCGTCTTAAGTCCACTGTGGACAACAACGTGGACGTCGGGTTCGCGCTGGTGACGTCCCGATCCGAGTTCACGCATCGTGCGGTGCTGCTGGCCGGGGCCGACGGTGTCGTCGAAACCGCCCGTGGTGTCGCGGCCGAGCGTTCGCTGGCGATGTTGTTCTCGGGGCAGGGTTCGCAGCGGATCGGCATGGGCCGTGAGCTGTACGCGCGGTTCGACGTCTTCGCCGACGCGCTCGACACCGTGCTGGCCGAGCTCGACCCGTACCTTTCCCGCCCGCTCCGCGAGGTCATGTGGGGCGATGACCAGGAAGCGTTGAACCAGACCGGGTTCGCCCAGCCCGCGCTGTTCGCGGTCGAGGTGGCGTTGTTCCGGCTGGCGGAGTCGTTCGGGATCCGGCCGCAGTACCTCGCCGGGCATTCGATCGGTGAGGTCGCGGCCGCGCACGTCGCCGGGGTGTTCTCGCTGGCGGACGCCTGCCGTCTCGTCGCGGCACGCGCGAATCTGATGCAGGCACTGCCTGGGAATGTTTCAGCGTCGCATAGCGACTCCGTTGAGGGTGGTGGTGGTGGGCGACGGGTGGGCGCGATGGTCGCGCTGCGAGCGAGTGAGGCCGAAGTCCTGCCGCACCTGACGGACCGAGTGTCGATCGCCGCGGTCAACGGGCCGTCCTCCGTGGTCATCTCCGGGGATTCCGACGCCGTCACCGAGATCGCCGCACGGTTCACGAAGGCGACCGCACTGGCGGTCAGCCATGCGTTCCACTCGCCCCTGATGGACCCGATGCTCGACGACTTCCGCCAGGTGGTCGCGGGTCTGACGCTGCACGAGCCGACCATCCCGATGGTGACCTCCGGTGTTGTGACGTCACCGGAGTACTGGGTGAATCACGTCCGCGAGGCCGTCCGGTTCGCCGACGGTGTCACGGCGCTGACCGAGCATGGCGTTTCGGCCTTTCTCGAGCTCGGCCCGGACGGTGTGCTGTCCGGGATGGCCGCCGAGTCGGTGCCCGCCTCTGCGGTGCTGGTTCCGTTGCTGCGCAAGGACCAGCCGGAAGAAGTCGCGTCGGTGTCGGCGCTGGCCCGGTTGCACGTGTCCGGGGTGCGGGTGGACTGGCGAGCCTGGTTCGCCGGCATGGGTGCGCGGCTGGTGGATCTGCCGACCTACGCCTTCGACCGCCAGCGCTTCTGGCCCACCGCGACGCTGTCCATGCGACCCGGTGACGTGTCCGGCCTCGGCCTGGTCTCGCCGGGGCACCCGTTGCTGGGCGCGTCCGTGGCGATGGCAGGCTCCGACGAGCTGGTGCTGACCGGCAGGCTGTCGTCGGCGACGCATCCGTGGCTGGCCGACCACGTCGTGGGCGGGGTGGTGCTGTTCCCCGGCACCGGTTTCCTGGAACTGGCATTCCGCGCTGGTGATCTACTCGGCTGCGAGCGCGTCGAGCGCTTGACCTTGATGGTCCCGCTGGTGCTGCCGGACCGCGACGCGGTCTCGGTGCAGGTGCGCGTCGGGGCGCCGGACGAGTCCGGTCGCCGCTCGGTGAACGTGTACTCCCAGCCCGCTGACACGATGTCGCGCGAATGGACCCTGCACGCCGGTGGCACGGTCATCTCCGCCCCGGACCCGGCTGTCGGGCTCGGCGACGCGCAGTGGCCGCCGGCCGGCGCCGAAGCAGTGGACCTGGAAGGTTACTACCCGCAGCTCGCGGAACAGGGTGGTCTCGTCTACGGGCCGGTGTTCCAGGGACTGAATGGCGCATGGCGGCGTGACGGCGAGATCTTCGCCGAGGTCGCCCTGCCCGAGCAGGTCGAAGACGCGGCGACGTACGGGGTGCACCCGGCACTGATGGACTCCGCGCTGCACGCCATCGGGCTCGTCGACGACGCCGGCCAAGGACTGCCGTTCGAGTGGACCGGGGCTTCGCTGCACGCCACGGGCGCGTCGATGCTGCGGGTGCGGCTGACGCGCACCGGTGCGGACTCGGTGTCGGTGCTCGCGGTCGACGTCGAGGGCCAGCCGGTGGTTTCGGTCGATTCCCTCCTGATCCGCGTGCCGTCACCGCAGGGACCCGTCGCACCTGTCTCCGGTGTGCTCGACTCGCTGTTCCGAATCGACTGGACGCCGATCGAACCGGCCGTCACCGCCAAGCGGTGGGCGATCCGCGGTGACGACGAGTCCGGACTGGCCGCCGTGCTCGCCGAGTCCCTGGCCGCCGCGCCGTTGACCGAGGCGATCGGCGACGAGGTGCCGGACATCGTCGTGGTCCCGATCGTGGGAGAGACCGGGCCGGCGGCGGTCCACGTGCTGGCCGACCGCGTACTGGCGATCATGCAGGATGCGCTGGCCGACGCGACGCGGATGGTGTTCGTGACGCGCGGAGCGGTGGCGGTCGGCGACGAGGACGTCGCGGATCTCGCCGCCGCGGCGGCCTGGGGTCTCGTGCGCTCGGCGCAGGCCGAGAACCCTGGACGATTCCTGCTGGTGGATCTGCCCACCGAGCCGTCCGGCGGCCTCGGGATCGTTCCCGCGGTGCTGGCCGAGGACGAACAACAAGTCGTGGTGCGCGGGGACATCGTGCTCGCGGGCCGCCTGGCCCGGCTGGCTTCGGGAGCCAACTTGGTGCCGCCCACGGATACGCCGTGGCGGCTGGGCACCGCAGGCAAGGGCAGCCTGGACGAGTTGACGCTCACCCCGTGCCCGGAGGTGCTGGCGCCGCTGACCGGCCAACAGGTCCGGATCGCGGTGCGAGCGGCCGGAGTGAACTTCCGCGATGTGCTGAACGCCCTGGGCATGTACCCCGGCGAAGCGGGACTGTTCGGCGCCGAGGCGGCGGGCGTGGTCGTCGAGACCGGCCCCGATGTGTCCGCAGTATCCGGCCTGACCGTCGGTGACCACGTCATGGGCATGGTGTTCGGCGGGTTCGGCCCACTGGGCGTGGCGGAAGAACGCTACCTGACCAGGGTTCCAGCCGGATGGTCGTGGGAAGAGGCGGCTTCGGTGCCGTTGGTTTTCCTGACGGCGTACTACGCGCTGGTGGACCTCGCGGCTGTGCGCCCGGGGGAGAAGGTCCTGATCCACGCCGGTGCCGGTGGTGTCGGCATGGCCGCGATCCAAGTCGCGAAGCATCTCGGTGCGGAGGTCTTCGCCACCGCCAGCGAGAGCAAGTGGGGCGTGCTTCGTTCTCTCGGCGTGGCCGAAGACCACATCGCGTCTTCTCGGACGACGGAGTTCGAGGAGCGGTTCGGCCAGGGTGTCGACGTCGTGCTCAACGCACTCACCGGCGAGTTCGTCGACGCTTCACTGCGGTTGCTCGGCTCCGGCGGCCGGTTCCTGGAGATGGGCAAGACCGACCTGCGCGACCCGGCGAGTCTGCCAGGGGTGGTGTACCGGCCGTTCGACCTCGGACAGGTCGACCTCGATCGAGTCCAGCAGATGCTGCTCGTGCTGGTGGAGCTGTTCGGCGAGGCCGCGCTGCGGCCCTTGCCGATCAGCAGCTGGGACGTCCGCCGGGCGAAGGACGCGTTCCGGTACATGAGCCGCGCGCGGCACATCGGCAAGATCGTGCTCACCACTCCGAAGACATGGGACCCCGACGGGACAGTGCTGATCACGGGTGGCACGGGTGGGCTGGGCGCGGAGTTGGCGCGGCACCTGGTGGCGGAGCGGGGTGTTCGATACCTGGTTCTGCTGAGCCGTCGTGGGCTCGACGCTCCTGGCGCGCCGGAGTTGCGGGCGGAGCTGATCGCGCGCGGCGCCGATGTGGTTGTGACGGCGTGTGATGTGGCCGATCGGCAGGCCTTGGCCGAGATCGTGGCGGCCGTCGAGCATCCGTTGACCGCTGTCGTGCATACGGCCGGTGTGCTGGACGACGGTGTGATCGGGTCGTTGACTCCTGAGCGGATGGACACCGTTCTCCGTCCGAAGGTGGACGCGGCATGGCACCTGCACGAGCTGACCCAGGATCTCGATTTGGCCGGGTTCGTGCTCTACTCCTCGGTTTCCGGTGTGATGGGAAGTGCCGGGCAGGGCAACTACGCGGCAGGCAACAGCTTCCTCGACGCACTTGCGGCACACCGACGCGCGCGGGGTCTGTCGGCGGTGTCACTGGCGTGGGGTGCGTGGGCGCCCGGCGTCGGAATGACCGCCGGCCTGGACGCCGCGGCCGTGGAGCGCATGGAGCGCTCCGGTATGCCGCCGCTGTCGGTCGAGCAGGGCCTTGCCCTGTTCGACGCGGCGATCACCGTTGACGAGTCGCTGGTGGTACCGACCAGGATGGCGACAGGTTCCGGTCCGGCGCCGTTCGCGGGTGCGGTTCCGCCGATGCTGCGCGGTCTGGTGCGCACTCGTCGCACGGCCGCTTCGGGTGGCCGCGCCACCGGCAGGCTGGAGAAGCTCAAGCCGGCCGAGCGTGCCCGCGCGGTGCTGCAGTTGGTGCGGGCCGAGGCAGCGGCGGTGCTGGGACACGCTTCGCCGCGGACGCTCGACACCGAGCAGGAATTCCGGCAATTGGGGTTCGACTCGCTCACCGCCGTCGAACTGCGCAACCGGCTGAGCACGGCGACCGGGCTCGGGCTGCCCGCCACGCTCGTGTTCGACTACCCGACACCACAGGTGCTGGCCGAGCACCTCGTCGCCGAACTGTTCGGCGGTCTGCGCGAGCAGGCCGAGGATTCGGTGAAGGTCACCGACGAGACCGTGGCCATCGTCGGGATCAGCTGCCGCTTCCCCGGCGGGGTCACCTCGCCGGAAGAGCTGTGGCAGCTTCTGGTGGAAGGCCGCGACGCGATCGGGCCGTTCCCCACCGACCGCGGCTGGGACCTCGACATGCTCACCGGCGAAGGCGCCGGCCGCAGTGCCACCCTCAGCGGCGGGTTCGTGGACGGCATCGCCGACTTCGACCCCGCGTTCTTCGGCATCTCACCCCGAGAGGCCGTGTCGATGGACCCGCATCAACGCCTGATCCTGGAGACCTCGTGGGAGGCGATCGAACGCACCGGGATCGACCCGGCGTCATTGCGGGGCAGCCGGACCGGTGTGTTCGTCGGCTCGGGCGGCGCTGATTACGCGCACCTGCTCCTTGGCTCCCTGCAGAGCATGGAGGGCTACTCGGGCACGGGAACCTCACCCAGTGTCATCGCGGGCAGGCTTTCCTACACGCTCGGACTGGAAGGTCCGGCGATGACGATCGACACCGCGTGTTCGTCGGCACTGGTGGCGCTACACCTTGCCGCACAGGCACTGCGCGGCGGCGAGTGCACCCTGGCGCTGGCCGGCGGCGTCCAGCTCATGGCCACTCCGGGCGCCTTCATGGAGTTCACCCAACAGGGCGGCCTCGCGCCGGACGGCAGGTGCAAGCCGTTCTCCGACTCGGCCGACGGCACCGCGTGGTCCGAGGGCGTCGGCGTGTTGGTGCTGGAACGCCTCTCCGACGCGCGGCGCAACGGACATGAGATCCTCGCGGTGGTGCGCGGTTCGGCGGTGAACCAGGACGGCGCTTCCAATGGCCTGACCGCGCCGAACGGTCCGTCGCAGCAGCGCCTGATCCGGCAGGCACTGGCGAGTGCCGGGCTCAAACCATCCGATGTGGACGCCGTCGAAGCACACGGCACGGGTACGACGCTGGGCGACCCGATCGAAGCGCAGGCGCTGCTTGCCGCCTACGGGCAGGACCGTGAACGGCCGTTGCTGCTCGGCTCGGCGAAGTCGAACCTCGGGCACACGCAGGCTGCGGCCGGAGTGGTCGGAGTGGTCAAGATGGTGCAGGCGCTGCGCCACGGCCTGCTGCCGAAGACCCTGCACATCACCGAGCCGTCATCGCATGTGGACTGGTCGGCCGGCGCCGTCGAGCTGCTCACCGAGCAGACCCCGTGGCCGGAGACCAGCCGGCCACGCCGGGCCGGAGTGTCCTCGTTCGGTATCAGCGGCACCAACGCCCACGTCATCTTGGAGGCAGCGCCGTCCGTAGCCGCGCCGGTCGAGCCCCTGCCGCGGGCGGTAACGCCGCTGCTGGTCTCGGGCAAGAACCGGGCGGCGCTGGACGACCAGATCGGGCGCATAAGGTCCTGTGTGGAGGGACGTTCCGCGGTTGATGTCGGATTCTCGTTGATGACGGGACGTTCGGTGTTTGAGCATCGGGCGGTGCTGTTGGCCACTGAGGATGGTGTGGTCGAGGTGGCGCGTGGTGCTGCCACTGAGCAGTCGGTGGCGGTGTTGTTTTCGGGTCAGGGTTCGCAGCGGGTGGGGATGGGTCGGGAGTTGGCTGCCCGGTTCCCGGTGTTCGCTGAGGCTTTCGACGCGGTGCTCGCGCGGTTGGGTGTCGAGTTGCCTGATGATCAGGATTTGTTGAATCAGACTGGTGCGGCGCAGCCGGCGTTGTTCGCGCTTGAGGTGGCGTTGTTCCGGTTGGTGGAGTCGTGGGGTGTTCGGCCTGATTTTGTTGGTGGGCATTCGATTGGTGAGGTCGCGGCCGCGCATGTGGCGGGTGTGCTGTCGCTGGAGGATGCTTGCACGTTGGTGTCGGCGCGGGCTCGGTTGATGCAGGCGTTGCCGGCCGGTGGCGCGATGGTGGCGGTGCAGGCGACTGAGGCCGAGGTGCTGCCGCTGCTGACTGATGGTGTGTCGATCGCCGCGGTCAACGGGCCGTCGTCGGTGGTCATCGCCGGTGTCGAGAACGAGGTACTGGGGATTGTCGCAGTTTTCGAGGTTCAGGGCCGGAAGACTAGTCGTTTGCCGGTCAGTCATGCGTTCCACTCACCGTTGATGGATCCGATGGTGGATGAGTTCCGTGAGGTGGTGGAGGGCCTGTCGTTCAACGAGCCGGTTGTCCCGATCGCGACTTCTGGTGACGTGACGTCGCCGGAGTATTGGGTGCGTCATGTCCGAGACGCGGTCCGGTTTGCCGATTCTGTGAGCACCTTGGTGGAGTCGGGTGTGACGGCGTTCCTCGAGCTGGGTCCGGATGGGGTGTTGTCGGCGATGGCCGCGGAGTCAGTGCCTGAGGGTGCGGTGGTGGTTCCGTTGTTGCGTAAGGGTCGGGCTGAGGAGGTGTCGGCGCTGACGGCGTTGGCACGCCTGCACGTCGCCGGCACCCACATCGACTGGGCGCCCGTCTTCACCGGCGCGAACGCCCGGCGCGTGGACCTTCCCACCTACCCGTTCCAGCACGAGCGCTTCTGGCCGACGGCTACGGCCGCCCGTTCGGACGCGACCGGCCTCGGCCTGGTCTCGGCCGGGCACCCCCTGCTCGGCGCGGCGATGTCGGTCGCGGGCTCGGACGGTGCAGTGCTCACCGGGCGGCTGTCGACGGTCACGCTGCCGTGGCTTGCCGACCACGTCGTGCACGGCGCGATCACCTTCCCCGAGACGGGATTCATCGAGCTGGCGGTCCGGGCCGCGGATCAGGTCGGCTGTGACCGGGTCGAGGAACTGACGGTCACCACGCCGCTGGTCTTCGCGGACCGCGAGGCGGTGGCCCTCCAGGTCTGGGCGGGTGCCGCCGACGAGACGGGCCGTCGCACGATCACGATCTACGCGCGCCCCGCGGATTCCGAGCAGGAATGGGTCGAGCACGCGGCAGGTGTGCTGACCACCGGAGAGCAGGTGGCCGACTTCGGCGGCGACGAGTGGCCTCCGGCCGGTGGCGAGCAGGTCGAGTTGGCCGGTTGGTATGAGGAACTCGCGCTGAGCGGTCTCGACTACGGACCGGTGTTCCAGGGCGTGCGGGCCGTGTGGCATCGCGACAACGACGTCTTCGCCGAGGTCGCCTTGCCGGAGGAGGTCGGCGACGCCGGTGCCTACGGACTGCACCCGGCACTGCTCGACGCGGCGGTTCAGGCTTGGGGGGTGGACGGGGTGCCGGTCGAGTGGACCGGTGTCTGCCTGCACGCTTCGGCCGCGTCAGTGCTGCGAGTCAAGTTGACCCGCAGCGGAACCGAGTCGGTGTCGTTGACGGCGGTGGACGCGGACGGCGCGCCGGTGATCTCCGTTGCGTCGCTGACTGTGCGAGCCCCGGAAGCTGCTGCTCGGACCCGCGAGCAATCGTTGCTGCACCTCGAATGGATCCCCGCTTCGATCGAGTTGGCGGCGGCAGAGGGTAGTCACTGGGCGGTCGTCGGAACAGACGAGATCGGCCTCGGCGCGGCGTTGAAGGCGGCCGGAGACGTGACCGCGAGCTCGGTGCCGTCACTCGCGGCCGTGCTCGACGGGACGGCTGCCGTCCCGGACTTCCTGGTCGTGCCGGTGCTCGGTGACGGTGCCCCGGAGGTGGCCCGGTCGGCGCACGAGACGACCGCGCGGGCGTTGGCTGTCGTGCAGGAATGGCTGGCCGACGACCGATTCGCTCGCTCCCGCGTGGTATTCGTGACCCGCGATGCCGTGGGTACCGGCCAGGATCTCGCCGCCGCACCGGTGTGCGGCCTGGTGCGCTCGGCCCAATCGGAGAACCCCGGCAGCTTCCTGCTGGTGGACCTTGATGACACCGACGCGTCGATGAACGTTCTGCCGACCGTGGCCAGCCTGTTCGACGCGGGTGAGTCGCAGGTCGTGGTGCGTGACGGGGCCGTGCGTGTCCCACGGTTGGCGCGGGTGTCCGGGGAAGGCGCGGCTTCGCGGCCATGGAATCCCGAAGGCACAGTGCTGATCACCGGTGGCACCGGCGGTCTCGGCGCCGAGCTGGCAAGGCATCTGGTGAGCGAACGCGGTGTGAAACACCTGCTGCTGGTCTCGCGCCGCGGGCCGGACGCCCCGGGCGCGCTGGAGCTGCGGGCCGAGTTGACCGCCCACGGTGCCGACGTGACCGTGGCTTCCTGCGACACGGCGGACCGCGACTCCGTCGCTCGAGCGCTGAACGACATTCCCGCCGGCCATCCGCTGACCGCGGTTGTGCACACCGCCGGTGTGCTGGACGACGGGATCATCGGTTCGCTGACGCCGGAGCGGCTGGCCGCGGTGCTGCGGCCGAAGGTCGACGGAGCGTGGAACCTGCACGAGGCCACCCGCGACCTCGACCTGGCCGCGTTCGTCCTGTACTCGTCGGTCTCCGGCGTTATGGGCGGCGCGGGACAGGCCAACTATGCCGCGGCGAACGTGTTCCTCGACGCGCTCGCCCAACACCGCAGGTCCCATGGCCTGGCAGCGGTGTCGCTGGCATGGGGCCCGTGGGCACAAAGCGGGATGGCCAGTGAACTCGGCGAACGCACGGCGCGTTCGGACATGCCGCTCCTGTCGGTCGAAGAGGGCCTCGCGTTGTTCGACGCCGCGACCGCCCGCGACGAAGCATTGCTGGTCCCGCTGAGGATCAACTCCGGCACCGCGCGTTCCGACGCTGAAGTCCCGGCGATCCTGCGAGGTCTGGTGCGCACCGGTCGCCGCACGGCGGGAGGCCGGGCAGCCGGCGCGGGCCTTCTCCAGCAGCTGACCGGAATGGCCGAGAGCGAGCGGATCCGGTTCCTGGTCGAGCTGGTGTGCGCCCACGCGGCCGGGGTCCTCGGCCATGCCTCGGCGGAGGCGGTCGACGCCGACCGCGAATTCCGCCAACTGGGCTTCGACTCGCTGACCGCGGTCGAATTGCGCAACAGCCTGACGACCGCGACCGGGCTTCGTCTGCCGGCCACGCTCGTCTTCGACTACCCGACCCCGAACGAGGTCGCGGACCACCTCGCGGCGGAACTGCTCGGCGGCGCCGAGGAGAGCTCGGTCCTGCTGACCGAGCTCGACCGGCTCGAAGCCGCACTCTCGGCCAGCGCTCCCGACGACGTCGCGACGGCAGGGGTCGCTGCCCGCCTGAGGCAGTTGCTGGCGCAGTACACCGGATCCGGCACGAAGACCGAGGAGGCCGCCGTGACCGATCGGATCAAGGCGGCGAGCGCCGACGACATCTTCGCCTTCATCGACAACGAACTCGGCCGTGGTAAAGACCGCTGATCCCCGCCGACGCTGACAGGAAGGTCTACTGACGTGCCGAACGAAGAGAAACTCGTCGAATACCTGAAGTGGGTCACGGCGGATCTGCACCAGACGCGG
The DNA here is from genome assembly GCF_025464955.1 of Amycolatopsis sp. GTDB lineage: Bacteria > Actinomycetota > Actinomycetes > Mycobacteriales > Pseudonocardiaceae > Amycolatopsis. Next base: position 33,101 of record NZ_JAODNM010000176.1, on the reverse strand, counting down.
CAGCGGCTGGAAGAGGTCGAGGCCGGGGCACACGAACCTGTCGCGATCATCGGTATCGCCTGCCGGTTCCCCGGCGGGGTGCGCTCACCCGAGGGCCTGTGGGAGCTCGTCACGTCCGACGAGGACGCGATCTCGGCGTTCCCCACCGACCGCGGCTGGGACCTGAGCGTGCTCGCCGGCGACGACCACGGACACAGCGCCACCCTGCAGGGCGGGTTCCTCTACGACGCGGGGGAGTTCGACCCCGGCTTCTTCGGCATCTCCCCGCGTGAGGCACTCGCGATGGATCCGCAGCAGCGGCTGCTGCTGGAGACTTCGTGGGAAGTGGTCGAGCGGGCCGGGATCGACCCGAATTCATTGCGTGGAAGCAAAACCGGCGTGTTCGTCGGCACCAACGGGCAGGACTACGGTCACGTCCTGCTCGCCTCGAGGGAAGACGTCGAGGGGCACGCGGGCATGGGCACCGCGGCCAGCGTCATCTCGGGCCGGTTGTCGTACACGTTCGGATTGGAAGGCCCGGCCGTCACCATCGACACCGCGTGCTCGTCTTCGCTGGTGGCCATGCATCTGGCCGGGCAGGCGCTGCGTGGCGGGGAATGCACGCTCGCGCTGGCCGGTGGTGTGACGGTGATGAGCACCGCGTCGAACTTCGCCGGCTTCACCCGGCAGGGCGGGCTGGCACCGGACGGCCGGTGCAAGGCGTTCTCCGACACCGCCGACGGCACCGGGTGGTCGGAAGGCATCGGCGTGCTGCTGCTGGAGAAGCTGTCCGACGCGCAGCGGAACGGGCACCAGGTTCTCGCGGTGATCCGCGGCAGCGCGGTCAATCAGGACGGCGCCAGCAACGGCCTTTCCGCGCCCAACGGCCCGGCACAGGTCCAGGTGATCAGGGCCGCGCTCGCCAGCGCGGGGCTGTCACCGTCCGATGTGGACGCCGTCGAGGCGCACGGCACCGGCACGGTACTCGGCGACCCGATTGAGGCTCAGGCACTGCTGACCGCCTACGGGCAGGACCGTGAGCGGCCGCTGCTGCTGGGCGCGGTCAAGAGCCACCTCGGCCACACTCAGGCCGCGGCAGGCGTCGCCGGCGTGATCAAGATGGTGCAGGCGCTGCGGAACGAGACCCTGCCGCGCACACTGCACGTCACCAAGCCCTCGTCACATGTGGACTGGTCCGCGGGCGCCGTCGAACTGCTCACCGAGCCGGTCGACTGGCCGTCGACCGAACGGCCGCGTCGCGCCGGGATCTCGTCGTTCGGGGTCAGCGGCACCAACGCGCACGTGATCCTGGAGCAGGCGCCGCCCGCGGAACCGGCCGCCGAGCAGGTTGCCATGCGGACACCGACGGTCGTGCCCTGGTTGGTGTCGGGCAAGACCGAGGCGGCCTTGGACGGACAGGTCCGCCTGCTGCGGTCGTTCGCCGACGACCACCCCAAGCTCGACACCGTCGATGTCGGCTACTCGCTGGTGAACTCGCGGTCGGTGTTCTCCCACCGCGCGGTGCTCGCGGCCACCGGCGAAGGCATCACCGAACTGGCCAGGGCAGTGGCGGCCAGGCGGTCGACGGCGGTGCTGTTCTCCGGACAGGGATCGCAGCGGATCGGCATGGGCCATGAGCTGTACTCGCGGTTCCCCGTGTTCACCGAGGCGCTCGACGCAGTTTTCGAGCACCTGGATCCGTTGTTGGAGCGCCCGCTGCGCGAGGTGATGTGGGGCCAGGACCAGGACCGTCTGAGCGAGACCGAATGGGCCCAACCGGCGCTGTTCGCCGTCGAGGTGGCGCTGTACCGCCTCGCCGAATCGTGGGGCATCAAGCCGGACTACCTGCTCGGGCACTCCATCGGCGAGATCTCCGCCGCGCATGTCGCCGGAGCCTTCTCACTGGCGGACGGCTGCGCGCTGGTCGCCGCCAGGGCGCGGCTGATGCAGGCACTCTCGGCAGAAGGCGCGATGATGGCCGTCCAGGCCACCGAGGACGAGGTCCGGTCGCTGCTGGCGGGTCACGAGGACCAGGTGTCGATCGCCGCGGTCAACGGGCCGGAGTCGGTCGTGGTCAGCGGCGTCGAGGACATCGTGGTGGAGATCGCCGCCCGGTTCGCCGGGCAGGGCCGCAAAACCACTCGCCTCGCCGTGTCGCACGCGTTCCACTCGCCGTTGATGGACCCGATGCTCGACGACTTCCGCGGCGTGGTCGAGGATGTCTCGTTCGCCTCGCCGCACACCCCGATCGTGTCGAACCTTACCGGTGAACTGGTCACCGCCGAGCAGCTCAGCTCCCCGGAGTACTGGGTGCGGCACCTGCGCGAGACCGTCCGCTTCGCCGATGGGGTGGCGGCCCTCGTCTCCGAGGGTGTTTCGGCGTTCCTGGAGCTGGGGCCGGACGGGACGCTGTCGGCGCTCGCCGCTCACTCGGTGCCGCCGGCCGCCGTGCTGGTTCCGTTGCTGCGCAAAGACAAGCCGGAAGAGACCGCGGTGGTCACCGCGTTGGCCAAGCTGCACGCGTCCGGGGTGCGGCTGGACTGGTCCGGCTGGTTCGCGGGCACCGGCGGCCGTTCGGTGGACCTGCCGACCTACGCCTTCGACCGACAGCGGTTCTGGCCCAACGGGTCGATGGCGGCGCTCGGCGGTGACGTGTCGAATCTGGGCCTGGCCTCGGCGGAGCATCCGCTGCTGGGCGCGGCGATGACCATGGCCGGTTCCGACGAGCTGGTGCTGACGGGCAGCCTGTCGCTGCGAACGCACCCGTGGCTGGCCGATCACCTGGTCGGCGGCTCGGTGCTGTTCCCCGGCACCGGTTTCCTCGAACTCACGATCCGCGCGGGCGACCTCGTCGGCTGTGACCGGGTCGAAGGCCTGACGCTGATGGTTCCGCTGGTGCTGCCGGCGCAGGGTGCCGTCGCGGTACAGGTGCGGGTCGGCGACGGAGGTGAGTCCGGCCGCCGCACGGTCCGCGTGTACTCCCGGTCCGCCGACGCGGCCACCCAGGAGTGGACGCTGCACGCCACCGGCGAACTGGTCACGGGTGCGCTGGTGACGGTGTTCGACACCGCACAGTGGCCGCCGGCCGGTGCCGAGCCGGTGAATCTCGACGGCTTCTACGAGCAGCTCGCCGAGCACGCCAAACTCGCCTACGGGCCGGTGTTCCAGGGCGTGCGCGGAGTCTGGCGGCGTGACGGCGAGGTTTTCGCCGAAGTCGCTTTGCCGGAACAAGTTTCGGACGCGCGCGAGTTCGGGTTGCACCCGGCGCTGCTCGACGCGGCGCTGCACCCGATCGTCTTCCTCGGTGAGGAAAGCAAGGGCCTGCCGTTCGACTGGAGCGGAGTTTCGCTGCACGCCTCGGGCGCGTCGGTCCTGCGGGTCAGGTTGACCGCAGGTGCCGGGGGCGCGGTGCGGGTGACCGCTGTCGACGCCTCGGGCGCGCCGGTGATCTCCGTAGAGTCGCTGGAGTTGCGCACCACGTCCGCGAAACATGCCGCCGCCCGAGGCGGCGCCGCGCGGAACGCGGCCTTCCGCGTCGACTGGGTGGAGACCGCCGTCGAGGTGGCCGCGGTGCCCGACGCCCGGTGGGGGATCATCGGCACCGACGAATTCGATCTCAGCTTCAAGATCTACTCTGCCGGGCAGGCCGTCACGGCTTACGGTGACTCGCTCGGCGGAGCGATGGTGGACGGCGGCGTCGTGCCGGATGTGTTCCTGGTGCCGCTGGTCGGCGACCCGGCCGCCGGAGTGCCGAAGTCGGCGCACGAACTGACGGCCCGTGCGCTCGCGGTCGTCCAGGAAAGCCTGGCGGACCAGCGTTTCGCGAACTCCAAGGTCGTGTTCGTCACCGGCCGCGCGGTGGCGCTCGCGGGCGAGGACACCGTCGACGTCGCCGGAGCGGCGGCCGCCGGCCTCGTGCGCTCCGCCCAGTCGGAGAACCCAGGGCGGTTCCTGCTGGTGGACATCGAGGGCTCCGAACACTCGGTCGCGCTGCTGCCCAGCCTTGTCTCCTGGGACGAGCCGCAGGTGGTCGTGCGCGAGGGAGTCGCCAGCGTGCCGCGCCTGGCGCCGATGACCGGCGAGCAGCCGGAACCGCGTTCCTGGGACGCTGAAGGCACAGTGCTGATCACCGGTGGCACGGGCGGTCTCGGTGCGGACCTGGCCCGGCACCTGGTGACCGAGGCCGGCGTCCGGCACCTGCTGCTGGCCAGTCGCCGTGGTGAGGACGCGCCGGGAGCGGCCGACCTGCGAGCCGAGCTGACCGGGCACGGCGCCGAAGTGACGATCGCGGCATGCGACGTCTCCGAGCCGGGCGCGGTGACCTTCCTACTGGCGGGCATTCCCGGCGCGCACCCGCTGACGGCGGTCGTCCATACGGCGGGCGTCCTGGACGACGGACTCGTGGTGTCGCTGACGCCCGAACGCGTGGACACGGTGTTGCGCCCGAAGGCGGACGCGGCGTGGTACCTGCACGAAGCCACGCGTGAGCTGGACCTGGCCGTGTTCGCCCTGTATTCGTCAGTGGCCGGCGTCATGGGCGGTGCGGGGCAGGGCAACTACGCCGCGGCGAACTCGTTCCTGGACTCGTTGGCGGAGCTTCGCCACGGCCAAGGGCTGGCGGCCACTTCGATCGCATGGGGTCCATGGGAGCCCTCCAGCGGCATGACCGGTGAGCTGAGCGCGGCCGCGTTGGAACGCATTGCGCGGTCAGGTTTCCCGGCGCTGTCGTCCGCGCAGGGCGTGGCCCTGTTCGACGCCGCGATCGCCGGGAACCAGGCCCAGGTCGTCGCGCTCAACCTCAGCGCGGCGGGGTCGAAGGCAGCCTCGCAAGGGCAGGTCCCGCCGCTGCTGCGGGGTCTGGTCGCCGCCACCGCGCGTCCGGTGGTGCGCGCGGACCGGTCCGCGGTCACGCTGCAAGACCGTCTGCGCGGACTGGACGACGCCGCGAAGGAAAGCCTGCTGCTGGACCTCGTGGTGGACTACGCCGCCACCCTGCTCGGTCACACCGACGCCAGCGCGGTCGATCCCGAACGAGACTTCCTCGAGCTCGGGTTCGACTCGTTGATCGCCGTCGAGCTGCGCAACCAGCTGTCCGAAGCGCTGGGTATGCGGCTGCCGACTTCGGTGGTCTTCGACAGCCGCACCCCGGCGCAGTTCGTGAGGTGGCTGCTCACCGAGTTGCCGAACCAAGCTGGGCCGGGCGCGCTGCCGACTTCCGAAGCGGCTCGCGGCAACGGCGACACCGTGTACGAGCTGTTCATGAAGGCGGTAAGCGAAGGTAACGCGCTCGCGGGCCTGCGCCTGCTGTCAGCGGTGGCGGACCTGCGGCCGAGTTTCGAGACACCGGCCGAGCTAGAAGAGCTTCCCGTGGCCGTCACGCTGGCCGAAGGCCCGCGCAAGCCCCGGCTGATCTGCATCAGTTCCCCCGGCGCGAGTGCGGGTGTGCACCTGTACGCCCGGATGGCGGCGCACCTGCGCGGCAAGCGGCACGTGTCCGCGCTGCCGCTCGTCGGCTTCGCACCGGGCGAAAGCCTGCCCGCTACAACGGAAGCCGCGGGCCGGGTGGTCGCCGAAAGCGTCCTGCACGCGTCGGACGGCGAGCCGTTCGTGCTCGTCGGGCACTCCTCGGGCGGCACGCTCGCCTACTTCGCCGCCGGGATCCTGGAGCAGACGTGGGGCATCCGGCCGGAGGCGGTCATCATGCTCGACACCCTGAGCCTGCGCTACGACAACAGCGAGGGCATCAACTTCGACGCGACCTCGAACAACTACTTCACCAGCATGGATTCGCCGGCGGTGAGCATGAACAGCGCGCGGTTGTCGGCGATGGCCCACTGGTTCGTCAAGATGACCGGTATCGGGGACGAACCCACCGTGCCGAAGCTGATGATCCGCTGCGCGCGCGAGATCGACGGCACCGACTTCGAAACCTCGTCGGGCATCACCGTGGCGGTGCCCGCCGACGAGATCCGCGAGATCCAGACCAGCCACATGGCCATGGTCATGGAGGACTCGGCCCTGACCGCGCAGCTGATCGACGAATGGCTGACCGAACTCGCCGCCGTACGTACGTGACCACTCATCCCCGCGCCTCATCCCTGCGACTCAAGGAGTGTGCCTCCCATGTCCACCGCTTATGACGAACCGCCTCTGGTGGGCCTCGACCAGCCGTCGATCATGGCCTTCAGTCAGCTACGCCTCGACCTGCAGGCCAAGGCGGGGGTGTGCCGCATCCGCACACCCGCGGGCGACGAGGCCTGGCTGGTGACCCGGCACGCCGAGGTCAAGGCGTTGCTGCAGGACAACCGGCTCGGCCGGTCGCACGAGGACCCGGCGACCGCGCCCAGGTACCTCAACAACCCGATGCTGGACATGCTGATCACCGACGCGCCGCCGGAGATCGAACTCCGGGAGCACTTGAAGAAACGCACGCTGTACACGGGCAGTTTCGCGGCCAGGCGGGTGCTCGACCAGCGCGCCAGGGTCCAGGCGATCGGCGAAGCGATGATCGACGCGATCATCGCCAAGGGGCAGCCTGGCGACCTGCATGAGGACTGGGCGATGCCGTTCTCCCAGCAGGCGCTCTGCGACATGATGGGCGTGCCCGTCGAGGACAGGTCACAGCTGCTGGCGATGATGGATCGCGTCGGGGACACCACCAACAGCGAGGATGCCTACAGCGGCATGGAGGGCCTGTTCGCCTTCGCCGCCGGGATCACCGCCAAGATCCGGGAACAGCCCGACGACAACGTCGTGTCGCGGTTCGTCGAGAGTGGACTGACCGACGCCGAGATCGGCATCCACATCGTCGCGCTGCTGTTCACCGGTCTGTCCGGGCTCGCCAGCCACGTCGACTACGGCATCCTGCTGTTCCTGCGGAACCCGGACCAGCGGGAGAAGGCGATGGCGGACCCGGAGGTCATGGCCCGCGCCGTTGACGAGGTGCTCCGCGCCACCATCGGCAGCCCGGTACTGCCGCGTTATGCCCACGAGGACATCGAGGTCGGCGGCGTGACCATCCGGAAGGGTGAGCTCGTCATGATCGACTTCTCGCTGGCGAACTACGACCCTCGCGTGTTCGACGAGCCGAACCGGTTCGACGTCGATCGATCCCCCAACCCACACTTCACCTTCAGCCACGGCCTTCGACACTGCACCGGCGCACCGCTGGTCCGGATCGTCCTGCAGGTGGCATACACGACCCTGTTCACCCGCCTGCCCAACCTGCGTCTTGCCGTCCCCGACGACCAGCTGCACGCCCACCCGGGCGGCCGCCTCGCCGGCGGTCTCGCCGAACTCCCCGTCACCTGGTAGCCGGCCGAATGCATGGAGGACTTGATGCCCGTTGACAATATCCACCCCAAAGCCATCGAGTTCGATGCCCAGCGGCTCGCCGGAAAGCGGACGCTGGTCGTGGGTGCGTCCAGCGGCATCGGCGCCGCCGCGGTCCGCCGCTTCGCCCTCGAAGGCGCGACGGTGGTCGCCGCGGCAAGGCGCGAGGAACAGCTCAGTGACCTGTGTGGCGAGGTCGACGCGGCGGGCGGCAAGGTGTCGTACGTCGTGTGCGACGTCAGGGACGAAGACTCTGTAGCCGATCTCGTCTCGGTCACCGTCGACCGGCTCGGTGGGCTGGACAGCGCCTTCAACGCCCACGGCGTCGGCGGGACGCTCAAGCCGATACACGAGGTCAGCGTCGACGAGTTCGACGAGACCGTCGCGGTGAACCTGCGCGGCACGTTCCTCGCCATGAAATACCAGATCGACGCGATGCGCCGCAACGGCGGCGGCTCGATCGTCAACACCTCGTCCATCGCCGGCCTGGTGGCCTCGCCCCAACTACCGGACTACGGCGCGACCAAGTGGGGACTCGCCAGTCTGACCAAGAGCGCCGCCATCGCCTACGCCCCGGACAACATCCGCGTCAACGCCATCGCGCCGGGGGCGACTTCCACCGAGATGCTGGCGAAATTGCTGCCCACCGAAGAGATCTTACGGCATGTCGCGTCGGCCTCCCCGCTCAACTTCGTGGCCCTGCCGGACGACATGGCCAGGGTCGCGCTGTTTCTGCTCTCCGAGGAAGCCCGCTGGATCACCGGGGTGGTGCTGCCGGTCGACGGTGGGGCGTCGGCGGACTGAAAAGACACGTGTGTGTGTACCGGTTGGAAATGATGGCGACTTCTGCGAGTCGTCTGGACTGAGGAGCTGGTTATGTCGGGAAAGTCGATTGTTACCGCAATTCCTGAAGAGGTTGGCCGACTGTATGACCGTTTTGGGGAAGAGTGCCTCGACCTGGGCGCTGCTGAGGAAGCGTCCAACTTCGGCTTCGGCGAACATCTGCATTTCGGCTACTGGGAAACGCCAGACGAGGACATTTCTCTTGATATCGCGGCTATCCGCCTCACCGATATGGTGATCGATCGACTGAAAGTCGACCACACGCACCACGTACTGGACATCGGCTGTGGAGTCGGTGGGCCCGCGCTACGGATGGCGCGTCGTACCGGTGCGCGCGTCACCGGGATCTCCGTCAGTCAGGACCAGATCACCGAAGCAGTGGCAGTCGGGGAGTCCGGCGACCTCGCCGGTCGAGTCGATTTCCGTCTCGCGGACGCGCTGGATCTCCCTTTTCCGGACGATTCCTTCGATGCCGCCTTTGCGCTCGAATCGGTGATTCACATGCCTGACCGGCGACGGGTTCTCCAGGAGATCAGTCGCGTCCTTCGTCCAGGGGGTAGGCTGGTGCTGACGGACTTCTTCGAACGTGCCCCCATTCCAGCCGTCAAACTTCCCGTCGTGAAGCGGCTTCTCGAGGGTTCGATGATGACCACCGTCAAGGTGGAGAACTACCCGCCCATGCTTCGTGACGTTGGATTCATGTTCGAAGAGATCGTCGATATCAGCGCGCACACGACTCGTCGGACCTTCATGGAGATGTCGAAGGTGTGGACGCGGGCGAATCCGGATTTTGATCTGGAAGATGTGAACACACTGCCGGACCCGTGCCCCGGAATGGTGGACGTGGAAGGGTTCGGATATCTACTGCTTGTGGCCCGACGAACATGAGCGTCCTCGATAGCACATGGCCTCGGCGCACGGTCATGAAGGGGCCAGCAGGAGCGCTGATCACCGCAATCTAATCCTGCCTTCTTTGAACTCTATTCACAGGTGTTGATCACCTGAAGATACGACAACGGCCCCGATTCGGTAAGATCGTTTTCCTCTCGCGGAAAACGATCTTACCGGCGGGGCCGTTGGGATACCGGTACCGACTCGGCTGGTAACTCGTTCGGCGTGCTCAGCCCTCGTGGACGGTGATGGTCTGGGAGGGGCAGATCCGTCCGGCCAGCCGGGCCGATTCGGCCAGCGGTCCTGCCGGGTGGTCGGCTATGACCACGACGAACCCGTGCTCGTCCTGGTCGAAGACCTCCGGCGAGGACAGCACGCACTGCCCCGCCCCGATGCAGCGGTCGGTGTCGATGCTGATGCGAACCATGAATGTCTCCTGAGCTGAAGCCGTCACCAGCGGACGGGCAGGGCGTGCAGTCCGAACAGCACGCCGTCGTACTTGAAGGGCAGTTCCTCGATCGGCTGCGCGATCTCCAGTGTCGGGATCCGGTCGAACAGTGTCCGGTAGGCGAGTTCCATCTCCACCCGGACCAGGTTCTGTCCGAGGCACTGGTGCACGCCGTAGCCGAACGCGACGTGGTGGCGCGCGGACCGGCTCGGGTCGAACTGGGCGGGACAGCCGAAGGCCGCCTCGTCGTGGTTGGCCGAGGCGACGAGCGGCACGATGCCCTCGCCGGCCTTGATCAGCTGTCCGCCGATCTCGACGTCCTCAACCGCCACCCGCAACGCGACGATGTCGGCGACCGAGTGCAGCCGCAGCAGCTCCTCGACGACGCGGTCGTCACCGATCCATTGCGGGTTCATCAGCAACGTCACCGCACCGAGCGCGATGTTGTTCGCCGTCGTCTCGTGTCCGGCGATGAGCAGCAGCATCGCCACGCCGGACAGCTCCTGAAGCGACATCGTCTCGCTGGCGATCAGCCTGCTGATGAGGTCGTCGCCGGGGCGCTTGGTCCTGATGGTGATGAGCCGGTTGAGGTAGCGCAGGACGTGCTCGCTGGCCTTGTCGCGTTCCGCGTCGGTCGAGCTGATCGTCACCAGCACCCGGGTCTTGGACTCGAAGAAGTCCCGGTCCGCGTTCGGCACCCCCAGCAGGGTCGAGATCACCAGCGACGGCACCGAGAGCGCGAAGTCGGCGACGAGGTCCGCGGTGTTGCCCTTGGCGAGCATCGCGTCGATGCTCCGGTCGACGACCGCCTGGATCGCGGGCCGCATCTCCCGGACGCGGCGCACGGTGAACTCCGGGATGAGTGCCTTGCGGAACCGGCCGTGCTCGGGCGAGTCCAGCGACACGAACCAGCCGGGCACCTCGTCCGCGGACGGCACGCCGCCGGTCTTGGCCGGGCGGGGAAAGCCCTCGTGGTTGGGATTGGAGCTGATGTGCGGGCTGGTGAGGACGGCGCGAACGTCCTCGTGCCTGGTCACCAGCCAGACGGGAACACCGGTCGGCAGCTTCGCCCTGACCAGACCCTCCCGCTGGCGCAACTCCGCGTATTCGGGCGGCGGAAAGGGTTTCCCCGGCCCCCGCAGCAGGAACGGGATCACGTCCTCTTCGGCGATCGACATATCCGAGCCCTCCACGTGCTGTAGTCGGTCAGTCGTTCGCCAGTGCGGGGAGGCCGGCGATCAGGTCGGCCGCCTTCTTCCTGCCGCCTGCCGCGCGCTGGATTTCGGCGAAGCGTTCGGCGTTCTCCTTGAAGGATCCGTCTTCGAGGACCCTCGTGAGCTTGTCGACCACGTCGTCCGGGTCGAACGTGCGCGGCCGCGACAGCGTCAGGCTGACACCGAAGTCCTGGCCGCGGACGGCCTGGTCGTAGCAGTCCACCCACAGCGGCCGCATTACCATCGGCTTACCGAAATAGAGGCTCTCGTGATAGGCGTTGCCCCCGCCGTGCGTGAAGAAGACGTTGACGTTCGGATGCGCCAGCACGTCCAGTTGCGAGGGTACCCAGCTCTCGATACGCAGGTTGTCCGGGAGATCTTCCTTCGCGGGCAACCACTTCTGCTGTTCCTCTGGCAGCTTCCACAGGATCTGGTAGCGGCCCGCCAGCCTTCGGGCGACCTCGACGAGCGTACCGACCTCTGCCGCGGTCAGCCGCGTGATCGTGCCGAATCCCATGTATATGACGGAGTCCTGGGCGTCGAGCCAGTCGCCGAGCTCGCCGGGCGGCGCCTGCGGCAGCGGTGGCACCATCGCCCCGACCGTGCGGAACATGTCGGGAATGGTGAACGGGTAGTCCAGCTCGGGAACCGAGTACGACAGCACGATCTCGGCGGCCTCGACGCGTGTCATCTGGCCGACGGCAGCGGGATCGATACCCAGTTCGTTGCGGACCTCGGCGTCCTCCGCGTTGCGCTGTTTCATCGTGGACGACAGGAACAGGCTCAGCATGCGCCACCGGAACAGTCGATTGGCCAGCCTCTGGACAAAGCTCATGTTCGCCGAGAATCCGGTGTGTGGCACGGGGAAGCCGGCCGGGGTGTAGGACTTGCCGATCGGCACCAATGACGTCACCGCGTTGCTCGGCACAAACGGATTGCTCAGCACGTAAGGGATCTTCTTGGTGATCGCCAACTGGAACCCGTACTGGCACATGCTTTCGACGACCATCAGCGAGGGCCGGATCTTGTCGACGGCCTCCTCGAGCTTCTGGTATTTCGCCATCTGCAGCCTCGGCACGAAGGTCTTCTCGATGACGGCCTTGCGCGCCTTGAACCGCGACCGCTGCGTCACCTTCTGGTAGGTCTCGTCGTCCCAGGTCACCGAGGACAGGTCGGAGATCACCTCACCCAGTGAGAAGAACTGGACCGGCGTACCCGCGTCGATGGCCTCCACGTCCGCCCGCCGGTTCTCGTCGGTCGCGAACCACAGGTTCTCGAATCCCCGGCGGGACAGCTCCTCGGCCAGGACCAGCATCGGGTTCAGCAGTCCGCTCTCGGGGAGGCTCACGAACAGGATCGGCCCCTGACTTGAGTTCATGTAGGCCATCCTTCGCTGGAAACTCAGGAAGAATCCTAGTTTTCGGCTCCTAGACTTCAGACCGGGGCAGGCGATCGACGGTGGAGGTTCGGCGAGCATGACGTCCGCGTTGACTGAGCGTGAGGAGCAGTGGGCCGACCTCGAGAAGTTCGCCGCCGAGGCCCAGGCAGGGCGGGGGCGCGTCGCGCTGGCCAGCGGTCCGGTTGCGAGCGGAAAGACCGCACTGTTACACGTCTTCGGCGAGCACGCCACGCAGTCCGGCTTCATCGCACTCAGGTCGACCTGCGCCGCCGCGGAGCGCTCGTTGCCGTTCGGTATGGTGCGCCAACTGTTCGGCGCCGGGGACTTCCCAGCGGTCGACCTCCCAGCGGTCGACCTCGACGCCGACGATGCCGCGCGCGCCCTCACTGTGTACTCTCTGTGCCAGTCGTTGCTGGAACTGGCCAGGGACAACCCCGTACTGATCGGCATCGACGACGTACAGCACGCCGACCAGCCTTCGCTCGACTGGCTGCTGTCGTTCATCCGCAGGGCCGGCTCGGCGAAGGTGCTCGTCGTGCTTACCGAGACGGCCACGTCTCGGCCGGCACATTCCCCGCTCCACACGGAACTTCTGCGTCACCCACACTGCCGCCGCATCCAGTTGGCGCCGCTGAGTGAGTCGAGCGTCACGACGCTGTTCGGCGGCGCGGCGTCGGCGTACGAGATCAGCGGCGGGAACCCGTTGCTGGTGCGGGCTCTGCTCGAGGACAAGGCGGGCGGTTCCCAGATCGTTCCCGGCTCGAACTTCCGCCAGGCGCTGCTGAGCTGCCTGCACCGCTGTGAACCGAATGTGCTGCGCGTGGCCCGCGCGCTGGCTGTGCTCGGCGAGGTCACGGTCGGTGACCTGATCGAGTCCGACAGCGAGGCGGTCACTTCGGCGATCGACGTGATGAACGCCGCGGGACTGCTCGACGACGAGGGCGGGTTCCGGCATCCGGCGGCGCGGTCGGCCGTGCTCGACGACATGTCTTCGCCTGACCGGCGCGCGCTCTGTCTCCGGGCTGCGGGATTGCTGCACGACAAGGGTGCGCCGGCCGCGGACATCGCGCCGTTTCTCGTGGACGCCGACGACACGGCGAACGCGTGGACAGGCGCGGTGCTGGCCGAAGCGGCCGAGCACGCCTTACGTGGCGAGCGGATCGACGAGGCCGTGCGCTACCTGGAACTCGCCGGCCGCGCCGCCGTTGACGACGACGATCGGGCCGCCATCGTGGCCAAGCTCGCCCGGGTCGAGTGGCGGGTGAAGCCCTCCGCGGCCGTCCGCCATTTCCCGGTGCTGACCAAGGCGATGGCGGCCGGCCACCTCGGCGACCGGGACGCGACGGCGCTCGTCAGGCAGCTGCTGTGGCACGGCCGTGTCGTCGACGCCGTCTCCGTACTTGACGAGGTGCGCTCGGACCAGGAACCGCAGCTGTCGACGGTGGCCGACCGGCGGGCCACCGAACTCTGGCTGGCGTGCACGCACCCGCCGCTGGCTCGCCGGGGAGCAATGCCGCTCGAATCGGTGAAACACGAGGTCGGATTGGGCAACCCGACAGCGGGGCCGTGGTTCAAGTCGACGGCGGCTCTGGTCAACGTGCTCAGCTACGGCTCGCAGGAGCAGGCGGTCACCGACGCAGAACACGTGCTGCAGGCGGCCCGGCCCAGCGACAGCATGTCGTGGGGCCCGGAGTCGGCGATGCAGGCGTTGCTGGTGCTGGTCTACGCCGACCGGCTGGACCTCGCGCGGTCGTGGAGCGAGCTGCTGCTCGAACAGGCGCGGACGGCGGTCAGCAAGGCGCTGTTCACCAGCGTGCGGGCTGAAGTCGCGCTGCGGCAAGGCGACCTGGCGGCCGCGTTCGAGGACGCACGAACCGCAGTCACCCTGCTGCCGCCGACGAGCTGGGGCGTCGCGGCCGGATTCCCGCTCGGCTGCGCGATCACCGCCGCCACCAGGATGGGCAGGCTCGATGACGCCGTCGCCTGGCTTGAGCAGCCGATCCCCGACACCATGCTGCAGACTCGTTACGGACTCCACTACCTGCACGCGCGGGGCGAGTACTACCTGGCGACCAACCGGGACTACGCCGCGTTGGCCGACTTCTTGTCCTGCGGTGAACTGATGGCGAGCTGGGGCATGGACATGCCGGGTCTGGTGCCGTGGCGGACGAGTGCCGCCGAAGCCTGGCTGCGCAAGGGCGAAAACCGGGCCGAGGTCCGGCGGTTGATCAACGAGCAGCTCGCGAAGGTGGGTCCGGACGGGTCACGGACGCGTGGTGTGGCGTTGCGGCTGCTCGCGGCCACCAGCCAGGTCCACAGCCGTCCGCAACTGCTCGCCGAGGCCGTTGCGATTCTGGAGGGGTGTGGCGACCGGTTCGAGTTGGCCCGTGCGCTCGCGGACCTCAGCCGGGCCTACCGGGCGGTCAGCCAGCACCGTCGCGCGTCGCCGATGGCCCGGCGGGCATGGCAGACAGCGGACGCCTGCGGCGCGGCTGCGTTGTGTGCGGAGCTGCTGCCCCTGTGCACGAACATCGACGTCGTCGAGCAGCGGCACTCCTCCGACAGACTCGCGTCGTTGACCGAGGGGGAGCGGCGGGTCGCCGCCTTCGCCGCCGCGGGCTACACGAACCGGGAAATCGCGGAGAAGCTGTTCATCACGCCCAGCACGATCGAGCAGCACCTGACTCGCGTCTACCGCAAGCTGAACGTGAAGTACCGGAAGGATCTTCCCGCTGAGCTCCATACCTACCGGGCAGCCACGGCGTGACCTGGAAACGCCCCCTTCCGGCTTGGAGGGGGGCGTTTCCAGTGGTGTCTTACGGTTGCCCTACACGGTGAGCTGGGCTTGGAGTTCCTTGACCAGAGTGGAGACGTCAGGACGAGAGCTCGCGGTGCCGAAGAGGTAGAAGTCCGGCCGCACCAGCGCACCCACCTGCTTCGATTTGGTGAGGTAGGGGAGGTACACGCTGTCGATGTCGATGACCTCGTGTTCCTTGATGTGCTTTGGCGGAGTGCGGGCCGGCATCACCCGGACGATATACGCACCGATCTGTTTCAGGAACGCGAGATCGTCCTCGTCGAGCACCAAGTAGGGGTCGAACGCGGTGATGAGGACGAATCCGCGCCCGACGACGTCGTCGAACAGCCCCGTCCGGTCGCCGCGCACCACGCGCCCCTGAGGACAGAGGTCGCCGGCCAGCCGGGCCACCGCGCCTTCGGCGTTGCGGCGCACGATGCCGTCCTCCAGCATGAAGTACGACGGCACAGCCGCGTCGACCTTCGCGGGATCCTTCTGCATCGCGAACATCACCTCGTCCCGCCTCGCCGCGGCGACGGGGTCGAGCTCCGAGATCATCTGGCCGACCTCGATGGACAGGTTGATGGTTCGGCGCACGTGGGTGTCCCGCTCGAGGTGGTAGGCGTCGAGCAACCGGTCGCGGGAAAGGCCGCGCAGCACCAGATCGAGCTTCCACGCCAGGTTCACCGCGTCCCGTACGCCGGAACACATGCCCTGACCGATGAACGGCGGCATGAGATGCGCGGAGTCCCCGGCGAGCAGCAGCCTGCCCTGGCGCCAGGAGTCGGCGATGCTGGCCTTGAACGTGTACACGATGTGCCGGGACAGGTCCGCGTTCTCGGGGGTGACGTCGTACGGCTCGAGCAGCTTCCACATGGTCTCGGCCCGGCTGAGATCCTCGATGGTCTCGCCGGGCAGGCGCATGAACTCCCACCGCCGGTGCCCGCGCCCGCTGGAGACGATGGTCGTCGGCCGCGCGGGATCGCAGATCTGCACATCATTCGGGGTGAACGTGCGCGGTTCGTGGAAGACGACATCGCACAGCAGCCAGTCGTGCTCGAACTGGAGATCGGTGACGGCGACACCCATGCTGTCGCGGACGAAGCTGTTCGCCCCGTCGCAGCCCACCACCCACTGGGCGGTGATCGGGTCGGGGCCGCCGGCCTCGCCGCCGCTGAAGATCTGGACGCGGTCGCCCTTGTCGAGGATCCGCTCGACCTGATGGCCGTAGCGCACTGTCAGGCTGGGCAACGTCTTCGCGTGCGCTCGCAGGGCCGACTCGAAGGTCGGCTGGTGCATCACGGTCGCCTTCGGCCAGCCCAGCCGATCGGGTTCGTACGGCGAGTGCATGCTGAGCAACGTTTCGCCCGCCGCGTTCTGGAAGTCGTATTCGCCGACCGGCTCGCCCAGTTCGCTGAGGTTCTCGGCGAGACCCGCGGCCGCGAAGTTGCGGGCCGTCTCGCCGTCGAAGGCGACGACACGGGGGAACGGGTACTGGTTGACGTAGCGCTCGAGGATGGCAACGCGCCATCCCTGTTGCGCCAGCAGGATGCCCAGGACGAGCCCGACCGGCCCGCAGCCGACGATCGCCACGTCGACGTCGATGTCGATTTCAATGTCCTGAGTGGACTGAGTGGACTGAGCCTGAGTGGGCTGGGAGGGTGCGGTGGGCGTCGGCATCGTTCTCCCGCTGAAGTCAGAAGACCGACTCGATGAACTCGTGCGCTTGTTCCGGGCTCAGCCGGGGATCGCAGAGCGACTCGTAGTGGGCTTCGAGGGCGTTTTCGTCGGCGACCGGTCCGCCGACACACTCGGTGACCTCGGTCGCGGCCACCTCGAGATGCACTCCGCCTGGATGCCGACCGAGGCTGTCGAGTGTGCTTCTGAACTGGACTGCCTCGTCGATCATAGCGTCGAGATATCTGGTCTTTTTCCCAGTTTTCGCGCGCACAGTGTTGCCATGCATGGGATCGCTCAGCCACACGACGGGGTGTCCCGCGCGGTGGACCGCTCGCACGACTGGAGCCAGTGCCTCGGCGACCGCCGAGCGGCCCATCCGGATGATGAGGGTGAGCCTGCCGGGCGTGCGGTCGGGGTCGAGCAGGCCGCACAGCCTGACCACGGTCGCCGGATCGACGGTCGGCCCGACCTTGCAGGCCACGGGATTGCTCACCGATGCCAGCAGTCTGACCTGCGCGTGGTCGAGTTGTCGGGTCCGCTCCCCGATCCACGGGAAGTGGGTGGAGCTGAGATAACGCGCTCCGGTCGTCACGCCGGTGCGCACCTGCGGGCTTTCGTAGTCCATCACCAGTGCTTCGTGGCTCGTCCACGGTCCATTGTGGCCGGGTGTACCGGGGTTCTGCCAATGGGTGCGAAGCCCGTCCAGGACTTCGGCGCTGGCCGCGTGTGCGCGCAGCAGGCGACGTGGATCACAGTGGCGTGCGACGACGTTGGGCTCGGGCGCGTTGACCAGATGGCCGCGGAATACCGGCATTTCCACACCATCGACCACTTCGAGCGAGTTTGAGCGGGGTTTCGCGTACTGGCCGGCCATTCTCCCGAAGCGGACTGTTTCCTGGGCCACCCGCCACGACAGGTGCTCGGCGAGTTCGGTGATGACATCGACCTTCGCCGCCGTCGCCGCCGAACCCGACTCGTCGAAACTTTCGGCGCAGTCACCGACCTGAAGCATTCTCGCCGAGCCGGCGGCCACCTTGGCGATCGCGCGCAGGGCGTCCTCAGTTTCGGATTCGGTCACCAGTGGCGGCGCCACTCGTAGTTCCCGGCGGCACCGGTTGTATTCAGGATGGTGTCGCCAAGCCGGCTGTTCGGTGGCGGGCAGGAAATCCCAGGGGTTTTCCTGGTCGGCGAAATCGATTTCCGTCAGGCTCGTCGCGGGCTGCATGGAAATGTCCTCCAGCTGACTACTAATTGACGATTCCTTCGATCTCCACGAGGAGGTCGGAACGACAGATGTCCACGTTCAGATAGCGGACGTCGGCGGTAGGGGAAAGTGCCTGCTCGCAGATCTCCCGCACCTGGGGAATGTCGTCACGATGGCGGACGTAGACCTTGACGTTGTTCAGGTCGGAAAGGTTGTACCCGTTCGCCAACTCGTACGCCGACAGGTTCGCGGCGTCGACGACCCGGCCGATGTTCTCGAGCGCGAGGTGGGTCTGCTTCTCGATGTCGCGGTGGAAGCGAGTTTCGTGTCCGGTGATGCTCGCGGTCCCGGAGACGTAGACGTGTCCGGCTTGTCCGATGGTGTTCGCGGGGATCAAGTGGGTGGCCCTGGCGAACTTGGGCGACTTGGGGCCGTAGCGCTTGGGGTAGTGGTAGGCAGACATCTGCTGCGGGTTCTCGATCGTGGTGGGCACGCTCGATCGGCAGGTCAGGAAGTAGAATGCGATCCCGCCGCCGAGTGAGCCGATGCCGGTGGCGGCCGGGACCTCGGTCTCGTTGAACTTGAACCGTTCGAATGCGTTTGCCCGGCCAAGGCAGAAGTCGCGGTAGATCTCCAGCCCGTCCGAGTTCGCGTCGTTGATCTGGTTCACGAAGTTCCACATGCGGAAACAGTTGGTGTAGTCGAGCGTGGTGATCAGGTCGAGCGCGGTGACATACGCGGACTCGGTCGCCTTGGCGTATTCCTGAGCCTGCGGGATGCGCCCCGCGCAGAGGAAGTACTCGCCATCGTGGGCGTAGGAGATGCCGTCGTGTTCACCCGATTCCACCGGCCTGGGTGTCGTCCAGAACTCGGCGAATCCGTCGAGGGTCGAGTCCGTCATCTGGAGGCTGAGCACCGGGTGGCCTGAGGAGACCTTGGGGTCGATGGCTTCGGTGGCGTAGTTTATCTGGCCGAGGACGTTGTGTCCGGTGGCGAACTTGGCTGTTTCGCCGAGGTTAACGAAAGAAGAATTGGGCAGATAGCCGAGGCTCTCCGTGTTGCGGACCAACTGTGTCTGATTCATTTTAGGCACCTCTTTCGGTTCCAGGAAAAGAGACTCATGGGGCAGGTCGACGACACACGGGAACCGGTCCGACCTACCTGAGGGACGCTAGCAGTGGGATCCGGGGCATCTTGGGCGAACCAGCGGCACGGCCGCCCCAGGCTCGAACATAGGGGGGTAGTAGGGGATTCGCAGGGGTCGTCGGGAAATTTCCTGGTATTTAGCAGGTATCGGGTCGGTTAGCGTCGCCACTGGTCACGAGTTCCTCAACCAGGGAGTGACGTCGAGATGTTGCGTGCAGAGTTGATCCGGCCCATCCCTGAGCTGCTCCGAGAGCACGCCGACCGGCTGGGGGACAAGGTTGCCTTCCGCGACCAGCGGCGAAGTGTGAGCTACGCGGAGCTGGAACGACGCACCTGGCGGCTGGCCGGGCACCTTGCCGGCCTGTGGCTACAACCCGGCGACCGCGCGCTGATCTACCTCGGAAACTGTGTCGAGGTCATCGAAAGCTACCTCGCGGTGGCGAGGGCCAGCGGGGTCGGCGTGCCGTTCAACCCGGCGTCCTCGGAGGCGGAGTTGGCGCATGTGCTCGATGACAGTGGCGCCAGGGTGGTGCTCACCGACCCGGCCCACCTGGACCAGGTGCGAAAGCTGTTGCCGGGGCGGCCATACCTACGCGTCGTGGTAACCGGCGACGTACCCCTGCCACGCAGCAGCTCCGGGCTCGTGGTGTCATATTCGGACTTGGTCGGCACCGACCCGGCCACCCCGGCGCGGGACGACCAGAGCCTCGATGATGTCGCGTGGATGTTGTACACCTCAGGAACCACGGGAAAACCCAAGGGTGTGCTGTCGACCCAGCGCAGCTGCCTGTGGTCTGTGGCCGCCTGTTACGCACCGATTCTCGGCCTGTCCGAAGAAGACAACGTTCTCTGGCCACTCCCGCTGCACCACAGCCTGGCTCACATCCTCTGTGTGATCGGCGTCATGGCCGTCGGCGGCACCGCGCGGCTGCTGGAGGGTTTCTCCCCGGAAGAAGTCCTGCGCGCGCTGGGTGAAGAGTCTTATACCTTCCTTGCGGGCGTACCCGCGATGTACCACTACCTATTGGCGGAGGCTCGTGAGAACGGGGTCGAGAGCAGCGCGCTCCGGCTGTGCCTGACCGCGGGCTCGATCTGCCCCGGGGCGCTTCGTGCGGCCTTTGAGGACACTTTCGGCGTTCCTCTGCTCGACGGCTACGGCAGCACCGAGACCTGCGGGCTGATGACCGTCAACTGGCCTTCCGGTGCCAAGATCGAGGGCTCGTGCGGTCTCCCGGTGCCCGGGCTCGCCATCCGCGTGGTGGATTCGGACACCGGCATCGACCTGCCGGCGGGCGCCGAGGGCGAGGTCTGGGTGCGTGGGCCGAGCCTGATGGTCGGTTACCACAACCAGCCCGAGGCGACCGCTCAGGCGCTGCCCAATGGCTGGTACCGCACCGGCGACCTGGCCCGCTGTGACGAACTGGGCTACTTCACGATCACCGGCCGCAGCCGGGAACTGATCATCCGCAGTGGCGAGAACGTGCATCCCGCCGAGATCGAGGACGTGTTGCTGCGCGTCACAGGGGTCGCCGACGCGGCAGTGGTCGGCAGGCCGCACGACGTGCTCGGCGAAGTGCCCATCGCGTTCGTGGTGCCCGGACCCGAAGGGTTCGATCCCGAGGCCCTCTTCGCCGCCTGCCGCGAGCAGCTGGCGAGCTTCAAGGTGCCGGATGAGCTCTACGAGATCGACCGCATTCCCCGCACCTCTTCGGGAAAGATCACCCGGCATGTCCTGCTCGACCGGCCCGCGCGGCTGCGTGCCGCGAGCGGTGGCCAGCACGAGTCACTGCTGCGGATCGGCTGGGCGCCGCTGCCGTCGGTGCGCGCTGGACTTCTTCCACTCGCACAGAGTTGGGCCGTGCTCGGGCCGGACGTTTTCGGCCTGACAGCTGGACTTGAGGCGGCCGGGCTGAGCGTGGTGAGCTATCCCGACGCGGCTTCCCTGCACGTCGCGGTCGCCGCCGGCGAGCCGGCTCCGGATGTCGCGGTATCGAGTTGCGCGCCTGGCGCGGCAGACGCTGACGACCTCACCCTCACGACAGAGACCGCGGTGCGGGAGCTTGCGCATACGCTGTGGTCCTGGGCGCATGATGGCTGGCTGGCCGACACCCGACTCGCGGTGGTGACCAGCGGCGCGGTCGCCACCGGCGCCGGTGAGGACATCACGGACCTGGTGCACGCGCCGGTCTGGGGACTCCTGCGGTCCGTCCAGGCCGAGTACCCGGATCACTTCACGCTGCTCGACATCGACCGGCACGAGGACTCGTCCGGGATGCTGTCGCTCGCGCTTACCACCGACGAACCGCAGTTGGCTGTGCGCGGAGGCGTCGCGCTGATCCCACGGCTGGCCCGCGTTTCGACCGCACTGGACAGTGAATCGACCCTGCGGCTGGATCCCAGAGGCACGGTCGTGATCGCCGGTGCCCCCGGAGCCAGGGGGGCTGCGCTTGCCCAGCACCTCGTCACCGCTTATCGGGCGCGGCACGTGTTGCTACTCAGCCCGCGCGGACGAGCCGACGACGCGACTGCGCAGCTCGATGAGGACCTCAAGCGGTTCGGCGCGAAGTGCGCGGTCGTGGCGTGCGATGTGGCCGATCGAGAGGCGTTGGCCGCCGTCCTCGCGAAGGTCAAGCGCCCGCTCACCGCGGTGGTGTACTGCGATGGTGAGCTGGACACGGCTTTGCCCGCGGCGCTGACCGGCGGGTTCCAACGGACGTTTCCCGCCACTGTGGCCGGTGCGGTCAACCTGCACCAGCTCACCAAGGACAAGGACCTTGCCGCCTTCGTCCTGTTGGGTTCGGTGTCGGGTGCGCTCGGCACGGCCGGCTGTGCGGAGCAGGCCGCGGCGAACGCGTTCCTCGATGCGCTCGCCCGATACCGGCGCTCACAGGAGCTTCCCGCACTGTCGGTAGCTTGGGGCGCGTCGATTCGGGACGAAGCCGACACTGCCGTCGAGAACAACGCGACCGAACTGTCCGTCCAGGACTGTATGGCGATGTTCGACGTCGCGGGGACGATGAACCTCGTCAACGCCGTAGTCGTCCGCATTGCCGGTGCCGCGCTGCGGGAGCAGATCCCGGCAAGCGCGGTTCCAGCGTTGCTGCGCGGTCTGATCGACCTCGCGCCGCGGCCGGCGAAACTGGACGAACGTGAACTGTCCGAACTGCGTTCGCGGCTGGCCGGCATGTCGGCTGACGAGCAGAACTCGTTCCTGCTGAACGTCGTTCGCACCGAAGCGTCGACCGTGCTGGGTTTTCCGGTCGACGAACGCGGCGACTCGGAGCGCACGTTTCGCGAGCTCGGCTTCAGCTCGATCAGCGCGGTGGCGCTGCGCAACCGGCTGAGTGCGGCGACGGGCCTTCAGCTGTCCGCCGCCGTGGTCTTCGACTACCCGACGGTCGGGGTACTGGCCCGGAATCTGAAGGCCTTGCTGTTCGGGGAACGACCCGTGCCGAACTCGGTGGAATCGCCGCGCGTGGTCGTAGATGAGCCGATCGCGATCGTCGCGATGGCGTGCCGGTATCCGGGCGGCGTGCGCACTCCGGACGAACTGTGGCGACTCGTGACCGAGGGCGGCGACGCCATCGCGGGCTTCCCGGATGACCGCGGGTGGGACCTGAAGAGGCTTTTCGACGGCGCGAGTGCGACGCAAGAGGGCGGTTTCCTTCACGAAGCTACGGAGTTCGACGCGGAGTTCTTCAAGATCTCTCCACGCGAGGCACTGGCGATGGACCCGCAGCAGCGGTTGATGCTGGAGACCTCGTGGG
Source organism: Amycolatopsis sp. (assembly GCF_025464955.1). Taxonomy (GTDB): domain Bacteria; phylum Actinomycetota; class Actinomycetes; order Mycobacteriales; family Pseudonocardiaceae; genus Amycolatopsis. The sequence continues at coordinate 10,401 of NZ_JAODNM010000176.1, read as the reverse complement.
AACTGGTGGAACGCTCCGGGGTCGATCCGGCTTCGCTGCGTGGCAGCAAGACCGGGGTGTTCGCCGGGGTGATGTACCACGACTACGGCTCGGATCTGAGCAGTCCACCGGAAGGCACCGAGGCCTACTGGGGCATTGGCACCGCGGGCAGCGTCGTTTCCGGCAGGGTGGCCTACACACTGGGGCTGGAAGGTCCGGCGGTCACCGTCGACACGGCGTGTTCATCGTCGTTGGTGGCGATACATCTAGCCGGCCAGGCCCTGAGGCAGGGCGAGTGCGACCTGGCGCTGGCCGGCGGCGTCACCGTGATGTCGACGCCGCAGACCTTCGTGGAGTTCACCCAGCAGGGCGGTTTAGCGAGCGACGGCCGGTGCAAGGCGTTCTCCGACGACGCGGACGGCACGGGCTGGTCCGAGGGCGTCGGCTTGGTCCTTCTGGAGCGGCTGTCGGACGCTCGGCGCAACGGGCACGAGATTCTCGCGGTGGTGCGTGGTTCCGCGGTGAACCAGGATGGCGCATCGAACGGTTTGACCGCTCCGAACGGTCCGTCACAGCAGCGCGTGATTCGGCAGGCGCTGGCGAAGGCCGGTCTGTCCACTGCGGACGTCGACGTGGTCGAGGCGCATGGCACCGGGACTTCGCTGGGTGATCCGATCGAGGCGCAGGCACTGCTGGCGACTTACGGCCAGGACCGTGAGACGCCATTGCTGCTGGGTTCGGTGAAGTCGAACATCGGGCACACGCAGGCGGCCGCCGGTGTTGCCGGGGTGATCAAGATGGTGCAGGCCCTGCGGCACGGGATCATCCCGCGGACACTAAACGTGGACATGCCGTCATCGCGGGTGGACTGGTCGGCCGGCGCCGTGGAGCTGCTCACCGAGCAGACCGTGTGGCCGGACAACGACCGGCCACGACGTGCGGGGGTTTCGGCCTTCGGTATCAGCGGCACGAACGCACATGTCATCATCGAGCAGGCGCCTGCGGCCGAGCTGACCGTGGCGGACCCGACTGTGGTGTCCACGGTGGTGCCGTGGGTGTTTTCGGGAAAGACCGAGGCTGCGCTGACGGCACAGGTGGATCACATCGGGACCACTGTGGACAATCCGGTCGATGTCGGGTTCTCGTTGGTGACATCACGCTCGGTGTTCGAGCATCGCGCGGTTCTGTTGTCCACTGAGGATGGTGTGGTCGAGGTGGCGCGTGGTGCCACGGCTGAGCGGCCGGTGGCGTTTCTGTTCTCGGGTCAGGGTTCGCAGCGGGTGGGGATGGGCCGGGAGTTGGCTGTCCGGTTCCCGGTGTTCGCTGAGGCGTTTGATGGCGTGCTCGCCCGGTTGGGTGTCGAGTTGCCTGATGATGAGGAGTTGTTGAATCAGACTGGTGCGGCACAGCCGGCGTTGTTCGCGCTGGAGGTGGCGTTGTTCCGGTTGGTGGAGTCGTGGGGGGTTCGGCCCGACTTTCTTGCCGGGCATTCGGTGGGTGAGGTTGCGGCAGCGCATGTGGCAGGAGTGTTGTCGTTGGAGGATGCGTGTGTACTGGTTGCCGCCAGGGCTCGGTTGATGCAGGCGTTGCCTGGTGGTGGAGCGATGGTGGCGATCGAGGCGGCTGAGGTAGAGGTGTTGCCGTTGGTGAGTGGTGGGGTGTCGATCGCGGCGGTGAATGGGCCGAGGTCCGTGGTGATCGCCGGGGATGAGGCCGGCGTGCTCGCGATGGCGGCGTTGTTCGAGGCGCAGGGGCGGAAGACTACTCGTTTGCCGGTGAGTCATGCGTTCCACTCTGCCTTGATGGATCCGATGGTGGCTGAGTTTCGCGAGGTGGTGGAGGGTCTGTCGTTGCGGGAGCCGGTCGTTCCGATGGTGGCTTCCGGTGACGTGACGTCGTCGGAGTATTGGGTGCGTCATGTCCGGGAGACGGTGCGGTTCGGGGATTCGGTGAGCACTCTGGTTGAGCGGGGTGTGACGGCGTTCCTCGAGTTGGGTCCGGATGGGGTGCTTTCGGCGATGGTTGCGGAGTCGGTGCCGGTGGGTGCGGTGGTGGTTCCGTTGTTGCGTAAGGGTCGGTCTGAGGAGGTTTCGGCGTTGACGGCGCTGGCACGCCTGCACGTCACCGGCGTCTCCGTACGGTGGCAGGAGTTCTTCGCCGGGACCGGAGCTCGCCGGGTCGAGTTGCCGACCTACGCCTTCCAGCGTCAGCGGTTCTGGCCGGAGCCCGATGGTCCGGCGGTGTCTGCGGACCCGGTCGAAGGAGCATTCTGGAGTCTCGTCGAGGGCGGCGATCTCGCGTCGGAGCTGAACTTGGACGCCGAGACGGCCGCGGCGCTCGTCCCCGCGCTGTCGTCGTGGCGTGGGCGTCGGCAGGCGCGGTCTGTGGTGGATTCCTGGCGGTACCGCGAGTCGTGGACCTCGTTGAAGTCGACCTCCGGTGCGACACCGGGGGAGTGGCTGATGCTCGTTCCGGCCGACGAGATCGACGACGAGTGGATGGGCCCGCTGGTGGCCGCGCTGGGTTCGCACGTGCTGAGGCTCGACGTCGCCGACCTGGACCGCGCCGGGCTGGGTCGGGAACTGTCCGGGATCGCGGGCATCGCGTTCGACGGTGTGCTGTCACTGCTCGCAGTGCCCTCGACGCGGTCCGACGGGCCGGTCCCGGATGGCCTGAGGCGGTCGGTCGCGCTGGTCCAAGCCTTGGCGGACAAGGGAATTGCTTCGCCGTTGTGGTGCGTGACGAAGGGCGCCGTGTCGGTCGGTAACGGCGACCAGGTCAGTTCTCCCGAGCAGACCGCGTTGTGGGGCCTCGGCCGCGTCGCCGCGTTAGAGTTGCCGAGGCGCTGGGGTGGTCTTCTCGACCTGCCGGACGAGATCGACGTGCGGGTCGGCAGCGGCTTGGCGCAAGTGCTCACTGGCGCCTTCCCGGACGAGGACCAACTGGCACTACGGAGTTCCGGGGTGTTCGGACGCCGGCTGGTCCGAGCGCCTGTCGGTGGGGAACCCCAGCGGCGCTGGCAGGCCAGTGGCACAGTTCTGATCACCGGCGGCACCGGCGGGCTGGGCGGCCATGTTGCCCGCTGGGCCGTTGCCAGCGGTGCCGAACACGTGGTGCTCACCAGTCGACGAGGACTGGAGGCGCCGGGAGCGAAGGCGCTGTCGGCGGAGTTGGAGGCGTCGGGCGCCCGAGTCACCGTGGCTGCTTGCGACGCGGCCGACCGTGACGCGCTCGCGAAGGTGCTGTCGGACATCCCGGTCGGGGTCCCGTTGAGCGCGGTGGTCCATACCGCCGGGGTCGACACCGGGGACGCGGCAGTCGAGTCGCTGACGGAAGAGCAGCTGGCGGCGATGCTGCGGGCCAAGGTGGCCGCCGGGTGGAACCTGCACGAGCTGACGCGAGCCCAACCGCTGGACGCGTTCGTGCTGTTCTCCTCGGGTGCGGCCACCTGGGGCAGTGGCGGGCAGCCGGGATACGCAGCAGGCAACGCATTCCTGGACGGACTCGCCCACTACCGCCGGGCCGATGGACTGCCCGCGACGTCGATCGCTTGGGGTGCTTGGGCCGAAGCCGGGATGGCTGCGGACAACACGCTCGTTGCCGAGCAGATGCGCCGCCGCGGGGTGCTGCTGATGGAGCCCGGACTGGCGATCGCGGCGCTGCGGCAGGCGTTGGATGAGGACCAGACCACGCTGACGGTGACGAACACCGACTGGGCGCGGTTCGCGCCCGGGTTCACCGCGCAGCGGCCGAGCCCGTTGCTCTCCGGCATCCCCGAAGTCCGTCAGGCTCTGTTCGCCACGGGAAACCCCGAAGCGCGGGACAACGGACTCGGGCAGCGACTCGCCGGCCACTCCGACGAGGAAGCCGAGCGCGTGCTGCTCGACCTGTTGCGGTCGCAGGTGGCAGTGGTGCTGGGACACCGCGGTTCCACCGCGGTCAGCGTCGACAAGTCCTTCCGCGACCAGGGTTTCGACTCGATGACCGCGGTCGAACTGCGCGATCGGCTCACCGCGGTCACAGGACTGGTGCTGCCTTCGGCGCTCATCTACGACTACCCGACACCCCGTGCCGTTGCCGGGTATCTCGTGGCGAACCTGGTCAGCAGTGAGGCCTCGGCTTTGGGCTCGTCGGCGAGCGAACTGGACCGCTTCGAAGCCGCGCTGTCCTCCGAGCCCGCGAACGGCGCGGCGCGGGAAGCGCTCGGAGATCGTCTGGAGAAGATCCTTTTCCGACTGCGTCAGCCCGCGATGACCGCGGGCCGGTCTTCCGAGGAAGACATCAGGACCGTGCCCGTCGACGAGCTGCTCAGCATCATCGACGAAGAGCTGTACGACCTTTCTTGACGATTGCCAGTTCTTTCCCGACGGGAAATGAGGATGGACCAGTGCAGGACGAGCAGCAGGACAAGGTTGTCGAATACCTGAGGCGAGTCGTCGTCGATCTCCGGCGCGCGCGCGAACAGGTCGAGGAACTGGAGTCCAAGAAGACCGAGCCGATCGCGATCGTCGGCATGGCCTGCCGTTTCCCCGGCGCGGTTCAGTCCCCTGAGCAACTGTGGCAGGTCGTGGCGGAAGAGCGGGACGTGGTCTCGCCGTTCCCAGCCGACCGTGGCTGGGATCTGGAGTTCCTTACGGGCGTCAGCCTGGCCGTCGAGGGCGGTTTCCTCACCGAGCAGGCCGAATTCGACGCGGACTTCTTCGGCATCTCCCCGCGCGAAGCACTCGGGATGGACCCGCAGCAGCGGCTACTGCTGGAGATCTCCTGGGAGGCACTGGAACGGGCTGGGATAGACCCAGCCTCGCTGCGGGGCAGCCGAACCGGTGTTTTCGCCGGAACGAACGGCCAGGACTACGCCGATCTGCTGGTGGAGGCCGAAGGGCACGCCGACACGGGTCTCGTGGCCAGCGTGCTGTCGGGCCGGTTGTCTTACACCTTTGGTTTCGAGGGACCGGCTGTCACCGTGGACACGGCGTGTTCGTCGTCGCTGGTGGCGATGCACCTGGCCGCCCAGGCACTACGGCAGGGGGAGTGCGACCTGGCGTTGGCGGGCGGTGTGACGGTGATGTCGACGCCGCACGCCTTCGTCGAGTTTTCGCGTCAGCGTGGTTTGGCCGCTGACGGCCGGTGCAAGGCATTTTCCGAGTCCGCGGACGGCGTGGGGTGGTCCGAGGGCGCCGGACAGCTGGTACTGGAGCGTCTTTCCGACGCCGAACGCAACGGGCACCCGATTCTCGCTGTGATGCGAGGTTCAGCGGTGAACCAGGACGGCGCGTCCAACGGGTTGACCGCGCCGAACGGTCCTTCGCAGCAGCGGGTCATCCGTCAGGCACTTGCCAACGCGGGGCTTTCGGCGTCGGATGTGGACGCGGTGGAGGCGCACGGAACCGGTACCTCACTGGGCGATCCGATCGAGGCGCAGGCGCTGCTGGCGACCTACGGCCAGGACCGGGAGCGGCCGCTGCTGCTCGGTTCGGTGAAGTCGAACATCGGGCACACGCAGGCGGCCGCCGGTGTGGCCGGAGTGATCAAGATGGTCATGGGGATGCGGTATGGCGTGCTGCCGCGGACGTTGCATGTGGACGCTCCGTCGTCGCACGTGGACTGGTCCGCCGGCGCCGTCGAGCTGCTGACCGAGCAGGCGGAGTGGCCGCCGAGTGACCATCCCCGCCGGGCAGGTGTGTCGTCGTTCGGTGTCAGTGGCACCAATGCGCACGTGCTGATCGAACAGGCACCCGTCGTGGAGGTGGTGACGTCGGAGGACGGGCCTTCGGTGGTGCCGTGGGTGCTCTCGGCGAAGTCTGATGCGGCCCTGGACGCGCGTGTGTCCCAGCTTGAGTCCTTTGTGCATGGACAGTCGCAGGTTGACGTCGGCTTCTCACTGCTGTCGTCGCGCGCGGTGTTCGACCGCAGGGCGGTCTTGCTGGCGACCTCCGAGGGTGTTTCGGAGCTCGCTCGCGGTGTCGCCGTGGACAGCTCGTTGGCGGTGTTGTTTTCGGGTCAGGGTTCGCAGCGGGTGGGGATGGGCCGGGAGTTGGCTGCCCGGTTCCCGGTGTTCGCCGAAGCTTTCGGTGCCGTGCTTACGCAGCTGGGTGTCGAGTTGCCTGATGATCAAGAGTTGTTGAACGACACCGGGGTGGCTCAGCCGGCGTTGTTCGCTCTTGAGGTGGCGTTGTTCCGCTTGGTGGAGTCGTGGGGTGTACGGCCGGACTTCTTGGTCGGGCATTCGATCGGCGAGATCGCCGCGGCGCATGTGGCTGGGGTGTTGTCGCTCGAGGACGCTTGCGTTTTGGTGGCTGCCCGGGCTCGGTTGATGCGGGCGTTGCCGGCCGGTGGTGCGATGGTGGCTGTTCAGGCGACCGAAGCTGAGGTCCTTTCCCAGCTGACTGATGGTGTGTCGATCGCGGCGGTCAACGGTCCGACGTCGATCGTGTTGTCCGGGGTGGAAGATGAGGTCCTGGCGCTTGCCGGGCGGTGGAAGTACAAGCGGCTGTCGGTGTCGCATGCGTTTCATTCGTCGTTGATGGATCCGATGCTGGCTGAGTTCCGTGCCGTGGTGGAGAGCCTGAATTTTGCGGCTCCGCGTATTCCGATTGTGGCGGCTGGTGATGTGATGTCGCCGGAGTACTGGGTGAGCCATGTCCGCGACACTGTGCGCTTTGCCGATTCGCTGGGCACCCTGAGTAATGCCGGCGTGACCACCTTTTTGGAGCTCGGTCCGGACGGTGTGCTGTCGGCGATGGCGGCCGAGTCGGTGCCGGTGGACGCTGTTGTGGTTCCGTTGTTGCGTAAGGATCGTGGTGAAGAGCTGACCGCGGTCACGGCGTTGGCGCGCCTGCACGTGACCGGGGTTCCCGTGGACTGGTCCGGCTTCTTCGAGGGCGCTCACCGGGTGGATCTACCTACTTATCCGTTCCAGCGTGAACGGTACTGGCCTTCGGTCTCAGTACAGGCCGGTGACGCTTCGGGACTCGGCCTCACTTCGGTGGAACACCCCTTGCTGGGGGCGGCCGTCGACCTCGCCGACGGTGAGGGGGTCCTGTTCACCAGCCGGCTTTCGCTGCGCGCGCAGCCATGGCTCGTCGATCACGTCGTCGCGGGCCGGGTGCTGCTGCCCGGCACGGCGTTCGTGGAGCTGGCTATTCGCGCCGGTGACGAGGTCGGGTGCGAGCAGATCGAGGAACTGACCCTGATCGCGCCGCTGGTGGTCCCGGCACAGGGCGCGGTTCAGCTGCAACTGCGTGTCGCCGTAGCGGACGCCGCCGGTCGCCGTGCGGTCACGGTGCACTCCCGGCCTGAGGGCGCGGTCGAACTGCCGTGGACCCAGCATGCGACCGGTGTCCTGGCTGTGGGAGCGCGGACCAGCACGTTCGACGCGGAGGTGTGGCCGCCGGCCGACGTCGAACCGGTCGACATGGACGGCTTCTACGAGCGGTTCACCGAGGCTGGATTCTCCTATGGCCCCTTCTTCCAAGGTCTCCGCGCTGTTTGGCGCCGAGGTGAAGAGCTGTTCGCCGAGGTATCGCTACCTGAGGGCACTGACGCCACCGGCTTCGGACTGCACCCCGCCTTGCTCGACAGCGGCCTGCACGCGGCCAGGTTCGACGACCTCGGGGGCGGACTCCCCTTCTCCTGGCAAGGCGTGTCCCTGCACGCGAGCGGCGCCTCGGCTGTGCGGGTGCGCTTGGCCCGCGGTACCGACGGCGTGCTGTCGATCGCCGTCGCGGACACCGCCGGAGCGCCGGTCGCGACTATCGCTTCATTGATCACCCGGTCGTTGCCGACCGAGCGGCGCGACGATGTCTCCGATTCGCTGTTCAAGCTGACCTGGGTTCCCGTCGCGGTACCGGAGCCGGCGTCGGTGGCCGGTGACGGGCCGACGGTGGTGTCGATAGGTGGCGACGGCGACGTGGTGGAATCAGTCCACGCCGTGACTTCTCGGGTGCTCGGTTTGCTGCAGGAGCGGCTGGCGCAGGAGCAGTTCGACGGGTCGCGGCTGGTGTTCGTGACCCGTGGTGCGGTGTCCGGTGCCGATCTCACGGCGTCGGCTGTGTGGGGTCTGGTGCGTTCGGCACAGTCGGAGAATCCTGGCCGGTTCGGTCTGCTGGATGTGGATTCCGATGAGCTGGTGCCGCGAGCGCTCGCGATCGACGAGCCGCAGTTGATGATCCGCGATGGCGAGGTGCTCGCAGCCCGGCTGGCGCGGGTGACCGAGTCGCCGGAGCCGGTGACGTGGGATGCCGACGACACGGTGCTGATCACCGGTGGCACGGGTGGTTTGGGTGGTTTGCTGGCACGACACCTGGTCGGACAGGGCGTGCGGAACCTGGTGCTGCTGAGCCGTCGTGGTCTGGAAGCGCCTGGCGCGGTCGAACTGGTGGCCGAGTTGGATGCGGTGGTCGAGGTCGTGGCCTGCGATGTGGCGGATCGTGCCGCCGTGGCGGAGGTGTTGTCACAGCACGAGATCTCGGCCGTGGTGCACACCGCTGGGGTGCTCGACGACGGGGTCATCGGGTCGCTCACGCCGGAGCGCATGGATGCCGTCCTGCGACCCAAAGTGGACGCGGCCTGGCATCTGCACGAGCTCACCCGGGACCTCAAGGTGTTCGCGGTGTTCTCCTCGGCGGCGGGCACGTTCGGGATCCCCGGACAGGGCAACTACGCGGCGGGCAACGCGTTCCTCGACGGACTGATGCGCCACCGGCGCGAGCTCGGGCTACCAGGTATCTCACTCGCTTGGGGCGCGTGGGCTCAGACTGTCGGGCTGACCAGCACGTTGTCCGAAGTGGACATGGCGCGGATGGCGCGCTCGGGCATGCCGCCGCTGCCTGCCGAACAAGGTCTCGCATTGTTCGACGCTGCGTTGGGCTCTGGGGAGCCGGTGGTGTTGCCAGTGCGGCTCGACCTGCCAGTGCTTCGTGCGCAGGGCGAGGTGCCGGCATTGCTGCGTGGCTTGATCCGGACGCGCACACGTCGGTCGGTGGCCGGATCCGGCGCTGCCGCCGGTCTCCTGCTGCGGTTGTCGGCACTCGGCGAGGTCGAGCGGGGCGAGGCCCTGCTGGACCTGGTACGCGGCCAGGTAGCGGAGGTGCTGGGACACGGTAGTGCCGCCGCGATCGATCCGAACCGGGCGTTCCGGGACCTCGGGTTCGACTCGCTGACGGCGGTCGAGCTGCGCAACCGCATCGGCACTGTGGCGGGCCTGCGGCTGCCCGCGACGCTGGTGTTCGACTACCCGACCACCACCACGTTGGCTGGGTATCTGCGTGCGGAGCTGTTCGGCGCGGACACCGTCGCGGTGGCGCGGCAGCTTCCGTCGATAGTCACGACGACGGACGACCCGATCGTCATTGTCGGCATGTCTTGCCGCTACCCGGGCGGGGTGAGCTCGCCGGAGGACTTGTGGCGGCTGGTGCTCGAAGGTACCGACGCGATCACGGGGTTCCCCACGGACCGAGGCTGGGACGTCGAGGCGCTCTACAACCCCGATCCTGAGCAGACTGGTACTTCGTACACGCGCTCAGGTGGGTTCCTGCACAACGCGGGCGAGTTCGACCCGGACTTCTTCGGCATGTCCCCGCGTGAGGCGCTGGCCACCGACTCGCAACAGCGGTTGTTGCTGGAGACGTCATGGGAGGCGCTGGAACGGGCCGGCGTTGACCCGACATCCCTGCAGGGCAGCCAAACTGGCGTGTTCACCGGTGTCATGTACAACGACTACGGCTCGATCCTGAGTGACGAGTTCGAGGGCTACCAAGGCACCGCGAGCTCGCCGAGTGTCGCGTCCGGGCGTGTCTCCTACACCTTCGGCTTCGAGGGGCCTGCGGTCACGATCGACACGGCGTGTTCGTCGTCGCTGGTGGCGATGCACCTTGCCGCGCAGGCACTCCGTCAGGGTGAATGCTCATTGGCGTTGGCCGGTGGCGTGACGGTGATGTCCACTCCGGGCACGTTCGTGGCGTTCTCGCGGCAGCGCGGTCTGTCAGCGGACGGTCGGTGCAAGTCCTTCGCGGACGCGGCGGACGGTGTCGGTTGGGGCGAAGGTATCGGCCTGGTGGTGTTGGAGCGGCAGTCTGACGCTCTGCGCAATGGACACGAGATTCTGGCCGTCGTTCGTGGTTCCGCGGTGAATCAGGATGGCGCGTCGAATGGGTTGACTGCTCCGAATGGTCCGTCGCAGCAGCGGGTGATCCGTCAGGCTTTGGCGAGTGCTGGTCTGTCCACGTCCGATGTGGACGTGGTCGAGGCTCATGGCACCGGTACGACCTTGGGTGATCCGATCGAGGCGCAGGCGCTGCTGGCGACTTACGGTCAGGATCGTGAGACTCCGCTGTTGCTGGGGTCGATCAAGTCGAACATCGGGCACACGCAGGCGGCTGCTGGTGTCGCCGGTGTCATCAAGATGGTCATGGCGATGCGGCA
>NZ_JAODNM010000174.1 GCF_025464955.1 Amycolatopsis sp. | reverse complement strand
GGTCCGCATTCATTCGGGGTCAACGACCGCACTGGCGTTCGGTAACGCCTCGGTCTCGTTCAGTGCTCAATTGGGGCTGGTATCGGCCGGCCTAGTTGTGATAGCGGCTTCTTCCGCATCGGGATCGTGGGAGTCGTCGTCTAGGCTCAAGTGGCAATCAGCGATCATCGATATCGATCTGCGACAGACTGAGGAGTACGAGTGGCGAGCGGCAGCCGGCGGTTGTTCACCAGCGAGTCGGTGACCGAGGGTCACCCGGACAAGATGTGCGATGCGATCAGCGACTCGGTTCTGGACGCCTTGCTCGCGGCCGACCCGCGCAGTCGGGTCGCGGTCGAGACGATGGTCACCACGGGGCAGGTGCACGTCGCGGGCGAGGTGACCACCAGCGCTTACGTGGACATCCCGACGCTGGTCCGGGAGCGCATCCTGGAGATCGGCTACGACTCCTCGGCCAAGGGGTTCGACGGCAACTCCTGCGGCGTCAACATCGCGATCGGCGCGCAGTCGGCCGACATCGCCCAGGGTGTGGACACCGGCTACGAGACCCGGCTCGAGGCGGGTGACCTCGACGACCTGATCGCCCGCCAGGGCGCCGGTGACCAGGGCCTGATGTTCGGGTACGCCTGCACCGACACCCCCGAGCTGATGCCGCTGCCGATCGCGCTCGCCCACCGGCTTTCGCAGCGGCTGAGCCGCGTCCGCAAGGACGGCGTGCTGCCGTACCTGCGTCCCGACGGCAAGACCCAGGTCACCATCGAATATGCCGGTGACCAGCCGGTCCGCCTCGACACCGTGGTCGTCTCGACCCAGCACGCCGACGGCATCGACCTGGACAAGATGCTCGGCGTCGACGTCCGCGAGCACGTGGTCCTGCCCGAGCTCGACGGCATCGACATCGACACCTCGAACGTGCGGCTGCTGGTCAACCCGACCGGCCGCTTCGTCATCGGCGGTCCGATGGGCGACGCCGGCCTGACCGGTCGCAAGATCATCGTCGACACCTACGGCGGCATGGCTCGTCACGGTGGCGGCGCGTTCTCCGGCAAGGACCCGTCCAAGGTCGACCGCTCCGGCGCGTACGCGATGCGCTGGGTCGCGAAGAATGTCGTCGCGGCCGGGCTCGCGACGCGTGTCGAGGTCCAGGTCGCGTACGCGATCGGCAAGGCGTCCCCGGTCGGGCTGTTCGTCGAGACGTTCGGCACCGAGACGGTCGACCCGTCGAAGATCCAGCAGGCCATCTCCGAGATCTTCGACCTGCGGCCCGCCGCGATCATCCGCGACCTCGACCTGCTTCGCCCGATCTACGCGCCCACCTCCGCCTACGGCCACTTCGGACGCCCGGAGCTCGACCTCCCCTGGGAGAGCGTCGCCCGCGCGGAGTCTCTCCGATCTGCCGCCGGCTCCTAGGACTCGTGAGTGTTTAGGCCGGTTAGAACCGGCCTAAACACTCACGAGCTTTGGCCTTGGACGCCGCGGTGTCGGGGGTGTCTGGTAGAGATCACGGGGTGAGCAGCTCGGAGCCGACACCCCTGTGGGACATCGTGGTGCCCCCGCGCGCCCAGACCGAGCCCGAGCCGAAAGCGGCACCCGCCAAGGCCACAGCGTCGAAGGCGAAGCGCGCGAAGTCGGCGGCGGCGGAGCGGCGCGGTGCGCAGCTGCCCGCGCCGGAGAACCCGGTCGCCAAGATCGTCGTGGACATCCCATTGACGCATCTCGACCGCACCTTCGACTACCAGATCCCCGAGAAGCTCCATGAAGCCGCCGTGCCCGGCTGCCGCGTCCGGGTCCGGTTCGCCGGCCAGCTCGTCGACGGCTTCCTGCTGGAACGCACCGACACCACCGAGTACGAGCGCAAGCTCGCGTTCATCGAGCGGGTGACGTCGAGTGAGCCCGTGCTCCCGGCGCCGCTGCACGCCCTGTGCCGGTCCGTCGCCGATCGTTACGGCGGCACACTGACCGACGTCCTTCGGCTCGCGATCCCGCCGCGGCACGCCAAAGTCGAGGCCGAACCCGCCGCGCTGCCGAGTGCGCAGCCCCTCCGACCGGACGTCACGTCGTGGTCGCGCTATCAGGCCGGTCCGGCGTTCATCGAGACGCTGGGTGCGGGACGCCCCGCGCACGCCGTTTGGCAGGCGCTGCCGGGCGAGGACTGGCCGGCCAGGCTGGCCGAAGCCGCGGCCGTGGTGGCCTCGGCGGGCCGGGGCGTGGTCATCGTCGTCCCGGACCACCGGGATCTGGCCCGCATGCACGCCGCCTGCCTGGAGCTGATGGGCGAGGAGGCGGTCACCTCGTTGATCGCCGGGCTCGGGCCCGCCGAGCGGTACCGCCGCTGGCTCGCCGTGCTCCGCGGCTCGGTCCGGGTCGTGCTCGGCACCAGGGCAGCGATGTTCGCCCCGGTCGCCGATCCTGGCCTGTTCGTCGTCTGGGACGACGGCGACGACCTGCATCTCGACCCGCATGCGCCGTACCCCCACGTGCGGGACGTTCTGATGGACCGCGCGCACACCGCGAAGGCGTCGCTCGTGGTCGCCGGATTCGCCCGGACGGCCGAGGCGCAGTTCCTGGTCGAGTCGGGATGGGCGCAGACGGTCGTCGGCGAGCGGGCGGAGCTGCGCGCGTCGGCGCCGCGGGTCACCCCGGTCGGTGAGGACTTCGACGTCGCTCGTGATGAGGCCGCGAAGGCGGCGCGGTTGCCGTCGGTGGCCTTCGAAGCCGCGCGTCAGGCGCTGGCCAACGGCGCTCCTGTGCTCGTCCAGGTACCTCGCCGTGGGTACGTACCCGGCCTGGCCTGCGGAAACTGCCGCACGCCTGCCCACTGCCGCCGCTGTGCGGGTCCGCTGGCGTTGCCGGGGGGTTCCGAGGACGGCGTGGCCCGGCCGCCGAGCTGTCGCTGGTGCGGCGTTCCCGACACAGGTTTCCGGTGCGCGGCGTGCGGTTCGCCGCGGCTTCGCGCGGTCATCGTCGGCGCGAAGCGCACGGCGGAGGAGCTCGGCCGGGCGTTCTCCGGCGTGCCGGTACGCACTTCCGGCGCCACCGAAGTCCTGGCGTCCGTCCCCGGCAAACCGGCGCTGGTCGTCTGCACACCCGGCGCCGAGCCGGTCGCCGAGGGCGGTTACGGCGCGGCCCTGCTGCTCGACGGCTGGGCCTTGCTCGGCCGGCCGGACCTGCGGGCGGGGGAGGAGACCGTGCGCCGCTGGATGGCGGCCGCCGCGCTGGTACGGCCGTCGACGTCGGGCGGGCGCGTGGTCGTGGGCGCCGAGGCAGGGCTCAGCGCGGTGCAGGCGCTGGTCCGCTGGGACCCGGTGTGGCACGCCGGGCTGGAGCTCGCCGAACGCCGTGAGCTGGGGTTTCCGCCGGTGATGCGGATGGCCAGCATCGAGGGCTCGCCGGCAGCCGTCGCCGCGGTACTCGACGACCTCGCGCTCCCCGCGTCGGGCGAGATACTCGGCCCGGTTCCGCTCGGCGAGGTCGACGAGGACGGCCGCTCGGAACGCGAACGGGCGCTGGTCCGCGTCGCCAGGACAGACGGCAAAGCCCTCGCGGCCGCCATCCACGCCGCGAGTGCCCGCCGCGACGCCCGCAAAGAACCCGAGCCGATCCGCGTCCAGCTCGACCCGCTCGAACTCATCTGACGCAGTGTGTGCACTTCCTGCGCGTCCGCGGGCAGTTCGTGCTCGCTTGTGTGCGGTCAGCGTTTTTGTCTATTGATGCGACCAGCTGCAGATCCTGCTCGGCAGGCTGGACCGCGGCCTGTCGCTCGAGAACGCGATCGCCGCGCCGCGGGCGTCGCAGCGCAACGGCGCCACCACCGACGTCGAGCAGCAGTTCCTCGCCCAGCCCGCGGCGGCCGCCTTGCGGGCGAAGGGGCAGGTCTTCTCCAGCACCCCGGCCGACATCGGGGCCGCGACCGGCGTCGAACACCTTCCTGACGGGCGCTGGCTGGCGGCGGCAGAACCGGTCCGCAGGGGTGGCGGCTCGGCCGACGTCGTCCTCCCGTGGAGCTGGCCTTGGGACAAGTGAGCGGCTGGTAGCAGGCGGGCAGAGCGGGCACATCTAGACTCGGTGGCGATGTTCGCCCAGTCTGAGATACCCGCCCTGCCCGCCACACCGTCCAGCGAGGTGCGCTGATGCGACTCGTCTTCGCCGGGACCCCCGAACCGGCGGTGCCCGCGCTGCGTGCCCTGCTCGAGTCCGGCCGCCACGAGGTCGTCGCCGTGGTGACCCGGCCCGACGCCCAGGCCGGCCGCGGCCGCCACGTCGTCCGGTCCCCGGTCGGCGCGCTTGCCGACGAGCACGGCATCGAGGTGCTCACCCCGGTCAAGGCCGGTGACCCGGAGTTCCTCGCGCGGCTCGCCGAGCTCGAGCCGGACGTCTGCCCGGTCGTCGCCTACGGCGCGTTGCTGCCGCAGTCCGCATTGGACGTCCCCGCACGCGGCTGGGTCAACCTGCACTTCTCCCTGCTGCCCGCCTGGCGCGGGGCGGCGCCGGTGCAGGCGGCCGTCCGCGCGGGTGACGAGATCACCGGCGCGGCGACCTTCCAGATCGTCAAGGCGCTCGACGCCGGGCCGGTGTTCGGCTTGGTCACCGAGAAGATCGGCCCGTCGGACACCTCCGGCGAGCTGCTCGGCAGGCTCGCCGTGTCCGGGGCGCAGCTGCTGCTGTCGACAATGGACGGTATCTCCGATGGCACGCTGCGTGCGGTGCCGCAGCCGGAGGACGGCGTGAGCTACGCGCCGAAAATCACCGTCGAGGACGCGAGGGTCTCGTTCGAGGCCCCGGCGCACTCGGTGGATCGCCTGGTCCGCGCGGTGACGCCGGAACCCGGCGCCTGGGCCGAGTTCCGCGGTGAGCGGATCAAACTCGGTCCGGTGACCCCGCTGGACGAACCCGGACCGGCTCCCGGCGAACTCGTCATCGAGCGCCGCCGGGTACTCGCCGGCACGGCGACGAAGCCGGTGCAGCTCACGGATGTGCAGGCGCAGGGCAAGAAACGGATGGCGGCCACCGACTGGGCGCGCGGAACACGGATCGAACAAGGAGAGCGCCTGCAGTGAGCGAAGACAGGGTACGGCGGCCGTCACGGCCGGATCGGGGCCACCCGGCCCAGCGCAGGGACGCCCCGGCGCGGCCGCTGCCCCCGCCCGACCCGGCTCGCCGCGTCGCGTTGGACGTGCTGCGCGCGGTCCGTTCTCGCGACGCCTACGCCAACCTGATCCTGCCGGACCTGCTGCGCGAGCGCCGGATCACCGGGCGGGACGCGGCACTGGCCACGGAACTGGCGTACGGGACGTCACGCGCGGCGGGGTTGCTCGACGCGATCATCGCCGCCTGCCTCGACCGTCCGCTGTCCAAAGTGGACCCCACTGTGCTCGACTGCCTGCGCCTGGGCGCGTACCAGTTGATGCGCACCAGGATTCCACCGCACGCGGCCGTGACGTCCACTGTGGACTTCGTGCGCGAGGACGCCGGTTCGCACGTCACCGGGTTCGCCAACGCGGTGATGCGGACGATCGCGGAGAAGGACGAGGCGGCCTGGCTCGACCAGCTCGCGCCGGACCCGGAGAAGGACCCGATCGGCAACTTCGCGCTGCGCACTGCCCACCCGCGCTGGATCGCGCGCTCGTTCGCCGAGGCGTTGGGGGACAAGGGTGAGGAGCTCAAGGCCGCGCTCGAAGCCGACGACACCCGCCCCGAGGTGCACCTGATCGCGCGTCCGGGCGAGATCACCGCGGACGAGCTCGCGGCGATGACCGGCGGCGAGGTCTCGCCGTATTCCCCTTACGGCGTGCGGCTTCCGCCGGGCACGGGCGACCTCGCCGACGCCGAGCCGATCAAGCAGAAGCTCGCCGCGGTCCAGGACGAGGGCAGCCAGCTGTGCGCCATCGCCGCGACCAAGGTCCCGCTTGCGGGCACTGACGAGCGCTGGCTGGACCTGTGTGCCGGGCCCGGTGGCAAGGCCGCGCTGCTCGGTTCGCTCGCCGGGATCGTCGGCGCGCACGTCGACGCCGTCGAGAAGGCGCCGCACCGCGCGAGGCTCGTCGAGCACGCCGTCGGAGGACTGCCCGTCACCGTGCACGTCGCCGACGGCCGCGAGTCCGGGCTGAACCCCGGGTACGACCGCATCCTGGTGGACGCGCCGTGCAGCGGTCTCGGCGCGCTGCGCAGGCGGCCGGAAGCACGCTGGCGACGTCAGCCGTCCGACGTCGCCGACCTGACGAAGCTGCAGGGTCAGCTGCTCACGGCCGCGTTGGAGCTCGTGCGTCCCGGCGGCGTGGTCGTTTACGTCGTCTGCTCGCCGCACCTCGCGGAGACCGAGGGCGTTCTCGGTGAGACGGCGCGGCGCGCGAAGGCCGAAGTTCTCGATGCGCGGCCGTTCTTCGAGGGGGTTCCGATGCTCGGTGACGGTCCGTACGTGCAGCTCTGGCCGCATCGCCACGGCACCGACGCGATGTTCTGCGCGGTGTTGCGCCGGCCCGAAGCCGGCTGATGACGCGGGTGCTCGGCCTGGTGGCCAGCTCGTGCGGCGGCCTGGACACCAGGTTCGTCGCCGAACTGGCCGCCCCGGCTGTAGAGCGGGGCTGGCGGCTCGCCGTCACCCTGACCCCGACAGCGGCTCGCTGGCTTGAGTCGACCGGCGAGCTGGCCCGGCTGGCGGCACTGACCGATCTCGACGTCCGCAGCGTTTCGCGGCTGCCGGGACAGCCTCGGCCGCATCCGGACCCCGACGTCTTCCTGTTCGCGCCGGCGTCGGCGAACTCCGTGGCCAAGCTCGCGCTGGGCATTGCGGACAACCAGGCGTTGACGCTGCTCGGCGACGTCCTTGGCGCGCCGCACGTCACCATCGTCGTCGGGTACCAGCTCCAGGACGCCCGGCTGAACCATCCCGCGTGGAAGGGCCACCTCGAGACGCTCGCTTCGGCAGACGTCGCGACCCACCGCCTCCACTACAACCGCCCCTGGACCGACATCCTCACCCTCCTCCCCGCCCCCTAACCCCACCCCCACCTCGCAACTCGCCGTCGAGTTGCGGTAGCTAGGGACCGCAAGTACCGCAACTCGACGGCGAGTTGCTGTTGTTGCACACGCGGTCTACCGGCGTTCGCAACGAGGGCACCTTTGTGCAAAAGTGCCCGCCCCGGGGGTGTGGGGAAGGGTCGGGACGGGTTCGTACACTCGGTAACCGTGGCCCACCGACCTTTGATCGCCCCGAGCATCCTGTCCGCCGACTTCGCCCGCCTGGGCGAGGAGATCCGCGCCGTCGCCGGCAGCGGCGAAAACCGCGCCGACTGGGTGCACGTCGACGTCATGGACGGCCATTTCGTCCCGAACCTGACGCTGGGCCTGCCAGTCGTGCAGTCGCTGATCAAGTCCACCGACGTGCCGATCGACTGCCACCTGATGATCGACGACCCGGACCGCTGGGCCATCGGATACGCCGAGGCGGGCGCCTACAACGTCACCGTGCACGTCGAAGCCGCCGCGGACCCGGTCAAGCTCGCGAAGGACCTGCGGGCGGCGGGCGCGAAGGCCGGTCTGTCGGTCAAGCCGAACACCCGGCTGGAAGACCACCTCGACGTGCTCAAGCACTACGACACGCTGCTGGTGATGTCGGTCGAACCCGGATTCGGCGGGCAGTCCTTCATCGCCGACGTACTCGACAAGGTGCGCACGGCCCGTCGCCTGGTCGACACCGGCCACCTCAAGCTGATCGTCGAGATCGACGGTGGCATCAACGCCGACACGATCGAACAGGCCGCCGAGGCGGGCGTCGACTGCTTCGTCGCCGGTTCGGCCGTCTACGGCGCGAGCGACCCCGGCAAGGCCATCGCCTCCTTGCGCGCCGCGGCCGAGCGGGCCGGCGGTCGCTGAGCCGTCCCAGCTGGTGGGCACATCGCGGGACCGGCGAAATCGCCGGGGTCGCGCGGGTGTTGGATGGGGTGATCCGGTCCTTCGGTGGAGTGTCGGCCGTCACCGCGACGCCTCGCCGGGCCGCGGAAGGTTCACCATGGACTCCGGACGGCGCGTCCACACCCCGCCCGGTCGCGTCACGAAACACAGGAGGCACAGGGCAGTGTTCACCGGCATAGTCGAGGAGCTTGGCGAAGTCACCGCGGTCGAGCAGGTGCCGAACGCGGCGAGACTGACCCTGCATGGCCCCGTGGTCACCGCCGACGCCGGCCACGGCGACTCGATCGCGGTGAGCGGTGTCTGCCTGACCGTCGTCGACGTCGCCGGCAGCGAGTTCACCGTGGACGTCGTTCACGAGACCCTGCAGCGCTCCAGCCTCGCGAAGGTCAACGTCGGCGACCGCGTGAACCTCGAGCGCGCCACCCCGGCCGGCGGCCGGCTCGGCGGGCACATCATGCAGGGCCACGTCGACGGCACCGGCGTCTATCTCTCGCGTGACGACCAGGGCCTGACCAGGTTCGCGCTGCCGCCCGCGGTGTCCAGGTACGTGGTCGAGAAGGGCTCGATCGCGATCGACGGCATCTCGCTGACGGTCGCCGCGATCGACGGCGACGAGATGTCCGTCGCGCTGATCCCGACCACGCTCGAGCTGACGACGCTGGGTCGCAACGAGCCCGGTGACCTGGTGAACCTCGAGGTCGACGTGATCGCCAAGTACGTCGAGAAGCTGGCTTTGCCGCACTTTGCGAATACGGGGGAGAATGGCGTGAGCGGTACTAAGGAGCAGGTGTGAGCGAGTCGAAGACAGCACAGGCGGGCCCGGCCGAGGGCGATGCCGGGGTCGCGTGGACGCCGTGCGGGACGGGAGTTTCGCTGGACTCCGACGCCATCGAGAAGGCGATCGCCGACATCGCGGCCGGACGCCCGGTCGTCGTGGTCGACGACGAGGACCGCGAGAACGAAGGCGACCTGATCTTCGCCGCGGAGAAGGCCACGCCAGAGCTGCTGGCGTTCATGGTCCGCTACACCTCGGGCTATGTGTGCGTGTCGCTGACCGACGCCGACTGCGCGCGGCTCGACCTGCCGCCGATGTACCACACGAACCAGGACGTGCGCGGCACCGCGTACACGGTCACCGTCGACGCGGCCGAGGGCATCGCCACCGGTATCTCCGCGGCCGATCGCTGCCACACCATCAAGGTGCTCGCCGACCCCGATTCGAAGCCGAACGACCTGCGCCGCCCCGGGCACGTCGTGCCGCTGCGCGCCAAGGAAGGCGGTGTCCTGCGCCGCCCCGGCCACACCGAGGCCGCCGTGGACCTCGCGCGTCTGGCCGGGCTGCACCCGGCGGGTGTCCTGTGCGAGATCGTGTCCCAAAAGGACGAAGGCGACATGGCCCGGCGCGACGAGCTCGAGGTCTTCGCCGCCGACCACGACATGCAGATCATCACCATCGCCGACCTGATCGCGTACCGCCGCCGCAACGAGAAGCAGGTGGAACGGGTCGCCGAGGCGCGGATCCCCCTCGCCGCCGGCACCTTCCGCGCGGTCGGGTACGACAGCCTGATCGATGGTATCGAGCACATCGCGTTCGTCTACGGCGACATCGGCGACGGCGAGGACATCCTGGTTCGGGTGCACTCGGAGTGCCTGACCGGCGACGTGTTCGGTTCGCTGCGCTGCGACTGCGGCCCGCAGCTGGAGGCGGCGCTGTCCGCCGTTGCCACCGAGGGACGCGGTGTCGTGCTCTACATCCGAGGCCACGAGGGCCGCGGGATCGGCCTGCTGCACAAGCTGCAGGCGTACCAGCTGCAGGACACCGGCGCCGACACCGTCGACGCCAACCTCGCGCTGGGCATGCCCGCCGACGCGCGTGACTACGGCACCGGCGCGCAGATCCTGTGCGACCTGGGCGTCCGATCGATGCGCCTGCTGACCAACAACCCGGCCAAGCGCGTCGGGCTGGAGGGTTACGGGCTGCGGGTCACCGGCCGGGTCTCGCTGCCGATCTCGCCCAACCCGGAGAACCTCCGTTACCTGCGGACCAAGCGGGACAGGATGGGGCACGACTTGTCGGAGCTGGAGCACTACGACCAGGTCGGCGCCGAGACTGAAGGTGCACCGACCGGCGGAGGCGAGCTGTGAGTGGTGAAGGACAGCCCGACGTCGAGCTCGACCTGAGCGACTGCGGCAACATCCGGCTGGCGATCGTAGCCACCCGGTGGCACCCGAAGATCACCGACAACCTCGTCGCGCGGGCGCTGGTCGCGGCCCACGAGGCGAAGCTCGAAGAAGAACCCACCGTCGTGCGCGTGGCCGGCGCGATCGAGCTGCCGGTCGTCGTGCAGGCCCTGGCCCATAACCATGACGCCGTCGTGGCGCTCGGAGTGGTCATCCGCGGTGGGACTCCGCACTTCGAGTACGTCTGCGACGCCGTCACCGCCGGGCTGACGCGGATCGCGCTCGACGAGTCGACGCCGATCGGCAACGGCGTGCTCACCTGCGACACCGAGCAGCAGGCACTGGACAGGGCCGGGTTCCCCGGCTCTCCCGAGGACAAGGGTCACGAGGCGACGGTGGCCGCGCTGGACACCGCACACGTGCTGCGGAGCCTTCGGCAGCCGTGGACCGAACGGGGATTTGTGTGAGCACGATGGTCGAGGCAACGCTGGAAATCCGCCCGCGGCGGGTGATGTGGATGGCGAGCATCCTGGCGGTGATCCTGCTTGCCGTATTCGTCGTCGTCGCGACGTTGCTGCGCAGTTCCAACACCGGCGCGATCTTCGAGCCCTCGGACCAGGCCGCGATGGTCGGCATCGGGATCGCCCTGGCCGCGGCGACAATGCTGTTCGCGATGCCGCGGGTCCGGGCCGACGCCGAGGGTATCGAGGTGCGCAACGTGCTGCTGGCGCGCCGGTTCGCCTGGCACGACGTGCTGTCGATCAGCTTCCCGGACGGCGCGTCGTGGGCCCGGCTGGAACTGCCCGAGGACGAGTACTACTCCGTGATGGCTGTGCAGGCCGTCGACCGCGAACGCGCCGTCGTCGCCGTGCGCGCCCTGCGCCGTCTGCACAAGCAGGCCTGGGAAGGCGCGTAGCCGTACTGGCTAAGCCTTGAGATCGACGACGACCGGGGCGTGGTCCGAACCGCCCTTTCCCTTGCGCTCTTCCCTGTCGACGTAGGAATCCTCGACCTCGGCAGCGAACTTTTCGTTGGCGTAGACCAGATCGATGCGCATGCCGTTGTTCTTCGGGAACGCCAGCTGCCGGTAGTCCCAGTAGGTGTACGGGTGGTCGTACTTCAGCGGCCGCGGGACGACGTCGGTCAGGCCCGCGTCGCGCAGCACGGCCAGCGCCTTGCGCTCCGCGTCGGTGACGTGGGTCGACTCGGCGAACAGGCTGATGTCCCAGACATCGGCGTCGGTCGGCGCGATGTTGAAGTCGCCGAGTACGGCGAACGGCGTGCCGGGCACGGATTCCGCGACGACCGTGGTGTTCAGCGCTTCGAGCCACCGCAGCTTGTACTCGTAGTGCGGGTGGCTCGGTTCGCGGCCGTTCGGGACGTACACCGACCAGATCCGGACGCCGCCGCAGGTCGCGCCGATTGCCCGCGGCTCGGCGGCGTCCTCGTAGCGCGGCTCGTCGACCAGCCCGCGCTTTACGTCGTCCAGTCCCACCTTCGACAGGATCGCGACCCCGTTCCACCGGCCTGTGCCGTACGCGGCGACCTCGTAACCGAGCGCCTCGACCTCGGCGTTCGGGAACGCCTCGGTGGTGCTTTTCAGTTCCTGCAGGCACAGTACGTCCGGCCGCGCCGATTCGAGCCAGGCCACGAGCCGCGGCAGCCGGGCGCCGACAGAGTTCACATTCCAGGTCGCGATGCGCATACCGCGAGGATCGCACACACCCCCGACAGTCTTGTGTGAGCCGTCCGTGACCAGGACTCGTGAGTGTTGCGGCCGCCTAGAACGGCCGGAACGCTCACGAGTCCTCAGCTGTCAGACCCCGGCGGTGGTCTTGATCCAGGAGCGGCTGGACGCGACGCTTCCGTAGTTGTTCGTGCCGCGGGTGTTGGTGCCGCTCTGGTTCTGCACGGTCGACGCGACGCCGACCTGCTTGCCGCCGGACAGTTCGGGACCACCCGAGTCGCCCTTCCACGCCGAGCCGTTGACGCCGACGCTCTGGATCGCGCGGCCGCCGTCATTGTCCGTCGACCGGCCGGTCACCTGGACGTTCGCCACCTTCAGCTGGGTCGCGGGCGGTCCGGTCGGGGTGGTGCGGCCCCAGCCGTAGAGCTGGTTGGTGGTGCCCGAGGCCGGGTCGCCGGTGCCGAGGGTGACCGGCGCCGTGCCGGCGTCCGCGGTGAGGTGCAGCAGCGCGATGTCGCCGTTCGGGGAGACCTTCTCCTGGTCGACGTCGATCTGCGTGCCGCCGCCGAGCGCGTTGCTGCCGACCTTGACGTGCATGCCGCTGCCGTCCTGGTCGAGGCAGTGGTGCGCGGTCATCACCCACCGCGACGCGATGACGGTGCCGGAGCAGTTGAACCCGTCGAAGGCGCGTCCCGGGGTGTTGACGTAGACCTGTGCGCCCCAGCTGACCGCGGGCGCGGTCCCGCCGCCGACGATGGCGGGCTGGGCGACGGCGGCTGCGCCGGAGCTGAAGGTCAGCGCCAGCGCGGCGACGCTGAGGCTCGCTGCGGTGCCGACAGTGCGGAGACGACTCACTTGCGTGTCCTTTCGGGCAGTATTGGACAACCGGGTGGGGTTGGGGAGAGATCCCACCGGGAAAACCGGCTTGGGACGGAAAGTAATCAGCGGGTCACCCGGCAGGAACCCACGAAGGTCGGGTTTGTCGGAAAGCAGTACTTCCGGCGGGTGGGAGCCATACCCGCGGTGTGCCCGGGCCGCGAAAGTGCGGGCGCGGCGGGTCGACAGACCGGGGGCACGCAGGACTGTCGGTGCCGAGCCATAGTCTTGACGGCGTGGCAGACCCGTCCACCTACCGTCCTTCGCCGGGGAGCATCCCGGACGCGCCCGGCGTGTACAAGTTTCGTGATGCCACGAAACGGGTCATCTACGTCGGCAAGGCCAAGAGCCTGCGGAGCAGGCTGAGTTCCTACTTCGCCGATCTGGCCGGGCTGCACCCGCGTACCCGGCAGATGGTGACCTCCGCCGCGAGCGTCGAGTGGACCGTCGTCGGCACCGAGGTCGAAGCCCTCCAGCTGGAGTACAACTGGATCAAGGAGTTCGACCCGCGCTTCAACGTGCGCTATCGGGACGACAAGACGTACCCGGTCCTCGCGGTCACCATGAACGAGGAGTTTCCGCGGCTCTACGTCTACCGTGGGCCGCGCCGGAAGGGCGTGCGGTACTTCGGGCCGTACGCGCACGCGTGGGCGATCCGCGAGACCCTCGACCTGCTGCTGCGGGTCTTCCCGGCGCGCACCTGCTCGGCCGGGGTCTTCAAGCGGCACGGCCAGATCGGGCGCCCTTGTCTGCTCGGGTACATCGAGAAGTGCTCCGCGCCGTGCGTCGGCAAGGTGTCCGCGGACGAGCACCGCGCGATCGTCGAAGACTTCTGCGACTTCCTCGCCGGCCGCACCGACGGGATGGTGCGGCGGCTGGAAAAGGAGATGGCCGCAGCCTCCGACGAGCTGGAGTTCGAGAAGGCGGCGCGCCTGCGTGACGATCTTGGGGCGCTGCGCCGCGCGATGGAGAAGCAGGCCGTCGTGCTCGGCGACGGGACCGACGCGGACGTCGTCGCCTTCGCACACGACGAACTCGAAGCGGCCGTGCAAGTTTTCCACGTACGTGGCGGAAGGGTTCGCGGGCAGCGCGGCTGGGTCATCGACAAGGCTGAGGAGATGGGCATCCCGGAGCTCGTCGACCACTACCTCACCCAGTTCTACGGGGAAGAAGTCGAGTTCGCCGGCGAAGACGAGCCCGCGTCTCCGGTCCCACGTGAGGTGCTCGTCCCCGAGCTCCCCGCGGATGCGGACGCCGTCACCGAGTGGCTGTCCGGGCTGCGCGGCTCGCGGGTCCAGCTGCGGGTCCCGCAGCGCGGCGACAAGCGCGCGCTGGCCGAAACCGTGCAGCGCAACGCCTCCGAGGCGTTCGCCCAGCACAAGCTCCGCCGCGCGGGCGACCTCACCGCGCGTTCGGCCGCGCTGGCCGAGCTGCAGGAGCACCTCGCGCTCGAAACCGCCCCGCTGCGCATCGAATGCGTGGACATCAGCCATATCGCGGGCAGTGACGTGGTGGCTTCGCTGGTGGTGTTCGAAGACGGCGTGGCACGTAAGAGCGAATACCGCCGGTTCGCGCTCCGCGAGGCCGCCGAAGAGGGCGACGTCGCCTCGATCGCGGAGGTCGTCCGGCGCCGTTTTTCCCGCTACCTCAAGGAAACGGCGAACGACGAGCCGGACAACCCGAATCCCGGCATCGACCCGGAAACGGGACGGCCGCGCAAGTTCGCGTACCCGCCGAACCTCCTGGTCGTCGACGGCGCGGGCCCGCAGGCCACCGCCGCCGCGGACGTCCTCGCGGAGCTCGGCATCACCGACGTCGCGGTGGTCGGCCTGGCCAAGCGCCTCGAAGAGGTGTGGCTACCGGCCGACCCCGATCCGGTGATTCTGCCGCGCACGTCCGACGCGCTGTATCTTCTGCAACGGGTGCGTGACGAGGCACACCGCTTCGCCATCCGCTACCACCGGGAGAAGCGCGGCAAGCGGATGCAGGCGTCTGCTTTGGACGGTGTGCCCGGACTGGGGCAGACTCGCCGCACCGCGCTGATCAAGCACTTCGGCTCGGTGAAGAAGCTCAAACAAGCCAGTGTGGACGAGATCGCGGCGGTGCCGGGCGTGGGCAGGCGTACCGCGGAGGCCGTCCACACGACCTTGGCCGGTCCGCAAAGCACTACGGGAGAAGGGGAGTCAGACTCGTGACGGGCGAAGCCAACGCAGCGACCGAGACCGACGGAGAACGCACCACCGGCATGGAGGTGGCCGTGGTCAGCGGCCTGTCCGGGGCCGGGCGGAGCACCGCGGCGAAATGCCTCGAGGACCTCGGCTGGTTCGTCGTGGACAACCTGCCGCCGGAGCTGATCGCGACGATGGTCGAGCTCGGCGCGCAGGCGCGGGGCGCGATCACCAAGGTCGCCGTGGTGATGGACGTCCGTTCGCGGGCGTTCACCGAGGACCTTTCCTCGGTGATCAAGGACCTCGATGCCAGCGGTTACAAGCCGAGGGTGCTGTTCCTCGAAGCCACCGACGCGGTGCTGGTCCGCCGCTTCGAGGCGGTCCGGCGCGGTCACCCCATGCAGGGTGATGGCAGGCTCGCCGACGGCATCACCGCGGAGCGGGCGCTCCTTTCGCCGCTGCGCGAAGAGGCAGACCTGGTGCTCGACACCTCGGCGCTGTCCGTGCACGATCTGCGCGCCAAGATCGAGGACGCGTTCGGCTCCGAGTCCAGTACCCAGACCAGGGTCACCGTGCTCTCGTTCGGGTACAAGTACGGCCTGCCGATGGACGCGGACCTGGTGATGGACGTCCGGTTCCTGCCGAACCCGTTCTGGATCCCCGAACTGCGCGAGCACACCGGCCTCGACGGCGACGTGCGCAACTACGTGCTGACGCAGGAAGGCGCGGACGAGTTCCTCGACCGCTATCACCAGCTGCTGCGGCTGATCGGCGCCGGCTACAAGCGCGAGGGCAAGCGCTACCTGACCCTCGCCGTCGGCTGCACTGGCGGTAAGCACCGCAGTGTGGCCATTTCCGAGGAGCTCGCGCAGCGTCTGTCCACCGAGGACGGCATGGCCGTGAAGGTGGTGCACCGCGATCTTGGCCGGGAGTGAAGTACGCGCCGTCGCACTGGGTGGCGGCCACGGACTGCATGCGACGCTCACCGCGTTGCGTCGCATCACCACCGAGGTCACCGCGGTGGTCACGGTCGCCGACGACGGCGGTTCGTCGGGGCGGTTGCGTCGTGAACTGGACGTGCTGCCGCCGGGAGACCTGCGGCAGGCCTTCGCCGCGCTCGCGGCCGAGGACGGCGGCACGTTGTGGGCGGAGGTGTTCCAGCACCGCTTCGGCGGTGACGGTGCACTGGCCGGCCACGCCGTGGGGAACCTGCTGTTGGCTGGGCTGTTCGAGGTGCTCGGGGATCCGGTCGCCGCGCTCGACGAGGTCAGCAGGCTGATCGGGGTCTCGGGCCGGGTGCTGCCGATGTCCCCCGAACCGCTCGAGATCGAAGCCGAGGTGTCCGGGCTCGACAGTGATGACGAAACCGCGACGCGCCGGATCCGCGGGCAGGTCGCCGTCGCGTCCACCCCGGGTCAGGTACAGCGCATCACGCTGCACAGCGCGCGTCAGCCGGGGGAGCCGCCGAAGGCGTGTCGGGAGGCCGTGGAGGCGGTTCTCGGTGCCGACGTCGTGTTCCTCGGGCCCGGTTCGTGGTTCACCAGCGTCCTCCCGCACCTGCTGGTGCCCGAACTGCATGACGCGCTCGTGCAGACCAAGGCCACCAAAGTGGTGATTCTCAACCTGATCCCCCAACCGGGGGAGACAGCGGGCTTCTCACCCGAACAGCATCTCGACGTACTCTTTCAGCACGCCCCGCTGCTGCGTGTGGACGCGGTGATCGCGGATCTGGAGTCGGTGCCCGCGCCGGCGCGGCTGCGGCGTGCCGCGGCCGGACTCGGTGGGCGCGCGCATTTGGCGGTAGTGGCTGACCCGGTCGTGGCGGGCAGGCATGATCCGGATGCGCTGGCGAGCTGTATGAGGGAGGCTCTCGGTCTTACCGGGGGCGGAAACAGTATGGAGGGGCAGCAATGGCGATGACCGCCTCGGTGAAGGACGAGCTGAGTCGCTTGGAGATCACCAAGATCGGGCCGCGGCGCGCGGAGGTGTCGTCGATGCTCCGGTTCGCCGGTGGCCTGCACATCGTGGGCGGCCGGGTCGTGGTGGAGGCCGAGCTGGATACCGGCTCGGTCGCGCGACGGCTGCGCAAGGAGATCCATGAGCTGTACGGGCACCATTCCGACGTGCACGTGCTCTCGTCCAGCGGACTGCGCAAGGGGACGCGGTACGTGGTCAGGGTCGTCAAGGATGGCGAAGGGCTCGCCCGGCAGACCGGGCTGATCGACCAGCGCGGCCGTCCGGTGCGGGGGCTGCCGGCCGCGGTCGTGTCGGGCGGGGTCGCCGACGCCGAGGCCGCCTGGCGCGGCGCGTTCCTGGCCCACGGTTCCCTGACCGAGCCGGGCCGTTCGTCCTCGCTCGAGGTCACCTGCCCCGGGCCGGAGGCCGCGCTCGCGCTGGTCGGGGCGGCCAGGCGGATGGGTATCCAGGCGAAGTCGCGCGAGGTGCGCGGCGCGGACAGGGTCGTGGTGCGTGATGGTGACGCCATCGGCGTGATGCTCACCAGGCTGGGTGCGCACGCGAGCGTCCTGCAGTGGGAAGAGCGGCGGATGCGGCGCGAGGTGCGCGCCACGGCGAACCGCCTGGCGAACTTCGACGACGCGAACCTGCGGCGTTCGGCACGCGCGGCAGTCGCTGCCGCGGCGCGGGTCCAGCGCGCGATGGAGATCCTCAGCGACACCGCCCCCGACCACCTGCTCGCGGCCGGCAAGCTGCGGCTGTCGAACAGGCAGGCGTCGCTGGAGGAGCTGGGCCAGCTGTCCGACCCGCCGATGACCAAGGACGCCGTCGCCGGCCGTATCCGACGTCTGCTGGCGATGGCCGACAAGCGCGCGAAGGACCAGAACATCCCGGACACGGAGTCGGCCGTCACCCCCGACATGCTCGACGACGAGGACGACGCCTAGGTGGATGAGGGCCGGACGTTGGTGACAGTGGTCGAACGCGGTCAGTGAGCGTTTGCTGGTCACGCCGGTTTCCCAGTTGCGCCAGGCAATGCGGGAACGCGGGCTAGCGTTTCATGGGGGTGTAGGTCAGGTGGGTCACCCGGGATGATGCGTCCGCGCGGGCCTGGTCCAGCGCGAGGCGGTCGGTGTCCACGCGGTCGAACAGGCGGATGCCGGTGCCGAACAGCACGGGCGCGAGGGTAACCGAGAACTCGTCGACCAGGCCGGTGTCCAGGTACTCCTGGATCGTCTCGGCGCCGCCGGCGATGCGCACGTCGCGGTCGCCGGCGGCCTCGCGGGCTTGGAGCAGCGCGCTCTCGATGCCGTCGTTGACGAAATGGAAGGTAGTACCGCCCAGCCGCACCCACGGGTCACGTTTGGTGTGCGTGACGACGAACACCGGGGTGTGGAACGGGGCCTCCTCCGGCCATGCCAGCTCGCCGGCGTCGAACATGCGCTTGCCCATGATGCTCGCGCCGGTGCGCTCGTACGTCGCCCGTGCGATGTCGTTGTCGAGTCCTTCCTCGCCGCCCTCTCCGAGCTTGAGGTTCTCCCGGAACCAGCGCTGCGGGAACAGCCACGCTTGCAGCTCCGACCACTTCGTCATCCAGCGCTGGACCTTCGGGTCGTTCTGACCCCCGGGCGAGAAGACGTCCTCGACGGGCACGGCTTCCGGCGCCATGAAGCCGTCCAGTGACATCGTCACGCTGAAGAACACTTTGCCGGCCATCAGCTTTCCGCTCCCTTCCGGGTGATCTCGTTGGTGAGTTCGGCGACGTAGGCCGCCAGGTTGCCCAGGGTCTGCTCGCCGCCCTCGATCGCGTGGTACTTCTCCACGGCCTCGTCGCGCAGTTCCTTGGTGGGGAATACCGTGCCCATCACGATCCGGGTCCGCTCCCCGGCCGGCTCGAAGGTCAGGACCGACTCGAAGGCGTTCGGGTCGTTGCGGAACTCGCCGTGCAGTAGCGCGATCCGCTCCGGCGGGACGATTTCCCGCCAGGTGATCCACTCTGGGTAGTCGGTCCAGTCCGGCCCGTGCATCATGAAGTCCCACTCCCCTCCGACGCGGAACTCGAACGCCCGCGTGGTGGTGGTGAAGCCCTCGGGCCCCCACCACCGCGACAGGTGCCGGACTTCGGTGAATGCCTCGAACACCAGCGCCCGTGGCGCGCCGATCACCCGGGAGATCACGATCTCCCGGTCCGCGGTCGCGTGTGCAAGCTCGCCGCCGCTACTGGTCATCGCCATCGTGTGGTCCCTCCTGCCTTGCCTGCTTGAGATCCTGCACGTACTCGTCCAGCCGGTCGAAACTCTCGCTCCAGAACCGCTCGAAGCCGCCCACCCACTCGTGGACCGGCCGCAGCCCGTGGGCGTCCAGGTCGTACAGCCGCTGCTTACCCGCCCCGCGGACTCGCACGAGCCCGACCTCCCGGAGGACCCGCAGGTGCTTGGACGCCTGAGGCTGGGTCATTCCCAGGTCCCGCGCCAGGTCGGTCACCGGCCGCTCGCCGCCCCGCAGCAGCACCAGGATCTCCCGACGCTGCGGTTCGGCGATCGCGTTGAACGCGTCCGAGGTCGTCGCCGCTCGTGCCATGCCGCCATCATATGCCTATATCGGAATGCGTCAACTCGACCGGCCTGTCACCCGCGACATGCCTCGCAACACCTAGGACTCGCCGAAGACGGTCAGGGTGGCTGGTTCGCCGGCGAGGGCGGCTTCGGCGAGGAGGAGCGCGCCGGCTGTCCACGTGGTGCGCTCTTCCGGCCAGAGGACGTCGTTGGCGAACTGGTAACCCGTCCAGTAGGAGCCATCTTCGTGCCGAAGGTGCTGGATGTCGGCGAGCAGTGCCGCCGCCCGGTCCCGGTCGCCGCGGGCGGCCAGCGTCAGCGCCAGTTCGGCCGTCTCACCGCCGGTGACCCACGGCTGGTCGCGCACACAGCGGACGCCGAGGCCTGGTACGACAAACCGGTCCCACTGCGAGTCGAGGGTGTCGACTCCGGGCACGACCGAGCACAGGACGGGGTAGTACCAGTCCATCGCGTGCGGTTTCGGGGTGAACAGGCGCGGTTGCTCGACAATGGCTTCACGTAACCGGTCCGCGGCTGTGTCCCAGGCCGGACGCGGGTGTCCGAGGCGCGTCGCCATGGCGCTCGCGCGGCGCAGCGCGTGGTGGATGCTGCAGCATCCGGAGAGCAGCGCCTCCGGTCGCGGCGGACGCCACGGGATCTCCCCGCTGGCAGTCTGCTGGCCCAGCACGAACTCGATGGCCCGCTCCACGGTCGGCCAGAGCCGTCGCAGGAACACGTCGTCGTCACGGATGAGCGCGTGATGGGTGACACCGACGGCCACGTACGCGCTGAAGTTGGTGTCCTTCGAGCGATTCACGACTTCGCCGTCACGGTATTCGGCGAACCACGAGCCGTCGGGATTCTGTTTCGAGGCAAGCCATTCGTAGGCCGCTTCGGCCTCGGCGTGGTACCCGGCGACATCGAGGCCCATAGCGGCTTCGGTGTGGTTCCACGGATCCAGCGAGCTGCCCGCCTCCCACGGGATCCCGCCGTCGGAGCGTTGTGCGGCTGCGATCGAGGCAGCCGTGCCGTTCATTCCGGCTTGCGCGCGTAGACGACCAAACTCTTGCCCAGCAACGGGTTCAGTGCCTGCTCGGCGAGCCGGACGGAACTTTGCCCGTGCATCATCTCCCAGACCAGCAGGTCGTGGTAGCGCCGGATCACCGCGTGGTCGTCGGTGAGGCCCGCGCACTTCAGCCACCAGAACGGCGCGTGCAGCGCATGCGCGTGATGGGTCACGAGGACGTCGAGCCCGGCAGCGCGGATGCGGCCGAGAAGCTGCCCGCGCCGGTAGATCCGGACATGACCGCCTTCGACCTCGTGATACTCACTGGAAAGCGCCCAGCAGACACGCTCGGGCCACCACCGCGGCACGGTGACGGCGAGCAGTCCACCCGGCGCCAGCACCCGTGCCGCTTCGGCCAGCGCGCCCTTGTCGTCGTCGAGGTGTTCGAGTACTTCGGCCGCGATGACGCGGTTGAAGCTGTTGTCCGGAAAGGGAAGTGCGAAAGCATCGCTTCGCAGCGCGAGTGCGCGGGCGTCGGAGGGTGCCTCCCCGGCTTCGGCAATTCCGACGAACATGTCGCGCACGTGCTTCAAGGCGATGTCGTCGAGATCGGTGGCGACGACATCGGCGCCACGTTTGTACGCCGCAAAGGCATGTCGCCCGTCGCCGCAGCCCAAGTCCAGCACGCGGTTTCCCTTGCCGACCGGGAAACGTTCGAAGTCGATGGTCAGCACGCCAGCGCTCCTTCGGTCTGTCCCAGCAGGCGTCGATAGTGGTTGGCGGTCTCCTCCGCGGTCCGCCGCCAGCTCAGCGCCGCCGCGCGGACAAGCCCGGCGGCAGACAGCCGGGCGCGCAACTCCGCGTCGTTCAGCAGCCGGGTAAGTGCGTCCGCGAGCGCGTCGGGATCGCCGGGCGGGACGATCAGCGCGGCGTCCCCGACGACCTCGGGCAGCGCGCCGCCCGAGGTCACCACGAGCGGTGTTCCGCACGCCATCGCCTCGGCCGCCGGCAGCGAAAAACCTTCGAACAGTGAAGGCACACAGGCGATTTCCGCGCTCGCGACCAGCTCGGCGAGCTCGTTGTCGCCAAGACCGCTGACAAAACGCACGGACGCACCGAGCCCGGTGACGAGCTGAGACGTGAGGCTGTCGGGTTTCGGCTTACCGACGACGACAAGCTCGGCGCCATCGAGCTTCGGCAGCGCGGTCAGCAGGTGTGCCAGGCCTTTCAACGGCTCGTCGGCGCTGGCCGTGGTGACGAGCCTGCCCGGCACCCGTGCGATCTCCGGCCGCGGCCGGAAGACCCGGGTGTCCGCGCTGATCGGCACGACGTCGATCCCCGCCGAGTCGACGCCCATCCGCTCGGCGATCGACCTCCGCGATGCCTCCGAGACCGACAGGATCGCGGGCAGTCTCCGCGCGACCCGGTGCTGCATGCGCAGAAACCTGTGCCAGCGAAGGACTCCGCGCCGCTCGTCGCCGGAAGTGACGGCCAGCTTCAGCTCCAGGTCGATCGCGATCGGGTGGTGCACGGTGGTCAGCACCGGCAGTCCGAGC
Source organism: Amycolatopsis sp. (assembly GCF_025464955.1). GTDB lineage: Bacteria > Actinomycetota > Actinomycetes > Mycobacteriales > Pseudonocardiaceae > Amycolatopsis. The sequence goes on along the minus strand of NZ_JAODNM010000174.1, from coordinate 35,957 downwards.
GTGAGCATCCCGTAGCCGAGGCCCTGGTTGTCGTGGACGAGGTCGAAGTCACCACGACGCCGTCGCAGCGCCCAGGCCGCCCGCAAAGAGAACGCGAGCGCTTCCGAGAAGCCGCCGGTGCGCATCCCGGCGAACTCCACCCAATCCGGCAGCGTTCGCAGCTCGCGCAGAGCCGGGGTGCGGAAGGGATTCGGTTCGGAGAACAGGTCGAGCCCGGGCAGCTTCGTCAGCCGGACCCCGGCGTCGAGTTCGGGATACGGTTGACCGGAGAAGACCTCGACGTCATGGCCGAGTGCCACCAGCTCGCGACTCAGATGCCGAACGTAAACCCCCTGCCCGCCGGAGTGCGGGTTACCGCGGTAGGTCAGCAACGCGATCCTCACCGCTCACCCCGCGGAACCCCAGAACTCGAGCTGCTCGCGAATCTTGGCGACGTGATCATGCCGTTCGCCGAGTACGTCGATGGACTGTTCGAGTTGGACAGTCCACTCGGCCAGTGCTTCGCCGACTTGCCCGTCCTTGGCGACCAGGATCGTGCCCAGGAACCGGAGTTCGAGCAGGTCAGGGTGGCGGTCATTCAGTCGCCCCCGCGTTCGAACGAGGATTCGCCGGTAGATCTCCAAAAGTTCGGGGGGGGGGTGCGCAACTCCGTGAGCACTCCAGAAAACGATGTTGTGCTGGATGTGTCCGACGATTTCGTCGTCTTCGCCGAGCGCCCGTTCGGCATCCGGGAGCAGTTCCCAGGACAGGCGAAGCGATTCGTCGCCGTCGCCGCACTTGCCGGTGGCGACCGCGAACAGATGCCGTGCGTGGATCGTCTCCCGATCGTCGGCGCCCAGCGCACGCCTGGTTTCGGGGATCAAAGCCCCGAAAGCCACCCTGGCCTCTTCGAACCGTTTGAGGTCCATGAGTTGATACGCGACGTTGTTGCGGATGCTGAGCAGTTCCGGATCTTCCGCGGCCAACACGGTTTCTGCGATCGGCAACAGTGCCTCGAACTGCGCGAGCGCTCCCGCGGCGTCCCCGGACTTGCCGGTCCACGTCGCCTCCCTGGCCCGACAGAGGATGGTCAGCGGCTCCCCGTCACCCAGCTCGAGGGCAACTCTGCTTGACCACTGTTTCCAGCGCTCGCGGTTTTCCACTGGCACGTCCGAATGTCGGTCGTCGAGACTGCGCAGCGCGTCTTCGTGACGGCCGGCCAGCCAGAGGTATTCGGCGTGGTTCGTCCGGGCGTAGTGGTGTTCCGGGGTGTCCCGGTCTTTTTCGCTCACCGGAGCCACTTCCTCGATCGTGTCAGCGAGAATGCCGGGCAGCCCGGGGGCGTCCAGGTAGCCGTACCAGGCAGTGGTCAGTTGGACGAGTTCGGCGTCTGTCCCCGGCTGTATGCGCATGACGTCGTCCCCGAGTTGCGCCAGGACATCGCGGACTTTCGACGGCCTGTCCGGCCCGTCGAGCCGACGACTCGCCGCGACGAGGATGTTCAGCGGAAGAGGGCCCGAGCCGTACGCGAAGTTCAACAGTTCGTTCACCGCCCCTAGCGGCGCAGCCGGAACCGGGACCTCCTCGTCGTCCAGGTCGTAGTCACCGGGACTGGGCGGTGCACCCTGCTGGGGAGATGGCGGCGGTGAGCCCGTGTACTGGCCAGGTGAAACGGTCCGGAATTCTTCGTAGTCCAGCCAATCGCTGAGCGACTCCGGAGGATAGTCAGGCCACACTGCAGGTTCCGGTGCTGCCGGGAGAGCGGACAGGTACACCGTCTCGGCCGCCTTGAGTCCCGAGGTGCCGCCGATCTGGTCGACGAACACCGTCCGCACCCCGCGCAGTGCCCGGTCCCCCGTGAGGGTGCGCAGCGATCCGAACAATCGGTCGCGGTCCTCGGGAATGACGCCCGCCAGCAGGAAAGCCAGGCGGATCGGGGCGGTACGGGCGGCGGTCATGGTCCGCAGCGGGCCGAGCACCGCGCGTTCGAAGGCATCTTGACTTTGGACGTCGGCGGTTTCGAGGTAGAGGAGCTCTGCCGGGCCGAATTCCTTCACGCTCCGGCGCAGCTGCCGGGCGAGCTCCGTCGCGACCTGCTCCAGGGTCTGCCCCGCCTTCACGAACAGGACCGCGTGCAGGAACTTCGGCGGTATGTCCTCGGCTGCGACCGCCGGCCGGGCGAGCGCGGCGATCAGCGCGTCACTGCCATAACCGGTGACTTCGACGCACCGGGCACCGGAAAGCAGCAGTCCGATGATGCGCTCGAGTTCCGGCGGTGCGACGTAACCTGCGGTCAGCCGCTCGATCTCGGTGGCCGCCGGGTTCCCGCGCAACGGCTGCCAGGCGTCGGACGCGTTCATCGCGAGCCAGAGGCCCTGGTCGCCCTTTTCGACCGTGCGGACACCGTCGAAGGCGAGGTGCACCGCGGTCTGGTTCGGACACAGACCGCTGACCACGCGTTTGAGGTCCGGGCAGCGGACACGCTCGCCGAGCTCCGGACTACCTGCACGCAGGGTCTTGGCCAGCGAGCGGCTGAAGCAGCCATCGGCCGCTGTCCGGTCGTCCGACGCCGTGAGCACCTCGAAGCGCTTGCCTGCCTCGCCGACGATCTTGATCCACCGGGTCGCCGCTTGCTGGGCGGCCATGCCGGCGTGGCAGGTGTCGAGCAGGATCACCAGGCCGTCGAGCAGCGAATACCGGCCGAGCAGCTCCTTGATCCGCTGGGCGAGCAGGAACGAATTCCGGCTGTTCACCGGGTCGGTGCTGTCCTTGGTGAGGAAGTAGAAGTCTTCTTCGGCGTAGTCGCCGTGCCCGACCAGCGCGATGAACAGCGTCGCCTCGTCCTCGGACGCGCGTTCGAAGGCCTCGGTGACGGCGTCGTCCAGCTGGACCATCGTCGGGTCGACGAGCAGGTGCCGTCCGTCGGCCAACGCCGGGACACAGCCGCCGACGCCTTCGTCGAGCAGCGCGTCGGCGACGTCTTTCGCGGCTTCGGGTAAGAACGAAAGCAGGTTCAGCGATTCACACTGTGACGCGATGACCAAAACCCGGCGCTCTCCCACTCGATCACGATACTGTGCGCTGTGGCTCGTATCGTCCTGGTGCACGGCATTGCGCAGGAGCAGAAGTCCGCCGACACCCTGGAGGCGGAGTGGCTGCCCAGCTTGGCCGGCGGCGTCCGCACGGCCGGGTTTTCCGAGCTCGCGGACCAGCTGTGGCGCGGTGCGCTGCCCGGGTCGGCGGAGACGCGCATGGCCTTCTACGGAGACGTCTTCACCCGTCCTGACCAGCAAGGATCTGCCGACGAGCTCGACGACGCGGAGTGGGTCGTAGCCGAGGCGCTCGCCGAGGAATGGCTGGCCAGGGTGGCCGAGTCCGCGACCAGGGAGTCTGACCAGGCTCAGGCTCAACGCGAGCTGGAGAACCTGCGTGGACAGGCAGGGGAGACCCAGGGAGTCCGCGCGGCGCTGCGGCCGGTGCTCAACGCGCTGGTGCGAGTGCGCCCGTTCGCGCGGTTCGGGGCGGCTTTCGCCGAGCGGCTCGTGGTCAAGGCGCTCCGGCAGGTGACGCTGTACCTGACCGACGACGTCATCCGTGAACGCGTGCAGGACCGCGTCGCCACGCTCGTCGGTCCGGAGACCGAGATCATCATCGGCCACTCGCTCGGCTCGGTGGTGGCTTTCGAGGCGGCACATCGGCTGAACAGGCCGCTGCCGTTGCTGATCACCGTCGGCTCGCCGCTGGGCCTGCGCAACGTCGTCTACGACCGGGTCCGCCCGCAGCCACCAGAGGTCCCGCCCCGCGTCCGACGCTGGGTGAACGTCGCCGACCGTGACGACCTGGTGGCCGCCCGGCCCGATCTCACCGCTCTTTTCCCCGGTGCCGACGGAGTGTTGGAGAGCGGTTACACCGTGGACAACGGTGCGAAACCGCACGAAGCGACGTTTTACCTGGCCAAACGTGAAATCGGTAACCCGATAGCAGCGGTGTTGGGCGCGTGACACGCGCGGTTAACAAGACCGCGTTCTGGCGCCGTTTTCGTAACGCAGCGGTTTCACGCACACGCGCTGAATCGAAACAGGGCACGACGAATCTCGGACTTGGCGGACGACCCGACGAGGGAAGGTGAATTCGATGCGCACGAACAGGACTACCCCACTGAAGGTTTCTTCCGAGGTCGATACCTGGCTCGCCAGGCGAAGCAGCCAGTCCGGCGACTGGGCGGTGGCCGACCTCGTGGCGGCCAAACGCGGGGCCCGTGTCAGCGTGGTGATCCCCGCTCGCGACGAGGAGACGACGGTCGGCGACATCATTCGCACGATTCGCCGCGACCTGGTCGAAACGCATCCGCTCGTCGACGAAATCCTCGTCGTCGATTCCCGGTCCACCGACGCCACCGCGAAGGTCGCCGCGGAAGCGGGCGCGAGGGTGGTGGCGCAGGACTCGGTGATGCCCGAGCTCGGCGGTCTCGCGGGCAAGGGCGAGGCGCTGTGGAAGGGCGTCGCCGCGACCACTGGTGACTTCGTCGTCTTCGTCGACGGCGACCTGTACGACTTCACCAGCGACTACGTGACCGGCCTGCTCGGGCCGCTGCTCACCGACCCGAGCGTCGCGTACGTCAAGGGTTTCTACCACCGGCCGCTGGTCGGCAAGACCGGTACGGACGCCGACGGCGGCGGGCGTGTCACCGAGCTGGTCGCCCGGCCGATGCTGAACATGTACTGGCCCGAGCTGGCCGGCTTCGTCCAGCCACTGGCCGGCGAGTACGCCGGACGCCGGGACGTGCTGGAAAGCATCCCGTTCGTGGCGAACTACGGCGTCGAGGTCGGGCACCTGATCGACCTGCTCGAGGCCCACGGGCTCGACGCGCTCGCCCAGGTCGACCTCGGTCGCCGAGTTCACCGGCACCAGAGCACGCAGGCGCTGGGGCGGATGGCCGGGCAGATCATGCTCACCATGTTCGACCGGCTCGAACAGTACGGACGGCTCGTTTCGGCGCAACCCCCGGCGACTCTGCTGGCGCAGTTCCAGCGCGGCAACTCCGAGAACGGCGTCGAGCGGGAGATGGTGCTGACCGACCTGACCTGCGCGCAGCGTCCACCGCTGGCGTCGGTCCGCGAAGCCACCCTTCGCGAGACGGCGTAGTTCTTCAAGAAACGGCTGTGGGGACCCGCGAACGCGGGTCCCCACAGCCGTTTTCCAGGTGGCTACGGCTGGGGTGACCGGTTCTCCCGCTCACCCCAGCCGTGGTTCTAGGAGGGGAACTTCAGCCGCACGATCACGTTGTCGAGCGTGTCCGGCGTGCCGCCGTTCATGTCGTTGTTCGTCGAGGTGAGCCAGAGGCCACCGTCGGGTGACGGGACGACGTCCCGGAGCCGGCCCCACTTGCCGGAGAAGACCGCTTGGGGCTGGCTGACGCCGTTGCCCGCCGCGTTGATCTGGGTGACCCAGAGCTGCCGGCCGGTGACCGCCGCGATGTAGATCCAGTCGTTGACGATCGCGATCCCGCTCGGTCCGGCCTGCGAAGTCGGCCAGGTCGTCTTCGGCGCGATGAAACCGTCACAGCTGCCCTGCGTGCCTTCGCAGCTGGGCCAGCCGTAGTTGCCGCCCTTCTGGATCAGGTTCAACTCGTCCTGGCTGCTCTCGCCGAACTCCGACTCCCAGAGCTGTCCCCTGGAGTCCCAAGCGAGACCCTGCGGGTTGCGGTGGCCGTAGCTGTAGACGTAGCGGGCGTTGCCGCCGCTGGCGTAGAACGGGTTGTCGCTCGGCGCGCTGCCGTCCGCGTTGAGCCGCAACACCTTGCCGTTGAGCGACTGCTTGTTCTGCGCGTTGTCACTGTTCTTCGCGTCGCCGACAGTGGCGTAGAGCTTGCCGTCAGGACCGAACTTGATGCGGCCGCCGTTGTGGTAGCGGTTCTTCGCCAGGCCGGTGAGGATCGGCGTCGACGTCGTCGACAGGGTTCCGTTGTCGTAGGTCATCCGGACGATCCGGTTGTCGTCGGAAGCCGTGTGGTAGACGTAGATGTAGTGGTCGGTGCTGTACGTCGGCGAGAGCGCGAGGCCGAGCAAGCCGCCTTCGCCGCTCGTTGTGACGACCCCGGGCACCTTGCCCAGCACGGTTTTCGTGCCGCTCGTGGTGATGTGGTCGATCTCGAAGCGGTCCCGCTCGGTGACCAGCGCCGAGCCGTCGGGCAGGAACGCCACGGACCAGCCGAGGTCGACCGTCGCGATCTGCTTGTCGAAGGAGGGGATCCCGCCACCGCTCGTGGCGCCGCCGGTGGTCTTCGCGGTCACCGGGTTGCTCGCGGCGGAGGAGTTCCCATCGGGGTCGCGGGCTTTCACGGTGAAGGTGTAGGACGTGTTGGGCGTCAGGTCGCTGACCGTCGAGGAGAGCGACGTCGTGGTCGCGACCTTCGTCGAGCCCTGGTAGACGTCGTAGCCGGCGATGGTGCCGCTGTTGTCCGTGGAAGCGCTCCAGGACAACGAGACGCTGGAGCTCGAAGTCCCGGTGACCGTCAGGTTGGCCGGCACACTCGGGGGAGTGGTGTCGTTGCTCTTCGGCGTCGTGAACGTGACGACGTTGCTCTGCTGCGACGGGTTGCCCGCCGCGTCGTAGGCGCCCACCGAGACGTCGTAGGCGGTGTTGGGCGTCAGGTTGTCGACGGTGGCCGACAGCGTTTTGCCGTCGACGGTCTTGAGGACGTTGCCGCCCTTGTTGATCTCGTACCGGACGATGCCGACGTTGTCGGTCGCCGCCTGCCAGCTGAACGTGGCCGCGGTCGGCAGGAGGTTGCTGAGCGCCAGGTTCGTCGGCGGGGTCGGGGGCTGGGTGTCGACGGGGGCGACGAAGGTGTCGGTCAGCTTGTCGGCGTTCGGGCCGCCGTTGACGGTGGTGGCGGTCGCGCGGATGTGGTTGATGCCGGCGGTCAGGGTGACCGAGACGGTCGAGGTCTTCCACGTCGTCCAGTCGCCGGTGCCGGGGAACGATAGGTTCGTCACTTGGCCGCCGTCGACGGTGATCGAGAGGGGGCGGTCGACGGTCGTGGCGTTGGCGTAGCGGAAGGTGAGTGAGTGGGTTCCGGCCTGCGCCGCGTTGACGTCGTACTCGACGTACCCGCCGACGGCGTTTTCGTAGTCGACGAACCCGGTGCCCGAGTAGCCGGCGTGGTCGGAAGCGACGGTCCCGTGCGAGATCGTGGCCGCTTCGGACTCGTAGTCGACGGGCGTGGGTGCTGCGGAGCTGACGGCCGGAGCGGCGGCCATGGTGATGATCGCTACGGAGGCGCAGGCCAGAAGCGTGCGCCAGGATGTTCGCGGTGCCACGTGAGGCCTCCTGCGTTGTCGGGGATGACGGAGGTACTGAGGCGACGGAAACGAGCTCGGGGCCCGCCGGTCTGATCTCTGGTCTCTATAGTTAAGAAAGTTTCCTTTCTATTCTATGACGTGAATCACACCATCTCCGGACACCCGTGTCAATACCGGCTGAAAGCGCTTTCCCGACCGGGCGCCAGCCCTGCCCTTACGTGCACTCGCCGTCGCTCGTCCCGACCAGGGCAGGGCACTCTTGGGCAAGAGTGCCCTTTGGGGATGGTCCGCACGCTGACCCGTCCGCACCCCGAAAGGCGGACGGGTCAGCGCGCGGCGTCTTTGGCGAGCAGCGGGGCGAGGGTCGCCGCGCTATCGGAGGTGGCCTTGGCCGCGGTGGCCAGGTCGGTGCCGTCGGGGTAGCCGGCCAGCAGGACGACGAGGTAGCGGTCGCCCTTGCCGACCAGTCCGGTCGTATGCGCCTCGACGCTGCCCCGCCCGGACGCCCAGCCCTGCTTGATCGCCCACGGCCAGCCGCTGAGCCCGGACGCGATGCCGTAGTGCTGGTCGAACCCGTCCGCCGAAACCTCCGGGGCGTTGCGAAGCGCCTTGAGCAGGTAGTCGCGGTCGGGCGCGGCGAGCGACAGGATGTGCTGGTAGATCCGGACCACGTCGGACGCCGTGGTCGTGGTGTCGCCCCACCGGCCGGGGTCGGCGGGCGGCTCGGTGTCGGTCAGCCCGAGCTTCGCCACTTCCCGCGCGATGATCGCGGTCCGGCCGCCGGACTGCCAGAGCTGGTCGGCGATCTGGTCGTCGCTGTAGGAGAGCATCCGGGTCACCCGGGGTGACGCCTTCGACCCGCCGGCGTACCCGCGATCGACCAGGTCGGCCGCGATGAGCAGCTTGACCAGTGAATCCGCCCGGAACTTCACGTCCCCCGAGGTGTCGAGGAGCGTCGTCCCGGAACTGAGGTCGAGCACCTCGGCGCCGATCCGGGCGCCGGCGACCGAGCTGCCCACGGGCCCGCTCGGAGCTTTCGACGCTCTCGAAGCCGCCCAACTCAGCGCGATCGCCGCGATGATGACCGCGACGATCGCGATCGCGCCGAACAGCAGCCCGCGGTTGGTCCGCGGGGCTCGTGGCGGGCGCTGCCGTAGCGGGGTGGGAGTCAGTTCCGGCATGGCGAGGACCCATCGCGGGTCCTGCCGCGGTGCGGCGGGGTACCGGCGAAACGCGAGGCGATCCGTCTTCTGCTCGACCATGTGACTGAGATTCGCACTCGGAAACCCTGGTTTCGTCGTGGTCTTGTCATGGTTTCGCTACAGCCACTGCGCGGGGCTTGATCCACCTCGATACTTGCCCGGTGCCCACTGTGCTGCTGATCGAAGACGACCCCGCCGTCCGGGAAGGACTGTGCCTCGGCCTGAGCCGCCACGGCCACCGCGTCGAGCCCGCCGAGGACGGCGAACGCGGATTGCGCCTGCTGGCAGCCTCGCCACCGGAAATCGTGCTGCTCGACCTGATGCTGCCCGGCATCGACGGTTTCGAGGTGTGCCGCCGGATCCGCGCGTCGGGCAGCGTGCCGATCATCATGCTGACCGCGAGGGGCGACGACATCGACGTCGTCGGCGGCCTGGAAGCGGGAGCGGACGACTACGTGGTCAAGCCGGCGCAGTCCCGCGTGCTCGACGCGCGGATCCGCGCGGTGCTGCGGCGGATCGGCGCCCGCGGCGGGCAAGAGCAGAACACCTACGGCGACCTCCACATCGACCGCGCGGCGCTGGTGGTGACGAAGTCGGGCAAGCCGGTCGGGCTCACACCGACGGAAATGAAGCTGCTGCTCGAACTGTCCCGCGTGCCCGGTCGTGTCCACACGCGACAGCAGCTCCTGGAACTGGTGTGGGAACACGACTTCCTCGGCGACTCCCGGATCGTCGACGCCTGTGTTCAGCGACTGCGGGCGAAGGTCGAGGACGTGCCGGCGGACCCGGTCTACATCCGCACCGCCCGTGGCTTCGGCTACCGGTTCGGGCCGCTGTGAAACTTCCCCGACCACGTGATATCCCCTTGTGGGCCAAGGGAATCCGCCCACGTCTCATCTTGGCGTTCATCGTGGTGGCACTGGTCGCGACCGTCGCCGCGTCCGGCGCGAGCTACGTCTCCGGGCGTCGCGCGGTGCTCACCGCGGCCCAGGACGATTACATGACCACGTTGCGCGACAACATCAACACGATCGCGCCGACCATCACCATGCCGCCGGACCAGACCACGCTCGACCTGGTCGCGCGGAAGCTGGGCTACGACGCGACCATCGTCTACCAGGGCATGAATTCCTCGCAGTCGGCCGCCTTGTCTTGGTTTCCCGACGACCTGCGCTCCGAGGTGAGGGCTGCGAACCAGCTGTTCTTCCAGCGTGTAGATCGTTACGGCGGGCCGTACCTGCTGGTGGGGATGCCCGTGCTGGCCTTCCGTCCCGATGGGACCGCTACGCATTCCGGGATCGAGGTCTACGCGGTGCACTCCCTGTACACCGCCCAGCAGAGCATCGAGGAGTTCGCCGACAACGGCTGGAAGACCGCCGCGGTGGCGATCCCGTTGGCCATGCTCATCGCCCTGCTGGCCGCCGGGGCGGTGCTGCGGCCCGTTCGACGGCTGCGGGACGCGGCGCGCAGCCTCGCCAAGGGCGACTTGTCGACCCGGCTGGTGACCACTGGCTCCGACGAGCTCACCGATCTCGCGCGAACCTTCAACGACACCGCCGCCAGTCTCGAGGCATCGATGACCGAGCTGCGGCGGATGGAGGCCGACGCGCGGCGGTTCGTCGCCGACGTCTCGCACGAACTGCGCACCCCGCTCGCGGCGATGACCGCGGTGAACGAAATCCTGGAAGAGGAAACCGGACTCACTCCGGACGCGGGGCAGGCGGCCCGGCTCGTCGGCGGAGAGACCCGGAAGCTCGCCCGCCTGGTCGAGGACCTCATCGAGATCTCCCGGTTCGACGCCCAGACCGCGATGCTGGACACCCATCGGGAGGACGTCGGCGCGATGATCGCCGGGACCCTGCGGACCCGCGGCTGGACGGAGTCCGTCGAGGCCGACCTGCCGGCCGGGGTCTTCGCGCCGGTCGACCGACGGCGGCTGGACGTCATCGTCGCCAACCTCGTCGGCAACGCTCTGCGGCACGGTGAGCAGCCCGTTCGGGTGGTCTTGCGCCGAGAGGGCGCCGACGTCGTCGTCGAGGTTACCGATTCCGGGCCCGGTCTCGCCCCCGACGTGGTTCCGCAGGTGTTCGGGCGGTTCTACAAGGCCGACGCGGCCCGAGCCCGGTCCGAGGGCAGCGGGCTCGGTTTGTCGATCGCGCTGAAGAACGCGAACCTGCACGGCGGCGGGATCGAGGCGGGCAACAGTCCGGACGGCGGCGCGCGGTTCGTCCTGCGACTGCCCGGCGAGAGGAGCGAGGTATGAGGAAGGCAGTGTTAGTCGTCCTGGCCGGGCTGCTCGCCGTGCTCGCGGGCTGCGGCGTTCGCCCGACCGGGGTGCTCGGCGGTGGTATGGCCGCGGCCGGGGTCGCCACCGGGCCGGTGCTGTACTTCGTCAAGGGCGGCCTGATGGCGCCGGTCCAGCGGAACATCGGGCACCTGGGTGACGCCACGACCGCGCTCTCCCTGCTCTTTGCCGGACCGACCGACGCCGACCTCGCCGCGGGGTTGACCACCGACCTCCCGCCTCGGTCCGTGCCCGACTCGGCGGCGAGCTCGGTCTACGTCGACGACGGGTCCGTGGTCATCAGCGTCCTGATGGACGTGCGCGCCCTGAGCCCGATCGCGGTGGAACAGATCGTCTGCACGGTGGTCGGGGTGAAGGCCATGGCGAGGACGGTCGACCCCCGCAACGTGTGGGCGGTTCTCCGGGGGAAGACCGGTGCCCTACCCGCTGCGCAATGCCCCCTGTTCCGTAAGTGACGAGAGCCGGTCACCCGAGCGGGTAGCCGGGACGCCGACTAATCTGGCTCGCTGTGCGTGACTCGGAGCTGATCGGTGGGGGACTGGCCGACGAGGGCCTGGCCCGTCGGCTCAAGGCGCTCGCCTGCACCGCGCCGCTGCACGACCTCGACTCCCGCAAGGCCAAGCTCGACTGGGCCGACGCGACGGTCTACCAGATGGCCGAGATCGCGCTGCACACCATCGACCAGGTCACGATCGCGATGGACTTCGACACCGGCGCCGACCACCACGAGGTCGTCCGGCGCCTGCAGCCGTTCGTCGCCGCGCAGGCGCCAGGCCGGCGTCCGGAGGAGCACGTCCGGGTCGCTCGCTGGGTGCTGGACAACCTGATCAACGTCGGTACGGCCGACCGCGGGTTCCGCCGCGTCTACGGCAGCGTCGACGCTCAGGGCGTCTACCAGCGGCGGGCGTTCGACTTCAAGCTGCTCATCGAGCTCGCCGCGTCGGACGGCGAGGTGTACCTCCGCGCCACCGACGAAGCGATCAACGTGCTGGTCGGCGCGTTGGACACCGACGTCGAGTCGGCCCATATCGCGGCCGAGGTCAAGCTCGAGAACCTGATCAACCGCGGCCGGCTGGCGGACGCGAAACTGGCCGCCGAGCAGGCCCGGTACCGGACCGTGCAGTACGGCGAGACGCTGCGGGTGAAGCTCGACGCGACCCGCCGCGACGTCCGCGCGGTGGACTGGGACTCGGAGATGCCCGAGCTGCTCGATTCCGCTCTCACGCACATCGAGGCGCGGTTCCGCGCCGAGAACGCGATCCTCAAGAACATCACCATCGCGCGCGACGACGCCGAGGACCCGGACCGCAAGCGCCGGGCCGCCGAGCTCGTCGACATCGTCGGCGACTGCATCAGCCGGCACACCCAGCTCCAGTCGCGCCTGCAGGCGGCCGGGGCGACGTTCCGCGCCGAGCAGGACCGTCAGCAGTTCTCCGGGCCGCCCCGGCGCGCCACGATCGACCTGTTCGGCCAGCTGCTCGTGCCCTGCCTCGAACTGCCGATCTCGGACGCTGTCGCGCCGGTCGAGAAGTTCTTCCTCGGCTCGTCCGGGCTCGCGGTGCCTACCGTGCCTTCGCTGTCGTCGCTGGTCTCGCTGCTGCTGCGGCCCGCGCCCGAGCGCGACAAGCTGGTCGGGGAGGTGCCCGAGCCGGAGCTGGTGCCGCCGGAGACGCTGGACTACTACAGCGACGACCAGTGGCGCCAAGCCGACGAGCTGCTGGACCTGCCCGACGTGCCGCGACGGCTGTCCGGCCTGCTCGCCGAGGCGAGGGAGTTCGATCCGGGGCTGGCACGGCTGGTCGCGTTGCGCGCGCTCTATTCGTACAGCCCGGGAGTGGCGGCGGCGGTGCGTCAGGGCGATGATCGGGCGCTGATCGGCATCGACGACGGCACGCAGCTCGTCGACGCCGAGTTCGGCGGCGCGGACCTGCTGCTCGCGTCGGCACTGATCGACCGGGGCGCCGGACCGAGTGACCAACAGGGGGAGACGGCGTGAGCACCAACGGGGACGCCGAGTCGGCGGCCAGGTTGATTTCGTTCGGCATGCGGCCGAAGCAGCTTCCGGGGCGTGACGTCGTCTACGCGGAGCTCGTCCGCCGCTACGGGCAGGACAGCGCGTTCAAGCAGCTGGCCAACTCCGTCGCGGCCGGGCTCGGCCTGATGGTGCTCGACGTCAGCACGCAGGCCGGGGCGGTGCTCGCGGCGACCGACGAGTCGGTGTTCGAGATCAAAATGGACAGCTACGCGCGGCAGAGCAAGATCCGCGAGCGGCGCGAGACCGAGAAGGTGCTGCACGGCCTGGTTCACCTCGCGGCCGCCGCGCTCGGCTACCCGAGGCCCGACGACCTCGCCAACGACACCTACATCGGCCGGGTCAGCGTCGAGCAGGTCGACGGCGTGGTCCGCGAAGCGTGCCGCATCCTTGACGAGCGCGCCGCGAAGGCCGAGCAGAACAACGACCCGCTGTCCGACGCCCCCGAGCTGGAACAGGCTTGGCGGGCGTACGCGCGTCGCCCGGCGACAGCGGCGACCAAGGACGGCAGGCTCGCGTCCGACACCACCCGGGGCATGGTGGCGCGAGCGCTGAGGTTCCTGTCCGAGCAGGGCTTCCTGGTGCAGATCGACAACGAGCAGGGCGGCACCTACCGGACGACCCCGCGCTACCAGGTGCAGGTTCGCGAACTGGCCGCGGACAGCGCGTTCGAGGAACTCCTGGAACTGGGCGTGGTTTCGGTCGGCGACGGCGGCGGCACCCTTCGTCCGTCCATTTCGGACACTCTGTGAGGGACTGGCATGTATGAGCTTTCGCGGGTCCGCCTGCACTCCGTCGGCCCGGCCGGCGCGCGCTACCAGGACGTCGTGCTCGACCTGTCCGGGGTCGGCGAGGTCGTCAAGGCGCCCACCCAGGACGCGTTGTTCAGCGCCGGCATCCATTCCGCGGAGCAGGGCTTGCCACACCGGCCGTCACCGGCGAGCGTGCTGTTCCTCGAGAACGGTGGTGGGAAGTCCGTCCTGATCAAGCTGATCTTCTCGGTGATGCTGCCGGGACGTCGTCAGGTGGTCGGTACGACGAACACTCGCGTGTTGGAGAAGTTCGTCTCCGCCAAGGACGTTTCGCACGTCGTGCTGGAGTGGCAGCACACCGAAACCGGTGCCCGCGTGATCACCGGCAAGGTCTCCGAGTGGCGCGGGCACGTGACCTCGACCGACCCGGCCAACCTGATCGACTCGTGGTTCTGCTTCCGGCCGAGCTCCTCGCTGGGGCTCGACAACCTGCCGCTCACCGTCGACGGCCGCCTGCTGACGATGTCGGCGTTCCAGGAGAAGCTGGACGCCGGGCAGCACGACGAGCCCGAGCTGGAGCTGTTCTGGACGCGACGGCACCACGAGTGGACCGAGCGGCTCGACTCGATCGGCCTGGACACCGAGCTTTTCCGTTACCAGCGCGCGATGAACGCCGGTGAGGGCGAGGCGGCCGACGCGTTCGCGTTCAACACCGACGAGGCGTTCGTCGAGTTCCTGCTGCGCGCGGTCATCGCCGAGGACGACCCGCGCGACCTGGCCGAGGTCGTCCAGACCTACGCCCACAACCTGTCTCAGCGCGGGGAACTGCTCGCCGAGCGGGACTTCGTCGCCGGCGCGCTCGACCTGCTGACGCCGTTGACCGACGAAGAGGGACTTGCCGCCGCGTCGCGCAAGATGGCGGACCGAGCGCGCGAAGAAGCCCGGGTGCTCGCGGGGTCGATCACCGCACGTCACGGCATCGAGTCGGAGCGGTTGTCCGGTCTCGAAGCGCATGTCAACGAGACTCGCGACGCGGAGAAGCTCGCCGAAGGCGATCACCGGCGCCTCGCTGCTGTCGTCACCGAGCTGCGTCGCGTAGTCGCGGACCTTCGCCTGACTGCGGCCACCGAGGACAAGAAGCGTCTCGATGACGACGTCGCCGAAGCGCGGGCGACGGCCGAAGCGTGGCGAGAGACCGGCACTGTGCTCGGGCACGTCAACGCCGTACGCAAGGCAGCCGACATCCGTGAGCTGGTCGGAGAACGTGAGCAGACGGCGAAACCGGCTCTGCGCGCGAAGAATGCCGCTGCCTCGGGCCTCGCCCGCGGTTTGCTGGCCTTGGCGGCCGAAGCCGCAGATCAGGCGAAGGCCGCCGAGAGCCGCGTCGCGGCCACCGGCGAGGCGGCCGCCGTCGCCCAGATGGAACGCGACGAAGCCACCGGCACCGCCGCGAAACATCGCGCGGAACATGCTCAGTTGACGTCACGCATCGACGAGATCAAGACGGAGATCCGCCAAGCGGTCCGTGACGGGCTTCTCGGGGACGCGGGCGAGCTCGCTTCAGCGGCGCAGGAAGCCCGCGGCCGCGCCGAAAACGCCGTGTCAGAGCTCGCCTCGCGGGAAGCCGACCTCGAACACGCGGCCGAGGAACACACCGAAGCGCAGACAGAGCTGCACCGGCTCCAGCAGCGGGCTTCGGTCGCGCACGCCGCCGCCGAACGGACCGCGCTCGAACTCGACCGGGCCCACCGCCGGACCGACAGCCTCGCGGCGCACCCGCGCCTGCTCGAACTGCTCGGCGGCGACGACGTCCGGCTGGAGACCGACACTCCCTCGCTGCTCAAACGACTCCGCGAAGCGCGTTTGGAAGCGGAACGCGAGCAGACGGCGTTGCGGATGTCCGAAGCGGTCGACGAGCGCGCGCTCGGCGCGCTGGGCGACGGCGGCCTGCTTCCGGAACCGCCGGAAGTCCAGTCGGCGCTGGAAGTCCTCGAAGCCGCGGGCGTCACGGCGTGGTCCGGCTGGCGCTATCTGTCCACAATGGATGACAAGCAGCGTAAGCGAGTCCTCGCGGAGCTGCCGCACCTTGTCGGCGGTGTGCTCGTCAACGAGGCGAAGCAGCTGTCGCGTGCGAAGGTCGCGCTGGAACAGGCGAAGCTGCTGCCTCGCGTCGTGCTGCCGGTCTCGACGACGGAGGCGCTGCGGTCGGCTGAAGGCGCTGGCGGCGTTGAATTCCTGGTGACGCCGAACCCCGCGATGTATGACGAAGACGCGGCGGACGCCGAGCGTGAAGCCATCGCCGCGCGACACAGTCAGCGGCAGAAGCAGCTCGAAGTGCTGTCCGGGGTCCTCGGCGACGACGCAGCTCTCGAATGGAAGCTCACCACCTGGCGTGAGGACTACCCGGCCGGCGCCATCGGTACGCTCGCCGAGGAAGCCGAACAAGCGGCGACTGATCTCGCCGAAGCCGAGTCCGAGGTCTCCGCCGCGGAGCGGATCCTCGCCGATCTCGCCGCGAAGCGCACTCGGCTGCGCGAGGCCGTCCCGGCGCTGCGTGTCGAGGTACGGATGGGCGACGAGCGTTCGCGTGCCCTCGTCGAGCTGGCGGGCCGCGCCACCAGGATTCCTGAGTGGACGGACGCCGCCGGGCGCGCGCAGGAGATCGTCGGCCAGGCCGAGGCCGAGGCCGAGGCGGCGAAGACCCGCGCCGCGCGGCTGCGCGAAGAGGTTGCCGAGGAGCAGCGGACCGCCGACGGGCACCGCCGGACGGTCAGCAGCGCACGGGCCGAGCTCGCCGAAGTTCCCGGCGGTGGCGGGGTTTCCGAGGACGAACCGGTCCCGAAGGAGCCCGTCGACGTGCTGCGCCGGGCGTTTGCCGAGGCGAGCGACTCCTACGCGAAGGTCGAGGTCGGCAGCGACCTCCGCGCGGAACTGGACCAGGCCGAGTCCGCGGAGTCGGCCGCCCGCGCGGCGCTCGAAGGCCTCGACCAGGTCGTCCGCGACCTGGCCGGGCAGCTGCTGGAGACCGCGGACGGGTCCGACGCCGCGACCAGGGCCGCGGCGTACGCCCGCGCTGGTCGGACGGTCGCCGCGCTGGAGAACGAGCGCGCCGAGGCGATCGGACTGGTCGCCACGCGCAAGGCCGAACTCGACCAGCTCCCGAAGCAGCCTGCGTCGCTGGAGCACTACGGGCGTCCGCGCGATATCGAGCACGGCAAGGAACTGATCGACATCGCCGCGGAGGAGGCCACCGCGGCCGCGCGCGTCTGGGAGCAGACGACGGCTCGGCGTTCCGAGGCCGAGCACGTCCTGGAGTCCGCGAACTCGTCGGCGGCCGGTTTCCGGCTGCTCGCCGAGTCCCTCGCGCATCTAGCGCCCGAAGGTGAGGCCGAGTCCGTGTTCGACGGCGACGTCGACACGGCGCAGTCGCGCATCGGCAGGCTGAACGCGTCGCTCGCCGACGCCGACGCGGCCGTCGACACTGCCGAGAAGCGTGTCCGCGGGCATGCCGACGCGCTGGCGCAGTACGCGACGGACAAGCGGTTCGAGAAGCTCACGAGCCCGGTTCGCCAGCAGATCATCGCCGTCCGGCGCGACAGCCTGCCCGCCAACGCGGCCGAATGGTCGGTCGCGTTGCGGCCCCGGCTCCGGACGCTCACCGACGACCTCGCGCAGATCGACCGGCACCGGTCGGGGATCGTGGCGCGGCTGCAGGGCATGGTCGACGGCGCGTTGCGGCTGCTGCGGTCCGCGCAACGGCTGTCCCGGCTGCCCGAGGGCCTCGGCGACTGGTCCGGCCAGGAGTTCCTGCGGATCCGGTTCGCCGATCCGGAGGAGGACGTGCTCGCCGAGGCGCTGGGCGGCGTCGTCGACGAAGCCGCGATCGGCAAGACGAGCGACGGCCGCGACGTCAAACGCGACGGTATGTCGCTGGTCCTGCACGGGGTCCAGGCGGCGGTGCCCAAGGGATTCCGCGTCGACATGCTGAAGCCGGACTCGGTGCTGCGTACTGAGCGGCAGCGGGTGTCGGAGATCCGGGACGTGTTCTCCGGCGGCCAGCAGCTGACCGCCGCGATCATCCTTTACTGCACCCTGGCGGCGCTGCGGTCCAACAACCGCGGGCGGATGAAGAACCGGCATTCCGGCGTGCTGTTCCTCGACAACCCCATCGGCCGCGCGTCGGCGGGCTACCTGCTCGAACTGCAGCGCGTCGTCGCGAGCGCACTGGGCGTTCAGCTCATCTACACGACCGGCCTGTTCGACGCCGGCGCGCTGAGCGAGTTCCCGCTGATCGTCCGCCTCCGTAACGACGCCGACCTGCGCGCCGGCCGCAAGTACCTCTCCGTCGACGCCACCATCCGCAACCAGCTCGACACCCTCGAGGAGTCCGACGGCACCGCCCGCATCTCGGCCACCCGCCTGTTCGTCAAGCCCGGCAGCTGATTCCCGAAGTGCTGATTCGTGTCGGAACCTTGCGCTACCCTGGTTCGTCTAACGACGGCTAGTGACGGACAGCGACGATCGGGGGCGACGCATGGTCGAGTTGAGGGACCTGAATTCTTCAGGCGCACCACCGAGCTTGGCGTCGGTCATCGACCCGTTCAGCGCGGGGCTCAGCGCCGACGCCGTCGCGAGCGCGAAGTCAGAAGCGGGCAAGCTCGTCGACTCCGTCAAAAGCGGCGGCTTCACCATCACCGAAGAGGGCGTCAAGCCCATGCTCGACGCCATCCGCGAACTGCGTGGCGACTTACAGGATTTGCAAATTACCGGATCTGCGTTGGAACAGGCACCGCAACTGGGAAGCCACCCTTATGGCTACGAGGTCGCTACCCATGTGCAGAAGGGCGGCAGTGGCCAGCCGGGTTCCGCCAATGTGGTGCTGGAGCAGTTCGACACGATCCTTCAGCAGGTCGGGGAAGCCTTGGAACGAGCATCCGGCCGCTATCAGGGAGTCGAAGAGGGCGCTCAGGATTCGTTGAAGAAGCCGTTGGCCTAAGTTCTCCGATCATGATGAGGAAAGCGACGCGGCGGGCTGCCCTGCCGTTCCTGCTCGGATTCGCAATTTTGTCCGTCAGCGCGTGTTCGAGCAGCCAGCAGGGGAGTGCCTCGCCGGTGCCGTCGAGCAGTAGTCCGGCTGCTACGAGCCCCAGTGGATCGACCGCCGGGCAGCCTTCGGTTGCTGCGATCGACCCCTGCGCGATCCTGAAACCAGCCGATCTCACTCAGTTCGGCACCTTCGAAGACGGTAAGCCGGAGACGCTCTCCGATCTTCGGATGTGCTCGTGGAAGGTGCATTTGACGCATGTCGGCGATCCCGGCTACGGGGTTAGTGTCGGCGTCCGGGACAACGCCGGGATCAACGACGGGCCTACCGGGCAGAGTGCTGACGTGAACGGCCGGCCGGCCGTCCAATCGGCGGACCCGGCCGCTGGAGACTGCGTGATTCGGCTGAAGATGACCGACAAGACGCGCGTAGACGTCAGTGTCGTCGGCCTGGTCGGCACCGCGTGCGATGTCGCGGGGAAGATCGCCTACATAGTCGAGCCCCGGCTGCCGAAGTAGCTTCCTCCGCCGGTGTGACTGCTGATTCGGTGCGTGCGGCTTCGAATACCCCTCAAGGCCACCCTTATGGCGTTGAACGCCAATGCCTGGAACTTGAGGAGGTCGGGGTGGTCGGTTCTGTCCACAGCAGCAAGGACCGGGGCGAATGGCGCTGGTAGCGGAACTGAGGGCCCGTCACGCCGTGCAGGTGGCGCTGGTGATGGCGATGTGACTGCTGGGGCTCCCGAAGGCACTCTCGGTAGGGCAGAGACGGTGTGAAGGCCTAGTTGAGTACGCCTTACGCCGTGAAGGTGGCGCGCCGGAATGTCGGTGTCGCCTGGTACGACTGATCCGTGCGGAGATTCGGGATCGGCGAGCGGCGGGCGAGGTTGGGCGTGCGCCATGGCCTCGCGAACAGGGGAGCGAGCCCGGAGGAGGCCGCGGACGCGGTTGTGGCGCTGCATGCCACGGACCCGGCCACGGTGTACCTCGCCGTGCGGGCCAGGGCGAGGTGCGAGGTCGTGGGCGAAGTCGGGCGCGCCCTGTACGAAGACAAGTCGCTGCTGCGGATGCTCGGGATGCGGCGGACGATGTTCGTCGTCAGCCGGTCACTCGCGCCGGTCGTCCAAGCCGCGTGCTCGGCCGACATCGCCAAGAAACAGCGCAAGCTCCTCGTCGGGCACCTGTCCACCCAGGGCTACCCGGACAACGTCGCCGACGCCGATGCGTGGCTCGCCGAGGTCGAGGAGTCCGCTGCGGCCGCCCTGTCGGCGCGGGGCACAGCCACCGCCCAGCAGCTCTCCGCGGACGAGCCCCGGCTGCGGCAGCAGCTGATCATGGCGAAGGGCAAGCCGTACGAGTCGATCGGCGGTGTGACCAGCCGGGTGTTGTTTCAGCTCGCCGTCGACGGCCGCATCGTGCGCGGCCGTCCGCGCGGCTCGTGGATCAGCACCCAGTACGAATGGTCGACGGTCGAGGACTGGCTTCCGGGCGGGCTCCCCGAGCTGTCCGCCGAGGCCGCGCGCACCGAACTGGCCCGTCGCTGGCTCTTCGCTTTCGGGCCGGCGCCGGTCACCGATCTGCGCTGGTGGACGGGCTGGACGGCCGGCCAGACCACCAAGTCGCTCGCCGAGATCGGGCCGGTCGAGGTGGACGTCGACGGCGTCGCGTGCCTCGTGCTCCCGGACGACGTCGAGCCGACGGTGGTCCCCAATCCGTGGGTCGCGCTGCTGCCCGCCCTCGACCCGACGCCGATGGGCTGGCAGCAGCGGGACTTCTACCTCGGCGCCCACCGCGAACCGCTGTTCGACCGCACCGGCAACATCGGTCCCACGATCCTCTCGGACGGCCGGATCGTCGGCGCCTGGGCGCAGCGCGCCTCGGGCGAGGTGGTGTACCGGCTACTGGAAGACGTCGGCGCCGACGTCGAGGCGGCTATAACGGCCGAAGCGAACCACCTCGAAGAGTGGTTCGGCACCACCAGAGTGATCCCGAAGTTCCGTACGCCACTCGAGAAAACCTTGTCTTCTTGATCGATTCTTGACCTGGTGAGGGTCATGATGCAAGTCTCACTACTGTCCCTTCGGGGCAGTCCGAGCGCCCCAGTCCAGCACGCTAGTGTTGCGACTGGAACCCCAGCAGATCTTCTCGGTGTAAACACACCGGTCGAGTTTCAGAGGAGTTACAGCAGTGACGGTTCGCGTAGGTGTCAACGGCTTCGGTCGCATCGGCCGCAACTTCTTCCGCGCCGTGAAGGCCGCGGGGCACGACATCGAGGTGGTCGCGTTCAACGACCTCGGCGACGTGGCCACCATGGCCCACCTGCTCAAGTACGACTCCATCCTCGGCCGTTTCCCGGGTGAGGTCAGCGTCGGCGAAGGCGGCATCGTCGTCGACGGCAAGACCATCAAGGCACTGGCCGAGCGCGACCCGGCGAACCTGCCCTGGGGCGAGCTGGGCGTGGACGTCGTCGTCGAGTCGACCGGCTTCTTCACCAAGGCCGAGGCCGCCAAGGCCCACCTCGCCGGCGGCGCCAAGAAGGTCATCATCTCCGCGCCCGCTTCGGGCGAGGACCTGACGGTCGTGCTGGGCGTCAACGACGAGAAGTACGACGGCTCGCAGAACATCATCTCCAACGCCTCGTGCACCACCAACTGCCTCGGCCCGCTGGCCAAGGTCCTCAACGACGCGTTCGGCATCGAAAACGGCCTGATGACCACGATCCACGCCTACACACAGGACCAGAACCTGCAGGACGGGCCGCACAAGGACCTCCGCCGCGCCCGCGCCGCCGCGCTGAACCTCGTGCCGGCGTCGACCGGTGCCGCCAAGGCCATCGGCGTCGTCCTCCCGGACCTGCTCGGCAAGCTCGACGGCTACGCGATCCGCGTCCCGGTCCCAACCGGTTCGGCCACCGACCTCACCGTCGTGCTGAAGAAGAGCGCCACCCTCGACGAGGTCAACGCCGCCTACAAGGCCGCCTCCGAAGGCGCGCTCAAGGGCTACCTGCGCTACAACACCGACCCGATCGTCTCCTCGGACATCGTCACCGACCCGTCGTCCTGCATCTACGACGCGCCGCTGACCAAGGTCCTCGGCAACACGGTCAAGGTCGTCGGCTGGTACGACAACGAGTGGGGCTACTCCAACCGCCTCGCGGACCTCATCGTCCTCGTCGGCTCGAAGCTCTCCTGAATCCATGGCTCTGAAAAACCTCGATGACCTGCTCGGCGAGGGCGTTTCAGGTCGGCTCGTACTCGTACGCTCCGACCTGAACGTCCCGCTGGACGGGCAGACCATCACCGACGACGGCCGCGTGCGCGCCGCGGTGCCGACGATCAAGAAGCTCGCCGAGGCGGGCGCCAAGGTCGTCGTCACGGCTCACCTCGGCCGCCCCAAGGGCGAGCCGGACCCGAAGTTCTCGCTGAGCCCGGTCGCCACGCGGCTTTCCGAGCTGCTGGGCGCCGACGTCGCGCTCGCCGGCGACCTCGTCGGAGAGTCGGCCAAGGCCACCGTCGGCGCGCTCGCCGACGGCCAGGTCGCGCTGCTCGAGAACGTCCGGTTCGACGCCCGTGAGACCAGCAAGGTCGAGTCCGAGCGGGCCGAGCTGGCCGCCGAGCTCGCCGCGCTGGTCCCCGGTGGCGCGTTCGTGTCGGACGGCTTCGGCGTCGTGCACCGCAAGCAGGCTTCGGTCTACGAGATCGCGCGGGCGCTTCCGGCGTACGCGGGCGGTCTTGTGCTGGCCGAGGTCGAGGTGCTCAAGAAGCTGACTGACGAGCTGTCCCGCCCGTACGTCGTCGTCCTCGGCGGCGCGAAGGTCTCGGACAAGCTGGGCGTCATCGCCAACCTGCTGAGCAAAGTCGACAGGCTGCTCATCGGCGGCGGCATGGCGTACACCTTCCTCAAGGCTCAGGGCCACGAGGTCGGCCAGTCGCTGCTGCAGGCCGACCAGCTGGACCAGGTCAAGGGCTTCCTCGTCGAGGCCGAGAAGCGCGGCGTGGACCTGGTTCTCCCGGTCGACTTCCTCGCCGCCGACGACTTCAAGCCCGACGCCGACATCAAGATCGTCGACGCCGACGCGATCCCCGCCGACAGGCAGGGCCTCGACATCGGCCCGAAGACGCGCGAGCTCTTCGCCGGCAAGCTGGCCGACGCGAAGACCGTGTTCTGGAACGGTCCGATGGGCGTGTTCGAGTTCGAGGCGTTCTCGGGCGGCACCCGTGCCGTCGCCGAGGCCCTCGTCGCCTCGAGCGCGTTCACCGTGGTCGGCGGTGGCGACTCCGCCGCCGCGGTCCGGCAGCTCGGCCTGCCCGAAGACGGGTTCTCGCACATTTCCACCGGTGGCGGCGCGTCGCTGGAGTACCTCGAAGGCAAGGAACTGCCCGGGGTTTCGGTTCTTGAGGAGAGCAAGTAGTGGCTCGTAAGGTGCTCATCGCGGGCAACTGGAAGATGAACCTCAACCACCTCGAGGCCATCGCGCTCGTCCAGAAGATCGCGTTCACGCTGCCGGAGAAGTACTACGCGAAGGTCGACGTGACGGTGCTTCCGCCGTTCACCGACATCCGCAGCGTGCAGACTCTCACCGACGGTGACAAGATGCCGCTGACCTACGGCGCGCAGGACCTGTCGCCGAACGACTCGGGTGCTTTCACCGGGGACATCTCGGGTGTCATGCTCGCGAAGCTCGGCTGCTCCTTCGTCACCGTGGGTCACTCCGAGCGGCGTGAGATCCACGGCGAGGACGACGAGCTCGTCAACAAGAAGGTCAAGGCGGCGCTCAAGCACGGCATCTCGCCGATCCTCTGCGTCGGCGAGAAGCTCGACGTGCGCGAGGCCGGCGGCCAGATTCAGCACACCACCGACCAGCTTGCCGCGGGCCTCAAGGGGCTCAAAGCCGAGCAGGTGCGCACTGTGGTCATCGCCTACGAGCCCGTTTGGGCAATCGGCACGGGCAAGGTGGCGACCCCGGCCGACGCCGAAGAGGTGTGCGCGGCGCTGCGTGCGGCACTGGCCGAAAAGTACGGCGCCGACGTCGCGGCCGAGGTCAGGGTCCTTTATGGGGGTTCCGCCAAGGCCAACAACGTGAGTGAATTGGTCGCCCAGGAGAATGTCGACGGGGCACTCGTCGGTGGTGCCAGTCTCGACGCCGACGAGTTCACCAAACTCTGCGCGCTTGCCGCTGGTGGGCCGCTGCCCTGATCGAGGCCACTATCGGGTAATCTGCGTGTTCGGCCCGTCACACAGCGAGGATGAGATGAAGCTGTTCCTGCAAATCCTGTTGATCGCCACCAGCACGCTGCTGGTGATAGCCGTCCTGCTGCACCGAGGACGCGGGGGCGGTCTTTCGTCGCTGTTCGGTGGCGGCATGGCATCCAGCCTGTCCGGCTCCAGCGTGGCCGAGAAGAACCTCGACCGGATCACCCTGCTCCTGGGTGCGGTCTGGTTGATCAGCATCGTCGGCCTTGGGCTCCTGCTCAAGGTTTAAGTGTTTCGGCGTGCCTATGGGGGGCGCGCCGCCGATTCCTTAGGTGTGAGGGTTCATGGTTGGCGGTAACGCGATTCGTGGCACCAGAGTCGGTGCCGGTCCTATCGGTGAGTCGGAGCGCGGCGAGTCCGCTCCCCGCAACCGGATTTCCTATTGGTGTGCGAACGGGCACGAGGCACAGCCTTCCTTCGCGAAGGAAGCGGAGATCCCGGTCGAATGGGATTGTCCTCGCTGCGGTCTCCCGGGAGGGCAGGACGAGAAAAACCCTCCCGCCGCTCCGCGCACCGAGCCGTACAAGACTCACCTGGCTTATGTGAAGGAACGCCGGAGTGACGCTGATGGCGAAGCGATCCTCGCCGAGGCACTCCAGCGTCTCCGTGAGCGCCGGGAGATCTAGAGCTTCACCGTTTCATCCGACTCGGGGGACCCCTGTACGAATCATTCGTACAGGGGTCCCCCGAGTCGTTTTGTGTGTCCCGAAAAGCCCTCAGGGGCACCTTCGGCGGAAGGTGCCCCTGAGGGTTGGGGGACGCAGGGGAGAGTCAGTGGTCGAGGGGGTAGCGGGCGCGTACGCGGAAGCCGCCGTCCTCGGTGTCCTTCGTTTCGAAACTGCCGCCCAGCAGACGGGCGCGTTCGGCCAGCCCGGTCAGCCCGTGGCCGCCCGAGGGTAGGCCGCTCACCGACTGCCCGGAGCGTTCATTGCGGACCTCCACGCGGAGGCCGTCGCGGTCGTGGTGGATGCGCACCGTCGCGGCAGCGCCCGGGGCGTGCTTGTGGACGTTCGTCAGGCACTCCTGAACGGTCCGGTAAGCGGCCGCGGACACCTGCTTGGGGAGTGTCTCCGGAAGTTGTTCGACACTGAGGTGCACGGGCACGTCAGAGGCCCGGATGAGCACGTCGAGCTCCCCGATGCCGTGGCTGGGGCCGTCGTCCTCCGAGCCGGAGCGCAGCACGCTCACCAGTGACCGGAGTTCTTCCAGTGTTCGAGTGCTCAGCTGCCGGATGACCCGTGCGGTCTGCAGGGCCTGCGGGTCGGTCGAAGAAGCTTGGAGCGCCCCCGCCTGCATGGCGATGAGAGTGATCTGGTGAGACACGACGTCGTGCATCTCCCGCGCCAACCGCGCCCGTTCCTCGGCTCGCACGGCGTCGGCGTGGAACCGGTGTTCGCGGTCGCGGCTCGCTGCCAGCTCGGCGAGTTTCGCCGAGAGTTCGGTGCGAGCGCCGATCAGCAGCCCCAGCGCCACCGGCATGCCGGCCACCAGGACTCCATAGATGCCGTCGAGGAAGTGCTCGCGCCAGCTCAATGCGGTGAACTCGCTGAACGGCCACTGGACGAATCGGCAGATCCAGACGAGCACGGCGCCGGTCCAGGTCTGCCAGTGCAGCTGCTTGCGGGTGGCGAGCATGCTGAGCGTGATCATGGCCGCGAGCTGGGACCAGCCGGCGAAGAAGCCGGGGACGGCGACCAGGACGGCGATGAACGGGAGCTTCCGCCGGAAGAGGATCGCGCCGCAGGCGATGCCGGAGAGGTAGATCGAGTACGGCTGGGCCTTGGTCGGGATGACCAGCCAGACGTCGAGCACCGCCAGCATGAGCGCGGCCGCGTCGAGGGCCAGTGACTGCAGTGCGGGTCGTTGGAACAGTGGGAAAGACCTGAACGCGGCCATCCGCCGCGCTCGATCAGCCGCGCCGGTGCCCGGACTGCCGACCGATATGCCTGGAATGGAGAGTCCCTCTGTGCTCATCGCTTGGACCTCACTCGTCTTGTGGACTTGCACAGGAGAGTGCCGAGCCACCCGAACGGGACGCGTGGAGCCAAACAAATGTGCGGATGCTAACGAACAGCTGTGAGAAGGCGGTTAGTTTCACCCAGCGTCACCAGATCGAGTGACAGGTTCACGTTTCGAAGACCTCGAGAGTGACCGGCGTCTGGCGCTCCGGGCGGCGGAGGAGTGTCGGCGCGGACAGTCGGACGACGACCAGGGCGAGTGCGACGACAATTCCCCCGGCTACGTACGCCTGCGGGACGACGTACGCATGGTCGCCGTAGGTGCCGCCATTGGGGAAGTCGACGAACGCGAGCACGGCACTGATCACCGTCGCCGCGACGCGAAATCGGGACGTCCCGGCCGCCGCCGCGAGCGGCACGACCGCCCACAGCAGGTACCACGGCTGCAGCGCGATCTGCAGGACCATCACCGCGCCGAGCGAGACCCCGAGCCCGATGATCGGCCGGTAGCGCCACTTGAAGCTGTCCCAGAGGAACTTCGCCGTG
This sequence comes from Amycolatopsis sp., assembly GCF_025464955.1. Lineage (GTDB taxonomy): Bacteria > Actinomycetota > Actinomycetes > Mycobacteriales > Pseudonocardiaceae > Amycolatopsis. The sequence continues at coordinate 9,583 of NZ_JAODNM010000174.1, read as the reverse complement.
ATCGCGGCGGCCAGCACGTAGCCGAGCGTGCCGATGATGGGCACCAGCGCGTCGGTGTGGTTTCCGAGGCCGAGCGCGATCCCGAGGACACCGCCGACGTTGGCGAGCTCGGCGATCGGTGAGATCCAGGCGCGGACCAGTCCGGGCGTGCCGAGGTTGCTCAGCCAGCCGAACCCGAGGCCGGAGCCGAGGCAGGCCGCGACCAGTACCACGGCAAACACCGCGAACATCGCCGCGCCCGCACGAAACAGGTCGATCAGTTTGCCGTGCCAGCGCCTGGCCACCATCACGGTGAAGAAGGGCAGCGCCAAGATCGCGTAGAGCTTCACCGCGACGCCGATTGTGATCACCGACGTCCCGAGCGCGATGAACAGCAGCTCGCCCTGCGCCAGTGGCGGCGGGGTGTCGCCCTTGACGCGGATCGGCAGGCGCCGGAGGCCGAGTTCGAGCCCCGCCATCATCAGCCCGATCCCCAGTGCGTCGTTGTGCGCGCCCGCGACCAGATGGAACAGCACGAGCGGGTTGAGCGCGCCGAGCCACAGCGCGGTGACCGGCTGCACGCCGAACCGCCGGGCCAGCCTCGGCATCGCCCAGACCATCAGCGCCACTCCGGCCAGCGCGAGCACCCGGTGCAGGAGGACGCCGACCGCGATGTGGTCACCGGAGATGCCGGCCAGCCAGCCGCCGACCCTCAGGTACAGCGGGCCGTAGGGCGGCGACGTGTCCCGCCACATGCTGGACACGCCCATGGTGAGTGGGTCACCAACCCCGAGCGCCTGCGCCGGGCCGAGGGAGTACGGGTCGAGTCCGCGGTGCACGATCTCGCTCTGCGCGAGGTAGGCGTAGACGTCGCGGGAGAACAGCGGCGGGATGACGAGCAACGGCGTCAGCCACATCATCAGCGTGCGGCTCATCTGCCGGTTGCTGGCCAGCCGAGGGCGTCCGGGCCGGGCGAACCGGCCCAGCATCAGCCAGCCGATGACCAGCATCGCCATCCCGGCGAACGCGACGGCGAGGGAGACGGTGGGGATGCGGACGAACAGCCGCAGCACCGGGAGGGTCTGCACCGGGTTCAGTACCGGCGCGGCCCCGGCCCCGAGCGAACCGATCGCCAGGAACAGCGCGCCGACCGTGCCCAGCCGCCGGACCACGCCGAGTGCGTGCCGCTCCCCGGCGTCCAGCGGTTCCGCGAAGTCCAACCGCACCGGCGACCGGGTGATCGGTCGAGTGCTGGGTTCGCTGACGGTCACGGGAAGGAACGGTAGCGAACGCCGCCGAGCGCCGTGCGAGAACCGCCCACACTGGCGAACAGGCGTCCCTGGATCGCCTGTTCGCCAGTGCGGCTAGGCGTGGACCTTGGTGAGTTTGCCGGCGGCGGAGCGGTCCAGTAGCCAGAGCGTGCGGCGCTGGCCGCGGGCACCGGCGACCGGGAGCTGGACTTCGCCGGCACCGGCGAGGGCCAGCGAGACGGCTTCGGCCTTCGCTTCGCCCGCTGTCATCAACCAGACGTCGTGAGAACGGCGGATGGTCGGCAGGGTCAGTGAAATCCGGGTGGGCGGCGGCTTCGGGCAGTCGCGCACCGACACCACCGTCCGCACGGTCTCGTAGACCGCGGGCGACTCGGGGAACACCGACGCGGTGTGCCCTTCGCCACCCAGCCCGAGCAGGGTGATGTCGAACGTCGGCGCGTATTTCGCCACCACCTCGGCATAAGCCGCGGCCGCCGCGTCGACGTCGTCACCGAACTCGCCGTCCGAAGCGGCCATCACGTGCACTCGCTCCGGGTCCACCGGCACGTGGTCCAGCAGCGCTTCGCGTGCCGCCTTCTCGTTGCGCTCGTCGCTGTCCGCCGGGACGAACCGCTCGTCACCCCAGTAGATGTCGAGCCGAGACCAGTCGACGGCGTCCCTCGCGGGGGAGTCGCGCAACTGTTCGAGGACCGCGACGCCGGTGCCACCACCGGTGAGCACCAGCGACGCGGATCCCTTCGCCGACTGCACGTCCACCAGCCTGGTCACCAGCCGCGCGGCAGCGGCGGCGGCGAGCAGGTCCGGATTGGCGTAGACGACGACCTCGGTCTTGCTCATGAACTGCTCTTCTCCGTCACCTTGGCTTTGGCGGGTGCCTTGCTCTTCGCAGCAGGCGCGGCTTTCGCTTCGGCCTTGGCCGCCGGAGCCTTCGCGGCAGCGGCGGGCTTCGACTCGGGGGCAGCCTTGGGCGGTACCCCGGTGCCGATCTTCGACAGCCCGTTCAGCGCCGCCTCGTAGACCTCGTCCGGATCCAGCCGGCGCAGTTCCTCGATCAGGCAGTCCTTGTTGTCCCGGCGCTGCAGCGCGATACGCCGCGTCGGCTGGCCCGGCTGGGTGAGCGTGCCCACCCGGCCGTCCGGCCGGTGCAGGTAGATCGCCCCGGACCGGCGTTCCATCGACACCGAGATGATGCCTTGGGCACCCGAGCTCTTGACCCGCTTGACCGGCACCTTCAGGTACTCGGCCAGCCAGCCCGCGAGCAGCTCGGTCGACGGTGAGTCGGCCTCGCCGGTGACCGTCGCGGAGGTGACCTTGTCGTACGGCGGCAGGTCCAGCGCGGAGACGAGCTGGGCACGCCAGTGCGTCAGCCGGGTCCACGCCAGGTCGCTGTCGCCTTCGACGTAGGTCTTGCTGCGTCCGGTGAGCGCCTTGACCGGGCTCTTCTCCGCGGCCGAGTCGGTGATCCGGCGCTGGGCCAGCTCACCGAGCGGGTCCGTGGCCGGCGACTTCGGGCCGACGCCGGGCCACCAGGTGACGATCGGCGCGTCCGGCAGCAGCAGCGGGACGACGGCGCTCTGCCCCTGGCTGGCCAGTGGACCGTAGAGCCGCAGCACGATGACCTCGCTCGCGCCGGCGTCGCCGCCGATGCGGATCTGGCCGTCGATCCGCGGGGCGGCCGTGCGGGCGCCCTTCGCCACGACGATCACCCGGGACGGGTGCTGCCTGCTGGCTTCGTTGGCCGCGTCGATGGCCTCTTCGAGCTTTTCGTCGTCGTCGGCCGCGATCACCAGGGTCAGTACCCGGCCGAGCGCCACGGCCCCGCCGCGGGCCCGCAGTTCGACCAGCTTGTGGTTGACCGCCGAAGTGGTGGTCGAGGGCAGGTCGATGATCACGGTCGCCTCCAGTTCCGGCCGCTGCGGGCGAGAAGCTCGTCCGCGGACGGTGGGCCCCAGGTACCCGGTGCGTAGGTCTCGGGGGTGCCATGTTTCGCCCAGTGCTCCAGCACCGGGTCCAGGATTTCCCAGGAAAGCTCGACTTCGTCGTTCACCGGGAACAACGAGGGCTCGCCGAGCAGGACGTCGAGGATGAGCCGCTCGTACGCCTCGGGGGAGGACTCGGTGAACGCGTGCCCGTAACCGAAGTCCATCGTGACGTCGCGGACCTCCATGGTGTTGCCGGGCACCTTGGACCCGAAGCGCATCGTGATGCCCTCGTCCGGCTGGACGCGGATCACCAGCGCGTTCTGGCCCAGCTCCTCGGTCGACGTCGAGTCGAACGGGAGGTGCGGCGCGCGCTTGAACACCACGGCGATCTCGGTGACACGACGGCCGAGCCGCTTGCCGGTGCGCAGGTAGAACGGCACCCCGGCCCAGCGGCGGTTCTGCACCTCGACGGTGACGGCGGCGTAGGTCTCGGTCTTCGAGTCCTTCGCGAAGCCACCTTCCTGGAGCAGGCCGGGCACCTTCGAACCGCCCTGCCAGCCGCCGGTGTACTGACCACGCGAAGTGGTCTCCTCCAGCGGGTAGACCGGCTTGGTCGCGGCCAGTACCTTGATCTTCTCCGAGCGGAGCGCGCGCGGCGAGAACGAGCCGGGCTCCTCCATCGCGGTGAAGGCGAGCAGCTGCAGCAGGTGGTTCTGGATGACGTCGCGAGCGGCACCGATGCCGTCGTAGTACCCCGCGCGGCCGCCGAGACCGATGTCCTCGGCCATGGTGATCTGCACGTGGTCCACGTAGTTGGCGTTCCAGATCGGCTCGAACATCTGGTTGGCGAAGCGCAGCGCCAGGATGTTCTGCACCGTCTCTTTACCGAGGTAGTGGTCGATGCGGAACACCGACGCCTCGGGGAAGACGGAGTTGACGATCCCGTTGAGCTCCTTGGCGCTCTTCAGGTCGTGCCCGAACGGCTTCTCGATGACCACGCGGCGCCAGGTGTCGGCGTCGGCGTTCGCGAGCCCGGAGCGAGCCAGCTGCTTGGTCACTACGGGGAACGCGCCCGGCGGGATCGAGAGGTAGAACGCGGTGTTGCCACCGGTTCCCCGCTCGTGGTCGAGGTCCTTGACCGTCTGCGCGAGCCTGTCGAACGCGTCGTCGTCGTCGAAGGTGCCCTGCACGAACCGGATGCCTTCAGCCAGCCGGTTCCACACCGACTCCTTGAACGGGGTCCGCGCGTGCTCCTTGACGGCGTCGTGCACCAGCTCGCCGAAGTCCTCGTGCTCCCAGTCGCGGCGGGCGAACCCGACGAGCGAGAAGCCCGCCGGCAGCAGCCCGCGGTTCGCGAGGTCGTAGATGGCCGGCATCAGCTTCTTGCGGGCCAGGTCGCCGGTCACACCGAAGATCACCAGGCTGGATGGCCCGGCGATCCGGGGCAGGCGCTTGTCGCGGGGGTCCCGCAACGGGTTGTTCCAGGCGCCGGTCACTCGCCTACCTCCTGCACAGCGCGAACGAGCTCGGCCAGGCCGGCGGCCCGGTCGGTGAGGTGCAGACGCAGAACGGGACGGCCGTGCTCGTGGAGCACCTGACCGTCGCCGAGCGCCTGTGCGTGCTGCAGGACGCCCAGCGTGTACGGGCGGTCCGGGACGTCGATGTCGTTTTCGACTGCCCCGCTGATCTGCAGGAAGACGCCGTTCTGGTGGCCGCCCTTGTGGTACTGCCCGGTGGAGTGCAGGAAGCGCGGGCCCCAGCCGAACGTGGTCTGCAGGCCGGTCTTCTTCGCGAACTCCTGGCGCAGCAACGCTGTCGACGCGTCGTCGAGCCTGTCGAGGTACGCCTGCACCGCGAGGTAACCGTGCTCGGGAGCCGAAGCGATGAACGCGCGGAGCACGTCCACCAGGCTGCCCTCGCCTGAAACTCCGTCAGCCGGGTAGAACTCGACGTGACCGTCCACACCGGACGGCTTCTCGCCGCCCTTGAGTGCGTCGGGGTTGTCCAGCAGGGCGCGCGTGGCGGCCTTCGCGGACTCGACGTCGGGCTGGTCGAACGGGTTGATCTCCAGCAGCCGCCCGGCGATCGCGGTGGCGAACTCCCAGAGCAGCATCTGCCCGCCGAGGCCGCCGGAGGTGGCGATCTTGGCGGCACCGGCGACCGGTCCGATGGCCACCGGGGTGGCGTCGGACTTCGCGTCGGCGAAACCGGGAGCGTCCGAGCTCTCGACGGCGACCGGCAGCAGGCCGGTGCCGAGCTTGCCGGTGGACTCGGCGATGAGCTGCTCGGCCCAGTCGGCGAAGCCCTTGATCCCCGAACCGGTGTCCGCGAGGACGACCTTCTCGGCACCCGCGGTGTGCGCGGCGCCCAGCGCGGCGGCGAGGCGCAGCGCCGGGTTGTCCGCGGAGTCGGCGCCGAGTGCTTCGGCGGCACCGGCGGCGGAGTCGAGCAGCCGGGCGATGTCCGCCCCGGCGAGCCCGGCCGGCACGAGACCGAACGCGGTCAGCGCCGAGTAGCGGCCGCCGACGTTCGGGTCCGCGAGGAACGTCTTGCGGTAGCCCTCGGTCTCCGAGAGCTTCGAGAACGGCGAACCGGGGTCGGTGACGACCACGATCCGGCTGGCACCGTCGATCCCGGCCTCGGCGAACGCCTTGGCGAAGATGCGGCGGTGGCTGTCGGTCTCGGCGGTGCCGCCCGACTTCGACGACACGACGAGCACCGTGCGGGACAGGTCGCCGGCGAGCGCGTCGGCCACCTGCCCGGGGTCGGTGGTGTCGAGCACCACGAGTGCGACGCCGTCGGTGCCGGTGATGACCTCGGGGGCGAGCGAGGAGCCGCCCATCCCGGCCAGCACCACGCGGTCGACACCCTCGGCGGACAGTTCCGCCCGCAGGGTCTCGATCTCGCCGATCAGCGAGCGCGAGGTCTTGTGCAGCGTCGTCCAGGACAACCGGATCGACGCCTCGGATTCGGCGTCAGGGCCCCAAAGCGTGGGGTCCTGCGCGGCGAGTTTCGAAGCGACCTTGTCTTCGACAAGTTTGCTCAGCAGCGCCGCGGACTTGCTGTTCAGTTCGGCGTCGACGATGTCGACGCCGATTCCTGCTCCTGACATAGGTCGATTCAGCCCTTCGCCTTGTCGAGCTGGCCGGTGACGGATTCGAGGAGGTCGCTCCACGACTTCTCGAACTTCTCGACGCCCTCGGTCTCGAGGACGACGAAGACGTCGTCGATGTCGATGCCGACGGCGGTCAGCTGGTCGAAGACCTCCTGCGCCTGCGCGCCCCTGCCGGTGACGGTGTCGCCGGTGATCTCACCGTGGTCGGCGACGGCGTCCATCGTCTTCTCCGGCATGGTGTTCACGACGTCCGCGACGACGAGCTGGTCGACGTACTGGGTGTCGGAGTAGGCCGGGTCCTTGACGCCGGTCGAGGCCCACAGCGGACGCTGCGCGTTGGCGCCGTCGGCGGCGAGCGCGGCCCAGCGGTCGGTGCCGGTGAGGTTCTCGAACAGCGAGTACGCGAGGACGGCGTTGGCGATGGCGGCCTTGCCCTTGAGGGCCTTGGCCTCGTCGGAGCCGATGGCGTCGAGGCGCTTGTCGATCTCACTGTCCACACGGGACACGAAGAACGACGCGACCGAGTGGATGCCCGCGAGGTTGTGGCCGTTGGCCTTGGCCTGCTCGAGACCGGCGAAGAAAGCCTCGATGACCGCGCGGTAGCGCTCGATCGAGAAGATCAGCGTGACGTTGACGCTGATGCCCTCGGCGAGCACGCGGGTGATCGCGGGGATGCCCTCTTCGGTGGCCGGGATCTTGATCAGCACGTTGGGCCGGTCAACGGTCTTCCAGAGGTCCTGGGCTTCCGCGACGGTCCTGTCGGTGTCCTTGGCCAGGCGCGGGTCGACCTCGATCGACACGCGGCCGTCGACGCCGTTCGAGGCGTTGTAGACGTCGCGGAACAGGTCCGCGGCGTTGCGCACGTCGGACGTGGTCAGCTCGCGGACGACGGCGTCGAGGTCGGCACCGCGGGCGGCGAGCTCGCGGACCTGCTCGTCGTACGCTTCGCCATTGGAGAGGGCGTTCGCGAAGATGGTCGGGTTCGTGGTGACGCCGACGACGTGCTTGTCGCGGATGAGCGCGGCAAGGTTTCCGCTGACCAGGCGCTGCCTGGACAGGTCGTCGAGCCAGATCGAGATGCCGGCTTCGGAAAGCTGGCCGAGGCGATCGGTGGTCATGATTTCGTCATCCCCTGTTCGTGGGTAATGGATTCGCCCTGTGGTTAAGAGGGCTCAAGCGTTCTGGGTTTTGGCGATTGAGCGGCGAGCGGCGTCTACGACGGCTTCGGCGGTGAAACCGAACTCGCGGAACAGCGTCCCGGCGTCGGCCGAGGCACCGAAGTGTTCGATCGACACGTTCTCGCCGGCATCACCGGTGATCTTGTGCCACGACTGCGCGATGCCGGCCTCGACCGAGACGCGCGCCTTGACCCCGGCGGGGATCACGGACTCGCGGTACTCGGCGTCCTGCGCGTCGAACCACTCGACACAGGGCATGGAGACGACGCGGACCTTGACGCCGGACTCTTCGAGGGTCTTCTTCGCGTTCACGGCGAGGTGGAGCTCCGAGCCGGTGCCGATCAGGACGACATCGGGAGTTCCCTCGCTATCGGACAGGACATAACCGCCCTTGGCGACACCCTCGGTGCTGGTGCCCTCGAGGATTGGCAGGTTCTGCCGGCTCAGTGCGAGTCCGGACGGGTGGTGGATGTCCTCCAGGGAGGCCTTCCACGCGGCCGCGGTCTCGTTGGCGTCCGCCGGGCGGACGACGTTGAGGCCCGGGATCGCGCGCAGCGCGGAGAGCTGCTCGATCGGCTGATGCGTCGGGCCGTCCTCGCCGAGACCGATGGAGTCGTGCGTCCAGACGTAGATGACCGGCGCCTTCATCAGCGCGGCCAGCCGGACCGGCGGGCGCATGTAGTCGGAGAAGATCAGGAACGTCGCGCCGTACGGGCGGGTGCCGCCGTGCAGCGCGATCCCGTTGAGGATCGAGCCCATGGCGTGCTCGCGGATGCCGAAGTGCAGCGTCCGCCCGTAGAAACCCCCGTGCCATTCCTTTGTCTGCCGGCCCGGCGGGATAAATGAGTCCGCGCCGTCCATGGTGGTGTTGTTGCTCTCGGCCAGATCCGCCGACCCGCCCCAAAGCTCAGGCAATACCGGCGCCAGTGCGGACAGGACCATGCCGCTTGCCTTGCGGGTCGCCATCCCCTTCGGGTCGGGTTCGAAGCCGGGCAGGGCGCCGGTCCAGCCGTCTGGCAGCCGCTGGGCCTGGAGCCGGTCCAGCAAGGCGGCCCGGTCCGGGTTGCCTGATCGCCAGGCCTGGTAGCGGGGCTGCCAGGCTGCGTGCGCGGCGCGGCCCCGGTCGGCGATCTCGCGGGCGTGCCGCAGTACTGGCTCCTCCACGGTGAAGGATTGCGCCGGGTCGAAACCGAGCAGCGTTTTCGTGGCCGCGACCTCGTCCGCGCCGAGGGCAGCGCCATGGGCCTTGCCGGTGTCCCGCTTGGTGGGTGCCGGCCAGCCGATGATGGTGTTGAGCACGATTATCGACGGGCGGCCGGTCTCCTGCCTGGCCGCGGTAACAGCGTCAAGAACCGCATTCACGTCCTCGACGTACCCGTCCCGGCGACGCCAGCTCACGCTCTGGACATGCCAGCCATAGGCGGCGTAGCGGGTGGCGACATCCTCGCTGAACGAGACGTCGGTGTCGTCCTCGATGGAAATGTGGTTCTGATCGTAGAAGACGATCAGGCTGCCCAGCTGCTGATGGCCGGCCAGTGAACTTGCCTCGCTCGAGACGCCCTCCATCATGTCGCCGTCCGAGGCGATGACGTAGACATGGTGGTCGAATGGGCTCTCACCCGGCGGCGCCTCCGGGTCCAGGAGCCCGCGTTCCCGCCGCGCGGCCATGGCCATCCCGACGGCAGCGCCCAGACCCTGGCCGAGGGGGCCCGTAGTGATCTCCACCCCACGGGTGTGGCGGTACTCCGGGTGCCCAGGCGTCTTCGAGCCCCATGTGCGCAGTGCCGCCAGGTCCGCTATCTCCAGCCCATACCCGGACAGGAACAGCTGGATGTAGAGGGTCAGGCAGGTATGCCCGGCCGACAGCACGAACCGGTCCCGGCCAAGCCACTGGTCATCGGCAGGATCATGGACCATCACGTTCTGGAACAGCAGGTATGCCAGCGGTGCCAGGCTCATCGCCGTCCCGGGATGGCCATTGCCCGCCTTCTGGACGGCGTCCGCGGCGAGCAACCGGGCGGTGTCCACCGCGCGCACGTCGACGTCTTGCCACCCGGGCCGCCCCGCCAGCGGCCGCGCCAATGACGGATCCCGGTGCCGCAAGCCGGCACGTGCGGT
>NZ_JAODNM010000113.1 GCF_025464955.1 Amycolatopsis sp. | reverse complement strand
CGATGCGCGGCCTCGACCTTGTACTCGGCGGTGTATGACCGACGCTTGCGGGCAGACATAACAGACATCCTTCCAGCAGGGCTGTGCCCTGCTAAAACGGTGTCCACTCTCCGGGGGGAACCTCAGTTGGCTACCACGGACGCCGACGACCAGCACAACTGACCGGCCGCGTCGAAGGCCTGCTGGCTACCTCCCACCAGGATCGGATTGTTGGCTACATCGGCCGAATACTGGCTGGTCGCGGCTCCGGTACTGACCGTCGCGAGCTGCTCCCGGTCGCTGTAGGTAAAGGTCTGCGGCCCATCCGGGAGCCCTGTCGGGGTCTGTGTCGCGAGTTGACCACTGTTGTCCCTCGTAAAGCCGAGCGCAGCCAACGTCGCCCCGGCCGTGCCGGTGAGTGCGGTAGCCGAGAGCTGGCCAGCGTTGTCGTAGGTGCTGGCGACCTTGGTCCCGTTCGGGTATGTGGTGGTCAGCAGCTGACTGTCGTGCCCGTAGCCGAACTTGGTGGTGTTGTTATTCCAGTCAGTGATGGTGGCAAGGTGGCCAGCGGAATCGAACGTGCGGGTCACGCTCTGTCCGCTACCGCCGGGATAGGTTACGCCAGTGGGCCTGCCTGCAGAGAAATGCGACGTCGCCCGACGCAGCGCTACCGTGCCACGGCACGCGGAGATGACGTGGGAGGCGCGGCCGACGGTGTCAGCGAACTGCGCATCGTCACTACGAAAGTCGCATGCACGTGCGTCGACGACCCGGCTAACCCGTTGTCGCACAGCGCCCCTTGCACCGTTACGGATCGCCCGAGGCATTCGAGTGGTCGTTGTCCTGGCCAGGTTCGTTTGTCACTGCTCGCACTACGAGCACGTGATCGAAGGCCAGTTCCCTCTCCGCCCGGCGTTCGATCGGTTTCCATCTGCCTTCCTCTGGCAGTTACGGGCTGGCGGTCCCGCCGGGGACGATGGTGACGGACCAGGTGGTCGCGTTGCTGCTCACCGAAACGGTGTACGGGCCTGGGGTCAGGTCTGTCCGGACCAACTGTTCGCTGCTGTAGATCCCGGTTTCCTCGATGATCCGATCGTCCTGGGTGGGTTTGCCGGTTCCGGCGCCGAAGAAGACATCGAAGATCGGGGAGCTGCTGCGGCTGTTCGCCTCGTCGAAGGTGCTGGTGTAGGAGAACTGGACTGTGACGTTGGGCGTGCTGACGACGAACGGCGAGCTTTGCCAGGTGCCCGAGCCGCTGTGGGTGACGAGCGTTCCGGGCGCCTGGGGCGGCGCGACGGGCAATGCGGATGCCGCCGGGGTCACCGCTGCGCTAGCAGGCGCGAGCGGTCTCGTCGAAGTGGCGGGAGCTACCCCGCACGCACCGAGTGCGAGAGCGAGCGCGCCGACCGCCAGCAGCGCTGGACCTCGGAGGTTCACGAGTCCTGCCAGACGATGATGCCGACGGTGCTGGGCCCGCCGACGACGTGCGAGGTGGCCGTCACGGTTCCGCCGACCATCCGGCCGTTTTCGGCGAGGCAGAACGTCGTACCGGTGACGATCGGAATTCCGCCGGTGAAGATCGTGGTTGCCTTGCAGCCGGCATACGTCGGGGTGGCGTTGTCGGTCAGCTTGAACAGTTTGTTCGTGGTACCGACCACAGTGAACAGCGAATAGTTCGGATCCGAATAGAGATCACCTGAGCCATTGCCCACGACGAACTGCTGCTGCGTTGGCGCGTTGGTACCGATGGGTGCGGAATAACCGGAGACCAGCGTGAGGTCGTAGGCGCCCAACTGCTTCCCGTCGAGCGGATTCGCAGCTGTACTGGAAGGCGGTGGAGCCGCGGGCGGCGCAGCCACGACCGACGGTGTCTGGGTGACCGTAGTCGCTGGAGCGGGGGCTATGGAATGACCAACCGCGACACCGATGCCGAGCGTTGCCAACGCTGGTACCGCCACCATGATGATGCCGGTGATGCTCGTCAGTATGTCTTTGATATCCCGCAAAGCCGACGCGACGCGTCGCCGCCGGGGTTCTTTGACCGGTTGAGCGACGCTTCCAGTATTGGCATTCACCGGTTTTACGTCGTCCGGTAGGGCGCTGCTCATTCAAGACTCCTTCGCCGCTGAACCACTGTCAACTTGTCGCGGCGTCGGTGTTGCCTGTTACGGCGACTACATATCGGATAGGTGTCGGCAGGGAAGTCGACCGGAACGCGCTAGTACTACAGCTGCTGTGCGTGAGGTTTGCGGACAGTCATGACCGCGGCGACGTTGAGGGCGCGGTGAGGTTGACATCCGTCTACCCTCTGGCGATGTGACGTCCAGGACGTGACTAGAGGCTGTACGACCACCGGATGTCTTCCCAGAGTGATGAACAAGGGGTGGATTTCGTTACAGTCAAAGAAATGTTTCTGGCCGACACGAACTCTGGGATTCGTTCGACGCGCGACGCCGACCGGGGAATGTGCGCGAGCATGACGACGACCGTCCAACGGTGCCGAGAGGTCCTCCGCCGGACTCCATGCTCATCGAACTCGGTGAGACTGGGCCAGCCTGGAACGAGTCCCCGGCCGTCCAGTGGCATCGTCATCATCAACGAGGAGGCCACACCTGCGCACAGTTCGATCTGTACCGTCCCAAACCGGACATGCTCGTGACCGTCAACACCCCTGACGGAACCCGCACGCGTGCGGGAGCTACCTGGCGCCCGAGTTTGCTCAGTCGACGACGACGGAACTGCACGACAACCTCGACCGGTCTACCGGTGTGAAGGCGTCGACGGCCAGCATGGTGCGCGGCTACGCAGCCTGAAGTCGCCGGAGCCGCGAGTCCACGTGGGGCGTCGAACACCGAGCACCACGAGTTCAACTCCATCCGGTCCCAGCCAAGATCGCGCAGTAGTAAGGTCGACTATCAACGTGGATCGCTGACCTCCCTGCACCGCCACCAAACCGATCACAAACGACTGAAAAGGGCCGAACACTCCCAGGTCAGGAAGTGTCTTCCCCGCGCGAGCGGGGGTGGTCGCACCTCACGAAGGTCAACCTCGAAGGGTGGCTGGTCTTCCCCGCGCGAGCGGGGGTGGTCGCACCGCGAGGGTGTGGGCCATGGTGGTCTTGCGTCTTCCCCGCGCGAGCGGGGGTGGTCCCTGGCCGCCCTGTCCCGTGTCGACCCAGTCGAGGTCTTCCCCGCGCAAGCGGGGGTGGTCCCGCCCACTGGCCGCGGTAGAGGACTGGTTTCGTGTCGTCCCCGCGCGAGCGGGGGCGGTCCCTCAGCCCGCGCGAAAGAGTCGCCTTGTGCCCGGCCTCCCCCGAGCGGGGTGATTCGGAAGCCGGAGTGACGGTGCTCTATTCCTTCTCAGGCGGAGTCATGGCTGTCGACATGCGCATCCGCCTCGCGGGCGGCAGTCCTCGAGGCCCCGGCGTCCAGCATGCGAATAGCGTCGTTACGCAGACACCCGAAGCGACTACGACTACTCTGGCGGACCGGTCGGTTACACATACGAAGACTACGGAGCAAGAAGCATGGAGCGCCACGATCGCGAGCCGCGGCTGGCGGAGGCGCAGGGGAGGCGGGTACAGCGGTGCCATTCGACGTGGCGAAACTCGAACAACAGGGCGTCGAGCTCGACGCCGAGCTCGCGGCAGCCCGATACTCGGCCCGATCCGCGGACGGGGCCGTGACCGTGTCGGTATCCGGACAGGGCGCGCTGATCGCGCTGGCGATCACGGAACACGCGATCCGAGGCGCCCACCCGGAGGAAATCGGCCCCGCCGTGGTGGAGGCGATCTCCCAGGCGCGACGGCAGTCCTCCGCTGCGGGACAGGTGAAGCTCCAAGCCGTCCTGGACAAGGATCAGGAGTGGTCACCCCAGCCGCAGTCGTCCCAGCCGCCACTCGTCTCCGACGAGGCGCACGGGTGGCCGGCCCGGCCGCCTTCGCATCGAGAACCTGTGGATGACGAGCAGAGTTTCGAGGAGATCGACTTCCTCAGGGAACCCGGCTACAACGAGCAGGACGCCCAGTGAACTACATCGACGAGCTGTACAACCTCGTGCACGAGATCAACACCAAGATCGCCGCGGCAGAACACGCCGTCGCCGACGCACACAGTGAGCACCTCACCCGTCCCTACCAGGTGAACTCGGTGACATCACTGTCTCCGGCGCCGGCGCCCTCGTCGCCCTCACCCTCGATGCCCAGATCGTGCGGAGGCATACCTCGTCCAGCCTGGCGCAACACCTCATGCGCGGGATCCAGGCGACTGAACGAGAAGCTGTCCAGCAGCGCAAAGCCACGATCGCGGCAGCCCAGGAGAAAGCACGGTTGATATGAGCGGCGACAGCATCCCCGGCGACGACTTCCACCAGGGCTACCTGGTCTACCCGGAAACTTTGCGCACAGCGGCCAACACAGTGCAGAACGCCGCCGATCTCGTCCAGCAGTTCGCCGACACCGACCTCGCCCACACCGCCCTCGGCCCCAACGACCTGGGCCTACCCGGGACGACCACCGTCATGATGCCCGGGCTCAGCGGGTTAGGCACCGTTGACCGCTACAACCAGGCACTGAAGGCAATCGGCGACATATCGCATGCCAACGTGACCGAACTGCAGAACCTCAGCAGGGCCCTGCAGACCGCGGCCGCGTACTACGAGCAACTCGATGAAGACGCCTACGACCGTATGAAGAAAATCGAAGGCGACATGAAATGAACACCACACAGATGAGGGAAGCACGGTAGATGGTCGAGGTCATCCCGGGACCGGCACACCCCGCTCCCCCGCCGAACACCGGCACCAGCCCGCTGTTCGTTTACCCGGAAGCAGCCGACGCGACGATCCGCAAGATCGCGGAGTACATCGGCGCGGGCGGAATCATCGCGCTCCTCGACCACCTGCGCGTCTTCGTGCTCGGCGATCTCGGTAAAGCCATGTCGCTGGCCGAGCAGTTCTCACGTGAGACCAAGTTGACCCAGGCCGTCGATGCGATCAACGACGCCCAGCTGTCACTGGCAGGAGCCTGGCAAGGCGACGGCTACGCCCAGTTCTCCGAGTACGCCGGCATGGCGACCAGCAGGCTGTCCAAAGGGCAGGATGAGATCATCAAGCTCGCCGCGACGATGACGAGCGTCGCGAAAGACGTTCTCGACACCTACAAGACACTGATCACCCTCATCGGCAACTGTGCTGCGAACCTGTCCCAGCTCGGTGGCAAAATCGCGATAGCCGTCGCCTCACTGCCCATCCCGATTCTGGACGCCATCGAAGCCAAGGACGTCATCGACACGATCAATACGGCCTTTGCCACCTTCTGGCGCGACTGCAACAGCGCCCTCGGCTCGACAATCACGAACATCGGGAACTTGGTCGGCTCCGGACTTGACTTCACGGTCATCCAGACCAACTTCCCGCCGCTCCTGGCGGTCGGGTCGAGCACGGAGGTCATCGGCAATCCGAAACGCTGGACCATCAAACCCGGAGCCGACGACTCGTGAGCACCACAACCCGACGATGGGCTGCAGCAGCCCTAGTGGTCGGCTTGCTCGCCGTGGCCGGCTGCCACCAGACGATCACACCGAGCGCACTGCCCCCGACGACCACGGTGGTACCCAGCCCACCGATCCCCTCACCGCTCAACGGAGCCAAATTCACCGCCGCCCCCTGCTCAGCGATCACCGCCGCACAACTCACCAGCATCGGGTTCACCCGCGTGTCAGCTCCTGCGGCGGGCAGCACAGGTGAATGCATCGTCAATCTCGACCAGTCGAGGATCACCATCTTCTGGGACCCGTCGGTGCAGGACCACAGCCTGAACCACTTCTACTACTACCACTCTAGAGGGTTCGACACCGGCAACCACTGGGAAGAAGCCACCGTGGACGGTTATCCCGGCGTCATCATCAACATCCAGACCGGCAAGGACGGCAGCCTGGCCGGCGAGCCGCTGGCCTGCACTCTCGTGCTCGGCATCGACACCACAACCACGGTCGTCATCCAACCCGACATCTCGGATGACCCGACCGCCGGGCCCTGGCAGCACGACCCCTGCGGAGCCGCCAAGAAGATCGCCGGTCTCGCCATCGGCAACCTCCGCCCCTGATGCTCAGCTGGGCAGCTACCTTTTGCCCAATTGTCGAACGTGTGTTCTACTACGGGCGCCGCCCGGCGGGGAAGGCCGCGGCGGCTCAGCTGAGGAGGCCAGGCACGTGGGTTGGTTGCTGCGCGAGCGCGCAACGGGACAGGAATGGCGCTACGCGGACCCCGATCGGGCGTGGGACGCCGGCGGCTACGACACCACGAGGTTCGAGGTCCACGTCATGGCCCAGCCGATCACCGGAGCACCGGACGGCTACCCGCCGGACCCGAAACCGCCCACGCCCTGACCGCGAGGGAGCCCTCGGCGCGAACGAGGGGGAGGTGTCGCGCCGAGGGGCCTCGCCCGCCAGCGAGTGAACAGCCAGCGAGATCATGGTGGGCGTCAGCCCAATGCTGCCTCAAGCTGGTGGAACACGGTTTCCAGATCCGGCGGGGTTGCTCCGAAGAGGGTAAACCAGCCGGTCGTGTCCTTGGTCATGACGATGCGCCCGTACTCGGTGTCCGCCCAGAACGGCGGGTCCTCGGAGCGCCGCCGGCCGATGTGCCCTTCGCGGACACCAGCATAGAGACGACCGGCGTTCGTCCGCGGAGCGCGCAGCCACCGTGCAGCCGCCTTCGCATCCGCGATGCTCCCGCTCGTCCGCCCCGTGACATGGCCCGCCGCGACGTCGTCGAGGTCGACCTGGGCGAACGACAGCGACTGGATGTGGGCGCCCGGGGTGTCGGGGAGCTGCTCGACGACGTCGCGGATCGCCCGGTCCGGATTGCTCGGGAAGACGAACATCGTGTCGGCGTTGGCAATCACCAACGCGGCGTCACGGCTGGACCGCGCCACCCGGACCGAGACAGAGCGGTTGCGGATCGTGCCCCGCATGTAGTACTCGACCTCAGGACGCTCGATCAAGTGAATCAGATCGACGAACGCCGAGCTCGGCCGTCCGTTGCGGGCCAGCCCGGCTTGCTCGAGCTCGTCTTGGACGTCGACAGCGAGCTGTTGACGCTCGTCCGGGTCGTACCAGAGTTTGCCGCGTGCCAACGTCGGGTGAGGGTCACCGTGGGTCTCCTGCTCCCGCACGACGTCGTACGCGAGCAGGCTCAATTCGAACCGCATCGTATGTCGTTCCCCCGGATCGCGAAACGGCGTCAGATACCAATGACCGGCGGCGTGGTCTTCGGGAGACCGTCGCCGAACACGTTGTCCGGGTCGCCGGCCGAGAGCAGGACCTTCGACTTGTGCTCAGTGTCCTCCGAGCCCTCGCCTTTGCCCCTGCCAGCGCCTGCTCCGCCCAGGCTGTTCGCGCCCTTCCCGCCCGCGGCCGCGCTGGCCGTCGAACCTCCGGGACTGGCCGTGCCGACTTTGCCGGCCACTCCACCCGAGTCTTCCCCGCGCGAGCGGGGGTGGTCCCACCTGCAGCAGGCCGAGGTCCCGCAGCGTCTTGTCTTCCCCGCGCGAGCGGGGGTGGTCCCAGGCCGACGAGAAGATCCTCTCCACCATCTCCGTCTTCCCCGCGCAGGCGGGGGTGGTCCGTCTCTATCGGTGTCGGTCTCGCGACCGCTGCCGTCTTCCCCGCGCAGGCGGGGGTGGTCCTGGCCGCACAATGACGGGAGCCCCCTTCGCGGGGTCTTCCCCGCGCAGGCGGGGGTGGTCCGACCACGGCAAGGCCTGCCAGCTGCTCGGCATGGTCTTCCCCGCGAGGTTGACGGTGCGGACGAACCTCGAGATCAGCGGGTCAACGATGTGGGCGGGGATTGCGTCCAGGCCGGTGTCTCGTGCGGTGTGGGCGGCGGTGTTGAGTTCTTCGAGGGTCTTGATCGCGATCAGTGGCCAGGTGTGCTCCGGGAAGGCTTCGCTGGCTGCGACCAGTTCACGCAGGTGGTGGGCGTTGCACCGGGCGTGGGCCCGTCCGTAGTCCTGATAGGACTTCAGTCCGTCGTGGACGGCGATGCCGTGGAACCGGTTGAGTATCCCGAAGTCGTCCATCGCCTCACCGCCGCGCTGGCTGTGGGGAAGGTACGCGGTGAGGTGAGGGGTGCAGGCGACGTGCAGCCACCAGGCCTTGCCTTCGACTGGGATACCGGTCTCGTCGACGTACGCCACCGGCGCCAGCTGTAACGCCCGCTCGACCCGTTGGGCGAACCCGTCGAGCTTGGTGGCGACCGGGGTGAGGACACCGGCGACCCAGCCGGTGGACACCGGGAGCCCCAGCAGGTCCTCGAGCAGTTGCGCTGTCCTGGCGACGGGGATGTGCTGGTAGGTCAGCAGGTAGACCGCCAACGCGGTCACGTTCGGTCCGTAGCAGGCGGGCGCGGTCGCTTCGGCCGGTCCGGGCGCGGTGGTGACGTGGCGGCATCCTCGGCACTTCAGTCGCTGCAGGCGGTGCTCGGTCACCGTCGGGCGGACCGGTGGCAGGTCCACGACCTGGCGCCGGATCGTCCCGGTGTTGTGGGCGCGGCGCAGACCCGCGCCGCATCCCGCGCACGCCGACGGTGTGTGGTCGACGATCGTGTCGGGTTCTCGACCGGTGACAGGTTCGCTCCGGGAGCGCCGGGCTGCTTGCCCTGTTTGCGTCCGGTCTTGCCGCGCAGTGACTTGGGGGCGGGTTCGCTGAACCGGTCCGATGACGGTGGCATCGAGGAGTTGCCCGAGTTGGTGCCCAGGCGCCGTTTCAACGCAGCGACTTCGGCGCGCAACGCGGTGATCTCCTCGCGCGCACGCGCGAGCTTGAGAGCCTGCGCTGCGACCAGCGCAGCCAGCTCGTCGTATGACGGACGAACACCCTCTCCCACAACAAGATCATCGCACATACCCACTCACAGCAACAAAATGGCCTGAACAGTTACCGCATCGATGCGACGAACAGGCGTTCGAGTCCGTTGTTCATCGACTTCGTTACCCAGTACGACGCATCGGTGGGCGGGGGCGAGTACCACAACTACCCCAACCCAACGGCAGACCTGGTCGGCCTCGGCTTCCTGCCTCCCCAAGCTACAAGCAATCCACCGGGCGGCGCCGTCACCACGATCACGGCAGCGACGCCTTTGCCCGCACTGGTCAACTGAGACCACCTCACTTGCTCGTTCCGGCCCGCCGATCCCGAGATGGCTGCGGAGGCCGAAGCGTTCGGGATGCGCATGGTGACACGGGCCGAGCGCGAAGCCGAATGGCAGAGCACCGATCCAGGATCGAGACACCTCCCCACCCCTCAGGTCAACGAGACCTCAGTCCCGATCAGCCGAATCAGGATAGACATAGTGCACATCAGACCCCTTCTCGAACAGTCGCCAACCTTCCACGGCGCCGGAACATGCCGGAAATATTTCAAACCTGACGGCTTCGGAAATTTCGAAGAAAAACGCGCCATTCTCGTCCAACTCGGCATCAAGCACGGGGAAATCCCCAGAACTCAATTTGCTGGTGAGTATCTGCGCATTTCGATCATACATCGTGGTTCGCATGTCGTATGCCACCTTCGCATCCACGTTGCGATCAGCAGAGTAGGCAAGGTCGACTGACCCCAGGAGGATCCGACTACCCCGGACTACGCGAAATGGACACTGTACATGCAGACGATAAATCGCATCACCTCGTCGCAGACCGACTTCCACCATGTTCACGGTTCTCCCGAGGTCAGTCACCCGGCAGCCCTTGAGTGCGGCCAGCCAGATCAGACACAGTCAGCCTCCTTTGCAGAACAGTTCTATGCCTTCTTTGAGGATGCGATCATAACCGTACCCACGTCCCGTAATCTCGTCGTGCCACGCCCGCCGTTGAGCTTTGCTCAGGGTTCTGCCTGCACGCCGCTCGATCTCACTCCAGGCACGGTCAGCGTCTGCTTGCTGTTGCTCACGACTCTCCGGCGCATGGTACCCGTCGTCACTACGTCCGTCGCCGGGATCCCAATTGAGGTCTTCCAAACTGCCGAGACCACCAGACGCCATAACGAGGCCACCTGCGACAGCAGCAGCTCCACCCGCGACCAAGGCAGCGCCATCGGCGGCAGCGATTGCGGCGCCTCCGAATACTTCTTACCCCACTTGACCTCCAATTCTTCCAAAGCCGCGCTTGCGGCCTCGGGATTCGGCGCCGTATAGATCGGTTTGATATCCCGCTTCATCGCATCCCAGTCGACCCGGGACGCGAGCCGGAACGTATTGCGAATCAGGTGGATGTTATGCCGATATCGGCATAACGTGCATTACTCCGATATCGTGATTATGCCGACGTCGCGACTGTTGGTGCAGGTCAGTGAGGTTCAAGGGCTGGCGATGTCGGCATAATCAGGGGTTGACTTGACGCTTGTCTGTCCACTATCTGGAGAGGGAAGCGATCATGGTTGATGTGTCAGGGACCCGGGTTGAAGGCCCGTTGGAGTTGTTCGCGTCGGGGTTCGCCGCAGAGTTGACGCGCACGGGCTACACGCCGCTGTCAGCAAGCAAACAGTTGGAACTGGCCGCGCATCTGAGTCGATGGCTGGACAGCGAGGCCTTGGACGTCGCGGCGCTGACACCGTCGGCGGTGGACGCGTTCCTGGTCGCGCGCCGGGCCCGCTACCGGTCGTTGCGTTCAGCCAAGGCGTTGGAACCGTTGCTGTCGTATCTACGGCACCGCGGTGTCACGCCGGCTCTGACGGCGGATTCCGTGTCGGATCCGGTCGATGTGCTGGTGGAACGTTTCCGTGGCTATCTGCTTGCCGAGCGGGGTTTAACGGACGCCGCGGCCCGCGGATACATCGAGCTGATCCGGCCGTTCGTCGTGATTTGTGCGCGTAGGAACGGCGTAGGTCTGGATGAGCTGACGCCCGGTGAGGTCACGTCATTCATGGTGTCGGAGTCCCATCGGCTGGCCCCGAAGACGCTGCAGCGGTTAGCGTCCGCACTACGGTCGCTGTTGCGTTTTTGGTATGTGGATGGTGTTCTGGCCGTGTCACTGGCGGACGTGGTGCCTAAGGTCGCCAACCGGCGGCCAGCTCTGCCGCAGGCGTTGCAACCAGCGCATGTCCATGCCCTGCTGGATTCGTGTGACCTCGGAAGTCCTTCTGGACTGCGGGACTTCGCGATGCTGACACTGCTATCCCGGACGGGGTTACGGGCCGGAGAGGTCGCTGGCATGCGACTTGAGGACATCGATTGGCGGCGGGGCGAGATCACGGTGCGGGGCAAGGGAGACCGCCACGATCGGCTCCCGTTGCCCGCCGACGTCGGTGAATCCATTGTGGAGTACCTCCGGTCAGGAAGGCCTGTCACAGCACTTGACCGGTCGGTGTTCATCCGAGTGAAAGCGCCACATCGGGGCCTGACCTCCGGTGGAGTCACCCAAGCGGTCGCCGCGGCCGGGCGCAGGGCGGGCCTGGGCGCGATCTACGCGCATCGGCTGCGGCACACCGCGGCAACATCGATGCTGGCCGCCGGCGCCGGGCTGGCCGAGATCGGTCAGGTGCTACGGCACCGACGCCCACTGACCACAGCGGTCTACGCCAAGGTTGACACCGCGACACTGCGCACCTTGGCACGGCCGTGGCCGGCAGGTGTGTCATGACGACGCTCCGGACAGCACTGGCCGACTACCTGGACTTGCGGCACAGTCTCGGATTCAGCCTGAAACGTGACGCCAAGCTGCTCGCCCAATTCCTCACCTATCTCGACGAGCAGCGCACCGATACGGTCACCACGGTGGCCTGGGCGAGCCTGCCCGCTCCAGCCAGCCCGGGCTGGCTGGGGATGCGGTTGTCGGTGGTCCGCAGCTTCGCCGCCTACCTGCACACGCTCGACCCGGCCACAGAAGTCCCGCCACCCGGGCTGCTACCCGGGCGAGGCCGCCGCACCGTTCCCTATCTCTATTCCGACACCGATATCGCGGCATTGCTCGCGCAGGCCGAGCGGTTGCGAACACCGCTGCGGACATCCACGATGCAGACGCTCATCAGTCTGCTCGCGGTGACCGGAATGCGCATCGGTGAAGTACTTGCGTTGGACGACAACGACTTCGACATCAGTGGCGGCCTGATCCTGGTACATCACGCGAAGCTCGGCAAATCTCGCCAGATCCCGCTTCACCAGAGCACGATGACTGCGCTGGTAACCTACCAAGGTTTGCGTGATCATGCGTTTCCTTCACCTGTCAGCGAAGCGCTCCTCGTGTCCACCGCCGGAACCCGGTTGCTCAACTACAACGTCGGGCAGACGTTCGCGAAACTGGTCCGCCAGGCCGGCTTGTCCGCTCGTTCGCGGTCGTGTCGTCCACGTCCGCATGACCTGCGGCATTCCTTCGCGGTTCGCACTTTGCTGGAGTGCTACCGCGACGGGGGCGACGTCGCGGCACTGTTGCCGCTGCTCTCAACTTACCTTGGACATGTCTCGCCCGCCAACACTTACTGGTATCTGCAGGCCGCACCGGAACTCATGGCCGAAGCAGCTCGGCGGCTCGAGACACACCTCGGAGGCCGGTGATGACCGCGATCACAGTGACGCTCCAGGCGTTCTTCACTGACCGGTTGATCCAGCAACGCCAAGCCAGCCCACACACCATCGCCGCCTACCGCGACACCTTGCGACTGCTGCTCACCTTCGCCGCCACGCAAGCGGGGCTCCCGTTCTCTCGTTTGGACTTCGCTGATCTGCAAGCGCCCGTGATCGCCGCGTTCCTTGATCACCTCGAACACGCGCGCGGCAACACCGTCAGAACCCGCAACGCCCGCTTGGCTGCGATCCACTCCCTGTTCGGCTTCGCCGCACTACGCCATCCCGAACACGCCGCCGACATCGGCAGAGTCCTGGCCATCCCGGCCAAACGGTCCGACCACACAATCGTCACGTTCCTCACCGACGCCGAAACCGAGGCTCTGCTTGCTGCTCCGGATCGCGGCACTCGCACCGGACGCCGCGACCACACCTTGTTTCTGCTCGCGACCCAGACCGGGCTCCGAGCTTCCGAACTGACTTCACTGACCCGCGGTCATCTCCACCTCGAGACAGGAGCACATGTCAGTTGCCACGGGAAAGGACGCAAAGACCGCATCACACCCTTGACCAACACCACAGTCACTGCCCTGCGCGTTTGGCTCGCGGAACAGCCATCGCCATCTGGGAACCCTTTGTTCCCAACCAATCACGGTGGTTCCATGAGCGCAGACGCTCTGCAACAGCGGCTGACCCTCCACTCCGCCACGGCTGCACTGACTTGCCCAACGCTGGCCGCCAAGAACGTCACACCGCACGTCCTACGACACACCGCGGCAATGCGGCTGCTCCGCGCCGGAGTCGACGTCACCGTCATCGCACTCTGGCTCGGCCACGAGAACGTCAACACCACTCAGATCTATCTGCAAGGTGGTGTGGTTCTGGCGAGAGCTCGTTCCTTCAGTTCAAGGTCGGCTCGGCATAATCAGAGGCCTTCGAGGAAGGCCGCGAGGGGGTCTGGTGCGTGGTAGCGGCCGGGTTTCGTGTTCGGTGGGGACAGGGGTTGCTACTGGGGGCGGCGCCCGTGCTGGCGATGTCACGATGTCGGAGTAATGGATGTTATGCCGATATCGGCATAACATCCACCTGATTCGCAATACGTTCCGGCTCGCGTCCCGGGTCGACTGGGATGCGATGAAGCGGGATATCAAACCGATCTATACGGCGCCGAATCCCGAGGCTGCAAGCGCGGCTTTGGAAGAATTG